>NZ_SIJB01000059.1 GCF_009910845.1 Chengkuizengella marina | reverse complement strand
TCCAACACTATTGCTTAAATTGGTAGATTTTAGATTTGTAGACTTTGGATCTATAGATTTCAAATTAGAAGAATTTAAATTTGATTCGTTCTCCACAATTTCTTCTTCAGGAACATAAACCTTATAGGTACCCCGATCGATCATTTTATATCCTTCTCGTTCTTGTGCATGTACCTCTGTTGAAGTGGAAACGATCATTGCGATCAAAATGATGAAAAGTATCATCCAAATCATAGAACTAGATAAAGTAACTCTTTTAATCATTGTCAAATTATTTCCTCCTCCTTAATTGAATTTGAAACCAGTTATTAAAATATCCTCCTCTCTTTATGAAAGCCCTTTCATATAAATAAATGATAAAAACTAATGTACTCCGTAATTCACATACTGACTGTGTCCTATTATTCACTTCTATATGGACCAGTCTTAGAGAAATCATAATCACTTTATTTAAAGTAGTTTGTTATAACTAACATGATACGTCAAATTGCATAATTATTCAACATAATCTTTCATCATTTTTTAAATTATATAAAATCTCAATAATAAACACTTACAACCTATTGTTTAAATACATCTTAAAAATAGGAATAATTGGTTATTGATATGATTTATCCAAGTTAATTTGTGTAATTATTTAACCTATTAACTTAAAAAAGCCACTCCTTTTAAGAGTGGCCTTTATCGGTCTTTACTCCAATGAATTAAATTAAATAGTATTTCTCCTTAATTAATATGCCCACCTGCGATTTGATATCGTGCATTAAATTCTTGTAAAAATTGATTTGCAATCTTTTCACTATGAATAATTAACATATTTTCATCATTTACATTGTTACCATTATTACTCCAATTCGTAGAACCCACTATGACAGTTGGATCACTAATTGTGTCTATATCTATTAGCATCGTCTTGCTATGGAGCTTTCTAGATTCATTATCTTTATAAACTGGAGCAGGATTTGCCCATCGATTATTTGGGTTCCCGGCACTTGACTGTGATGCAGTTCTTCCAGTCATATCAACACTTGCTGACCACCATTGATTCCAATAACTTGAATCAAATACACCTTTTACATCAAATCCAGTTAGCGTACCTTGTAAATCTGAATATGAACCTTCCCATTTGTATTTTAGTTCATCTAATATTTGTTGGTCACTCCAGGCAAATATCGTAAAGTAGGTATTGTATTGGGCTTCATTCTTAATAATTTCTTTAACCCGACCTAACGCATTGTCACCAGTTGAAAAATATACTTCTACTGTTACTCCGTTAACATCTACACTATGAGTAGTGTTATCTGTTTTTCGCGTATTAAAGTTAGCATTTACAGGATCAGGATGAAGTGTATTACTTCCCCACATTTCATTAAATTCAACTTCATAGATGGAAGCGAGTTCTGCACTATTTACTTCAACTACATGCTGTTGATTTCCATCTAAAGTCCCATTTGCCATATTCTCTTCAGAACCATAAAGTCCTGTTACTGTAAAGTTCCAACTTCCTGTAAATACCCATTGACCATCAATAATTGCAAACTTATTATGCATTTGAGTATTTGGTGAATAGTATGTGTTAGTTCCTTTTTCTTCAGCGTCTACAAACATATGGCCTGTTTGATCTGCACTTCCAACTTGAACAGTTACCTCAGGAAAATCACTAAAATTAGAAGGTAATCCATACTCTATTCTTTTTGTGGCATCTTCAACAACAAACATTGGGGAGTCTGAGAACACATTTATATCATCAGCTGTACCAATGACTCCATCTAGACCTCTGACCATTTTTTCTATATATAATCTCATTAATTCAAATCGTTCTATATAATTTGGGTCATCAGCTTTTTTAGAGTCAGCAATCAGCCTAACATCTACTCCTTCATTAGCTTTTAATATTAACGTATCTACAATTCTTGGTAAATTAATTTCATATAAGGCCATATCTATACGATTAGCAGCTTCATTTAATCGCTGAATTAAACGATCTTCTAAATTGATGTTATAATTAGCCACATTTTGAAAAATAGCGTATTCTTCTAAAGCACATTTATTAAAATATACGTTAATTGTTCCTACTTCATTTGAAACATTGTTTAATTGTTCTTCAGTAGTATTACAACTTCTCAATTCAGGTGTACTTCCAGGATCATCAATGGGTTCTTTCTCAGAATTTAATTGTTTAGGAGTACCAAGGCCTTCATTGTAAACAGCACTAGAATTTGTCCAATTTAATTCAGTTGAAGCTAACTTTGAATTCACTCTTTCCATTGTTGCCTTCGTACCATTATCTCCTGAATACCATTGATCAACTACATCTACTAGGTTATTATTGTCATCTCTCAACTCCAAATTTTCACTCGCATTACTTAATGCACCTGTATAAATTATATCTGCTGTTACATTTGAAACCGTATTATCATCCGTTCGTTCCAGCAAAAAGTAGTCATTAGCAGCAATCGTCCCACTTAATTGAATACTTGGAGTTCCATCAGTGGCATTTAGAAACCAGCCATCTAATGAAATTGGTGAATTGGTATTATTGTATAACTCTATCCACTCATCACTGCTGCTCACATTTGTACCCATCCATGCTATTTCATTAATGACCACATCCCCTTCAGCAGCATTTCCTGTTATTACATTAGGGATAAACATAGATAAAATTAAAGACAAAACAATTGGAAATATTTTTAAGTAATTCATCACTTAACATCTCCTTAGATAATTATAAAGAAAGCGCTTACATCTTTCTACATCATGATATCATGATCATTTTTGTATTTATACAAGTAATATATTACAGTTATTTGATTTAGATTCTTTTTTTAGTAAATATATCTATTTATATAAATATTTAAATTTTTTTTATAAGTCACAAATATATTAAGGCAACACTAAAAGGACTGATTCCAATGAAATCAGCCCTAACTTACTACCTAATAGAGTAACTTGTCTAATCTTATGAAGTCACTGCAAATTCATTTATGACTTAAAATTTAGTTAATTTATTTTATAACGTAACATTCCTTCAGGACTATCCTTTGTTTTGTAATCTATATAAAACATATAGTTATTTTCTAAGGAATAGATAAGGCTATAATAAGAATCAATTGGACTGATACCTTCAAAATCAGGCTCTCCTATTATCTCTTTTAACTGTGATGGAGACATATTTAGTTTTATATCCATCACCCCTATTTGATCTCCAGTCCCAAAGTAGAATATGCATCCATCATATTTGTAATATATAGTATGCATTTTTCCAATAAGATCAGGCTTACCAAACGAATTTAATATTTCTTGCTTAGACATCCCAATGGAAATATCTATTCCTGGTAATTCACCTGACTTAGCCAGTTCTAATAGGTTAGAATCAACAATTAATTCACATTTAAAATCAGTATAAGGATCTGTAGTTAATTGCACGTTTTCAATAGAATCTAAATCTGTATATCCTGAAATCATTAATACTGAAATTAAGAAGAATACCATCGCCCCTGATCTAACACGCACAACATTCACCCATTTCTTTTCTTTTAATTTCATATATATTCATAATTAATATAAAAGATTCAGGATTGTCTAAAATATCTCTAGTAAAACTATGACTTAAATTCAGAAGCAACTAATATATCAGAACTCATTAATAACTCTCTTAGATCTTTGCTTATATTTTCTGGTATAGTATAAATGGTATATGTTTCTTCAATTTTCATTAATGTACTTCGCTTTCCTTCACTTCCTAACCATAAATAATATCCTTGTGATTCAGAATCTGTATAAACCATTTTCATATTAAATTCAGGTGATGCCATATTAACAATTCCTGGTTCTTTTTCAGCTAGAGAAATTACTTTTTCAAACAACTCTACAGTTTCCCTCTCACTATAAATTTGTGAATTCTCCGTGTTAAACATACCAAATCCTAAGGATTTAGATATATGCACCTCAGAAATCTGCCCTTGTTCTGAGCAGCCAATCAATAAAACGATGAAAACTAACGTAATAAAAAATCTCATAACCTTCCACACCCTTTTTCAATTCTTTGATTTAAAGACGGTAAATAAGGGTAAAAAGTTTCAGTAGTAAATAAAATAAAATCAATTAAACTTGTACATCAAAAAAAATCTTACACCTTAAAAATGGCATAAGATTTTTTCTGACTATTTTCTTATTAATGGAACGGGTTGTTTATAAACATACTCTCTCCAAAAGCTCCATAAGTTGTGATTACATTGCTGCAATTCCCAAGCTTTATAACCCAGCATACGTACACAAATTCCTTGTTCACAAGTAAAACTAGCCCCTGCAAGTATATTAGGAGATTCACTCAAACTATCACGAATCAACTGTAACAAGTGTTCACTAACATATTTGGAAAATATCCAAAATGTACCCATATGAGTATAGTTTTCAAAAGCGCCCCACGTTTCAAATTGATGTTTTGAAGGATTTAAATGAAATCTGTCCCAAGCAATTAATTTATTTTTACGATAAACTTTCATCGTGTTAGTGAACGATTCATAATCAAAACGTTCACCTAAATGAATGCGTCCAGGTGTTAAAATTTCACTAGTTACAAGTGATGAATCTTCTTCTAAATGAAAGGTAGATTCTCCATGAAAACGACTATAAGCAAATGGAACTGTCGGTTCAGGAAAAAACTCTAGCAGCGCTCCCTTTTTTAATTCAAATCTCTGATTTAACTTGACCTCATTACCTTGTGAAGGATGTATTTTAGTATACGCTTGGTTCGTTAAATATACCTCTGTCTGTTCTCCAAGATCCATCTGAATATCATACTCGTCCCCATCTAACATCCCCGGTGAGCAATCCATTACACATATATATAGTTGTTTCGTATTTTCAAGTACGTGTGTTTTAGATATTTTTAAAGGGGTTTGATGAAATCGATCCACTAATGTAGTTCTACCATTTCGCACTTCAAATCTTCCTGTTAGTATACTCTTCCTTTTTTTTATTTTATGAGGGAGGGGGTTAAGAGCCATTAGCAATCACATTACTATTAAGTTCTAATTGCTGTTCAATCCACTGAACAATTTCATCCACACCTTCTTCACGAAGTAAATTGGAGAAAATAAAGGGACGATTTCCTCGCATCTTTTTTGTATCTTGATCCATAACTTCCAAACTTGCACCTACATGAGGAGCTAAATCCGTTTTATTAATTAATAATAAATCGGACCTTATAATCCCAGGTCCTCCCTTTCTAGGAATTTTCTCTCCTTGAGCTACATCAATAATGTAAATAAACCGATCCACCAATTCGGGACTAAATGCTGCAGCTAAATTATCTCCTCCACTTTCTATAAAAAGAATATCCAAATCTTGAAAACGTTCCTCTAACTCTTCTATCGCTTCAAAATTCATAGAAGCATCTTCTCTAATTGCTGTATGAGGACAGCCTCCAGTTTCTACTCCAACAATTCTTTCTGCTGGTAAAGCCCCTTTTCCTATTAAAATGTCTGCATCTTCTTTAGTATAAATGTCGTTTGTAATTACAGCTAAACTATACCTTTCTCTCAAACGTTTAGACAGTTTATCTACTAACTCTGTTTTTCCTGATCCTACTGGTCCTCCTATCCCAAATCGAAAAGGACGATTAGCTTCTGCTGCAGGGGTTTCCCATTGATGATGTGTATGATTTGATCCTTCACACATAATAAATCACTCCTTATTATTTTTAAGACATAAATAGCCTTGAATATAACGTTTCATGGTTCATAGCATATATTTCTTGTGCAGGCGCAAAAGAATGCAATAATTCAGGATTCATGTCCTTTACACTTTCCCATTCTTCTTCTATCACTGGTATTGAGCGACTGATGATAAATTGCCCGTCTGTTTGACCAATAGACATTAAACGCAGAGCACTATTCACAGTTGTTACAACATTTGTATAACAATAACCTTTTACCGTTTCATCTAAATCTATCCCTAAATGGTAGGTTACATAAGTATGAACCGTTGGTAATGTGATACTATTGTTTTCAATAAAAAACTTTTCAATTGGTTGAAAATCCATCCAAGGATATATGGTTTTAGCTAGCTTTAATAATCTCTTGCCCATTTTAAGCAATGCTTCTCTTGATTCTCTTGCTACTCGTTGAACATTTAAAATTCTGTCAAATAAGAAGACTTTGTCATAATCATTTTGCTCTAGCGATTCATAAATTCCTTTTATCCCTAAACTTTCAAATCGAACTAAGGAATGATGAAGTTGCGAGTGTACTAAACTCTCAAGATCCTCTAAACTCTTTATTTTTCCATCTTGAATATAGGTTTCTAAACCAAAAGAATGAGAGAACCCACCTATTGGAAGTGCAGAATCTAAGATTTGTACGTAAAATAAAAGTTTTGAATCACTATTCATTCTGACTCCTCCTTATTAGTATAAAAAATAGCGTTGTGCCATAGGAACAATTTCAGCAGGCTCACAGCTAATCTTTTCACCGTCTAGTTTCACTTCATACGTTTCAGGATTCACCTTAATATTAGGCGTATGATGATTATGAATCATATCCCTTTTACCAATGCCGCGACAATTTTTCACTGGAGCAATTTGTTTCTTTAAATTTAAAGTTTTATGAATGCCTAGTTCATAAGCAGCTTGAGAAATAAAGGTAAAAGAGGAATGATGTTTGGCTTGACCAAATGAACCAAACATATTCCTGCCATAATAGGGCTGTGGTGTTGGAATAGAGGCATTTGCATCACCCATTTGAGCGTAGGTAATCATCCCACCTTTCAATATCAATTCGGGTTTCACTCCAAAAAATGCAGGTTTCCATAAAACTAGATCCGCCCACTTGCCCACTTCAACAGAACCTACTAGATGAGAGAGTCCATGAGTTATTGCAGGATTTATAGTATATTTCGCAACATAACGTTTAATTCGAAAATTATCATTTTCTGCATTTGATTGATTTTCATTATTTATAACACCAAATTGTTTCTTCATTTTGTCCGCAGTCTGCCAAGTTCTTATGATGACTTCCCCTACTCTACCCATGGCTTGTGAGTCTGAACTAATGATACTGAAAACTCCTCTGTCATGAAGAATGTCTTCTGCTGCAATTGTTTCAGGGCGAATGCGTGAATCAGCAAACGCTACATCTTCCGGAATTGAACTGTCTAAATGATGGCACACCATCAACATATCTAAATGTTCATCAATTGTATTTACCGTAAAGGGTCTTGTCGGATTCGTTGAAGAAGGAATAATATGGGGCTCTCCAGCAGCTCTTATAATGTCTGGTGCATGACCACCACCTGCACCTTCTGTGTGATAAGTATGTATTGTTCTTCCATTTATAGCTGCTAATGTATCTTCCACAAAACCAGATTCATTCAATGTATCTGTGTGAATCGCAACTTGGACGTCGTAATCATCTGCTACAGACAAACAATTATCGATTGCTGAAGGAGTAGTTCCCCAATCTTCATGAAGCTTTAATCCAATTGCACCTGCTTTTACTTGTTCAACTAAAGGTTCAGGTTGAGAACTATTCCCTTTTCCTAGAAATCCAAGGTTCATTGGGAATGCTTCAGCAGCTTCAAGCATCCGATGTATATTCCAAGGTCCTGGTGTACAAGTTGTTGCATTGGTTCCAGTCGCAGGTCCAGTTCCTCCTCCAATCATGGTAGTGATTCCTGAAGCGAGAGCGGTTTCAATTTGTTGTGGACATATAAAATGAATATGACAGTCCACTCCTCCAGCTGTCACAATGGTACCTTCCCCTGCTATCACCTCAGTTCCAGCACCTATAATCATACCTTCATCAACACCATCCATGGTGTGTGGATTTCCTGCTTTGCCTATCCCAACAATTTTTCCATTTCGAATACCAATGTCTGCTTTTACAATTCCCCAGTGATCCAAAATCACTGCATTCGTAATGACAAGGTCCAGCACTCCTTCCCCTTGTGAAGCAGTGGAAGATTGCCCCATCCCGTCACGAATCACCTTTCCACCACCAAATTTACACTCATCTCCATAAACGGTATGATCTTGCTCAATTGTTGCCCACAATTCAGTATCCGCCAATCGAATAGAATCCCCAGTTGTTGGGCCGTATAATGAGGCGTATTGTGATCTAGGAATATTATTCAAGTGTTTTAATCCCCTTCCACTTTTCAATTTTTTCTATTAACTTTGAACGATCTGGAGAAGGTTTCAATTTTCCATTCACTAAATTATTTAAACCATAAACAACCTTCATCCCTCCCATTTCTACCAAGGGAACAGGTTTCTCTTCCCCAGGTTCAAAGCGAATCGCCATTCCAGCTGGAATGTTTAACCTCATGCCATAACTTTGATAACGATCAAATTCAAGTGCACTATTCACTTCAAAAAAATGAAAATGAGAGCCTACTTGAATAGGTCGATCTCCTTTATTAATAACTAACAGTTCCATTGTCTTTCGGTTTTTGTTTAGTACTATTGATTCATTTGAGTATCGATATTCACCTGGTATCATATATATCCTCCTAATTATCGGATAGGTTCATGTACGGTAACCAACTTTGTGCCATCTGGAAATGTAGCTTCTACTTGTACTTCTGGAACCATTTCAGGCACACCCTCCATCACATCTTCTCGTTTAATGAAATTGCCCCCTAATCTCATTAATTCTGCTACTGTTTTTCCTTCCCTAGCACCTTCTAAAATTTCTGAAGTGATCATAGCTACAGCCTCAGGATAATTCAATTTAATTCCTCGTTCTTTTCTTTTTCTCGCTACTTCAGCAGCTACACTAATCAGAAGCATATCTTTTTCACGTGGAGTTAAATGCATAGCTTACCTCCTTTAATTAAAAATGGAAATAGATTATAGCTTAATGTTATATATTATAACATCTATATTTAACTCGCGCATGATTTTATGTTATTTTTTATAAAAAAAAGGAATTTATATGCCATTTAACGGAGTGAACTTTATTTTATACGTCATGTAACTTAACACAATATAAACTTAAATAAATTATGACTCACTAACGATTAATTCATAAGTCTTACTTATTTCATCAAAAATCACTTTGAAAACAAAATAAAAAAGCACTGCTAAGAGTGCTATTGGTCTCTAAGATTTCCCATATATTGAACATATAATCCTCTTTTAATTATAGTCTATTTAATAAAACAAAGATAAACCGTTTATAAAAAAGATGCATCAAAACAATTGATTTAGATTAAATATTATTAGTGCTGTGGTTTTAAAAAAAGAGCGATCAATCTTATATTCTACAAATGGGACATATGTTAATTTAAAAGAAAGATTTATCATTTAAAACAAAGTTTGATCATATGTAAAAAAATTGATCAAAACTAGTATAATAATATTAAATTTCATTGATAATATAGGATTCTGGTGGGTTCAAAATAATCAAACTTTTTTATAAAAACGCATTATGTTTCAATAAGAAAACCATTTTTTGATCAATCTTTTTATTAATAAATTTTTTCTGTATAGTTTAGCCACTCTACTTCAAAACTTTGCCATTAGTTATGCATCTTTCTATAATTGAAAAATCAGCACTTCCTATACAACCGTTCCCAGTACCAGTACACTCAACCCTAATATTAGTTACACATTTAAAAGCAATACTTAAAATATTTGGGGTAGACATATCATTCGAGGGAGGAATTTCTAACGGAGTATTCACCTCATTTGCCGTAACGATTACATTCAATCCACATTCAGAATCTGCCTCTAAAGTAATTTCTCCAATTATTGTAACTCCCATGTTTGAGTTAAAAATGTTAAATGAGTCACCACAGGCTAGATCAAATCCTGGAGAAACTGTATCAATTTCAACGGGGCAACAATCACAACTAACAGATATTTCTTTATCTTTACAATCTTTTATACTTTCCCTTTTCCAGGGAGCTACATAATATTTACTCATAATAAACCACTCCTTCATCAACATATTATTGCATTGTTGATGGTTTTGACTGTGCAGATGTCTAAATAATAAAAAAAGGGCTAAATGTGATTAAAAACCGAAATATTTGTTCAAATAGCAATTTTGTTAAATGATCAAACGTTATTTTAAACAAACACCATATTGTGGAAGAAATCTACTGACCAGCAACTTACTAGTTTATTGTTTAACATAGTTGAGCTTTTCATTTTATTATTTATAAAAATTATAAAAAACAATGTTTACTACTTTCAGTTCCAATATATTTTAACCCTCATTAATATCTATAAAATAGGAGAAAGCAGACGTGATACTCCTTCTTTAAATTTAATAAATAACGACCTTTGATTATATTTTTCAAGTGTTAGTTCTGAACTTTGCAATGAATCTTGAATAAACATATCATATAATTTTTCAGCCACTTTTTCATCATAAACAATCGCATTTACTTCAAAATTTAATTTAAAGCTGCGCATGTCAATATTTGTAGTACCAACCGAAGCAACTTCATGATCGACTACAATTGTTTTTGCATGTAGAAATCCATTCTCGTATAACAATACTTTTGCCCCATACTTTAACAATTCCCCAACATGTAACAAAGTAGCCCAATATACAAAGGGATGATCTGGTTTATTAGGTATCATAATTCGCAGATCAACTCCAGTTAATAAAGCCATTTTACATGCATCCATAAAACTTGCATCAGGAATAAAATAAGGAGTCTGAATATATACACTTTTTTTTGCAGACATGATTAACTTAATATACATGTATTTAAGATGTTCTGTTTCAGAGTGAGGTCCGCTATCCACGATCTGAACCGGACTACTTCCAGTATGTTTCTTACTTTGGAACATAAATTGTTCAATATGATGATTATACTGTCTCTTTGCTTGATACCAATCTAAAATAAATCTTCCTTGAATATGATCTACAGCTTCCCCTCTCATTCTTAAATGAGTGTCTCTCCAATAACCGAACTTTTTATTCTTTCCTAAATACTCGTCCCCGACATTAAAACCACCAATGTACGCTACTTTTCCATCAATGATACACAGTTTACGGTGATTTCTATTGTTAATTCGAAAATTAATTAATTTTAAAAAGGACGGGAAAAACACTTCAACCTCCCCACCATTGGAAACAAGTTCTTTAAAGAAGGAAGATTTGATTTTCCTTGAACCAATTTCATCATACAAAACACGAACTTTTAAACCTTGCTTCGCCTTTTTAAGAAGCTCATCTCGAAGCTTCAATCCTAGGGAGTCTGGTTGGATGATGTAATATTGTATATTGATTTCTGCTTTAGCAGCTTTTATATCACTAAACAATGCATCGAATTTATCTTGACCATCATTAAAAATTTCAATTTCATTATCTGTTGAGATTAGTGCAGTCGCTGACTTTAAATTCATTAAAAGTAATTTATTTTGTTTGTTCATTAAATCATTTTTATTGAATTCATTACTATATTTTAACTTTTGTACTTGTTCATCTACTGCTGATTTGAGATAACTTTCTTCTTCAGAAGACAAGTGGTAAAAATTCTTTTTCTTCACTTGCCGGCCAAAAAACAAATAACATAAAAACCCTAAAATAGGGATAAACAAAAATATCATCAACCATGCCCAGGTTGAAGCAATATTTCTTCTTTCAATAAAGATAACGAGTCCTGCAAGTAATATATTTATGATAGTAATCAATGATACAACAATTGTGCTGATATTATTAAATTCCATCTTAATACTCCCTTAACAGCTGTATAATAACTTTGTGCATATATTCATTTCGAATTATAGTATTACCAATTATGTAGAAAAGAAGAAGAATTGTAAAGGTAATTTTTATCAAAATTCACCAATAACTTTTAAAATTCGAGATCAAATCTAGCTGAAAATTGGTTTATTGTTACAATTCTCAATTTATACGCTATAATATTATAGTTAGTGTATATCGAAAAAATACAAAGGAGATGAAAAATGGCAAAAGTCTTTTCTATTTTTAAAAATGGTAATTATACTAAATTATTTCTAGCCAATTTAACTTCACAAATGGGCACAGTGATTGGATTAACTGCTTTTATGTTCTACTTATTAGATCGCTTTTCCAATCAACCTTCCTATGCAACACTCAATGAAATGATGTATTCTTTACCCACTTTATTTGTATTTTGGCTTATTGGTGTGTTAGCTGATCGAATGGATCGACAAAAAATCGCAATTTATACAGATTGGATTCGAGCTATATTATCTATTTGTTTTCTAGTATCCATTTGGATTGGTTGGATTCCGCTAATTTTTTTCATCATCTTTTTAAGAAGTGCAGTACAGAAATTTTTCTTTCCTGCTGAACAAGCCATTGTCCAAGGTATTTTGAAAGAAAATGAGTATACGACTGCAGCAGGATTAAATCAAATGGTAAATAGCTTGTTTATGTTATTTGGCAGTGCGTTAGGGGCTATTACCTATTGGACATTTGGTATTGAAGGTGCCATTATCGTTGATACTATTTCTTTTGTCATCAGTGCTCTTCTTTTACATGCTTGTAAAATACCTGAAAATGTTCGCTTGCCAAATGGAAAAAATAAGCTAAAGGATCTTCAATTTTCAACTGTCTTTAAGGACTTTAAAGATGGCATGCAATATATTTTTAAAAATAGATTATTGTTTTCTTTAATTATTGGATTTATTGTTTTTGGAGTAGTGAATGGAGGATTTTCAGTTATCCCCATATTTATTCTTAAATATAAATTAGCACCTGATACATATGAACAAATGTCCGTTATTTTAGGCATTGTATTCGGTATTGCAGTATTAATTGGGAGTATTACCGCTTCCATTATTGCTCAAAAAGTAAAGTTATATAAACTTATCATTTGGGGTCTGCTCGTATGTGGTTCGTTTATAGCTTTATCATCATATACGGATTCAATTCTCATATTTTTCTCTCTATCATTCATAGTTGGCTTGAGTCTACCATTTATTAACGTAGCTATTGGAGGTTGGCTTCCAAAAATTGTTGATCCAAAAATGATGGGTCGTGTTCAAGGCTGGCTTGATCCTTTAATGATGTTAGCCCAAACAATAACACTTGGTGTCATAGCTGCTACCTTCCCAACAATAATGAATCTTAGGGGATTATTTTGGCTCGTTGGGGGTTGTACAATTATGGTTGGTATCTTCTATGCCATTGTATTACCAAAATTTGAAAAGCACAAGTCTACTGCAACAGCTGAACACAACGTACAAGAGCCAAGTATCTCTTGACCCTGATCTTGTCTAAAACTATATTTTTACCTATACAAAAACCTCCTAGTTAGTTTAATTAGATTATTTTTTAAAACTATTTCCAGGAGGTTTTTTTAGATTTTAGTTATTAACTGAATTCAATTGATCTTCGTTTCATTTGTGGTGCCATCATCCCATACGCGATATTCACAAATCTCTCCTTCTTCACCACAAACATAGTACATTACAAAATGATTTGTTAACTCATCAGCACTCCACTCTACAAATAACTGAGCACCTATATCTCCACTAGAAAACCCATCAAAATCAATAGCATCTGATTGAGATTCTGCATCAAAGACATGATTTGTAGATGTCAATAAGTCATATTTCCACATCACTAGATCATCTAATGGAGAGATAATCTCAGCATATTGATCTCCAAATAATGCAGAAATATTCCCTTTAGATAATCCAATTTGCAAACCCTCTTGGATCGTGCTGATCTCTTTATCATAAATAGAACTAAATGTTTCTTCTGAAGGTTCCTCCATATCTTGTTCTACATCCTTGGAATCCTCAGCAGCTTCCTTTTCCAAATTTTCCTCTTGATTCAACTCTTTTTCTTGAGATTCTTGAGCAACTTCACTATTTTGTGTATTTGATTCATTCTCTACTACAGCCTCTTCCTGACTGCTACAACCATATAAAAACAAACTACTTAGAACAACTACAAATAACATAACAAATAATGATTGTTTCATTAATTTCTCCTACCCCCATTAATTCTGTAATATATTTTGTGTCTAATTACTACTATATATTAATAGACTCTTTAATCCTTAAAATGTTGCTAAATATAGCATAAAATATCCAATTTTTTAGATGAAACTGATCATGTTTATTTTCGTATTAAAGTTATATAAGACAAGAGAGGAATATTAAATGATTGTAACAACAACAAATACACTGCAAAATAAAGAAGTTGAATCCTATTTAGGTATTGTCGTAGGTGAAACGATCATGGGAGCAAATATTGTACGTGACTTTTTAGCTGGGATTACCGATATTGTTGGTGGGCGTAGTGGAACTTATGAAAATAAACTTTCAGAGGGACGTGAAATTGCTATAGAAGAGATGAAACAAAAAGCAAGCCGTTTAGGTGCAAATGCTGTCATTGGAGTTGACCTAGATTTTGAAACATTACGTGATGGAATGATGATGGTTGTAGCTTCCGGAACTGCAGTAAAAATAAAAGAGTAATATAACATTAAAGAATACTTTATATAATAATAAAGCATAAAATAAAGCCGTTATTTCTTTATAACTAAAGATAACCGGCTTTATTTGTACAAATCTTACCCATCATTTAGATTCCAATACATTTATTCATCACTAGTAAAACCCACACTATGTACGAGCCAACTTCCAATAAAACCAATAATCGCCCCGATGGAACAAATGATAACTCCTTGTTCAAACTGGCTCAAAAAAAAATAAAAACCTACTCCCCAAGCTAAACTAAATATTGTTTTTAAAATTAAAAAATTTTCTTTGTGATAAATAAACAATAAACCGATAAGTAATATTCCAAAAAGCCACCAAGATTTTAGCATCGCTCCAGCAAGAATAGACACGAGTAAAATTTCTAACATGATTATGTTGAAGCCTTTTTCAATAATGATCGATTTTGATTTCTTTCTATTCATTTCATTAACCTGCATAGAAAACTGCTTTCTTTTTTCATTTTGCGAAAATTTACGTGTAGATAGTTGAATAGTTTCAAATTTTTTTAAACGAATGGCCTTTATTAAAATGTCCTTTAAATCAATTGACTTCTAAAGGAACTTCCATTATTTTATTATAAAGTGAACCTTTGTTTATTGTAGAGATGAAACTAAATTATGAGGTGATTAAAATGGAAAAAGCAACATTTGGTGCAGGTTGTTTCTGGGGAGTTGAGGCAACTTTTCAAAAAATAAATGGAGTATCAAAAACGGAAGTAGGATATTTAGGAGGAAAAAAAGAAAATCCTACTTATAAAGAGGTATGCACAGGGAATACTGGACACGCAGAAGTTGTACAATTGGAATTTGATCCAAATATAGTATCCTACGAAGATTTATTAGAAGTATTTTGGGAGAATCACAATCCAACTACACTGAACAGACAAGGACCTGACATTGGCACACAATACCGTTCGGCAATATTTTATCATTCTGAAGGGCAAAAAGAAGCTGCAAATCAATCCAAACAAAAAAAGCAGGCCAGTGGAAAATACAAAAAAGATATTGTAACAGAGATTACACCTGCCTCCACTTTTTATAAAGCTGAGGAATACCATCAAAAGTACTTAGAGAAAAAAGGCCAAGACAGTTGTCATTTTTAAAAGGTTTGTTATACCTTGATATATAAGACTCCAAAAGGTCTGACGTGAATTATAATGAAATTTAGTCAGACCTTTAATCTTTTTTCGGCAGCAACAGAGTAAATGTCGTACCTTGATTTGAAGATTCTTTTAATTTCAAATCCCCTTTTTGTGCGCCCGCTAATATTTTACTCAAAGATAAACCTAACCCTAAACCTCTAACCGTATCTTTTTTCTCAGAACCTCTAAAAAATCTTTCAAAAATATTAGCTTGTTCTTCAATTGGAATACCTGATCCTGAATCTGTAACATCTATGGCAACAAATTGTGCATCGTATGGATATACTTTTAAAACGACCTTTTTCTCTTCCTTCATAGCAGCTTGACTATTTTTCAATAAGTTAAAAAGTACTTGTTTGATTCTTAACGGATCACCTTCAGCAAAAAGTTCTTGTTCAGGTATAGATAAAGTCATTGAAACCTCTTCATCCATCACTCTCCACTGTTTTGCAACAGCATGGACTATTGTGTTCAAATTTACTTTTTGAATATCTAAGTGAATAACACCTGCCGCATAAGAATTAAAATCTAATAAGTCTTCGACCATTAATTGAAGTCGATTGGATTCTTGCAAGGCTAGTTGAAGAAACTCTTCTTCCTCTTCTTTGGTAACTACTTTATCTTTAACAGCTTGAACTAAACCTGAAATAGAAGTCACAGGAGTTTTTATTTCATGTGTTACTCCCGCGAGTAATTCTGTTCTTAATGTTTCGAGACTTTTTAAACGAGCTGCCATATCTTCAAAAGATTGATTAAGTTCATTTAATTCTTTTTCTTTAAAATTTTTGTTTAACTGAATTTCATAGTTCCCTTGTCGAATTTGCACTGCTGCGTCTGCAACTAAACGAATCGGATTCGTTAGTTTTTTTAATAACCAATAAATAATAATCCAGCCAGTCACACTTAAACTAATAAAACTGATAATAAGAACACTAAATTGAAAATTTGATTTATCTCCTAAAAGGCTATTTTGAGGAATAATCATACTCACATAACCAATAATTTGTTCTCCGCTAATGATGGGGGTCACAATATGATATAAGTCTCCTGTGAAAAGTTTTAACTGTATTTTTTCAGTCGTTTGCTGATCTACTTCCTTGAAGCTCATTACACGTACTCTAGAACCTTTTAGCCCTTTGATCATACTTCCATCTTGATATAATAACTTTCCAGATGAGTGATAAATTTGAAGTATACCTGCATTATTTATTGAGTTAGAACGTTTGAGCTTCTCCATAAAAAGGGAGAGAGTCCTTGGATTTTCCAAAATCAACTCTTCATTTACTGAAAGGCTACTTGAAATATATCTAGCATCTCCCTCCCTGAGATTCAATTCATTTTGTATCGTAGAATACTTAATCCAATAGCCTAAAAAGATCGCGATCATTACGAGAATAAAAAGCAAAATTAGGAAATAACGGATGGTCCAATATTTTAATAATGGGACTAGTTTCCTCTCACTGTTCTTTGACACTAAATTGATACCCCAATCCTCTTAATGTTTTAATTCCACCTTCAGTTGCAGGCCAATCTTTTAGAGACTTTCGTATTCGTTTTATAGAAAGATCCACAGCTCTATCACTGCCATCATAATCCATTCCCCAAACTAGATCAAGTAATTGTTCCCTTGAAAAGGTCTGATTTGGATGTTGAACAAAAAAAATAAGTAAAGATAAATCTCTAGGGTTCATTTCAATATATTGATTATGTAAAGTAACGGAATGGGCTCCTATATCAACAACTAAACTTCCTAAACGAAACTCCTCATTAGATTCCATGATTTTATTAGGTCTTCTTAACACTGCCCTAATTCTTGCGATCACTTCATCAGGATCAAAAGGTTTAACGATATAATCATCTGCCCCCTGTTCTAAACCTGATAAACGATTTTCAATTTGACCCAATGCCGTTAACATGATAACAGGACATGTGCTTTTTGCTCTAATTTGTTTTAGGATATCCCATCCGCTTCCATTTGGAAGCATCACATCCAATAAAACTAAATCCGGTTTCACTTTCTCAAACTGTTCCATTGCTTCTAATGCATCGTATGCAAGTTCAACTTGATAATTCGCTTTTCTAATATACACCGTAAGTACACGAGATATCGCAATTTCATCTTCTACAACTAAAATCGTTTTCATGATATACCTCATTTATTATTCATTCTTTATTATCGTAACAATAAGAAGATTAAAAAGAAAGTGACAGAAAATAATATGACTTATAACAGTAAATAAGTAATAGAAGGGAAAAGAATTGCTCTCCCTTCTATCACTAATAACAATACAATTTTATTTATCTGTTTAACATATCTCCATATTTGTCTTTATATATTTGTTTAATTTCTTCTTTAATTAGATCAATACTATCATGATCCTCTAAATCATAACCACTAGTATCAATCCCTAATTCTGCTGCTTTATCCAACACTTTTTGTGTGCATATTTCTTCTATTTCTGCTCTAATTTCATCTACTGTTTTACCCTCAGTATCAACATTCATTTTCACTGCAATTTCATAAATTTTTTCTTCAATATTGCCTTCAATAACCTCTTTAATTTCCTCTCTGATCTGTTCTAATGATTTATCATCCGTTTCAATGCCAAGTTCTTCTGCTTTTTCCATAGTTACCGTTTCATGCAGCTCTTTAACAACCTCCAAAAGTTCTGCTTTTATTTCATCCATACTTTTATCAGTTGTATCCACCCCATACATTTCTGCTTTTTCGATGATTCTTGTTTCCCTTGCTTCATGAAGCAACTCAATAACTTCACTTAGTTGTAAATCTTCAACTTCCAAGTTTAAGTCTGCTGCTTTTTGTAACAACCTTTGTTCTTTTTCTTCTTCTGATAATTGTGACCAAGTTTGTTCAAATTGTTCACGATCCATAAAACGAGGTTTATCGTGATCATTTTGCTCCGATGCAAATACACTTCCTGTTCCAACAGCACTTAATAATAAAGAACCGGCAAGTGCAACGGATAATACTTTCTTATTCATTCCTTTTTTCCTCCTTTATATTTATGTATCTTACAACTTTATATTAAACATCAATTGTGTCAGTAAAATGTCCGACTATGATTTATTAAAAAAATATAAAACTCATTACGAATCCAAAGAAAAGAGCATGGAACAGTTCATTCCATGCTCATCTTTTTATTTAAATATGTTTCATTTAAAGAGTTACTTCCTGATTTTCGCCTCTTTTGGGAGCCATTTCTTTCATTTCTTCTTTAATTTGATCTACTGTTTTTCCTTCTGTATCAATGCCTAGTTTTTGTGCTTTTTCAAATAATCTGGCTTCACGCTGCTCTTGTAACTCAGCTTGAATTTCTTCAAAAGTTTTTCCTTCTGTATCAATACCTAATTTTTCAGCATATTCGAATAACATCACTTCTTTTTCTTCATCAGTTAATTGACTCCATGATTCAATAAAATTCTCTTTATCAAATTTTTTGCCTTGACCTCTTTTTCCATGCTCTGGAGCTAATGCTCTAAGTTCCTCTTGAATTTCTTCAATAGTTTTCCCATCCGTTTCAATGCCTGCTTCTTCTGCTCTTTCAATCACTCTAACTTCATGAAGCTCTTGAAGCGAAGCCACTACCTCTTCAAAGGATTTTCCGTCTGTTTCAATACCTAGTTTAGCTGCTCTTTCAAAAAATTGATTTTGCTGTTCTTCCGTAAGTTCATCCCACTTTTCAGCTAAATTCTCTAAATTCATGCCTTTTCCTTTTGGTCCATGACTTCTTTTACCTTTAGCACCGTGTTCTGATGCATACGCTCTTAATTCTTCTTGAATTTCTTCAAACGTTTTTCCGTCTGTTTCTATACCTATTTTTTCAGCTTTCTCAAACAATTTTGCTTCTTTTTCTTCATCTGATAGTTGATTCCATGCATCAACAAACTTCTCCTGATTCATCTTAGTCGTTTTCCATTTGAATTGACTTTCTCCATTTTCACTTTCATTGGCATATGCATTTCCTACACCTACTGCACTAACTACTAATGTTGCTGCTACTGCTAAAGATAGAAACTTTGTATTCATTTTTTTCCCTCCAATTTATAATTTGTACTTCAAGTACACTTATAATATAAATTTTCAATATGTCGGGTAAATGTCCAAAAAATGAAAATAACATTAATTTATATCATTAAAATCATGATCCTGTTGTTGACGTAATCGATCTTGATTCATATCTGAATATGCCTGATCGTATGGGTTTTTATTTTTATTCAGTTCTTCAAGATGCATTTTTTTGTTTTTAAGTTTATTGATTATATCAATAATGATAGCTATGCATATTAATAAACCTAACAAAATGAATACCAACAAATATAATTTCATGAGAATCTCCTCTACCATTGTTTTAAAGATTTAACATATTCTAGTTCAATACTTTCACTTCCATTTTATCAAATCCCTATGGTTTAAAAAATGTCTTGACCCTCACATTACAGTTTTAATATAAGTAATCATATTTTATTTTTAAAATCTTAGTGTTTGAATATGTAAATGCATTAGTTTTTCTCATTTAATATATGATAAACATTCGTTTTACTTATGTTTATACTGGATATACAATAAAATAAAATCAATAAGTTAAAATTTTGTTAAATTATTAGAATTAATTTATGAGGAGAGGTCTAAAATGAGAAAACTAAAAGTATACCATGTTGATGCATTTACAACAGAACAATTCAATGGGAATCCAGCAGGTGTTGTCCTAGAAGCAGATTCTTTAACTAGAAATGAAATGCAAAAAATAGCAAATGAACTCAATGTATCTGAAACCGTATTTCTTTTAAAAACAAAATGCAAAGAAGCAGATTTTAAAGTGAAATACTTTACACCTAAAGAAGAAATTAATTTTTGTGGTCATGCCACGGTAGGTTTGTCTTGGATTCTTGGAACTGTTTTAGGATGGTCAGAAAAAGCAGAGCAAATCGTATTTGAAACAAATATAGGTCTAGTCCCTGTGAAGTGGAATAAAGAAAGTCATAAAGTAACATCTATAGAAATGACACAGGTTCCTCCTAAAGTGAAAGAAATTGACGTAGATAAAAGCAAAATTGCAGAAGTATTGGGACTTTCAACTCATGATATCGATGATCGTTATCCAATAAAACTTGCAAGTACAGGAAATTGGCATCTACTAGTTCCAATCAAAACTCAAAAAGCCATTGATTCAGCTAAACCAAATTTCAAAAAATTAGCAGAAATAAATAAAAATGATAATGTAGATACAACTCATCTATTCACATTTGATACAGATGAAAAAGAGGTTGATCTTTATACGCGAGATTTTCTGCCAGCTTTAGGAGTGGATGAAGATCCAGTCACAGGAGCTGCAAACGGAGCATTATCTGGCTATCTAATGTTAGAAAAAATATTAGATCCTAATAATGGACATCATCTAAAAATCGGTCAAGGTCATGCAATGAATCGACCTGGTACACTAAATGTTACGATCGAACCTGGAAAAAACCATCCTATTATTAAAGTAGCAGGCGCTGCTGTTGTTACAATCGAAGGTACATTAAATCTTCAAAGTTCTAATCTTGTTAAGGCAACAAAGTAACTAATAAGATAGTGACCAGTGGTAAGCTTAATAATCGGTAAAGGTAACCCTTTAAGGGATTACCTTTATTTTTTTAGTACTTTCAATAAATCTTTTTACAGCAGGAGGTGCTGATTTAAGTGAATTGACTGCTAAACCTATTTCACGAAAAATAGGTGGCTCTGGTTTTACTAAAACTACATTATTTAACATTTTAGGAAGTGTTAGCTGTGGAACAATTGATATACCTATTCCTTGTTCAACCATCGCAAGAATAGTGTTGTTGTTACTAATTTCGAAAGCAGTGTTTGATTTTATGTTTTCCCTTTTGAAAGATTTCTTTACTAAGATTTCACAACCTGCTTTAGGCATTATAAAAGGTTCTTGTTCAATCTGATTAAGAATTAATGTTTGATGATTAGATAAAGGATGTTCTTTAGACAGAACAATATATAAGTCATCTTTTAAGATGAATTCAGTATCAAAATCAGGACAAGGTAATGTGACAAACCCTATATCAACAATTCCAGAAGTAATCCAGTTTTTGATCTCATCATACCCACCCTCATATAATTCAATTTCAATCCCAGGGTGTTTCTTTTTAAAATCCTTTAATATTTTTGGGAATAACTGTGAAGAAACACTTGAAAATGCACCCACTTTTACCTTCCCAACCTCTATACCTTTAATTAATCCTCTTTCTTGATTTAGTTTTTCATTGTGCTCTAAAATATTACGAACATGTTTTAAAATCCTTTCACCTGAATCAGTGACAGTAATTCCATTTCGATTTCTAGATAACAAGGTAATATCCAATTCTGATTCAAGGGACGAAATCGTATGACTAACTCCTGATTGTGACAAGCCCATTTTTTCCCCTGCTTTAGTGAAGCTACCTGAATTTACAACCTCAACTAATACTTGAAGCTGGAATATTGTCATATCATCCCCTCCATATTCCTCATTGGTTAATCTGCTTATATCATAAGTGATATGGTTCAGGATCACAATATTGTTGTATAATATTGTTTTTCAGCTAAAAATAATATGGAGGATACAATATGGTCATACAAAAAAAAGTAGTTCATGGTAAGAGTTTAACATGGATACTACGTTGCCCTATAAAAAAAGATGCAGAAGAATTATCTAAATTAAGAATTCAAATTGATGGTGAAACAGACAACTTGGATCGTGAAGCTGGTGAAGGGATACTAACAACAAAGGATTTTGAAAAATTAATTTATGATGATACAGTAGCTGAAAAAAATCTTTTTTTAGTGGCAGAAGTACAAGGCAAAATTGTAGGATTTACTCGGTGTGAAGGAAACAATTTAAGTAGGTTTAGACACAAAGCAGAATTTGGGATAGGCATTTTAAAAGAATATTGGGGATTTGGTATTGGAAAAATATTATTAGAAAACATCTTATTATGGGCAGATTCTACAGAAATTCAAAAAATTTATTTAAGTGTAGTTGAAACAAATACGAATGCAATCCAACTATATAAAAAGGTTGGATTTAAAGTAGAAGGTATACTAAAGCAGGATCGGATTCATAAAAATGGACAATTTTATAATACAGTGATTATGGGGAGATTCAAAATTCTTTAAAAAGTTTTCTCCATATAAACTTGTTCTATTTTCTTTTCAAAACCACTTTTATGTAGTAATGAGATAACAACTTGATTTGTATGAGATAAATTCATGATCATTCGCTTCAATTTTTGATCAAACGGGGAGAAACAATGTGATAATATATATGCAGCAATGACTTGCTTGTCATTTCGATCTTGTAAGGTTTCACATTGATAGAGCGTTGTTGAAACATGAGAACCATTGTCATTATAATTTTGTTTATACAATGCATACCCTATTTGTTCTCCGGATTTATCTGTAACGATCAATCCCTCTCCTGATATTACACTTTGCCACTGGGTTTGCCATGGCAACCTAGTTTTATAAAATGGAACATGCTGAATTTGGCTAGGGTTTACTTTTAAAATTCCATACTCAGAAAAATCACCCCTGAATGAAATCGACTGAGAAAAATTACTACTTTCATAGATAAGCAGTTGATCTTTTATATCATACCCTAGTTTCTGATACAACTTAATTGCCTTTTCATTTTCTTTAATAGCTTCTAACGCAGCCATATTCACTCCGTTTTCTTTATAAATGGTGAATGTATCAGTCATCATTAATTTACCTACTCCTGTACCCCTAAATTCAGGTGCTACACCTGTTCCACCATTCCATGCAACTCTCTTTCTATTTATTTCTCTTATTCCATTTAATACAAGCCCTATAGGTTCATTTTCTTTATATGCTAAAATTGATAATTCTGTAGATAACCCTTCTGATACAAATCGGTTCAAAAAAGATTCCATTGTCACTTGAGCATCCATGTAGTACCCTGTAAACCCTCTATTCCATGCCGTTACCGCATCTTGAAAAGAACAATCTGATAAACGTTTTATTGTAATCATTTTCATTTCCTCCTACATGTTTCAAAAATATATTTTTCTCATTTTCTTTACAATATCATTTTTATGATCAGAAATTTGGGGAATAGAATAACCTACAAATAGAGGTGAAGTTACAAATCTTGGCATGATTTTTACAAAGATATACTCATCTATTTTATAAAAAAATAAATTATAACTATTACATCTCATATGATTCAATAAAAAATGAGCACTATTTTGTATATAGATCGCCATTTGTTCAATATCGTTGATATCATACTTTGCATTCAACTTTACATTTAATTCTGTGAATCCTACAAAGGGGAAATTTGAAATGATGAAACTTACCTTCCCAACTTGATCGATTTTTTCACCACTCAAATGTTCCATTCTTATTTTTTTTCTGTAATCTATCTTATTTAATCCAACAATTTGCATATGAGGATGTTTTACGGTTCCACCTGAAAGCGGACCATGATTTTTATATAAGATAACCGATTTATATTCTCCGCTGTTTTGCATTTCAAACCATTTATTAAATGTAAATCTAAATAAATCTTTTATATGAGATGGCTTATACTCTGATAATTCCGATTGGCAATGATCTGTTTCTATAATGATCGTCTGATAAGTATCCTCCAATGTAGGATATTTATTCTCCAGCCAAATGAATGGATCCTCTCTATCTATTACATTTGTTAATTTCTCTGTATCACAAAAAGGACAGGCAGTATGACGATTGACAATACTCTCAGGTTTATTCTTTGCCAGATTAAAATTAAAACAAAGCATTTCTTGATTTCTCATTCATACCTCCAAATGTAAAAAATAAACAGACACAATACATTAAAATGATTTTAACTTCTATCAAATTTCATTTACTTTTTAAAATACAATCATAAATTTATAATCTTCTTCATCAATTATGCACTTTATTATATGGGATAAAAAGGGTTAAATCTTATGGAGAAGAACCCCTTTTAAAGATACGCATTAAGGAGGTTTTGAGTTTATTTGCCTTCTTGATAAGTAGCTATAATATTTTTATGTTGGAAATTATTATTGAATTAAATGTAAAAAATATTTGACATAAAGAATGAATTATATTACTATTTGTATATAATATTTTACTAAATGTATAAATAAACTGACTAGAGGAGGGTAGATATGTCCTATCAAGAAAAAAGCACTATCGTATCTTTAATTACCACCGTATTGATTTTTGGGGGATGCAGTATTTATGTATTTCAAAAGTACCAAGATGGAAGTTTAAATTCTACAAATGTGTTTAGCTTTTACGGAGCCATTTTCATATTTTTAATTATTGTTGGCATTGTAAACAATATTGTCAGAAATATTGTATTAAATATCATAGCCACTAATGAAAAAGAACCTTCGTTTCTTGATGAACGAGATAAATTAATTGAATTGAAAGCAACAGTGATTGCTCATTATGTATTTATAACTGGTTTTGGGATTTCAATGGGAGCACTGGTCTTTGATGTTCAACCGTTAATGATGTTCCCTATACTATTTTTCTTTGGATTCGCGGCATCGATTATAGCAGATATATCAAAGATTTATCTATATCGGAGAGGATTTTAAGATGAACAAAGGTCTAATTAGTAATAACATTCGTAAGTTACGTTTTCACCATGATGAAATGACCCAAAAACAATTAGCTGAAAAAGTAGGAGTAACAAGACAAACCATCGTAGCCATTGAAAAAGGAAAATACTCTCCTTCTCTAGAATTAGCTTTTCGCATTGCTCTTGTTTTCAACACACCATTGGAAGAAGTATTCTCTTTCTCTTTAGAAGACAAAAGTTAAAAAAACTCGTATTTTCAAAAAATTTGCTCTATCTGATTTTAAGCATCGGAGAAAATGAAAAATAGGAGGAAAATGATGAAAGCAATTGTATATCAGAAATATGGTTCACCGGATGTTCTTAAATTAAAAGAGGTAGCAAAGCCTACTCCTAAAGATAATGAAGTGCTGATACGTATATACGCAACAGCAGCAACAACAGCTGAATGCGCCCTTCGAAAGGGTGACCCATTTGTTACAAGATTTTTTACAGGTCTATTAAGACCTAAACATACTATACCAGGTAGTGAACTAGCGGGTGAAATTGAAGCTGTAGGAAAAAATGTGAGCTTATTCAAGAAAGGCGATCAAGTTTTTGGTGCTAGTGGTGCCGATTTTGGTGCCCACGCAGAGTATATATGTTTGCCTGAAGAAGGAGCGCTAGCAATAAAACCAAACAATATGACTTATGGTGAAACTGTAGCAATCTATGAAGGGGCATTAACAGCCTTACCTTTCCTAAGAGATACTGCCAACATTCAAAGCGGTCAAAAAATCCTTATTAATGGAGCTTCTGGATCGGTAGGTACCGCTGCTGTTCAACTAGCCAAATATTTTGGAGCGGAAGTCACAGGGGTATGTAGTACCACAAATTTAGAATTAATTAAATCTTTAGGTGCCGATAAGGTCATTGATTACACAAAAGAAGATTTTACCAAAACAAGTCAGAATTATGACATTATTTTTGATGCTGTAGGTAAGAGCTCATTTTCACGTTGTAAAAACTTATTAAAGAAAAGAGGGGTATACCTCTCACCTACCCTCACATTAATGATTATCCCTCAAATGTTATGGACTTCGAAGATAGGCAGCAAAAAAGCAAAAATTGAGTACACTGGATTGAGATCATCTAGTGAAAAGATGAAAGATCTAATCTTCCTCAAAGAGCTTATTGAAACGGGAAAGATTAAACCAACGATTGATAAACGCTATCCGTTAGAACAGAGTAGTCAAGCTTACAAGTATGTTGAAACAGGACATAAAAAAGGAAATGTAGTTATAACTCTATAATATTACTTCAAAATCTATTGAAAGTTGTACGCAACTACTCCTTTCATAAATTTTTTTCTATACAATCTATCCTTATATATACAGCACCCTCCTAATCCCTTCTATATAAATATATCTACAAATCATTTCCTAGTTGGATTAAGATATTCTCTAATTCCCATAAGTCAAAACATATGAGGAAGTTCTCAAACACTAATGTAATGTTTATATGTTTCATAGTTTTAAATTGAACCTTTTAAAATTAAACGAGGAGGAATCATATGAGAGCAATTACATGTACAAAAAACGGATCACCCGATGTTCTTCAGATTAAAGAGGTTGAAAAACCTACCCCCAAAGACAATGAAGTACTAGTAAAAGTATATGAAATTGTAGTATCACCTGTAGATTGTACCTTTAGAAAAGGCAACCCTTACGCAGCAAGATTATTCACTGGTCTCACAAAACCCAAGGCAACTATACCAGGGGGATTGCTAGCCGGTGAAATTGAAGCTGTAGGAAAAGATGTAAAAGTCTTTAAAAAAGGGGATCAAGTTTATGCAGCTACCATGAATGGTGCTTATGCCGAGTACACATGTGTGCCGGAAGATGGAGCGATAGCAGTTAAGCCAGCCAATATGACTTACGGGGAAGCTGCTGCTGTTAGTGATGGTGCATTAACAGCATTACCTTTTCTTAGAAATACAGCAAATATTCAAAGCAAACAAAAAGTGCTAATTAATGGAGCTTCTGGATCAATTGGTACTTCTGCTGTACAGCTTGCTAAATATTACGGTGCGGAAGTCACGGGAGTATGCAGCACGACGAATCTAGATATGGTCAAATCTTTAGGAGCAGATCATGTAATTGATTATACGAAAGAAGATTTTACCAAAACCAGCCAGACTTATGATATTATTTTTGATACCGTAGGCAAGAGTTCATTTTTACGTTGTAGAAACTCGTTAAAGCAAACAGGAATCTATCTTACAACTGTCCCTTCAATGGCAATCAACCTTCAAATGTTATGGACTTCAATTATTGGCAGCAAGAAAGCAAAGATTGCATTCACTGGGTTAAGATCATCAATAGAAAAGACCAAAGATTTACTTTTCCTCAAAGAGCTTATTGAGGCTGAGAAAATAACATCGGTCATAGATAGACGTTATTCTTTGGATCAGATTGCTGAAGCTCACAGGTATGTAGAAACAGGGCACAAAAAAGGAAATGTAGCGATATCTTTAGAATATAATAACAAAACCTAATCAAACTACGCTAAGGAATCATCGGCTTTTATTTTCCCAAAAAGAGAACCACAAGCGAAGTTAGTTTGCCTGTGGTTAAAATTATTTCTATTAGTTATATCATGACTTTTAGTTGATAGGAATATGACTACATTATGATAGTATAAGTTTCAAATATATAGATTACTTTTCTTTCAAAAAATAAATTAGATAACATGTAACATTATAAACAATACCTATAATAGTAATTATTAGCGGAAGATATATCTAAATGAAAAGTTTCTCTAGCTGTGTAAACAGTTACTTTAAAATATGAAAGATTTAAATCGTTAATTGTGTTATTAGTATCAATGCTAAGCAGTATACTCTTGAAGTCACTGAACAAACCTGTGCAAGCAGTTAATATTGCACTCATAAAAATTAAATTGATAATAATTAGATCTTTTTTGTTTTTCCCCATATTTTATTTGTGCACCTCACCTACATTCTAAATTTATTTTTCTCTTGGATCTTTTACTTGAATCATACTACTACTTACACCCAACCATGGATCAATATAACTTGTTCCAATGATTAGTACTGATCCATCTTTTATTTCTCTAAGTTGTTTATCTAATTCGTCTACGTAAAAATTTGTTAATACATCTTCTGCAAACATGGTGAATGCAGCAATCCTGCTGCATCTTTACACCGATATCTTTTAGCCAAGGATTTTTTTCTAAACCTTTCCCGACTCCATACAGCATTTTCTATTGGAAAGTATTTTTCCTTAAATTACTAACTTTTTTCTTTCATTCCTAATAAATCTTATATAAATACAGGTATATTTTTCAATGGAAATATGTTACTTTTAATCGTCTTAAACACAATTAAAATAAATCTTTCATAACATAGAAAAAGGAAATTCAACTATATTCAAAATTAAAGAGTATAACTTGTGCTATAAAGGATGAACAGAGTTATTAATGGAATTTGATAAAAATATGAGTTATGGTACTTAAAATACATAAAGATCATGTGTTTTTTGAAACAATTTGAATCGTCCCATAAACGACCGTTAAAAGTACCTTCAAGTTTAAAATACTTTAAAGATATGTTGACATCTTCTTCAGCGATTAAGATACCAAAAAAAGCTTTAAAGGAAAGTAGTCTCCCCTTCAAGGAATCAAAAAATTTAATCTTGGACAGTATTTTTTACGGTATCAATAAGTTGTTTATATTTAAAATGATTTAAGTTTAAATACTCATATTAAGACTTAAAAAATTAAAGTATATTTGCTTCATTTAGTAATTCATAATCATAATAATAAAACCTTGAAGAGCAATAATGCCAATCAAGGTAATAGATCTAAAATAATTATTTTTTGTTTTCAATATCCTTCTGTGCCAAGTCAATAGCAACAGCTAACTTAATTTGTTTATTCTTACTTAATCCTTGTTTATATTTAGAAATAGAGATCGTTTTAACTATTGGTTTTATACTTTGATCATACCTAGACAACTCAATTTCTGTAATTAAATTATCATCAATAAGAACTTTATAAATATCCTCTCCTTGTTCTAGTATCCAGCGGATAATGTAAGCTGTCTTCATATTTGGAAAGTGTCTCTTTATTGTACTAAGCAAACCATTTTTTTCTTGTTCCTCAAACAATGATTTATTGGATTTAACTAGCTGTTCCCTAAATTCTTGCTCTGTTTTACTTCCAATAAGTTTCACATATTCAACCCCTTTCATTTATTTGATTTTTCCAGGTGTTGTTGTAATTAAGTTGCCATGTTTATTTTATAAAATAAATAGAAAATCCCGAATTCGGGATTTCCAAATGTCCTGAATTCGGGTATTCAACTGAACCACTCCTACAGTAATTCTTCTAAATCTAATAAATACAATAAAAAATCACCAAAGTCTTCAGCTATTCTTTCATATGTTTGATATTTCAAATCAAGACCAGGTACATAAACTACAACTGGTGGCTCCCCTTGTTTATTTGTTTTTTTAAAATCAAAACAGAAAACTTCATCGCTTCCAGTATGATAAATTTCAAGAAGATGATCAGGCATTCCAAATTTTATTCTATTTTGTCGGTTTACCCAAACAACATCTGGAACGGATGAATTTTCAAAATCATCACGAATTATACCATATACTTCCTGAGAACCAATACATAAAGCACCATAAGTTGAAAGAAATTTCTTATATTGATTTGAAAAATTTAGCCCTAATACATTCTCAGCTTTTTCAATCAATTCTTTAGGACGTCTACCTATAAAATCACATTCTGATATATTTTTTTCAATAATAGAAAGTGCTTTTTCGAAATTCTCATTACTCATATTAACTAACTCCTATACATAATTTATTCGAAATCTAATGCCCTATTTTGCCAGTATTGTTTTTTCCACTTATCAAATTCTTTTCGATCAACACCAGAAGGAATCGTATTTGGATTTATATGAATTGTTCCAAAATTATCAAAATGAAAAGACTGTGTTACCTCAGCGATTGGGCCATCATCTGTTTGGATTGTATGATGTAAATTTATTGATTTTCCATCAGGTCCAATAGGTGCTCTACCTAATTGCATTCTTTCTAAATTTGTTCTTCCAAATTCATCAACATAATTAGGATCTATTAAATCATCTCTTTGATATACTTTTTTTCCATTAAAAATAGTCTCCATATTCCAAAATTTTCTTTCTAACTTAAATGCTGTAGCAGCCCAACCCGCATAAGGTACCATTCCACTAAAAGAAAGACCAGCATTTGCAAGATCCCCCTCAAAAGTATACCAAACTCCATTAACAAAATCTGCTGGTTCTCCAACTACTGGAATTAAACCAATAGTATCAAGAGTAGTATGAAGGTCTGTAGGAGTTGCATAAACAAAATTAACTGCATTAAAAAGATTGAAAAGAATAGGGTTATAAGTATTATTACTGTTATCATTTATTAGTTCATCCCCATACTTTTGCATTATTGCATTGGTAAGATGTCCACTCGGATCATTATAAATCAATGGATTATTATGCACATACGTATACAAATTCATACTAAGTGGATTACTAATTGTCCCTTCATACGTATCCTCAGTAATAAACCTTCCCATCGATGGATCATAGTATCTTGCACGTAAATAAATCAATCCAGATTCTTCATCATAGATTTCACCTGTATATTGGAATGGATTATCAAAGGTTTTTGTTTCATGACTTGTTTCAGATAAAACATTACCCCAGATGTCGTAGTCGTATTCTTTTAAAGCATCTTTGCTACCATCATCTGCGATGACTTTAACCACATCACCATGACCGTTATAGAAGTAATATCCACCTAAATTAGATGCCATGTCCTCTCTATATAATAACTGATTTCCCCAAATGTTTCTTGCTGTTGAGTTTCCTTCTTGATCTAATTCTTCAATGACATTCCCTTGAAAATAAATGTATCTTGTAAAGTCTCCATCTTGACTTTCTTTAGTTGCACGTAGTCCACCTACATAATATTGA
>NZ_SIJB01000058.1 GCF_009910845.1 Chengkuizengella marina | reverse complement strand
CTAACTACAGGTACCATTTTATAATCAGGCTTCTTCTTTTATATTTAAATTTAGATCATCATTTAATTCATACCGATATATTTTTCCTATAGTATTTAATGAAATTATATATGGAAATGAGAGATTTTTCACCTGTATAACTGATTTTGCAAATGCCGATGCTTCCTCTTCATTTAAAATTAAATTAATTGATAGCATCATCTGATCCATATATCGAGCTCCTTTTAATTTTTATTATGTTAACATCAAACTAATCATTTATACGAATACTTGTTCACTAATTTAATAAATTTCATGTAAAATTTGATCAAAATTTTTAAAAGTGACTTATCAAACAAAGTTGTTTATAATTAGAGTGAATTATTATTTTTTATTTGTCCCTGGTAGTTGTTGCGAGCAATTATCAGGGATGTCCTATGTATCACCATCCTTTTTCTCAGCCAATTTAAAAATTGTTATTGATTTCACCCCCTAATTTTCAAAATAAATACAAAAAGCATAATATTTTGGGTTTTTCTTGAAGTTATCAATATAATACCATAGGTTTCTCTATATCAGCGTTTGACAATTTCTAAGAAACATTTGTAAGTTGATACAAAAAAACCCACCTATTTAGGCAGGTTTTTTTAATGTTTTTTTACCAACCTGGGTCAATGTCACTCAATAGACTTACCACTTTAGTAATTTCAGGTGCGGTTAATACTGTAAAAGCAAAAAAAGTTAAAGATTTGAATAATTTTTTCATAATTTTAACCTTCTTTCTAAATAGTTTATTTCCTTATTTATAACATGAGTATCCATAATAATCCATAATGTTTTTATATGATGAACTTTTTATAATAGTTCCCTACCTTCTCAATAGTTAATGAAGCCATGAATTCTTTATTTATAACTTGAGTATTCATAATAATAGATAGAGATTCTTTTTCCTTGTTAACCAGATCAATGTTCGCATATCGTTTTGCAGATTCCAAACAATAATTTATCCCTTCCTCCACTCTTTTTATGAGAATATAATATTCCCCTTTTAGTCTAAAATAGAGGGCTAATTCTGATTTTTTAAACGGGGTAACACATGGAATAGATAATAGTTTCTCTTCTAGCTCAATAAGCTCTTGAATTTTTGGAAGATTATTTGTTTGTAAATATAATCTAATTAAGTGATTAACAATATGAAGTAAGGTAAAATCCCCACAATGTGGTAAGTTTTCTTCTAGTAATGAAATGGCTTGCTGATAATTACCATGTGCTGAATGTAACATTGCTTCAATTTCCTTTACATTATCTTTCACTTCCGGAAATGAGAATGTCTTGTATTGATCCAAGTATTTTTTTGTTCGCTTATAATCACCTAAGCGGTAGTAACTATTAGATACAGCACCAATAGTATTCGCCCGCATTCTATCAGAGATTGTTTCATTTAAAGCTTTTTTACACATCTCTATACTCTCTTCAAACAAATATAAATTATAAGCATGAACTCCAAAACTATAATACATTTCCCCTCTTTCTTCGCTCGTTAAGAACTCTTCATACTCCATTACTATAACCTTTCCAGAATCATATGTTGAGCGAAGTTTTGTAAAATCATCTCGTTCAATCAGATAGATTTTCAACAAACACTTCGCGATATATGGCATAATCCCATGTGTTTTCGAGAAGCGTGTAATTGACTTTAGGAGGGTCAATTTGATGGAAGAACTCTTTATCCCTTCAACCTTCTGAAAAAGCCTCTCAACCAATTCTATACTGTCATTTTTAGGTGATTTAAGAGCTTTAATAGCAACTTTTTCAATTATAGGGATATTTTTCTCGTTGTGTGATATGTCATCCAATATATCAAACAGAGAATCTGTTTTATCTACGATTCCTATGTATCGTTCAATTACCTCTTTAAGAGGAAGATTTAAGACAGAATTTATTTTCAATATTGTCTGATAAGATGGACATTTAATTTGCCCCGATTCGATTTTAGATAGATTTCCTTTAGTCAGTTTAGCTGCTTCTGCTAATTGTACTAATGTCATTTCTGCTTGTTTCCGATGATGTCGAATGAGTTCCCCTAATGTTGTGTAGGTAATCATTTTATTCATCCTTTACCTTTCTATATTTTTACAAATAAAGTCTGTATAGATATCTTATCATCAGAAAACAGTCTATTGTATTGGGAAACATATTGTAAAACACGCTTATTATTTAATAGATTTTGCTTTGATAAAGAAATTTTTGGAAATTTATGTCACATATCGGGTTTTGTCCTTAAAACTTTACTTAATAACCTACAAAAATCCCTTAATCATTTTTATTAGCCTCAATAATCCTTGATTAATGATATGGATATATAA
>NZ_SIJB01000057.1 GCF_009910845.1 Chengkuizengella marina | reverse complement strand
CGAGGGCTTATCCAATATATATATATCTAGACAGTTATTATTGTACTAGGTGAGGTTTCATTAAACAAATATGGTGTTGACATTTGATTCATCATTTGATAAACTCGCATTTGTGACGTTAATTACTCTTTGTTTTGCATCTAGTTTTCAGGGAACACCCTGAAGCGATTTTCTCTAACATTCCCTGATAGCTCAGTTGGTAGAGCACTCGGCTGTTAACCGAGTTGTCACAGGTTCGAGTCCTGTTCGGGGAGCCATGGAGAGGTGTCCGAGCTGGCCGAAGGAGCACGATTGGAAATCGTGTAGGCGTCACAAGCGTCTCGAGGGTTCGAATCCCTCTCTCTCCGCCACTCAGGTTAACATATATATATAAAAATGGCCCGTTGGTCAAGCGGTTAAGACACCGCCCTTTCACGGCGGTAACACGGGTTCGAATCCCGTACGGGTCACCACCTTAGAAATAACATCACTGAGTATAATAAAAAAAGTACATATGGACGCTTAGCTCAGCTGGGAGAGCATCTGCCTTACAAGCAGAGGGTCGGCGGTTCGATCCCGTCAGCGTCCACCATAATATTGTCGCGGGGTGGAGCAGTCTGGTAGCTCGTCGGGCTCATAACCCGAAGGTCGTAGGTTCAAATCCTGCCCCCGCAACCAAATAACAATGTGGAGCTGTGGTGTAGAGGCCTAACATGCCTGCCTGTCACGCAGGAGATCGCGGGTTCGAATCCCGTCAGCTCCGCCATTACAAATATCATAAGGGGTGATGAACCCATAAGGGTTCGTTGAAGCTTAGGCTTCGAAAGGAATACTACGCAGTCTCGTAACGAAGTGAAGAGTATCCCGTCAGCTCCGCCATTACAATCATCATAAGGGGTGATGAACCATAGGGTTCGTTGGAGAAAAAACCTCAGGAGATTAGTATTTCAGCCTCGTAGCGTAGAATCATTTACCTCAGGGTGTAGCAGGGCTCGATAGCTCAGTCGGTAGAGCAGAGGACTGAAAATCCTCGTGTCGGCAGTTCGATTCTGTCTCGAGCCACCATTTTTTAAAAAATATATGCCGTTGTAGCTCAACTGGTAGAGCAACTGACTTGTAATCAGTAGGTTGGGGGTTCAAGTCCTCTCGACGGCACCAGCATGGAGGATTAGCGAAGTGGCCAAACGCAGCAGACTGTAAATCTGTTCCCATCGGGTTCGGTGGTTCGAATCCATCATCCTCCACCATATATAGGGGCATAGTTTAAAGGTAGAACAGCGGTCTCCAAAACCGTTAGTGTGGGTTCAATTCCTGCTGCCCCTGCCAGAAAGATAAAAAGAGTAAATAAAGTTATACGGCGGTCGTGGCGAAGTGGTGAACGCACCGGATTGTGGCTCCGGCATTCGAGGGTTCGATTCCCTTCGATCGCCCCATTGGGGATTAGCCAAGCGGTAAGGCAACGGACTTTGACTCCGTCATGCACAGGTTCGAATCCTGTATCCCCAGCCATTACGCGGACGTGGCTCAGTGGTAGAGCATCGCCTTGCCAAGGCGAGGGTCGCGAGTTCGAATCTCGTCGTCCGCTCCATAATAATTTGGCGCCATAGCCAAGTGGTAAGGCAGAGCTCTGCAAAAGCTTTATCCCCAGTTCAAATCTGGGTGGCGCCTCCACAAATTAATAGAATAGTTATTTATGTGCCGGGGTGGCGGAATTGGCAGACGCACAGGACTTAAAATCCTGCGGTAGGTGACTACCGTACCGGTTCGACTCCGGTCCTCGGCACCATTTTTATTTTTAATTTACGCCCTTAGCTCAGCTGGATAGAGCGTTTGACTACGAATCAAAAGGTCGGGAGTTCGAATCTCTCAGGGCGTGCCATTGAACATCAGAGGAAAACTAAACGCAATGAGATAATTCGAACGTCATAGTTCGTCGAAGCATAAACTTCGAAAGTAAAAACATCGCAGTCAGTGACTGTATCTCTCAGGGCGTGCCATTTGAACATCAGAGGAAAACTAAACGCTAGACTAAAAATATAATTTAATAATATATATGCCGGTGTGGCGGAATTGGCAGACGCGACGGACTCAAAATCCGTTTCCAGCAATGGAGTGGGGGTTCGAGTCCCTTCACCGGCACCATACATAAATGATAACATCTATTTAAAAATAGATGTTTTTTTTAATACAATTATTTATATCATATTTCATCAGTTATAATAGTTCTCTCTTTGTGCACTAATCTTATGTTTAAAACATACAATTTTATATATTTTATTTTTTGGTGGTGTATGTTTATGAATCTAACTCCTATAGAAGCTGCTACAAAATTTGTAGAATTGAATTTCCCAAATTGTAGTGCTGCTTTTTTAGCTGCCAGTGCAAAAAAAGGAAGTATTAAAAAGAATTCAGATCTAGATATTGTTATTTTTGATAATGAAATCACTCTTCATTTTAGAAAGGTATATGATTATGCCCCATGGCCTGCAGAAGTATTTGGGTTTAATTTAAGTAGTTTTAAGGAATTTATGAATAAAAACGATAGCTATGCTTTACCTACAATTTATATAATTATAACTAAAGGATTTGTAGTTAAAGACAATGGAGAAGCTGAGTCCATTAAAAAAATGTGTGAAGAACGGCTTATACAGGGTCCACCTAGCTGGAGTTTTGATGAATTGAATTTTGCGAGATTTGAAATTACTGATCAGTTGGAAGATTTAATTACTTCTCAACATGAAATGGAAAATTACTTTATTGTAAATAAATTGTTTACTCTCTGTGCCACTTTTATATTAAGAGTGAATGATTTGTGGTTAGGAGACGGAAAATGGTTGTATAGAGAATTAACTGCATACCATAAAGGGGTATCTGAACAATTTATCTCTGCTTTTGAAAGTTATTATAAAACAAGTGATAAACAACAATTGATTGATTTTATTGATTCTATGTTAGAACCCTATGGAGGTAGGTTATTTGCTGGCTTTTATCAAGAGGAAGAGGAAGAGGAAGAGGATATGATTGAGTAAATTGTTAATAATTGCTCTATGTAGGTTAAAATTATATAGTATGTGTAAAACTCGCTAATTAGCGAGTTTTTCTTTATAACTTAAGAATTTATTAGTTTTTTAAATTCTAAGTTTCAACAACTACTTCTCTGAGAAGCTTCTATAGGAGCTTTTGTTATAAAAAATTTACAACAATTTATTGACATATACCCTATAGGGGTATATTATATAAGTGTGAGGAGGATGGACTTTATGAATAATAATCAAAACAATAACACCATAGATGCATGTCATACGGAAGAATCAGAACGGAAAAGTCATCATTCTGAAAAAATAAAAAAGGACCTAACTAAACGTTTGAACCGCATAGAAGGTCAGGTAAGAGGTGTTAAAGGTTTAATTGAAAAAGACACCTATTGTGATGATGTTTTAAATCAGATTGCAGCTGCAAAATCTGCACTAGATAGTGTAGGGAAACTTTTATTGGAAGCTCATATGAGGAGTTGTGTAGTTGAACGTATACAAGAAGGAGAGGATGAAGTTATAGATGAGCTTTTAACTACAGTTCATAAATTATTAAAGTAACCAGCTTCTTCATATAAGTCCATCAATAAACGAATAATAACTAATATATATGTCAAAATAATAAAAGGAGAGTTTAAATTATGAAAAATCAAACGTTAAAAGTAGAAGGAATGTCTTGTAACCATTGTGTAAACGCTATTGAAAGTACTTTAAAAGAAATAGGTGTTAAGGGAAATGTAGACCTTAATAAAGGTTCTGTAGAAGTAATTTATGATGAGTCAAATATAAACTTGGAAGCAATAAAAGAAGCGATTGAAGATCAAGGATATGATGTAGTATAAATCATGTGATTCATTGAGGGGGATTTTTTTAAATTATTCTATACCCCCCTTAGGTATAATGGAAGGTGAGAATAATGGAATCTAAACAGCCTTTATTGAAACAAACATCACTTCAAATTACCGGTATGACCTGTGCTGCTTGTGCCAATAGAATAGAAAAAGGATTAAAAAAAATAGAGGGTGTAAATGCCACTAATGTGAATTTTACTTTAGAAAAAGCCAGCGTATCATATGACCCAACAAAAGTGAATTATAATCAACTAGAACAGAAAGTTGAAAAACTGGGTTATGGTACAGTGAAAAGTTCAGTAGATTTTAATATTTCAGGCATGACTTGTGCAGCTTGTGCCAATCGGATAGAAAAAGGATTGAATAAAATACCTGGTGTTATTAATGCAAATGTTAACTTTGCTTTAGAAAGCGCACATGTAGAGTACTCCTCAGATGAAGTGTCAATTAAAGATATGATTCAAAAGGTGGAAAAGTTAGGTTATAAAGCGATACAGAAAGAAGAACAAGGTAAAGGTGAAGATTATCGTGCAAAAGAAATAAAAAGGCAAAAGTTGAAGTTTATCGTTTCAGCAATATTGTCGTTTCCATTACTTTGGGCCATGGTAAGCCATTTCTCTTTTACTTCCTTTATTTGGCTGCCAGCGTTATTTATGAATCCTTGGTTCCAGTTTGCATTAGCCACACCTGTGCAGTTTATCATTGGTAGACATTTCTATATTGGAGCCTATAAAGCATTACGAAATAAAAGTGCCAACATGGATGTATTAGTTTCACTTGGGACTTCTGCAGCATATTTTTATAGTTTGTACTTAACAATTGAATGGAGCTTGATGGTAGAAAAAGCTCATACACCAGCGTTATATTATGAAACAAGTGCAGTACTAATTACTTTAATTATTTTAGGAAAATTGTTTGAAGCATTAGCAAAAGGAAGGTCATCTGAGGCTATTAAATCTTTAATGGGACTACAAGCAAAAACAGCGTTAGTTATCCGTAATGGCGTGGAAATGAACATTCCTGTGGAAGAAGTTAGTGTTGGAGAAGTATTGATAGTTAAACCAGGAGAAAAAGTGCCTGTAGATGGAAAAGTTGTTAATGGCCATTCTACAATAGACGAATCTATGTTAACTGGTGAGAGTATTCCGATTGGGAAAAAGGTCGGTGATAACGTAATAGGTGCAACAATGAATAAAAACGGAGTTATTCAAGTTCAAGCAACAAAAGTTGGAAAAGAAACAGCATTAGCACAAATTATAAAGGTAGTGGAAGAAGCTCAAGGTTCAAAAGCACCTATACAAAGAATTGCTGATCGAATTTCTGGAATATTTGTTCCCATAGTAGTGGGCATAGCTCTTATATCATTTCTTATATGGTATTTAATTATTCAGCCGGGTGAATTTGCAACTGCACTTGAAATAGCTATTGCGATTTTAGTTATTGCTTGTCCATGTGCTTTAGGTTTAGCAACTCCAACCTCTATCATGGCTGGTTCAGGAAGATCAGCTGAATTCGGTATTTTATTTAAAGGTGGAGAACATTTGGAATCTACTAAGCATATTGATACCGTTATTTTAGACAAAACGGGAACCATTACAAAAGGTGAACCTGAACTAACGGATGTATTAACCGAGCTGGATGAATATGACTTTTTAAAATTTGTGGGAGCGGCAGAAAAAAATTCTGAACACCCTTTAGCAGAAGCCATCGTTAAAGGGGTTGTCTCAAGAGAAATAGATCTCCCTACTACTACTGATTTTGAAGCTATTCCAGGGTCTGGTATTCGTAGTATTGTTGAAGGGAAAGAAATACTTATTGGGACAAGAAATTTAATGAAGAGATACAAAGTTGAGATAAATAAAGCTGAGGACACTATGGTCTCATTAGAACAAGAAGGTAAAACAGCTATGCTAGTTTCAATGAATGGAAAATATGCAGGTTTAATTGCTGTAGCGGATACAATAAAAGAAACCTCTAAGGAAGCTGTAAATCGTCTTAAAGAAATGGGTATTCAAGTTATTATGATTACAGGGGATAATAAGAGGACTGCAAAATCGATTGCAAATCAAGTCGGAATAAACGATGTATTAGCTGAGGTCTTACCAACTGGTAAAGCTGAAGAAGTAAAAAAACTCCAGAAACAAGGGAAAAAGGTTGCCATGGTAGGTGATGGTATCAATGATGCTCCGGCTTTAGCTACTGCTGATATTGGAATGGCCATTGGTACTGGAACTGATGTTGCTATGGATGCAGCTGATGTTACTCTTATGAGAGGGGATTTAAACAGTATTCCTGATTCCATTTATATGAGTCGTAAAACCATGACCAATATTAAACAGAATTTGTTTTGGGCTCTTGCTTATAATTCCTTAGGTATTCCAATTGCAGCAATTGGGTTGCTGGCACCATGGGTTGCAGGTGCAGCAATGGCACTAAGCTCTGTTTCAGTAGTATTAAATGCATTAAGATTACAAAGGGTAAAAATATAAAATATAAGCTTGAAAAAGTAACACCCTCAATTTTCATGAGGGTGTTTTTTTTTGTTATTTAACAATATGATAATCACAACTTTGATCCCTGACATACAATATATAAATTCAACTTAAGAAAGCTCGATTGATAACAGAGCTTAAAGACATGAAGGGAGAAAATGAATGGATTACTTAGATATGCTGGCTAAATTAGGAGTCGGGAATGCTCATCCTGGTGGTTTCTCCGAAACAATTGAACAGTTAAAACAATATCCAATTAAGAAGGGTTCAAAAATATTAGAAGTAGGATGTGGAACCGGTAGAACAGCTTGTTATTTATCAAGTAAGGGATATAAAGTTACAGCGATAGATATTAGAGAGGATATGTTAGAAAAAGCTAGGACAAGAGCAGAGGCTGAAAACGTAAAAGTGAAATTTATCCAAGCTGATGTGACGTCTTTACCTTTTGATTCCAATCAGTTTGATGTTGTAATGGTTGAATCAGTTACAATTTTTACAGACCCTACTTTATCCTGTAAAGAATATTTTCGTGTTTTAAAGCCTAAAGGATCATTATATGACAGGGAAATGATTGTCACCAAAAAAATCCCTGATAACCATAAGAAAGAAATGATTGAGTTTTATGGATTTAAAAAAATGATGTCTGTACTGGAATGGACTGAACAGTTGTATGAAGCAGGATTTAGTCATGTTGAGGTTTGGAATTTAGCCAAATTTAATTCAGATATGTGGAAAAAAGAGTTGAAATTCCCTGATGAAAATCAGCAAGCAGATGATGACGTGTATGAAAATACAGAAGTGTATAACGCGATTAAAAAATATGAAGAGTTAATGAATGCTTATCACAAATATATTGGATATGGGGTTTTAATCGGGCAGAAATTATAAATCTATACCTTAAAAAGAGACCTTTTACAGAAGGTCTCTTAACTATATTTTCATTCATCTACACTTATCTTCTGAACAATTATCACAAAGCAAAGGACATTGATTTACCTCCCGATCTCGTAAAAGTCTTACGATTTCACAAGCATCACCTTCTGCATCGATGAAGGTTGTAATATTGGGACAAATAATAGCTTCTCCCAAATACATGGCTTGAACGTCGATATCTTTTTTACAAAAAAGAGCTCCATAGAATGATCTAAGGACACCTGGAGTACCAAAAGAGGCATCAACTGTAACTTGATAAACAGGAGTTTTTTCAAATTTAATCCCTAAACTTTCTAATATATCTTCTAGCCTGCAGTTTGATATAGGGTCTTCCTTTTCTGGTGGTCCAACAACCATGCGTACAAAGTTGCAATCAGACTTATTTGAAAGTTTAGTTTGAAGATATCCCGTAATAGAAACTTGTTCAATTGGATCTTGAATATTAAAGTTTAAAACACAATTAAGTGTATTGTCATCTACACAAAATGTATATTGTGTTCGTATATTAACATCAAAAAAAGATGGTTCTTCATTTATAGTTATCTTTTCAGATTTTAAATGATTTTTTTCAAAATCATTTTGACTCATTTTATTTTCCACCTCCTCTTTTAGAATTACTTATATACTATGTACTTATGATTCCAAATGATTGGGTAAATGAAAATAAAAAAAGAGGAAATATGAATTTAGTTCACATTAAAATGGTACCTGTAGT
>NZ_SIJB01000056.1 GCF_009910845.1 Chengkuizengella marina | reverse complement strand
CAGTGCGCCTTGCAGACGATAGTAAGCCGGTACGTTATACAACGCACTCCCTGGTTCCAGTTGATCTAAAAACCATAATCGCTGCTGGGCAAACGATAAGGGCATGTAATCAACAACTAATTCGTTTTTCATCTCAATCCTCCTAATCCATGATGTTTATGACCTCATTATCTAAATTTCTCTTAAAATCATCTTTGAACGTTTAGCCCTTTGGATTTGCATTCCATCCACTTTGTGCTCGCTCTTATCTATTTGATCCATTTTTTTTGCCATTTCTAATAGATTAGAAGTTTCGAATAGTAAACGCAGTGGTATATCTTTATTTAACATTTTTCGTAATCTAGCAATACATTGTGTAGCTAACAAGGAATGTCCTCCACGTTTAAAAAAGTTATCATGAACACTAATAGAATCTATATTTAATAGCTCCTGCCATAAGCTAGCCAGTACTTTTTCTGTCGTCGTTTCTGGGCTAACATATTTAACTTTCATCAATGATGGACTTTGCTTCGGTTCTGGCAATGCTTTTCGATTCACCTTCCCATTTGCGCTAAGTGGGAGCTCTTCCATAAATTCAAAGAAGGAAGGAATCATATATTGTGGAACTTGGCGATTTAAAAAACTATGAATCTCTTGTACAGACAACGCGCTAACAGACTTGGCCACAACATAAGCAGCTAAATATTGTTCTCCTCGTTCATTTTCCTTCATCACAACATGAGCATTTTGTATTTTCTCATAGCTGCAAAGTATTCTCGTTATTTCTCCACATTCAATTCTAAATCCACGTACACTAACCTGATCGTCTGTACGTCCAATAAACTCAATATTTCCATCAGGGAGATATCTTGCTATATCTCCAGTTCGATATAACTTTTCATCACTTTTAAAGTCCAACGGATGTTGAACAAACTGTCTGTTTGTTTCCTCTTTATTGATATACCCTCTTGCTACACCAGCACCACCAATATAAATTTCTCCTGGTACTCCGACCGAAACTGGTTTTTTATTTTTATCTAAAATATATATGCTCGTATTGCTTAATGGCCTACCTAATGGAACCGTTGACATCTGATCACGATGATGAATCTGCTCTACTTTATATGTTAATACACCTACTGTAGTTTCCGTTGGACCATAATGATTAAAAACATCACATTGAGGGGCACGATCGAATATTTGCTGTACTAAATCCCAATCCAAAGCCTCTCCACCAGTAATCAACAGTTTTTTTGGTAAAATAGAAGGAGCATCACTCACTTGTATTAACGCTTTTAAATGGGATGGAGCAATTTTGAGCACATCAATCCAATGCTTGTCATAATATTGAGACAATGCATACACGTCAATACTTGTCTCATAATCCAGTACATGCAGTGTTCCACCAGTAGCTAAGGAAACATCTAATACAGTTTTGCTAGAATCTACAGTTGCTGGAATTACCATCCCGTAAGATAATCCTGACTCTAATTTATAACGTTCCTGTATACTTAAAACATAATTGACGAGACTGCTGTGCTCAATAACGGCCCCTTTAGGCTGTCCTGTTGAACCAGAAGTATATAATACATACGCAGCATTTGACGGCTTACTTTCACATCTAGGTTTTTCTTTACTATAATGACTGTATACATGACATTCCTTATCTAAAATAACAGCTTCACTTACCATCTCTATATTTGCTGCGATATGTTCTTGTATTAATAACAGTTTCACTCTCGCATCTGTTAACATAAAAGCCATCCGATCTTTAGGAAGTGAAGGATCTATAGGTAAATAGACACCACCCGCTTTATGAACGGCCAATATGGATACAATCATCTGCCAAGAACGATCGATAAGAAGTCCAACGACCACTTCTGGACCTACCCCTCTCTGTTGCAGTAGATGAGCGAGTTGATTGGCCTGAGAGTCTAATTGTTTATATGTTAGTACTTTGTCATGATGAATAACCGCAGGTTGATCAGAACGTATTGCAACGTGCTGTTCAAATAAATCATGGAAGCAAGATTCCGGTCTTTCTTTCCTTTCTGTAAAACTCCATTCTTTAACCATTCGCTGTTGTTCTTCCGTAGTCATGTAACAAAGTTCATCTATCGTTTGCTTACAGTCACGAGCCATTTCAACTAAAATGTTTGTCCAGTGACCTATCATTTTTTGTATCGTTGATGGTTTAAATAAATCCGTACTATAATTAATTGTTCCGATCAATTTATCTTCTTGTTCCTCTACAGAAAACGTCAGATCATATTTGGTGAGGCCTTTATCAACAGGTATTGGTTCTAAAATCAAATCAGGTAAATCCAGCTCCTGTTTTGGTGCATTTTGTAAAATAAACATCACTTGGAATAGAGGCGAACGGCTTAAATCACGTTCTGGATGTAGTAATTCAACCAATTTTTCAAAAGGCACATCCTGATGAGAATAAGCTTGTAAAGTCACTTCTTTTACACGAGCTAACAGCTCCTCTATATTAGGATTACCTGAAACATCTGTACGAAGAGGCAGCATGTTTACAAAAAAACCAATCAATGACTCCGTTTCTTGATGTTTTCGATTTGCAATAGGTGTTCCGACGACCAAGTCGTCCTGACCTGAATAACGGTAAAGTAGTATCTGAAATGCTGCTAGCAATGTCATGAATAACGTTGTATTTTGCTGCTCACATAAATGATGTACATTTCTTAATACTTCCTTAGTCATTTCAAAAGGATATACTGCCCCTTGGTACTTATTAACAGGAGCACGCAAAAAATCTGTAGGAAGCTCCAACACAGGTATTTCTTCTGCAAATTGTTCCTTCCAATATGTCTCTTGTTTTTCCAGTGTGTTACCTTTCAGCCATTTTCGCTGCCAGTTTGCAAAATCAGCATATTGAATAGACAATTCAGGGAGATCATCTGCTGTTTTTTTGCAGTAAGCTTCATATCTTTCCATAAATTCCTTCACAAAAATACTTATGGACCAACCGTCAGATATAATATGATGCATTGTAAAATAAATAACATGTTCTTGTTCATCCAGTACTAACAATTTAGATCGAAATAGTGGTCCTTCTGTTAAACTGAATGGTGTTTGAGCTTCTTCATACGCTGTATGCATAACCATTTGTTCCTTCATCTGATCATCCTGATGCCTAATATCCACCTCTTCTATCATGGCGGAACTAGGTGGTTGTATCGTTTGAACTGGCTCTCCGTCTATCATATGAAATGTTGTGCGCAACGTCTCATGTCTTCGAACTAACTCATTTAAACTAAAGACCAAAGCATCCTTATAGAGCAAGCCACGTAAACGAAAAGCAGCTCTAATGTTATACAAAGAGCTATGTGGTTCTAATTGATCCAAAAACCAAAGACGCTGCTGTGCAAAAGAAAGCGGTATAGGTAATGTACGATCTATTGAATTTATAGGTGGAAGCTGCTCTTCTAACCCATCTTTTTTCGTATCATCTATCATTTTCCCGACATGAGCAATCGTTGGTTCTTTAAATAAATCTCGAAGTGATATTTCTACGCCAAATGTAGAACGAATATGAGATAATAACTGTGTAGCAAGCAGGGAATGCCCTCCTAACTTAAAGAAGCTATCATAGATACCAACAGATTCTACTTGTAGTATACTTTTCCATATCATTGCTAGATCTTCTTCTGTAGCTGTATTAGGATCTATCTTTTGTTCCTGAGAAGAATATATTTCTGGATCAGGAAGTGCTTTTCGCTCTACTTTTCCATTTACGTTTAATGGCAAAGCATCCATCAACACATACATGGCAGGTACCATCACTTGAGGGAGCTGCTCTTTCATAAAAATTTCAAGCAAACGCTCCACTTCTTTATGCTGTTGTTCCACTACCACATACGCTGCGATGCTTTTCCCTCCATGCTGTTTCTCCTTAAGTACAACAACAGCATCATTTACTAAATCATAACTGCAAAGTACCCTTTCTATTTCTCCAAGCTCTACTCGTACCCCATTGACTTTCACTTGGTCATCCATTCGCCCTATATATTCAATCTCTCCGTCCGCATTATACTTACCTATGTCCCCACTTCGGTACAATCTTTCCCCTTCATGTTGAAACGGACTAGAAATAAACTTATCTCTGGTCATGTCTTCTTTTCCTAAATATCCTCGCGCTACTCCCAAACCACCGATACATATTTCACCGGGAACTCCAATCGGCACAGGTTGCAAATGTTGATCCAATATATAAATATGTACATTTGCAATCGGTCTACCAATAGTAGGAATAGAAGAAGATGCATCTGAATGAACTTCGCCTGCAGTAGCTACTACCGTCGTTTCTGTCGGACCGTAATGGTTTATTAATGTAAAGGGTAATAGCGAATCGGGAGTACTTGTTAACTTTTCCCCACCTGTTAAAAGATAACGAAGCGAAGGTTGTGCAGGCCACTCCAACCTTTGCATTGATTTTGCTAGTGGAGTGGAGGCAAAACACATCGTTATCTTATGTTTTATGATCCAATCTCTCAATTTTGTAGGAGATAGACGTGTTTCTTCATCTGCTAATACAACCAAGGCTCCCACGGTTAAATAAGGCCACACTTCCCAAACGGAGGCATCAAACCCTAATCCAGCAAGATGGGAAGCCCTATCCTTTTCCGTCACATCATAAGCAGCTTGATGTGTAAAGATTAAATGACAAAGATTACGATGTTCGACCATGACCCCTTTGGGACGACCTGTTGAACCGGAAGTATAAATCACATAAGCAAGATGATTAGCGTTCACTTCCCTCTCCAACAAAGAAGTATTTTGCTCCTCTTTAAATATCTCCTGTCTACCTTGCTCATTAACATTAATCATCATAATTTCATCGGCTACTGCTAATTTTTCTTGTAGGTCAAGCTGAGTTAAGATGATTTTCACTTGGCTGTCTTCTACCATGTATAATAATCGCTGATTCGGATTAGATGGATCTAACGGGACATAAGCTCCTCCTGCTTTCCATATCGCCAGAAGACTAACAATCAAATCGATGGAGCGTTCCATGTACACACCAACTAATACATCCGGTCCCACACCTAAACGCTGCAAATAACTAGCTAACGATTCTGCTTGCTCATTCAATGCTTGATAACTTAACGATGTACCCTCCACCATGACCGCCGATCTTTCTGGTGTCCGCATGGCTTGAGCTTCAACCAACTGATGTACACATAGATCCTGTGGAAAATCTTTATCCGTATCGTTCCATTTTACGAGTATTTTCTCTTTTTCCTCTGCGGTTAGTAACGGAAGATCACTAATACGCTGAGACGGATCTGTTATAATACCTTTTAATAACACTTCGAACCATTTCATCATGTTCTTGATGGTATGTTGCTCGAATAAGTCAGCTCTATATTGCCACTTCATCACCAATGTTTCACTTTGATCAATAACATCTAAATGAAGATCAAAATCAAGTGATTCAGGAACAATTTCATAACTAGAAATGTGCAAATCAGATAATTCTATGGTCTCAAAAGGATTTTCTAGCAGTCCCATCGAAACTTGAAAAATAGGATGATGTCCACTATTTCTTTCTGGCTGAAGCAACTCTACTAATTTTGAAAAAGGATACTTTTGATGTTGAAATGACTCAAGTACCGTTAACCGAACACGACCTAATACATCACTAAATGCAGGATTACCCCACAGCTCTGTTTTTAGGGGAATGGTGTTAATAAAACACCCCAAAAGTTCATCAGTTCCTTTCATGCCCCGTGTCATTACTGGTGTTCCTACAATCATGTCATCTTGATTTGTAATGCGATGTAAAAATACCTTGTAAGCAGTTAACATCATCATGAATAGTGAAACACCATTCTCTCTACAAAGTGTTCGCAACTGTTGCGTTATCTCCTCGTTATATTGAACTGTCTGTAAAGCACCTCGGCCTGTAGAAAAATCAGATCTGTCAACATCTGTTGGCAGCTGCAGAATAGGTATATTGTTACCTAATTTGTTTCTCCAATATTTTTCGCTTTGAGCAAAATCTAAGTTATCTCTTTCCCAAGTTGCATAATCTTGATACTGAATCTTAAGTGGCTCTAACCCCTTTAGGTTCTTATTTTTAAGCTGTTCATATAGCTTTCCCCACTCCTTAATAAATAAAGGAACAGAAGCACCATCAAAAATAATATGATGAATACAAATAAAAGCCACATGTTCTTCTTTGCCACATTCATTTAATTGAATTCGAATAAGAGGACCGTTTTCCAACGAAAATGGTTCACCTACAAATTGTTGAGTAAGCAGATGCAATTGCTGTTCACTTACATCATTCAACTGATTATAGGAAATGGGTACATGCCAGTCTTCGTGTTTTATTTGACTAGGGTTATTTTCATTGATGTTTATGGTCATGTTCAAAATGTCATGACGTTTCATTAACATTTGCATAGAAGACTGAAAAGCTTCACGATCCAACGTTCCTTTCATATGAATAGCAAAAGCAACACAATTTTGTAAATCTTCATCACTCATTTTTTCTGCTAACCATAATGATTCTTGTGCAAAGGTGAGAGGGTAAAACTCTTTTTCCCCCACAGGAGTAATCTCTGATGTCTCTGTCGCACTCCAGCGCTTAACACTTTTTTGACTTGTCACTTCTTCATATTTTTGTTTAATTTGCATAGGAGTTGGTGCCTTGTCAAACTCTAATACAACTCCTTTATAAGCAACTTTAATAGACATAAAAAACACCTCGTTTGCTAGCATTCTATTTATGTTTCGTCTTAACACCTATAAGACACTATATTTTTCGCGAATAGGTCGAAATGCTTTTGCAGATATCTCCCTTGTTACATCGGTTTTAATATAATGAAAGTCCGCGCCTTCGTCTGTAAGCAAATTGTCAACTGCTTGGATTAAACTATTTGCCAATTTTCCGTCTGGATGAATGATGATTTCCGTCATCATTTGTTTTAATTCCACTGGTATCTCATTCATTTCATTCAAATTTTCAAAAGTCCAATGCAATAAAGGAGGCCACTTATATTTCAATAAAAATAAAAGCTTAATCAGACTCATTAACATTTGAGAAGTTACAAGGTGGGTATTTAATTTATTTCCTCGCATCATCGTACGCTCTATTCTTTTTGCCCCAAATAAAAATTCGAAATAATGAAGCTTTAACCTTTGTTCACGAACTTCTGGATCCATCATAATGATTGGAGTTAACAATTCATCCATACGCTGCTGTGGATCATAAAGAATCGTACATTCCTCATATGGCCAATGCTCAACATCTTTGCATGAATTTATTTTGGCTTTGAAATCATCTTCAGAAAAAAATAAAAATTCAATTTGATGTTCTTCATTTTCATAAAATGTATCTTTATCTGTCAGCATACTATAGTATTCATTTGTCACTACTACCTCAACATCATAGTCAGATAATACATCACGATAAGAACGTGAACTTGAGCCTACAAGCACTACACCAATTACATTTGGATTTGTTTCAAATTGCTTACAAGATTCATATAATATATCAGTAATATTTATACACTCCTTAGTTTTTGTTTCTGCGCATTTGCAATCTCTTTTGTACTCTTTGCTGCAACAAGGTTTGTTTTTTCTCCTCCCCTTGATTTAAATACGCCGTTATAGATTTAATGGTAGGATACTCTAATAAAATACTTGGAGACAAATGACGCTGTAGGCGATCTTCTATTTGTTTTTGCACGGTCATAATTAATAAAGAATCTCCACCCAAATCAAAAAAATTATCATCGACATTAACATGGTCTACATGCAACACCTCGCACCAAATTGCGGTTAATATAGACTGATATGACGAATCCTGCTCAACTACTGTTTGTCTATGATGTTGTTGTGAATGAAATTGTTCTAATATAGCTTGCCTATTTATTTTCCCATGTGAAGTCATCGGAAAATGAGCTAACTGCTTAAATAGACTAGGCACCATATACGCTGGCAGCTTTTGTTCTATCCAAGATTTTAATACATGGATAGGCAATGAATCTCTACTAACATAGAAACATATCAATCTTTTATATCCAGGAATATCCTCTGCTGTTAGCACAGCACATTCCAGAATTTCAGGATGCGTTAAAACAACTTCTTCGATCTCGCCTTTTTCGATTCTATATCCTCTAATCTTCACCTGATCATCAGAACGACCATGAAATTCAATCATGCCATCTAACATCCATTTACCTAAATCACCTGTTCTGTACAACCTATCACTTGATTTTTTAGAAAATGGATGGCGTACAAAAGACGCTTTGGTCTTATCTGGTTTATTAAGATATTCTTTTGCCAGTCCATCCCCGCCTAAATAAATCTCACCGATAACACCGATTGGAACGGGTCGCATCTGTTCATCCAATATATAAGCTTTTGAATTTGCAATCGGTGGCCCTAACGGAATAGATTTAGCTGATTGTGGAACGTCTTCTACCCTATAACAACAAGAAAAAGTCGTGTTTTCTGTAGGACCATATCCATTCACGATTGCACCTTTTTGCACATATTGAAGTGCATTACGTATATGAACAACGGATAAACTATCTCCTCCAACTAGAAGATTGTGAACAGAACTCAAACTTGCAGGATTTATATCCATAATTTGATTAAACAAAGGACTCGTTAAAAACATAGAAGTAATCTGATATTCATTAATCGCTTTTGCAAGCTTTGTTGGTGACAGTACTGTATTTTTATCAACCAGAACCAGTTGACCACCATTTAAAAGGGCACCCCAGATTTCAAAAGTAGCAGCATCAAAAGAAAGAGGAGCAATTTGCATAAATCGATCTTGATCATTTAAATGTACATAATTCGTATTTTTGACAAGTCGTATCACTCCACGATGTGGTACCATAACACCTTTGGGTTGACCTGTTGAACCGGATGTGTAGTTAACATAGGCAGCATCTGTTGATTCAATCCTATTGTTTAAATTGCTGCTGTCTTCTTCTTCAAGCTTAGCCCAAACTTGATCCATATCTATGACTTGTACTCCATCCCTTAACATTTCTTGCTTTATATTTCCTCTAGTAAAAATAACGGTTGGCTTAATATCATCTAACATATAGCGAATTCTAGCTTCAGGATAACTAGGATCAACAGGAGCGTATACTCCTCCTGCCTTTAAAATAGCAAGAATACAAATAATCATCTCAGGACAAGAAGCCAACATTAAAGCTACCTTATGATTCTGTTCAACATTGTATTTACGGAGAATATATGCTAGTTGGTTCGCTTGTTCATTAAGCTTTTTATACGTCAATTTCTCCTTGTCAGAACTAAGTGCAAGGTTGTCAGGGTTGGCTGCTACTTGTTCTTCAAAGCATTCATGAATACATAGATGTTTGGGATAATTCCCCTCAGTATGATTGAATTCCTCAATCACCCTATATTTCTCCGTATCATTTAAAATAGTTAACTCACAAAGAGGGGTATCTACCGCTTTAGTTAAAACATCTTCAACAAGAGTTTTATAATGATGCAGTATATGACTAACGCTATGTTGATTTAATTTGCTGCTTGCCGCATTGATTTTTAGCGATTTCGTTTCCTGAATCTCTACAGTTATAATCAGATCACAATCTTTTAGATAGACATGGCGGAAACACTCTTCTATGGAGGTGATTATATTGTAATCGCAAATAAACGCTGTGCTGAATGGAACTATATGATTTGTTTTTCTTGCATCAAATAAAGTGTTCTCAACAACCTTTACATACGTTTCCATCGTTTCCTTTTCATCTACGGCAACCTCTATTGGATATACTAAAAGCTCATCACATTCCTTGTTATATAAACATGAGCCATACGTCACCTGATAAAAACCACTGTAACGATGAAGCAGCAATGCCCACAATGCATGTAACATAGTTTCCAGATGTAATGGATCATGAGCAAAGACATGCAATGGAAAATCTATGGATTCCATATAGATTTCTGTGGGTTGATTCACTTCATCACGCCAAAATTTAACTTCTGGTAATTCAATCCAGTCGCTTGTTTTTTTCTCCACAAGCTTATTTTGCCCTATCCTTTGCTCGGTCAATGAACGTACCATTAGTTCCTTTTTCCTTTCTATATAAAATGACTTTGTAAAAATATCTATGTTAAACTACTCTTAAGTTTTTTGCCCCTTCGGGAAGTCCATATTTATGATAATCAGACTCGGTAACGGTAAAGATTGCAATCTCCCCATCAATATCTACCTCATACACGTATTTTTTCTCGCTATTTTGCTTCGCTTTTTCTTCAAGAATAGAAATACATAATTCGGTTAATAATTGTGGAGTTAAAGCTTTAAAGCCCAAATCTAATGGAATTTTAATACCCAGCTGTTGCTCAGCATCAGATAATAAATGCAATACTTCCAAAGAAGTTCCTCCTAAAGTAAAAAAATCATCATCGACGGCAACACTGCTATTACCAAAGAAACTACTATAAATGTTGAGTATAATCGACTGAACCGTATCTCTATCAAACACAAGATTTGTAGAAGCAACAACTTCTTCTTTATCCTGTTTTCTTCTGACTGTTAGTGATTCTTCAACTTTTCGAATTCGCTCATTTAATGGAATTGTACTCACAACGACGCGACTAGTGTTCAACGTCAGCACTCTTTGAAATGCTAAAACTCCTGCTTCAGGTTTAATGCTAGTCTCCAAAATTGCTGCGCCAAAATCAGATTTTTGCACAGGAAATTTCCATGTATCCCAATTGACACTGATCCACGGCTGAAACCGATGATGTTGTTGGTATACACTAAACTCATCTTGAAAGCGATTAGCAGCTGCATATGCAGCAAATGTAAGGCCACCTAATAATGGCGATAAACTAGAGCAATTTAAGACAAAATCTATGGATACTCCTTTTAGAAGATCAGCTAGAATTAAAGTTCCCTGCACTTTTGAACTTAAAACCTCATCCACAATATCTTCTGTTGTCTCATTGATAAAGCGAAAATAACGACTGTCTGCAGCACCAGCTGCATGAATTACACCATGGAGAGCGCCAAATTCCTGATGAATATCGTTTAAACAGCTTTCCATCTCATTCCTATTTGCCGCATCCGCTTTTTTTACGACAACTTTTGAACCATAGTTCTTTATTTTTTCCAGCTGATTGACCCTGTGAACGGCTGTAGGGTGATCCTCACCTTCTAAAGAAGGAAATCCCGAACGACTAGTAAGGATAAGATTTGCCTGATATTCCTTTGCCAGGAATTCAGCCAAAGTCAGGCCCATTTTCCCTAAACCACCTGTAATTAAATAAGTTCCCTTTTGCCTTATAGGAACACTCTCCCGGTTTGGTTTGGATAAACTTATTTGTTTATATGCTGGTACAAGGCGATTTGCACCTCGATATACAACTTCTGAGTCTGATGTGTGAAACAGCAGTTCATTACACAATTGATCTATATGCAAATCAACATGTTCAGCTTTAGTAAAATCTATAGCACGTGTTCTCATGTAATCCAACTCTTGTGGAATGACTTTACAAAGTCCAAACAACACAGACTTTTCAATAGACCAACATTGATTTCCACCTGCTACTGCTTGAGCATCTGAAGTAATCACCCATAAGGTTACTTCACTTGTCTTCTGTTCCAGCGACTGGATTAAATACAATACACTCAAATAATCTTTTGATACTGTACCTTCAAAAGAAGAATCGACTTGTTCTGCATAACTCCAAAGATAGAACATATGATTAATGTTATCAGTTATGTCTTCCCCTAATGCTGTCATCAACTTCTGATAATGATCCGAAGCAGTTGGGTTGATATAATACGTTTCACGATCCATTTGCATAAATGTTTTTCCATGGAGCACTTTTATGACGCTAATCCCTGCATGCGTAAGTCGATCTATCAATTCATTACTAAACTGATCTTCATTCGCAAACACGATCCAACAAGAATTACGAAATGCTTCAAGCGATTCTACTTCTTTATTTGTAGCAGAACTTTTCTCCCAAGTGGGGATATAGAACCAATCATTTATCTCCATTTCAGATTCTAACTTATGCTCTAATTTTTTTTCTCTAGTCAACCAATAAGATTCTCTTTCAAACGGATAACTAGGAAGTGGCACTCTACTTCTTTGATCTAAAGTATAAAATGCATTCCAGTCCACTTCGTGATGATTCAGCCAACGATCGACCTGCTGTATCATGTTACTGTATGCTTCATCTTTATATGCATCATCCGCAACAAAGCACTTACTTGGTTGTTCACTATCTGAAAGCGCCTGTATAAGTTCATCTTTATTCCTGACTAAAGCTGCCCAGCGATGTGCGAAAACTGCACGACCCGTATTCAAAGTATAAGCAATATCCTCAAGCCTCATCGTTGGATGATGCTCCATTGCTTCTTTTAAGTTCCTTTTCATATTTGTTAGTGCTTCTTGACTCTTGGCTGACAAAGTGATCCATTCAAGGCTGTTATTCAACTTAACAGATGTCATTTTTTCTGGTGCTTGCTCTAATACAACATGGGCGTTGGTACCACCGATACCAAAAGAACTTACTCCCGCTCGTCTAGGCCCATCACTTTCCCAATTTGTATTTTCCCCACAGACATAAAATGGGCTATGTTCAAAATCAATAGCTGGATTAGGCTTTTCATAATGAACCGTTGCTGGAATCTTACCATGATGTAGAGATAAAACCGTCTTGATTAGTCCTGCAATTCCAGAAGCATGGTTTAAATGTCCAATGCTGCTCTTCACGGATCCAATTGCACAAAATTGCTTTTTATCTGTAAACATGCTAAATGCCTGCGAGAGTCCTTTCACTTCAATCGGATCTCCCAAAGGTGTTGCTGAAGCATGTGCTTCCACATAACTAATAGATTCAGCAGAAATATCTGCCATCCCTAACGCTGTTGCAATCACTTCCGCTTGACCAGAAACACTTGGTGCTGAATATCCAGCTTTATCGTTCCCATCATTATTTACAGCAGAACCTTTAATAACAGCATAAATAAAGTCCCCATCGGACAATGCTTCTTCCAATTTTTTAAGTACCACTACACCCAAACCGTTGCCATCCACTTGCCCTTTACTTCTATGATCGAATGGACGACAATAACCATCAGGTGAAAATATCATGCCCTCTTGATATAAGTATCCTTTTTTTTCGGGAATCGCAATATGAACGCCGCCTGCTATAGCTAAATCACTGTTACCTGACAGTAAACTTTGACAGGCCATATGAACAGCTACTAAAGAGGAAGAGCAAGCCGTTTGAATGGCAATGCTTTCACCTTTAAGATTCAATTTATATGCCACTCTTGTAGGTAAGAAATCTGCTCCATTCGTCGTATACTGTTGGAAAATTTCTGCAGGGGTACTGGCCTTGCCCTCTACTGCATCAATATAAGTATTCTTTCCACATGCAGCATATAAGGAGGCGATCCCATCATAACTGGTTATGTCATAGCCCGCATTTTCTAATGCCTGCCAAACACATTCTAAAAATAATCGATGCTGCGGATCTAACATTTCTGCTTCATGAAACGAAACGTCAAAAAATGCTGCATCGAACTGGTCAATATTATTTAATATTCCTCTGGATTTCAGCTCTTTATATTGGTGCACTTCTTTTTCATCATTACTAGATTCCTTGGACTCCCAACGTGTAATACAATCTTTATTTTTCATGAGATTATTCCAAAATTGATCTATATTTTCTGCCTGAGGAAATCTCCCCGCCATGCCTATAATGGCAATATCATTAGCGCACATCAAGTTCATTCCTTCCTGAAGTAAAAATATAACTTTCTATGAAGATAATGTATACTGGTTCATATATTGATGTAGAGAATGAACATCTCCTATCGAAATAACATTGAGATACCGATCCACACCTTTTACTAGACTAGTAAGAATTCTTCCTGGACCAACCTCAACAAATTGCTCAGCACCTAATTCCACACACTTTTTTATTGCTTTCTCCCAATAAACTGGTAAAGTAATTTGATGTTTAAAAAGTGCCTGGTATGTGTTTATATCTAATATCTTCTCTCCGTTAATACTTGAGATAAAAGTACATGTTGGTGGCGACATGGTTAGCTTATCTATACGATATGTTAGTTCATGTTGTGCATTTTCCATCAATGGCGAATGACAAGCTCCCTGTACATGAATGACATCCGCAATTGCCCGTGCATCTCTAGCACGCTGAACCACTTCCTCTACGGCTCGAGCTTGTCCAGAAACCACCGTTTGCTTAGGACAGTTATAGTTAGCGATACAGACCTCACCCAAATGACTAGATATTTCACTGCACATTTCTGCAACAACAGACTCATCTAATCCCATGATGGCCGCCATTCGTCCTTTGTTCCGTTCATTTACCTTTCTCATGGCTTCACTTCTTTGCAGTAAGAGCTCCAACCCTTGTTCCCAACGCAAACTACCCGCTATCACAAGTGAACTATACTCACCTAAACTGTGTCCTACTACAGCCCAAGGTTGTATCCCTTCTTCCACAAGATACATTGCAATCGCAGTACTTAAGGTATACAATGAGATCTGGGCAATCTCTGGCTGTATCATTTCTTCTTTATTACTTTCAAACATGTAATAAGGTAAATCGAGTTTGCTCACACTAGAAGCTTTTTCTATTTTATCTTTAATAAATGGAACCGACTCATATAGGTCCTTTCCCATACCTAAAACTTGACTCCCCTGCCCTGGAAACATAAAGACAGCATTCATATAATCCACCTCCCTAGATGATTCACTTATTAAACAATGTCAACTTCAACATAATCAGGAAATTGTTGAATATTTGCGAGATCACTTTCCATGGCAATCAAATCACCACTTTTACTCACGTCTTTAAAACCAGCAAATTTATAAGTAATATACATTTGACGATTTCTACCATTGGGTACAAATTGTGCAAACAGTCGTTTTTTGTTTTGTTTAGCTAACATCATAATATGATTGATAAGGATCGTTCCGACACCACGGCTCATCACCCTACAAGACATTAGAAGCAATTTAATGTTCCATTTGTCTCCCTTCATTTCAATAAGAGACAATCCAATCTTCCCATAAGATCCATATTTATCATTTAATTCCACTACAAGCAGCATAAAATCGTCAGACTTTCTCAATTGATCCAGCTCATCATACGAGTAAGTTACCCCCGTCGTATTCAGCTGGTTTGTACGCATTGTTAGTTCTTCTGCACGTTTTAAATCCTCTTCTTTTGCGTCTGAAATGATGAGCTTCATTTCTAATTCCTTTAAAAAAGAGTCTTTGGGACCTTTAAAATCACTCTCTGCTAACTTTCGATCCACCTCTGCCAAATACATTGATCTTCTTCGCTTTGATTCCTCTGTAATAAACTCTGGATTCATATCACTACGATCTAGTAAGTTGTCCGTTTCCGTTGCATCAATACAACGCACCTCTTTATGCGTAAACACAACTTCATCTCGCTCATACGGATCATCATCAATAAAAGCAATCGTATCGAGTCCAATATTTAATGATTCACTAATCGTTTTTATAGATTCAGATTTTGAATTCCATCCTATTTGGGGGTACAAAAATAAATCTTTAATACCAAGCTGTTCCAACTTCGTCATTGCCTTATCCCAATCATTTTTACTAGCAATAGATTGAAGTATTCCTCTTTCATCTAAGCTGTTCATCATATCCTTTATCTTTTCACGCAATACAACTTGCTTATCTTCTAACAAAACCCCTTGCCAAACCGTATTGTCCAAATCCCAAACAACACATTTTATTTTCTTTGTCTGTTGCTTTACAGTCATTTGCTTCATGAATATCACCTGTTTGTGTAAGATATAATAAAAATCACGATTTAGATTATTGATACTTTCTTCTCTGCCAACTTTGTCATATTGTCAATACTTTTAAAGTTATCAAGCGTTAAATCATCACTCTCTATATTTATATTGAATGTTTGTTCGAGAAACATCACTAACTCCATTGCAAACATAGAGCTAACAAAACCTAATTCAAAAATATCATCATCATTTTTTATATTATCTTTTTCCAATTTTTCTAAAACGTAGCTTTTAATGATTTCTTTTGTATTCATTTTTCCACCTCTATTTTTTAGTGTATATCAGTATTCGTTATAGGAGATTTATGCAAGAATAATATGCAATTACAAGTTAATGTTCAACATGTTTCCAGACTCGTATTTTCGTAGACCTCTGTTAAACATAATGATAGAAATCACTAGTAGAATAATGGTAACGAAACCTAGCATTACTAATTTAGATACATTTATCTCGCTTATTATCTCCACGGGTACAACAGAAATAAAACCAGCAGGTATAATAGTAAAAATAAGAAAATATCCTAGTCCTTCAAATATTTTTGTGGGATACATCGAAAAAGTAAGTAACGCATTTGTTCCTTGTTCTGTTAAAATCGATGCCCTGCCTATCCAAAATGCTGTGCTACTCAGTATGGATACGTAAGATACGATAATGGATGCAACGAATAAGGAACACAACATCCATAGTAAGATAGCTTGTATCGTATAATGCCCTGCAAGTATAAACATCGAAACACCAAACATAATATCTCCAATAGCCCCTACTGAACTCCTAGAAGCGAGTGCATAAAGTTGAACGTTTCTTGGCAGAGCTAGATAGTAATCCATCTGCCCTTCTTCAATAGAACTAGACAATCGTGTTCCATTACCAAAAAGCATGAATGCAATCCCAAATCCAGTGGTCACAATAGCAAATAGTAAGAACATATCATGTAATGCCCAACCACCTACTTGTTCAAACTGATCAAAAAATAACAGCCAGAATACAAAATAAATTGCATTATTAATCACCATCATAAATACCTGTATCAGAAAACTTGCTCTGTATTCCATGGCTGAAGATAAATTCAATTTCCAAACAGATAATAAGAATATTAACTCTCCCTTAATTCGTTTCAAAATCATACTAGCCTCCATTCACGCTTAATCTCCTTTTTCCTAACAAAAACAAAATTCCCAAAGTAACTCCTAACGCAAACATCCAAAGGAATTGTTGTAAAATAATATAATTGAACGTCTCCACTGAAAAGTTAATAAACAATTTAGCTGGAGCATATAAAATTAGTTGAAATGGAAGCAAGCCTGAAAATTCTTGAAGCCATTCTGGGAAAAAATCTATTGGAATAAGTAATCCTCCTAAAATGAATAAAATCTTTTGATAGACAAAGAAAAAACCACTTACTTCTTCCGTAAAAAAAGCTAAAAAGCTGATCATTGCAGTAATTAAGAAATCAATAATGATAGCAAATAGAATGGTAATCATCACAGGGAATACCACCCAAAGTTCTACAGCGGGAGGACCCACAAACAAGAACACCAGCGTACTGCCAGCTATTACATTAATTGCGAGGCGAATAATCGACTCACCAAATCCATTAAAAAAATGATAAAGAAGATAATTATAAGGCCTCCCTAGTGTATAAGCTAACGAACCACTAATCACTTCTCTTGAAATCACATTACCAATAGAAATTTTACTCATAATAATGGCTTCTGTAACGACTAAATACCATAACGTTTGCTCATATGTAATGCCTGCTATACTTTGATGATCAGCAAATGCAACACCCCATAATTTGATAAAAACAAATAATATAACGATCATAAATGTTGATCGATAGGCCATCTCACGTACATAGGCAAAAACATTTTTAATACTGACCCTAGTTACTGCTAAATATTTATCTATTTTCTTCCATACATTAGGCATTTTTCACTTCCTCCTGTGATGACTCCTGATAAATAGATCTAATGACTTCTTCCATAGAGGGCTCATTTATATTTAGATCTGCAACAGAATATTGCACCATTAAATGTTCCATGAGCTGTGAAATACCATGTTTAACTTTTAATTTCAAATTCATTTGATCAGCATAAATAATGTCAACATCGGGAGGTAAACTATTCACCACTGTCGGTTTTGTAAATCCAATTTCTACCACTTTATGATGGATAAAGCGTCTTTTTAGCTGATCGATATGATCGTCAAAAACCATTTCCCCTTGATTTATCACGATAACCCTATCGCATAATGATTCTATGTCTCCAACATCGTGACTTGTTAGCATCACGGTAGTACCCTCTGAGCGGTTCATCTCTAGTAAAGCTTCTCGAATTTGCTGTTTAGCAATAATATCTAGTCCTATAGTTGGCTCATCTAAAAATACTAATTTCGGTTGATGTAACAAGGATGCAGCAATTTCACATTTCATTCTTTGACCTAGACTTAGTTTACGAGCAGCAACATTTAATATATTTTCAAGTTGAAATAGTTCTACAAGTTTATCTAATTGTTTTTTAAATGCATTTTCCTCAATTTCATAGATTTTAGAAAACAAATAAAATGTATCAATAGGAGGAATATGATACCATAATTGTGATTTTTGTCCGTACACTGTTCCAATATGCCTAGTTAATTTACGACGTTGAGTAACTGGATTAGTACCTAAAACTTGTAACTCTCCTTCTGATGGTGTCAATATTCCTGAAAGCATTTTGATTGTTGTTGATTTCCCAGATCCATTAGGACCAATAAACCCTAGCATCTCACCTTGCTTTACCTGAAAATTTATACCTTTCACTGCTTTAATTGTTTGGTAACTAGGTTTCAATATTGATTGAATAGATCCTCTTAATCCCTTCTTTTTTTTCTTTAATGAAAATTCCTTAGTCAAGTTAGAAGTCCTTATAATCAAAATGAATTTCCCTTTCTATTAAAAATTTTCTGAATTAAAATTAAATATGGCACTTAACCCAACTAGTTAAATTATTTCTTCATCATGACACACTCCTTGCTGTTCATTATCTACCAGTGGTAATAACTACAAAAACAAAAATATACTTTTCCTATTATCTCTCTTTCAATAATGCAATTGTATAATTTTACATAGTTAAAAGTAACCATAATAGTTTAAATATATCTTTAAATAGAATAATATGGAGTTATAATTTGGTCAAGAACTATATCACAAAAATGTAAAAGAATTCATATTCATTACCCACATTAAATTCGGTTTAACTCTTAATTTTATAGATTTAACCGGAAGCTGATAATTCAAGTTGTACGCAAAAAAACTCCTGAATACGGAACATCCGTAAACAAGAGTTTAATTTCCTTTAACACAATATATTAAAACAGCTCTCTTCTGCCTTCAAGCGCTTTTGACAAGGTGACTTCATCGGCATATTCTAAATCTCCACCCACCGGTAACCCATGCGCTATTCGAGTCATTTTTATACCAAAGGGTTTCACCAATCGAGAAAGGTACATTGCTGTTGCTTCACCTTCAATATTTGGATTTGTAGCTAAAATTAGCTCTTTTACTTTTTCATCACTAAGTCTGGTTAAAAGCTCGGCTACCCGAATTTCATCTGGTCCAATTCCTTCCATCGGTGAAATAGCTCCGTGAAGTACATGATAATATCCTTGAAATTCCTTAGTGCGTTCCATTGCTACTAAATCCTTTGGCTCCTGGATAACACAAATGACGGAGGAATCTCTGCTTTTGTCAGTACAGATTCTACATGGATCAACATCTGTAATGTTACAACAAACCGAACAATAGTGTAAGTTCCTTTTTACATTCACCAATGCTTTTGCAAATTCAACAACATCTTCTTCTTTCATACGAATCACATGAAAAGCAAGTCTGGCTGCAGTTTTCGTCCCAATTCCGGGCAGACGAGTGAAAGAATCAATAAGTTTTGATACTGGCTCCGGATAATGCAAGGCGTTTAACTCCTTTAACAATAAAAAATGTATCCCATTTATTATTATTTCATATTTACACTATATTTTAAAGTAACCCTGGTGGTAATCCTCCTGCGAATTTACCTAAGTCTTCATTTGCAAGTTCTTCTGCTTTGTTTAATGCATCATTCATTGCAGCAACCACTAAATCTTGTAACATTTCAATATCGTCTGGGTCAACTGCTTCTGGCTTAATTGCTACATCAGTAACTTTTTTATCTCCTGAAACTGTGACTGTAACTACACCGCCGCCAGCTGTTCCTTCTACTGATTTTTCCTTAAGTTCCTCTTGCGCTTTTAACATTTGTGCCTGCATTTTTTTCACTTGTTTCATCATTTGATTCATGTTATTTCTCATGGTAAAACTTCCTTTCTATATTCAAATCATCTTTTTATCAAAATGGACATAACTTAGAGGGCTATCTCCTATCATATGTTTAAACAAATGATATTAGTTCTTCACTTTTCATCTTCTATTTGCACTAAGTCGCTGCCAAACAATTGAACGGCCTCATCAACCCAATCCTGCTTTGTTTCCTCATTTTTTTGATGTTCTGAAACTAATTCTAAGCTTTGAGACTGTTGATTTTTTTGAGTTTCTTGAGTACCCATGGATTGTACATCATGCCAGTCCTTTAACATGACTGTTTTGAGCTGGATGGGTTCATTATATACTTCATGGAGTACTTCTTCAATCATTTGTTTGTTCGTTTGTTTTTCTGTTGTTTCTCTATGAATGGTATTTTTGAAAGCAACCAATACAACGTTATTATTTATCGAAACAGGTTCACCATCCACTAACCAAGCATGTACCGTAATTTTTTTTGATTTAACTATATTTAATACTTGACTCCATTTTAACAGAATACGTTTAAAGGCATCCTGTTCTTTTTGGTTTAAAAAGACAAGCAATTTTTCCTTGGATTGAAGATTCAATTTCGTAATAGGTTGTTTAGTAGTGTTAACTTGCTTCTTTTCGCTAGTTTGTGTTGCTCGAGACTCAACCCCACCAGATTTCTCCCATTTGGAAATTTGTTTTTCTAATTGCTCAACCCTTTGAATTAAAGTTGCAAGGGAAGGGTCATTGTAATTAGGTCGGGTATTCAATTGCATATTTGTTTCTGCTTGTGATAAGGGTTCTTGTAAATGTACGTTGTTCTGCTCTTGAACATTCAAAGTACAAATTTTCATGAGTGCGATTTCTAATAAAGTTTGTGGATTAGAAGCGTATTTCATTTCTACTTGATACTGATTTAATGTATCAATGATTTGAAAAACCTCTTCATTCTCATATTCTTCGGCTAAATTAGAATAACTAGATACATCTAACACACGGTCTGTTACGTCCTGAGCCTGATCCACCATTTTTATGACCAATAAATCTCTGTAGTAATAAATCAAACTTTCTAAACATTTATCAGCATCTTTTCCTTCTTGCATCAGATGGCTGATCAGCTCAAGTATTTGACCTGCATTTTGTTCTTTTACTGCTTCTGCTATTTTTAAAAACTGACTGGACTCAATACCCCCTGTAGCTTCAATAACTTGCTCATACGAAATATGTTGACCTGAGAAGGATACAATTTGATCCAACAAGCTCAAAGCGTCTCTCATACCTCCATCAGATAAAAGTGCAATATATTGAAGTGCATCATCATCAATGGATATATTCTCTTGTTCACAAATAAATCTCATTCTTTTCTCTTGTTCTTCTATGGCAACTCTTCGAAAATCAAACCTTTGACACCTTGAAATAATCGTTGCTGGAATTCGATGAGGCTCCGTGGTTGCTAGAATAAAGATAACATGGGCTGGTGGTTCCTCCAATGTTTTTAAAAGAGCGTTAAAAGCTTCGGTTGTAAGCATATGAACTTCATCAATAATATAGATTTTATAACTTACTTCAGTTGGAGCATATTTCACTTTATCACGAATATCACGAATCTCCTCAACACCTCTATTAGAGGCTGCATCAATCTCCATCACATCCATAACTGCCCCTTCAGTGATTCTTTTACATGCATTACATTGATTACAAGGCTCCATTGCAGGTCCAGATTCACAGTTTAATGCCTTAGCAAATATTTTTGCAGTACTTGTTTTCCCTGTCCCTCTAGGCCCACTAAACAAATATGCATGTGTAAAACGATTTTCTTTTAAAGAGTTTTGTAGGGTTTGTACGATATGTTTTTGTCCTACTACTTCTTGGAAAGTTTGCGATCTCCATTTGCGATACAAGGCAATATGACTCATTATTTTCTCCGAGTTTATTTAGATTTTTTCTAATTTACCACTTCATATTATTATACTATAGAAGTATATTAAAGAAAACTCGCTGATTGGCGAACCTCTAAGGTGAAGACAGAAGGGTAGTTGCACTTATACTTTATTCATTAAAATATCTATAAATCCTTAAAGTGTAAAGAAAACTCGCTGATTGGCGAACCTTTAAGGTGAAGACAGAAGGCCAGTTGTCAGCACAAGATGTGCTGATGCCGATGTTCACCACATGGACGTGGTGTGATCTTAATCGGTCAGCACAGGAGGGGCTAATGTTTATATTCAAAATGAAAACCACTCATTTAACAGATAAACATGAGTGGTTTAATAAATTAAATTTTACTGTGGGTCGATCATAATCTGCCACGTCCTATGGCAATTCCGGCACCAGCTCATCCACGAACTGGCTACCTACCCGGAAGTGGCATACTAATAATGAAAGTGGTTCCAAAACCTTTAGACGATACTCTTATCGAACCACCAATGTCATGTATTATTCTTTGGCAAACAGATAACCCTAATCCCGTTCCATCTTGTTTAGTTGTAAAAAAAGGATCAAATATTTTATCCACTAAAAATGAAGGAATCCCTGGACCAGTGTCATGTATTTCGATACTTACCTGTTTATTGGCTTCATCAATTTTTTCTGTAATGCTTAAAGTTCCTCCATCAACCATGGCTTCAATTCCATTTTTGCAAATATTCAGACATACTTGTTTAATTAACTCCGTATTAGCTAATATAAATGGAAGATTACTTGCAGAGTGGTACTGTACTTCAACATCATGTAATATCGCTTCGTTATGTATAATAGGTTTTATTTCTTGCATTACTTTAGATAAATCTACTTGTTCAAATACAAAATCTCTAGGCTTGCTTAACAATAAAAACTCACTAACTAATCCATTAATCCGATCGATTTCTGTGAGCATAATATTCGTAAACTCAAATTCTTGATTCATTTCATTTTCTTTCAGTGATTTCTTAATGACCTGTAAAAATCCCTTAATTGAAGTAAGTGGATTTCTAATTTCGTGTGCAGTACCTGCTGCAATTTGTCCTATCATTGCCAAACGATCACTTCTTTGAACCTGCTCTTCAAGTGATCGTAAATTGGAAACATCCTTCAATATGATATAAGCTCCTACAGTATCACCATTGCTGTTCTTTAAAGTATTTGAATCCATAAGCAACTCAAACCTTTGTGAATCATTAATCCACGATACTGCATGGTTTTTTGTTACTAATCCTTCTAGAACAGTACGTTGTACCAATTGATACTCTCTTGGGACGGGCTTAAAAATCTCATCTAATGATTTATCAATAACTTCTTCTTTTTTCATCCCAAATATGGTACAAGCCATATCACTAATATCGATCAATTGAAATTCTTTATTAATTAGTAAAACACCTAGATTAACATCTTTCATAAAGGTTGCAGAAAAATGTTGAATTAAGTTTGAGTTATGTAAGTCATATAACATAACTAAATATCCTTGGTGTTGATCATCATGAGTTTGTAATGATATCACTGAATATGTCGTTTCAATAGTGGTTCTGTTCTTAGTGTAGATGCTTAGTTTTTTATTATTTTGCAAAGTCTGAGCTAAATTCATTAGAGGTTCTTGGAAGTGAATAATGTTTCTTATTTTAATATTGTTAAGTTCATCAATATCAACATAACCACTAGCCGATAGAAATACTGAATTACTAAAAGTAACCTCATCTTTCTCATTTATGATTAACATAGATGTACTTTTAACTTCAAGGGAGTTAAGTAAATTTTCTATCGTATATGGGAACTTTAACGTAACTGGAGTATGCAATACTTCAACCTCCCATTCCAACAAATTCCATCGTATATCAATAGTTAATTCTACCTTTGTATAGAAAATTCCTCCTTATTCCAAAAAAATCTCACATGGTAAGTAAATCCAAAAAAGGGAATCATTTTTCTATAAGAAAACTTTTATTTCAATTATTACAAGGAAAATATCTTATTAAAATATTTAAAAATGGAAATTTAAAGATTATAACCTATTTTACAAAATATGACTTTTATGAAATAAAAAGATACCTGTAAAGAAAATTATCCGATGGCAAATTTATTAAGATAAGATTGAGGGTACCATCAAGCATCAAGTTGAAAGATGAAAGATGAAAACGGACTAGTATTATAATCATTCGTTGTAATGGCTCATGAATGGGATAGTTAATAGTTCTGGATTGTTTCATTGACATGTGTTAAGTGGCTCATCATTGAGGTAGTGCTAGAATTATTCTATTGGAAATGGTTATAATAATTAAAAAATATTAAAGTGAAAACAAAAAAACCACCATTAGGTGATTTGATTAAAAAACTAACTAATAAATTTTTCACCATGCACCAGTTATTGATAGTTGCGACATAACCGCTGCTTTTATCGTTAGCTCAAGTCAGGCGACCCCTCGGCACATGGAACATCCTGCTTACGGCTGCTTTCTTCCGAACCTGACCGGATTCACAGGCTTCCATTGCGAGAGACCTGACCGTCAACACTACGTGTAAAAGGCTGACGTTACATCAACAATACCTCTAACTGGAATTCAACCCCGCTATAGCGGATTGCGGGTTACAGGGCACCGCTACCTCCCCGTCTAGCACGGCAAGATTAAGTATATCTGATTCAGCATAAAATATCAAGCTTCAGAAACGATTACCATATCATCCAGATTTATTACTTCTAACAGATACTTCATATCTTGGCAATTGCTTCTTTATTTCCTTATATGCTGTTTTCTCTATTTGTTTTGCTTCCTGTTTAGATAGATGGTTTGATACTTGAATTGTTATTATCATGTTGGTTCCGTTTGCAATGGTAATTGTTGAATCGATAACACCATCAATCCCTTTTAAAGATTGTTTAACAAGTTCCGTATCTTTCCTATAGTTATGATAGGAGGGGTTTGTTGGCATATTAGGTAGGGATTTTGTAAGCCCTAAATAACCATCATTTTCATACTTTTTCATTTGAACATTATTATCCTCTGTGTTACATCCTGTAAATATCCAGACCGCAATGGCTATTATAAATAAAAGAAAGCATTTTTTCCTCATAAAAAAACCTCCCTTGATCATTATCATAACCAAAGAAGGTTTCTATATGCTGTAAAAATAAGACTCTAATTTTTACTATTTGGTTTTTCTTATAGACCGTATTTTTTCTTGAAACGATCAACACGTCCACCAGCATCAACAAACTTCTGCTTACCAGTGAAAAATGGATGACAATTAGAACAAATCTCAACACGAAGATTTTCCTTAACAGAACCTGCTTCAAAAGAATTTCCGCAAGCACAAGTTACTGTAGTTAATTCGTATTTAGGATGAATTGCTTCTTTCATTGTAGTTACCCCTCTTTCCGCCCTGAATATTTTGCAATCCAGAGTTAAATTGACACATAAAAGATTCTAACACGTTCACTCTAATGTTGCAAGCTTTGCACAAACAAGCCATCATATTACACTTTTCTTTTATTTGTAGAAATTGGTTTTGAAACCGGTTTTACCAAAGTAGATAAAAATTCTTGATTGGTTTTAGAATTCGATAATCTTTTCAAAAATGCGTCAGTGAAATCAGGTGCATCATTCATATTTTTACGAAGCAGCCAAATTTTATCCAGCTCTTCTTTTGGTACCAATAATTCTTCACGTCTTGTGCCTGATCTCCGAATATCAATGGCTGGGAAAATGCGACGTTCAGCAAGCTTGCGATCCAAATGAAGCTCCATATTCCCTGTTCCTTTAAATTCCTCATAAATAACATCATCCATACGAGATCCTGTATCTACCAGTGCTGTGGCCAAAATGGTCAGGCTTCCACCCTCCTCTACGTTCCTAGCGGCTCCAAAAAACCTTTTGGGCCTATGGAATGCTGCAGGATCAATCCCTCCAGATAATGTACGTCCGGAAGGAGGAATAACTAAGTTATAAGCTCTTGCTAAACGAGTGATACTATCCATTAAAATAACAACGTCTTTTTTGTGCTCTACTAATCTAAGTGCTCGTTCTAAAACAAGTTCTGCAACTTTAATATGATTTTCTGGCAATTCATCAAACGTAGATGCCACTACCTCACCTTTTACTGAACGCTGCATATCTGTTACTTCTTCTGGACGTTCATCAACAAGCAGCACAAATAACTCCATATCAGGACGGTTAGTAGAGATACTATTAGCAATTTGCTTTAATAATAATGTCTTCCCTGCTTTTGGTGGAGCTACAATGAGTCCTCTCTGACCTAATCCAACTGGAGATAATAAATCTATAATCCTAGTAGAAAGGTGTGTAGGGGTTGTTTCAAGAATGATTTTTTCTTGTGGAAAAAGTGGAGTAAGTGCTGGGAAATGAAGTCTTTCACTGGCTTTGTCTGGATCTTCACCATTCACAGCTTCAACTTGTAATAAACCAAAATATCTTTCATTATCTTTTGGAGGCCTACACTTACCAGAGACTAGATCTCCTGTTCGTAAATCAAACTTACGAATCTGTGATGCAGATATATAGATGTCTTCTTTGCTAGGCAAGTAATTGATAGGTCGAAGAAAACCGTATCCCTCAGGTAAGACTTCCAAGACTCCCTGCATGAACATCAGTCCGCCTTGTTCTGCTTGCGCACGTAAGATCGAAAATATGAGTTCTCTTTTTTTCATTTGACTATAATACTGAATTTGGAACTTCTTAGCTAAGGTATACAGGTCGTTCAACTTCAATTTTTCTAACTCTGCTAAATTCATGTCCATAAAAGTACCACCACATTCTAAAATTATTAAAACAATTTTTAAATCTTTTAAACAAACAAATGATGACTGAACTACATAGTATTCCCTTTTTGTACAAAGTCATACTATATTAAGATTCACGCCACACATCTGCACCTAAATTCTTTAAGTTTTCCACAATATTGTCATAACCTCTATCAATAAATTCTACACCAGTAATTTCTGTTTCACCTGATTCAACTGTAAGGCCCGCAATCATCAAGGCTGCCCCTGCTCTTAAATCCATCGCAGTTACTTTAGCCGACTGCAATTTGGATTTTTCAATAACGGCAGAACGGTCCTCAAGTTTAATTTTAGCACCCATACGAATTAATTCAGGTATATGTTTAAAGCGATTATTATAAACATAATCTGATAAAACACTAACACCATCAGCTTGCGTAAGTAAAGTGGTCATAGGGGATTGAAGATCAGTAGCAAAACCAGGATAAACAAGCGCCTTGACATCAATGCTGTTGTATGATGGTTTACCAACTACTCTAATAGCCTCATCTAATTCATGAATTTCAACACCCATTTCTACTAACTTGGCTGTTAAAGCTTCCATATGTTTTGGAATAATGTTGTCAACGATAACATCTCCTCTAGTAGCTGCTGCTGCAATCATATAAGTTCCAGCTTGAATACGATCGGGTATAATAGAGTGTCGACATCCTTTTAATTCATCTACCCCTTCAATACGTATCGTCCCTGTCCCTGCGCCTTTAATTTTAGCACCCATTGAATTTAATAAAGTGGCTACATCGATAATTTCAGGTTCTTTTGCAGCATTTTCTATTAAAGTGATCCCTTTTGCACGTGAGGCTGCCAGCATAATATTAATCGTAGCACCTACACTGACTACATCAAGATAGATTTTAGTTCCAATTAATTGTTTCGCTTTAATATAAATGGAACCATGCTCATTCCTTACTTCTGCTCCTAATGCCTCAAATCCTTTAATATGTTGATCAATGGGACGAGGTTCAAAATCACAGCCACCAGGCAACCCAATCACTGCTTCACCAAATTTGCCTAGTAAAGCACCCATCAAATAATAAGATGCACGCAATTGTTTTACGTTTTCATCCATCATTTCAATAGATTGTAAAGATGAAGGGTCTATTACCATATGATCCTGTGAAAATTCTACATGCGCACCTAAGTTTTCTAATATATGTTTGTAAGTTTGAACATCTCTTAACACAGGCATATTATCTAAAATAACAGTAGAATCAGCCATCAATGCAGCAGGTATAAGAGCAACCGCACTATTCTTAGCTCCGCTGATACGGATGGTACCTTGAAGTGGTTTGCCTCCTGTAACGATCAGTTTTTCCATATTTATGTATATCCCTCCAACAATCTAAAAAAACGGTAGTAAAAGTCATTTGATATGTTAACATATGCGAAAGAGAAAGTCACTATAAGAACATGTTCTTATTATCTTATTGGTGCTAAAACTAAACTTTTAGAACAAAAACTTTAAGTGAATTCCCCTTTCCTTATTATTCATTATTGGGCTTGATTGCTACTTCCAAACAATTTAATTTTAGATTTTACAACTTCAACCATTGCTTCTTTACCTGGACCTAGGTATTTTCTAGGATCATAAACACTATCATTACTGTTTAATACGTTTCGAATTGCATTCGTAAGTGCAACTTGATTTTCAGTATTAACATTTATTTTACCTACACCAGCTTCAATGGATTTGCGAATCATTTCATCCGGAACTCCTGAACCACCATGTAATACAACTGGAACTGGAATATTTTTTGTTACTTCTTCAATAATATCAAATTTAATATCAGGTTCACCACTATACATTCCGTGAGCAGTACCCACAGCAATGGCTAAGCAATCAACACCTGTCTCTTCGTAAAAACGAATCGCTTCTTCTGGTTTTGCTAAATTAGCATCGGATTCATCAACACTAATATCATCCTCAACTCCACCGATTGTACCTAATTCACCTTCAACAGAAACGCCCATTGCATGAGCAGTTTTTACAACTTCTTTCGTCAGACGTACATTCTCTTCATAAGAATGATGTGATCCATCAAACATAACTGAAGAAAAACCAGCACGAATACACTTCATAGCTACTTCAAAGCTGCTGCCGTGATCTAAATGAAGTGCGATAGGTAATCCTGATTGTTTAGCCGCTGCTTCAGCCATAGCAACTGTGAATTCAATGCCCATATATTTAAGAGCACCTTCACTTACCCCGAAAATAAATGGAGAGTTTTCTTCCATAGCTGCTTGAACAATTGCCTGAGAAAATTCAAGGTTGTTCATGTTAAACTGTCCTACTGCAAATTTTTTCTCTTTAGCTGCAGGTAAAAATTCATTCATTGATACTAATGGCATGGTTTCGAGCCTCCTACTCTATATTTTTAATAAACAATCGTCATTCTGCACTATTATAGCACTGAACAGTTCAAAAATGAAGTGAGGTTTGGCACATGAAAAAAAGACTAAACAATACCAAATTCAGGATGTTTTGTTGCATTCAAAGAAAAAAGATCCTTTTCAGGATCCTGTTGCAGCATGGTCATCTCCGATCGCATCATTTACAACTGCACGAATTTCATCAATATCAAATGGTTTGGAAAAATGTCTCATTGCTCCAGCTTCTTTTGCTTCCTTTATCATATTAAGCTCGCCGTAAGCAGTCATCATAATCACCTTTATTGAAGTGTTGATCTCTTTTATATGCTTTAATATTTCTAATCCGTCCATGCCTGGAATCTTCATATCTAATAGAACAAGATCTGGGGGGTCGTTGTTGACATGGTCTAATGCTTGCTGACCATTTGCAGCTGTAAGTGTATAAAAACCATCCATCTTAAACACTTCTTCCAACAAGACTCTAATTCCGTGTTGATCATCAACAATTAAAAGCTTTCCTTTTTCCAAACTACCAACCTCCCGAACAACACAAATCACTTTTTTTGGTAAATAAACATTTCTATAAGTAACTCTTACATTCCTGCTTAATTTACCAAAAAGTTGAAAAAAAGCATTAATTATTGTTCAAAGCCGCTTTTACAAATCCTGTGAACATTTTTTGTGGTCGATTCGGTCTTGATGTAAACTCAGGATGAAATTGTGATGCTAAAAACCATGGATGATCTGGAAGTTCGATCATTTCAACGAGTCTTCCATCAGGAGAAGTTCCAGAAATTTTCAATCCTGCATTTTCTAATAATTCTCTATAATCATTATTAAATTCATAACGATGACGATGTCTTTCATTGATCAAATCCGATTCATAACTCTTATATGCTAAAGTATCATTTTCTAATTTACAAGGATAAGCCCCTAATCTCATTGTTCCGCCTAAATCTTCAATATCCTTTTGCTCTGGTAACAAATCAATGACTGGATGAGGTGTTTCTGCATTAATTTCAGAGCTGTTTGCATTTTCCAAACCAGCAACTGAACGGGCAAATTCTATTACTGCAACCTGCATTCCTAAACAAATCCCCAAAAAAGGAACTTTGTTTTCTCTAGCATATTTAATGGCACTTACTTTTCCTTCAATTCCACGATCTCCGAATCCTCCAGGTACAAGTATGCCTCCTACTCCTTGAAGTAATTCATGTACATTTTCATCATTAACCTCTTCTGCATCAACCCAACGAATAGAAACTTCTGCTTGATGTTCAAACCCTGCATGACTTAAAGATTCTACAATGCTTAAGTAGGCATCATGTAATGCAACATACTTTCCAACTATCGCGATTTCCGTTTTATGTTTTAGCTGCTTTACTTTATTTACAAGTTGATTCCATTCTGTCATTTCAGGTGGTTTGGTTTTTAATTTTAAATGATTCACCACGATCTCATCCATGTGTTGTTCAAGCAGCATTAAAGGAATTTCATACAACGTATCCGCATCTCTTGCTTCAATCACATCATTAGGATCAATATCACAAAATAGTGCTAGTTTATTTTTCATATCTACAGATAGTTCTTGTTCTGTTCTACATACAATGACATTTGGTTGAATACCTAAACTTCTCAATTCTTTAACACTATGTTGAGTTGGTTTGGTTTTTAATTCGCCTGCCGCTTTTAAGTAAGGAATTAAGGTAACATGAATATACATCACATTATCTCTACCAATATCACTTTTGATTTGTCTAATCGCTTCTAGAAACGGTAAACTTTCAATGTCACCGACAGTACCGCCAATTTCGGTAATGACCACATCCGCTCCAGATTCTTTCCCTGAACGGAAAACTCGCTCTTTAATCTCATTTGTAATATGTGGAATAACCTGAACGGTTCCACCTAAGTATTCGCCTTTACGCTCTTTTGTAATAACGGATGAATAAATTTTTCCTGTAGTTACATTACTGTTCTGAGTCAAATTAATATCAATAAAACGCTCATAATGCCCTAAATCTAAATCTGTTTCTGCACCATCATCTGTAACAAATACTTCCCCATGTTGGTAAGGACTCATCGTTCCAGGGTCTACATTAATATAAGGATCAAATTTTTGAATCATGACTTGTAAACCTCTGTTTTTTAACAATCTACCCAATGAAGCAGCAGTAATTCCCTTCCCTAAGGAAGACACTACTCCTCCAGTTACAAATATATACTTAGTCACTGTGCCTTACCTCCTATATAATTTAATAAAGAAAACTCGCTAATTGGCGAGCCTCTTAAGGCGAAGTCGTTTTAAATAACCAAAACTTATAAATGTTAAAAGTACAAAAAAATAAAGTGACTCTTTGTTCAAAGAGGCACTTTAGCTTATTTATTTTTACTAAAAATACATCAAAAAATATTTAGCCCTTGCAATAGTTTACTCTGTACATTAGAGGATGTCAAGAGACTTGAAATGAAAGTTTTCTTCCTAGTACGAACTATCCTCATCGTTGTCTTCATCCATCTCTTTTTCCATTTCTTCGTCTAAACTAATTTCATCAGCTTCTTCTATTTCTTCATTATCATCTAGGTCTTCTTCACCTTCACTGATGATATCATCCGTAGTGGTTCCTTCACTAACAAATGCATCGTTATTTTCATCCTCATCAGAAAACATTTCTTTTTCATCTTCAAGGTCATCGTCATCATCATTGATCACTTTTGGTTTATTAGATATTTCTTCAGCTTTATCCAAAGTGTACCATCTTTTTAAACCCCAAACATTATTTCCAATGCAAGCAAAACGTCCATCAATGTTAATTTCAGTATATAACTGTGCAATAACCTCATCGACTTCATCTGCAGATAAACTTTTAATCTTAGCGATTTCGTTCATCAAATCACGATAGAAAAATTGTTTATTTGTTGATTTAAAAATCATAAATGCTAAATCAACCATTGGTATTTCTTTTATTTCCTCAGCGGTAAGATTTATTGTATATTGACTGCTCATTCCTAACACAACCTTTCACACAACATAAATAAAAATGATATGTATATTGAACTTTTATCTTTGTCATCATTAAGTAAAACCTATTTTACATTAAAATGCAAGAATGCTTCAACTAACACTTAAATCTCTTGTCTAAAATAGTTTAGTTTTTAAATTGACAATAAGCGAAGAGCAATTAACTCTTCGCTTATGACTGTATCCGCATAGTTACGAATCAGCTATTCATAACCCGGAATAATAAAGAGAGAGCTTCCTCTCTTTATTTATCCTATGTCCATAATCCATTTATGACCTAATCGAATGCCCAATTATTATAAAAAAAGGCATTCCCCCAAAGCCAACGGAGCAAAAATGACATAATATAATGCAATATCCAAGTTAAAATGCTCATCATAGGGGGGATAACAAATTGAATTTCTCCAAATTATTAAAATATTTAAATCATCATATTGTTACAAAGCAGTCTGTGACACGTAAAATTATTCGATTCAATAATCGCAAAGAATTTCAAAGTTGCTTACGTCAAATAAAAAAGTTAAAACCTTCTTTATCCAAACTGTCACATATTCAACCCATTGGGATCATTCATGCTATTTCTTGTCCCTTACACTCAAGTAATAATCTTATAAGTCACCCGGCTATTCGATTCATTGAAAAGGATACAAAAATAAAAATGCACTCACCAACAAACTTCGCTCCTATAGAAACTGAATTAAAATCATCTATCCCTTGGGGTGTGCAAGAAATCAAAGCACCTCAAGTATGGAAATACACTAAAGGTGATGGAATTAAAATTTCTGTTATTGATACAGGAGTGGATTTTAATCATCCTGACCTAAAGGAACGGTTACGTAGAGGGTTCAATTTTATATTTCCACACATGCCTCCATGGGATGATAACGGTCATGGAACTCATATTGCTGGCACCATTGCTGCTTCAAATGAAAAAATGGGCATCGTAGGGACAGCTCCACAAGCAGAATTATATCCAATCAAAGCATTTGATCATAGAGGAACAGCTTATTCATCTGATATTATTCAAGCGATTGAGTGGAGCATTAGAAATCAAATGAACATCATTAATATGAGCTTTGGAATGAGTAATCGCAGCCAGTCTTTATTAGATGCCATTAAACAAGCAAATGAATTAGGGATCATCACTGTTGCTTCTTCAGGAAATGATGGAAAAAAAGAAAACGTAGATTATCCCGCTAGATTTACACCAACGATTTCTGTAGGGGCAACCTCGACAAAAAAACGTCTTGCCTCTTTCAGTAATAAAGGAAAAAATATTGATATATACGCACCGGGAGAAAGGATTTTCTCTACCTGGCCTAATAGAAAATATGTTGAATTAAACGGAACATCAATGGCTACTTCTCATGTCTCAGGCATTGTAGCACTAATGTTATCCATTAATCCAAAACTAAGTCCCGTAAAAATAAAAACGATATTAAAGAAAACAGGAACACCACTGAGCAATTCAACTAGTAAAAAAAATATACCAAAAGAGATTAATGCTATTCGAGCAATAAGAGCTGTTAAAAAATTGAAGACCAAATAAAAAAACTATAAAAATAAGTGATCCCTTCAGTAACACATGGGATCACTTATTTTTTGCTGTGCTAATTGCTTGGGTCCCGCAAAAGTACTCGGTCGATTAAGGACAGCCACGTCCATGTGGCTAACATCGACACCAGTCCTTCCTAAACTGGGTACTAACTACGATGTACTTCACTTTTGTAAATGTTCCTTTGTGTTATGGGGTCCCCGAAAAGTAATAGTCGAACAAGAACTGCCACATCCATGTGGCCAAATTCGACACCAGTTCTTCCACGAACTGGGGATACATTACTTTTTGGGGTGCATTTACATTTTCTCAGGTGCAGATATTCCAATAATTTTAAAACAATTTTCAAATACAGTTTTCAATGCAGATAGAAGAATTAATCTCGCTTGAGTCAGTTTCTCATCATCCTCTAAAATAACTCTTTCTGCTTTATAATAACTGTGGAAAAGAGAGGCTAACTCATACACATATCGAATAATACGATGTGGTGCATATTGTTCTGTTGCAACTTGAACTTCATCATACAATGTAGCTACTTTTAACAATAAATTAAATTCTGACGCTGTATTTAATAAGCTAAGTTCAATCTGTTCCAATGGCAAAATTGTAATTCCTTGTTCATTTGCTTGACGAAAAATGCTACATATACGTGCATAAGCATATTGTACATAATACACTGGATTTTCATTTGAGGTAGAGATCGCTAAATCCATATCAAAATCAAGATGAGAATCAATACTACGCATCGTAAAGAAATAACGAATCGCATCTACCCCCACTTCATCCATTAACTCCTTCATTGTGACCGCTTTGCCTGTTCTTTTCGACATTTTTACCTTTTCACCGTTTTGAAACAAGCTTACCATTTGAGAAATAAGCACCGTTAATTGATTAGGTTCATATCCTAATGCAGTTATTGCGGCTCTCATTCTAGGAATATAACCATGGTGATCTGCTCCCCAAATGTTAATAAGTTGATTAAATCCACGATTAAATTTATCTTTATGATAAGCAATATCTGGTGTTAAATACGTAAAAGAACCATCTTTTTTAATTAATACACGATCTTTATCGTCACCAAATGGCGTTGTTCGAAGCCACTTTGCACCATCTTGTTCGTATGTATGGCCCTGCTTATCAAGCTCCTCTAAAACGGCATCTGTTTTTTTATCTTGATATAGAGAAGTTTCACTAAACCAAACATCAAACTCTACTCCAAAACGTGTTAAATCATTTTTAAGCTTTTGTAATTCTTTTTCTAATCCGAATCGTTTAAAATATTCAAACTTCTCGTTATCATCAAGTGAAAGAAGACGGTCACTCTCTACGGAGACTAATTCTTTTGCAAATTGAATGATATCTTCACCAAAATACCCATCTTCAGGCATATTCAAAGCTTTGCCTAACTGCTCCATATATCTTGCTTCAATAGATTTAGCTAAATTATCAATCTGATTTCCAGCATCATTTATATAATATTCTCTCGATACATCATAACCTGCAAAATCTAGCAAATTACTTAATGCATCCCCTACTGCTGCACCACGAGCATGTCCTAAGTGCAGGCTGCCTGTTGGATTTGCACTGACAAACTCAACTTGAATCTTTTCATTATTTCCAACTTGAAGAGCCCCGTATCTAGTTCCCTTCTCTAATACATCTGAAATCACTTTATGTAAATAACTTTTATCTAAATAAAAATTGATAAAACCAGGCCCTGCAATTTCTACATTCTCAACGCCTGCTTCTACATAATCAAGATTTTCTTTGATTTGTTCTGCAATTTGTCTAGGATTTCTTTTAGCAATTCGCGTTAACTGCATCGCAATATTTGTTGAAAAGTCCCCAAATGATTTATCTTTTGGTACTTCAAGACCTACTTCAGGCAACTGATCAACTGAAATTATCTCAGCGGACATAACCGCTTTATTAATAGATTGTATAAGTTTAACCTTTACTTTTTCTAAAATACTCACAACTCAGTCGCCTCCTGTATTTCAATCTTTAATTTAAAATCTCCGGCATGTTCATCGTTTAAATATAATTCATAAGACCAAGAGATTTGCCCATAACCTTGATCCAATTCAATATTTATTTCAGTCGCCCTATTTGATATGTTCATTTTTCCTGTAGCTGTATGATAATAACCTGGCTGTAAACTATCAAGTTGAAATGATTGCTCGGATTGAGTATCCCCATGTCGGACAACTCTAATGTCATTTGCTTTAATTTTTATCGTTGTATTGGTTCTACCCATGTTATGATCAGGTTCTTCATAGCGATAATAAACAGAGTCACCCTTTTGAAAATAATCTCCCGTTACATTTTGAACAATTTGTTGTTCATCACTAATACTTTCAATACGTAAAGAGACTTTTTTATTTTCTGACATATTTAACACTCCTATTTAACCTTGTTAGTCCATTATATCATGAAGTTACAACTGGTTTCTCTTACTAGACAAAATTGAGATTGAGGTTCTTATTTTACAAAACCTAACAACATTTCACGAATTAATTTTGAAGCAACTATCGGTGTTTGCTCTGTTGGATCATAAATTGGAGCTACTTCTACTACATCTGCCCCAACAACCTTTACATCTGATTGAGAAATTTCATGTATTGCCGCTATCAATTCTTTTGAAGTAATGCCACCAGCTTCAGCCGTACCGGTTCCAGGTGCTGCGGAAGGATCTAAAACATCAATATCAATGGTCACGTAAATGGGTCGTCCTGCTAAACTAGGCAAACTTTTCTTTAATGGTACTAATACTTCAAAAGGGTGGAAGTTCACATGTTCTTTTCCAAACTTAAATTCTTCACGGCTTCCTGAGCGAATGCCATACTGATAAATGTTACGCCCCCCCATTAGCTCCACTGCTTTTTTTACTGGTGTTGAATGAGAAAGCACTTCTCCTTCATACTGATCACGTAGATCTGCATGGGCATCAATATGAATAAGCGCTAGATCAGGGTATTTTTTGTACATTTCTCTTATAACTGGCCAAGTGACTAAATGCTCCCCACCTAAACCTAGTGGGAATTTACCATCTCGCAGCAAACCTCCTACATACTCTCCTATCATGTCCAAGCTACGTGATGCATTTCCAAATGGAAGCATTAAATCTCCCGCGTCAAAATAAGTAATGTCTTCAATAGAAAGATCTAAATAAGGACTGTATTCCTCCAAACCAATAGAGGCTTCACGTATTCTAGCAGGACCAAAACGGGAACCTGGACGAAAACTTACCGTAAAATCCATAGGCATTCCATATATAATTGCCCGTGAATTTTCATAATCATTAGAACTATTGATAAATACTTTTCCAGAATAAGCTTCATTTAATCGCATAAGTCCACTTCCTTCATTCATCTACTTCTGTGTATGTTATCCCATTATCCTTGTTATTTAGGGTTCACTAAATCTTCTACAAATCTAGGCAAAGCAAACACAGCCTTGTGTAATCTAGGCGTATAATATTTTGTTGGCAATTCAGGAATATTATTTTCATCTATATTTAAAGGATCAACCGTTTTGCTTCCCATCGTAAAAGTCCACAATCCACTTGGATACGTAGGAATATTAGCTTGATATACTTTTACAATCGGAAAAATCTCTTTTACATCTTGATTGACTTTCTGAATCAAATCCCCTTTAAACCATGGATTATCTGTTTGAGCGACGAAAATCCCGTCTTCTTTTAATGCATCATAAATACCTTGATAAAATCCTTTTTCAAACAATTGAACTGCAGGTCCTACTGGCTCCGTAGAATCTACCATAATGACATCGTACGTATTTTTATTTTCATGAATATGCATGTAACCATCGTTTACAATGACTTCTACTCGAGGATTGTTTAACTCGCCCGCTATTTCAGGTAAATATTTTTTAGAGTATTCGATAACTTTCCCGTCAATTTCAACCAAAACAGCCTTTTCTACTTCTGGATGTTTTAGAACCTCTCGAATGACTCCTCCATCTCCACCACCAACTACAAGTACATGTTTAGGGTTTGGATGTGTATGTAACACTGGATGGGCAACCATTTCATGATAAACAAATTCATCTTTGATTGTAGTCATAACCATTCCGTCTAAGACTAACATACGTCCAAATTCAACTGTATCTATAATGGCTAAGTGTTGGAAATCTGTCTGTTCCTCCACTAAAGTTTGTTTAATTTTTGCTGTAATTCCAAAATGGTCTGTTTGTTTTTCCGTATACCATAATTCCATTTGTTTCTTCCTTCTTCCTAACTCAATATTTTTTATTCTAGCTTGTATTATAGTTTATCCTTTTTAAAATGCAACAAATTATCCGTTTTTTCTTTTTAGAATACCTCTCTCAGGCAAACGTTTTGAGGTTACTGTTTATTATTCGTGAAAATGTTGAATAGTAAGTGTTAAGTTTTTCCATACTAGATAATATAGAGTTTGTTTAGAAAGGAGGGATTCATATGCTTAAAAAAATGGCGTCGATTCTTTTTTCATTATTTATCATTTGCACGATTAGTTTTGTTGTTTTTTTGATCTATTTGAGAACCCAACCACTTCCAGTTACGAGTATACCTCAAACGTCTTATGTATATGATCTGCAAGGACAAGTCATTGATCGTTTTTATGTTGGTGAGAATCGAGAAGTTGTATCCTTAGATGAGATCTCCACTTATGTCATCCAAGCTACATTGGCTGTTGAAGACCATCGCTACTTTGATCATTTTGGTTTTGATTTAAAAGGAGTTACACGCGCAGCCATTGTTAATTTGCAAAACATGGATAAAGGACAGGGAGCTAGCACGATTACTCAGCAGCTTGCAAGAAATTTATATTTGACACATGAAAAAACTTGGACTAGAAAAATAAAAGAGGCCATATATACGATTCAATTAGAGATGAAATATACTAAAAAAGAGATTTTGGAATTATATTTAAATGAAATTTATTATGGGCATGCCACATATGGAATTCAAGCCGCTTCACAACACTTTTTCAATAAGGATGCCAAAGATTTAACTTTAGCTGAAAGCACACTCATTGCTGGAATTCCCAAGGGACCAGCCTACTATTCACCGTTCTTAGATTTTGAAAACTCAAAAAATAGACAATATATAGTACTACAAGCCATGGTCAATTCCGGCTTAATTTCTGATCAAGAAGCAGATGCTGCTTATCAAGAGAAGTTAAATTTCAGTTCAAGTGAGAAAAATAGTAAAGCCTTTGCACCTTATTTTGTCGACTATGTTCGTAAACTGGCAATGGATAGAATAAATATAGATGAAGATGATTTTAATCAAGGTGGCTATCAAATTTACACCACTTTAGATATAAACGCTCAAAAAATAGCTGAAGAAATCGTTGAAGAAAAAATGGAAGATAAAAACGAATTACAAGTCGCTTTAATTTCTATTGATCCAAGAAATGGGTATGTAAAAGCAATGGTAGGTGGTTCAAATTATGAAAAAAATCAATATAATCGAGTCTTTGCAAATACCCGTCAGCCAGGATCAGCCTTTAAGCCGGTTTTATATTTAACTGCGCTTCAGTTAAATGAACTGACTGCTGTTTCACAATTCAAAAGTGAACCTACAGCATTTTCTTACGATAATGGTAAAAAATCATACATGCCTAGTAATTTTGGAGACAAATATCCACATGATTATATAGATCTACGTCAAGCGATTGCGGAATCAGATAACATATTTGCGGTGAATGCAATTATGCAGATCGGTGCAGAAAATGTCATATCAACTGCCCGTACATTAGGAATTACTAGTCCGATGGAACCATTGCCTTCTTTAGCCTTAGGAACTTATCCTGTTAGTCCATTTGAAATGGCGTATGCTTTTGGTACGATTGCAAACCAGGGAATAAAAGCAGAACCTATTGCCATTCTACGAATAGAGGATGCCTTTGGAAATATTCTTTTTGAAGCTGAACCTCATATAGAAAAAGTAATGGAACCTGAGTACACTTATATCATGACGAATTTGATGAAAGGTATTTTTGATTCAGGTGGGACAGGCAATCGCGTTTCCAACATACTAAAAAGACCTGTTGCAGCAAAAACAGGCACGACAAATACAGATGCGTGGATGGTTGGTTTTACTCCCGAGCTTTCTACAGCAGTTTGGATCGGATATGATAAAGATTTAACGATTAGTCCAGTGGAGTCTACGTTGGCATCTCCCATATTTGCTGAATTTACAGAGCGAACTCTTGAAGCTATTCCGCCAAAACTATTCCCAGTACCAGATGAAGTAGTGAGTGTATATGTAGATGTAAAATCAGGAAAATTAGCTTCAGAGGATTGTCCTGATTCTCGATTAGAAACTTTCGTTAGAGGGACGGAACCTACAGAATATTGTTCCATCCATTCTTCAAACGATTCTGATCTTGATTCAGTAACGCAGCAGGAAGGTGTAGAGAGTGAAGAATCATCATGGTGGAACGACTTGAAACGCTGGTGGAATAACTAAGTATACCCACAAAAGTGAAGCTAATCTTTGCAGTATATACCTAGTACTTTTGTGGGGCCCGGAATATTAAACACCCCATATTACTTCTTTGTTATTCCCCAGTTCTTGGATCAACTTCCAAAATCGTAATAGCAGAATATGATAACTTGAAGATCTCATTTATTTCTAATGATTCAGTTATTCAGATAGGAAAAGATAATGTTGGGCTTTCAGAGCCAATTTTCCTTCGCATTCAAAATTTAAAACGTCCTTCTTATTTCAATCGTAAACTTATACCGATCGGCACGATAGGAAGAAATAACAAATTCCAAAGGTGTTTTACCTTCTAAAAAAGTTTGTTGCTGCATGCGTAATATAGGTGCTCCCTCTGGTATTTCCAATAAAATGGCTTCTTGTTCTGAAGCAATGGTTGATTCTATTGTTTGCACTCCATCCACTATGTTCACTCCATATTGTTTTTCAATATACTGATATAATGATTGTTGTTCCATTTGTTGTGGAGTTAAATTGGGTATGAGCTGTGCTGACATATAAACCGTTTCAATGGCAATCGGTACTTGATCTGCTAAGCGCACACGTTTCATTTCATACACTGGTTCATTCGATTCAATTTTTAAATAGTTGGCTATTTCTTTAGAAGCTGGAATTTTGTCAAAATGAATCCACTGACTACTTGGCTCGTAACCTTCTTGTTTCATATCCTCTGTAAAACTCGTTAATTCACCAATAAATTTATGTTCTAGTTTTTTGCTTGTAACATATGTACCTTTTCCTTTATGTCTATATAAATAGCCCTCATTAACTAGATTGTTAATGGCTTGTCTTACCGTCATGCGACTGATATCAAACTGTTCTGAAAATTGGCGCTCAGAAGGAATCAAATCCCCTGCTTGTATGTCCCCATTCACTATCTTTCCTTTAATCAGTTCAGCGAGTTGATAATAAATAGGTAATGGAGAATTTTTATTAATCATTTCAAGTTTCCTTTCTAGATCTATCTAAAATGAAAATTAATTTATGTTGTTATATCCTGTATGGAAATTTGTGATGAAAGTGACTGCAAATCTGCAATGACTGTTACATTCGGATGTAATTGTAAAATCGATGCTGGGAATTGCTCGTTTAAATCACCATGCAACAATTTATGCATCGCTGCGCTTTTCTCAATACCTGAGGCTAGTAAAAGAATTTCTCTACTGTTCATGATAGATTGTATCCCCATCGTAATTGCATGTGTAGGTACTTCATCCATGTGATTAAAAAAATGTTTATTGGCTTGTCGTGTTGATTCTGTCAGTTTTACAACATGTGTTTTCGTACCAAATGATGTTCCAGGTTCATTAAAACCAATGTGCCCATTTTGTCCAATCCCCAAAACCTGAACATCAATCCCCCCACACTCTTTTATAAGTTTATCATATTGAACACATTCTTTTTGTAATGAAACTCCATTTCCATCTGGAAGATGAACATTTGAATCCAATATATTAATATGACTAAACAAATTTTCTTTCATGTAATAGTGATAACTATTAGGGTTCTCTTCTGAAAGACCAACATATTCATCTAGATTAAAACTGGTGACATGTCGGTAGTCTGTTTTATTCTTGTGAAAATCTAAAACCATGTATTTATATAAACCTAATGGTGTCCCTCCTGTTGCTAATCCTAAATGAATCCTGTTACTTGATCTTACTTTTGAGATGATATATTCCGCTGCTTTTTTACTCATTTCATTATAATTCTTTACTTTAATGACTTCCACTCTCATCCGCTCCTTACTTTTTATTATTGAGTTTTTACTCCCTTTTTATTATCATAACATAGAATTCTAGTTGTCTATACCAATTAACTAAGATAAGTTTATAAGAGCACAGAATGAATCTATGCTCCTTATAAATCACTTCACTTTAAATTCTGGTAAACTAGATAATTCTTCAGCAAGTTCCGTTAATATCTTTTGAGCTATTGGTTGTTCATAAATGTTTGCCCATTCTTTACTTTCAATAATTTCAACTTTCAATTGCATTAATTTTTCATCAAAAACTTTCAAGTATTGAAGCACCAGCTCTATCTGTTCTAATTCTAAATTTGTAAATGATTCAGAGGGGTTCTTTTCCTTTAATTGTTTTACAAAATCAGAAAAATTCCAGTGAAAAGATTCGAAATCAACACCATAACTAAAACCAAATTCATGATCAAGATTAAATAAAAGATGAGTGTTACTGGTTCTTAATTCAATATAAATTTTTTCTAACAATTCTTGTCTAAGTTGTTTGTCATTTGTATTAAGCAACTCTATAAGATAAGCATGTGAATCATGATACACATTTCTTAAAATAATATGCTGAAATTGAATCTCATTGCCATACCTGTATTTCAAATCCTCATTTTCCTTATTCAACTGCCAATTAAAGATTGAAATCATGACGATTATAAATATACAAATTAGAATGATGGCATTTTTCACATTTTTGTTTAGAAAAAACATTTGCACTGCTCTATTGGATATATACACATAAAGAAGTGCATAAGCAATCAGTCCAAATAAAGTTATAATTAAAAGTAGGGGTACAAGATTAATATTCATTCATTTATCCTCAAACTCTAAGCACTTAAACCTTCCTTAAGCTCATCACCAGAGTTTTCCCACCATTCTTGATTATGTTCGATTAGAGCTGTTCGCAAGGCTGTTTTCTCTGTGTCATCTAAACCATCTAATATAAATTTACGCTTTAGCGCTTTATCCATCTTATTTACATGATCTGCGAGAATCTTCCACCCTCTTCTTGCTTCTTCATCAATCAGCATTTCACATACTGTAACACCTGCGTAATAAGAACCTTCTTCATTGCGATCAACGGCCACCCATGCTACCCAACACTTTCTACCGTTAGGTACTTCCTCTTTATCTGTAAGAAACTTAATTCCTTTTTCCACCTTACTTTTTGCATGCAAAGCTCCAATATCTATATACGCTTTATCCCCATCTATGATCATACTTGACATTTGGCTAAGGTTTATCATCCCTGCTCCAAAACCTTTATGCTCTTTATTGCTAACTACATTCAAAGATAAATTCTTTTTTCCTTTTTTATCAAAATTCATTTGTATAACACCGTCCTATTCTTCAATAGATGTAACTACTTTTAGCATACAAAAAATATCGATGATAAACAAACTTTTTCTGTAAATTATGCACTCACCCAAGTACAGCTCTATATAAATTTCAATATGATTAAAAACCAAACTAGGATTCACTCTACTACAAAAGATGGAACAAGCATATACATTAAAGCATGTACTCCTAACCCCTATCTAGTTAAATTATATTCATTGTTATGGATTTATTTTATAAGAAGAAAAACGAACAAAGGTGGAATGACATGTTGCAAAAAATAAAATTTTTCGGAAATGTATTTATTTTTATAACTAGTTTAATGATCATCTTTTTTTTATTCATCACGATTTGGAATACATTTCATTTTAATCATGAAAATGAAAGAAGCTCTCCAACTCTTTTAGAAGAAAGTGCGTCCCTTGGACAACAAGCTGATTTTAAACAGTTAAATTATCAAGATGATTCAAAACCACTAAGCTCGCGTATCGTCCATTACAACATCAATGTAGAACTAGATGAGGAAGATAAAAAGCTGCTTGGTTCTCAAAAATTAACATGGATTAACCCAGGGGAACAGCCTGTGAATGAAATGTATTTTCACTTATATCCAAATGCCTTTCAATCCAAAAAAACCAGCTTCATAATTGAATCAGGAGGCAGTTTAAGAAACGATGATATGAAAGAAGACAGCTTTGGCAGTATGTCTATACACACGATAAGATTAAATAATGGAACGGAATTGTCACAACAAACTTTCTTTATACAACCTGATGACCAAAATCCAAATGATTATACATTGATGGGTTTGAAACTGCCTAAATCTGTTTTACCTGGTGAAAAAATCACGCTTCATATGACGTTTACCGTCCAGTTGCCTTATGTTTTTGCAAGGATGGGTTATGCGGGAGACTTCATAATGGCTGGACAGTGGTTTCCGAAAGTTGCAGCTTATGAAGTGACTGGAATGCGTGGACGAAAAACAGAGGGATGGGATTTGCACCAATACCATGGTAATTCAGAGTTTTATGCTAATTTTGGTACTTATGATGTAAATATCACGGTCCCATCAAATTATATTGTAGCTGCAACAGGAGTAGAGATTGATAAAACTGAAACTTCAATGGATCGTACAAAAAATCAATCCATGATAGGAACTATTGATCATTCAAAAGGGCAAAATTTACAAGAAGATAACAATAGTAAAAATTATCACTTCAAAGCCGCAGATGTCCATGACTTTGCATGGTCTGCATCTCCACAATTTAAGGTCATTGAGGATACTTATCGCTCAGAAAATAATAGGGATGTTACCATCAAATTATATTTGGATCCTCTCCATAGTGATTTAACAGAACGTTATTTATATGCAGCTAAGTCAGCTTTAAACAACTTCACAGATTGGTATGGTGAGTATCCTTATCCTACTTTATCCATTGTTGTACCTCCAAATGGAGCAAATGGGGCTGGCGGTATGGAATACCCTACTCTAGTAACTTCTTGGTCTGCTTCAGAGAAACAAAAAGATAGTTCGTTAGAAAGAGTGATTATACACGAAATTGGACATCAATTCTGGTATGGCATGGTAGCTTCTAATGAATTTGAAGAGGCTTGGTTAGATGAAGCTTTCACATCTTATGCTGAAGATAAAGTAATGGAAAAAGAATATGGAATACGTTCAAAAGCTTATTATGAAGCTAGTTATGTATCCTCACCCGCACCTCTTAAGCAAAATGCATGGGAATACGGATATAAAAATGAATACGCCCAAAACGTGTACGTTAGAGGGAAGTTAGTATTACGTGATATTGAGCAAATCATAGGAACAACTCAAATGAACAAAGTATTAAAAACATACTTCCAACGTTGGAAATTTAACCATCCCTCTACCGAAGATTTTCAAGCTGTATTAGAAGACGTCACTGCTCAGGAATGGGATCAGTATTTCAACACATTTATTTATGACAATAAAATGGTTGATTATGCAGTACAATCGATTAACATCAACAAAATTACCAATCAAGAACAAACGTTATATAAACATCAAGTATTGATACAAAAAAATGATGCTGCATACCATGAACCTCTATCTATTTTATTCACTTTTGAGGATGGAACTTCCATAGAAAAAACTTGGGAAGGAAGTGAAGCACAAAAATGGTTTACATTTACACATACATCGACATTAAATTGGGTTGTTATTGATCCTGAGCATACGATGATTTTAGAAAATAAACATATTAACAACTTTAAGAGCACTCTTATAAATCCAGAAACAAAAACAAGATGGAATTTAGTTTTGATCCAATGGCTTGAAGCAGTATTAAATGCTAAGATGTGGTGAGGTGATATGATGATAGTTCATATAATAAAACAAGGGTGGAAAACAACAAATCAAAATATGGTTTATATATTATTATTTTCGATGTATCAGCTAGTATGCGGAATCTTTTTATATCGATGGATTGAAGTGGGCATTGTTTCCATATCACAACGTTTTCCAGACTCTAACCTAATGGATGCCAGGCAGTTATTTATTATAGAAGGTCAGTTTTTAATCACAGATGGAGATTTCATGTTAAAGTACCTCTCCCCTCTTTTGATTTTCATAGGTATACGCTGGATTGTATCCCCCCTAATGAATGCAGGTCTTTTTTATGCAATACATCATAAGGATTCACATTCTAGTAAACCTTTGTTTTTACAAGGGGTGCTAAAATTAGGAAGTTCATTTTTCATCATCTCTTGCATCCATCTGTTACTCTCTAGTTTCCCTCTTTTTTGGATATTCTCATTTTTAAAAAATACACTAGAATCTTATACTACCCCAATGTCTTTACTTTGGAATGCTGCCCCTATATTGATAACTTATATCGTATATACTTGGATTATCCACATCCTATTTATGTATATTCAATGGGGGAAAACGACAAATAATAATATCACGTCTCCGATTGTATTTATGTTAAAAAATATAGTCATTACAATGGGTTTAAGTCTAATCATTATGATTATCATTGGAGTTGTTACAGCTTTATTTTTCTCAACCTCAATGATGTGGGTAGGGTTTTTAGCCATCATAGTAAATCAAATTCAATATTTTATTAGGGTTTATTTGAAGATTTGGGAAATAAGCACACAGTATCATTTTTGGGTACAAAAAAAAGAGCCCCAATAGGTGATCGGAGCTTTTTGAATTTATTGAGAATGGGAAAAAATTGAATTTATGACATTGAAGCAGGTGGAATTTTAAGAACAGTGCCTGGTTCAGGTGTTCTTCCTAACTGCATGCCATTGTAATCGGCCAACTCTCTACCTGTTATACCATATTGCTTCGCTATAGTCCGAAAGGTTTCTCCTTCCATCACTGTATGATAAACTTCTTCCGGCTCTGGTTCTGGTTCAGGCTCTGGTTCTGGTTCAGGCTCTGGTTCGCCCATAGCTTCTGGAATTAAGAGCACTTGACCTACATATAAATCCCAAGGAGCCGTAATATTATTATATCTCATCAATCTTCTTGCTCTAACACCATACATTCGTGCGATTCTCCAAATCGTCTCTCTAGGTTTAACGATATGATACGCTACTCCTGGCTCAGGAAGAACAGGAACTAATAATACTTGACCCACATAAATCATATTTGGATCTGAAATATTATTAATTGCCATTAAGTCTTCCACAGAAACACCTGAACGTTGTGAAATCGCGTTTAATGTGTCACCAGACTTTACAACATAAGTTCCCGTTACAGGTTCTTCTGGTGCTGGTGGTGCCTTTGGAATGTACAGTATTTGACCTACATAAAGATAACTTTCTTCAGTAATATTATTAGCCTCAATCAAATCAATAATAGGTACCCCAGTTTTTTGAGAAATCATATATAATGAGTCACCTGGCTGTACTACATAAGTTTCCATGTCTGGTTGCATAGGTAATGGTATTTTCAGCATTTGACCCACATATAACATATTGGGATCCTGAAGATTGTTTAATCGAATAAGATCAGATATTGAAACATTATATGCTGCTGCAATATCATTTAGTGTATCTCCCGGTTGAACAATATAGGTATCTGCTACACCTATTGTAGGTATATAAAGTTTTTGACCTACAACAATATAATCTTGATTTGTGATTCCATTTGCTTCCATGATCGCCTGAACGGTAACACCATATTTTGCTGCGATTCCATACAATGTGTCATTTGGTTGTACTACATAAATCATAATGTAAAAAAACCTCCTAATGTTGATAAATGTTTAACTCAACTAAAATTTATCTCATTGATAAGGTATGAATAACCGTGATAAATTGCCTCGGTCAAATGCCTATTTTTTGTGACAAATGACTATTTTTTGAGCTTATTTGCAAAAAGGTTATCTTAGAAAGTTTTAACACATTAGACGGATACAGGTGGAGGAAGCATCAATACTTGACCTACTCTAATTTTATTCGGATCGGTTAATCCATTTATCCTCATTAATTCACTTCGATTCACAGTATAATATTCGGCAATTTTAGTAAGCGTATCACCTGGTACAACAATGTGATATTCCCCTGTTTCTGGTACAATAGGAACAATTAACATTTGGCCGATATAAATATTGTCTGGATCTGATATATTGTTAATTATTATTAAGGTATCTATAGGCACATTATATTGAATTGATATTGAGTTTAAGGAATCTCCTGGTTTGACAATATACACATTTACTTCTGGTGGCTCTGTTGGTTGTGATGGTTCTGAACTTGGAGGGATATATAACGTTTGACCTACATAAATATAACCGACATCACTCAAATTGTTGGCATCTACAATATCTTGTACAGATACACCATATCTTCTCGAGATTGCAAATAATGTATCCCCGCTTTGGACAATATACCATTCACCTTTTTTGGGGATGATTAACTTTTGACCTACATAGATGACAGTGTTAGTTAAATTGTTTGTTTTCATAAGCTCTTTCACCGAAATTCCATAAGTTTGCGATATATCATATAATGTGTCCCCAGATTTCACAATATGGATCTGTTCCATTGTTGGTATTATCAATGTTTGACCTATATAAATAATTCTACTAGTAAGATTATTCTGTTTCATAATCATTTGGACTGGTACGCCGTACTTTTGAGATATACCCCACAAATTTTCTCCTTCTTTAATAACATGTGTAATCATATACTTTAACCTCCATAACATCTCTCTTAGTTAAAATATGTATACCCAGGACATTTTGACCCCCGGCATTCGCCTAATTGAGTGACAAATGCCTATGTTACGTTATTTGTTTTATTAGTTTCATTTGCAAAACTATGATTAAACAAGCTACTGAATGAAAAAACTATAATATGAGTAGTTTGAAAATAGAAGTTTTACAAAAAATTGCAATCAAATTTCTTTCAATATTTTTGGAGTGAGATTAGATGAATCATGTATTAAAGTGTGGGTGTCAAAATCCAACAACTGATCTAAAATTAGAAGCTGAATTTTTTACAGATCCAATCTGGTGTACAATATGTGGTTATAATCTTGATCTTGAGGATTTGTCAGTATCTCCTGAACTTTTGGAAAATATAGAAAAATGGGCAAGTCGCTACGGGGAATGGATTGATTATGATAGAGATACATTAGTTACTAGAGGAATTGAACTTGAAAATAAACACAATGAAGAAGGTCAAAAAATATACAAAATGTTAAAGAATGAACTTGGTACTAAATACACACTCATATTTTCTCCATCTACTACAGCAAAATTATACAAACATAAATACCACTACAGAATATAATTTATAAAGTATAAAATTTAATTCAATTAAACAATTAGCAAAAATAGCTACTTAAAGAGAATAATCATGTTTCAAAAAAAGATCATAGACAGATATAAATCTATATAGAGAGAAGTACATTCAAATGATTATTGGAACACTAATACTCATAGCTGGATTAATAGCTTTGGTTTTAAATATAATTTATTTATTAAAAGATGAACTTTCTGATGAAAAAAATGGGTTCAAAGTTCTTTATTTGGCACTGTACATCATTTTTTTTGAATCTACATTTACTTATTTTATACTTCTTATCATCATTGTTGGCATTTTGAAAATTGGGGGCGTATGGTGAGAAGAGTTGAATGATCAATTTGGTTCTATTTCATAAAAAACAGTCGTTACACATGTGAATCATTTGTAACGACTGTTTTATTTATGTTAAATCAAACTAACTATATTAATCATGTTATCGACTTCGATTTTGATCCTATGTTTCCTTTTCTCATAGGTAATTGTACCTTGTCCTAGGCTGATTTGACTACTAGTACCTAGGGCATAAAACACATCATCTGTTAACGTTTTTAAACACTCTTTTTGCCCTGAATCATTTAAACTTTCCCAATCGGTTTCTTCCATCTCTAAAAAATCATAAAATTGTGGAATGTTTGCGATCGCTTCGGATAACTCTAAAACAATTTCATCGTATTCTCTTGCAAATTTCACACCCATGTTACATCAGTCCTTCTTAAACAATCTCTAATATTGAGTGGTTTCTAACACTTTTGTGATCAGTACCTCCACTCGACGATTTGCTTCTCGTCCTGCTGGCGTATCATTTGTTGCTACCGGATGATACTCACTATATCCAATGGCACTAAAATTCCGTGGATTTAATTTTTCATTATCCAATAAAATTCGCATATAATTCAATGCTCTTGTTGCACTAAGCTCCCAATTTGATTCAAATTGTGTTGAATGATGGGGAATGTTGTCAGTATGTCCTGCTACTAATACTTCATAGTCAGGATAATTTTCTAATAACTCTGAAATTGTAATCGCTAGTTTTCTAGATCCAAATTTTATTTCTGCACTTCCCGGTTCAAATAAAGTATTGTCACTAATCGTTAATTTTAGCAAATATTTATCCATTTCTATTTTTAATTGAGAGGTTAATTCATTGTCATCAATGTAGGCTTGCAGCTGATTTTTCAAATTTTCTAGATCATATTTATAATGTGGAGTAAAATTAGATTCATCTATTGAAGTTAAATCTCCGTTATCATACTCGTCAGCTGACTTTAATCTAGTATCACCTTCAAGTATACTTGTGCCTCCATCTAAATAAGCATTTAATGAACTTGCTATCCTTTTCAGCTTCTCAGCATCAATTTCACTTGAGCTAAATAGGACAATAAATAGAGCAAGAAGCAAAACTAGTAAATCTGCATAAGGGATGAGCCAAGATTCATCGATATGAGTAGATTTATCTAACTTCCGCGTACGTTTCATTGGCTACACGCTCCTTACTACCTTTCCCATCCTGATCACGTTCATTTTGAGGAAGAAATACGGATAACTTATGTTGAATCGCAGCACTTGAAATACCTGATTGAATAGAAAGCAACCCTTCAACCATCATTAATTTTAACTCAATTTCCCTTTGAGATAAACGTCTTAATTTATTGGCAAATGGGTGCCATAACACATACCCCGTAAAGATACCTAATAAAGTTGCAATAAATGCAGCGGCAATCGAACGACCTAAAATATCTACATCATTTAAAGTACTTAAAGCTGCGATCAAACCAACAACAGCTCCTAACACACCTAAAGTAGGGGCATAAGTACCCGCTTGTGTAAAGATTTGCGCTCCAGCCTCATGTCTGTTTTCAGTTGCAGCTATATCTTCCATTAAAACCTCTCTGACAAAATCAGGATCATTACCATCAATAATCATTCGCATCCCGTTTTTCAGAAAAGGTTCATCAATATCATTCATTTTATTTTCAAGAACAAGCAGCCCTTCTCTTCTTGTTATCATCGCCCAGTCCTTAAATACAGAAATGGTTTCTTGTTGTGTTAATAATTTTTGCTCCGTAAAAAGAATTTTAAATAATTGAGGAATTTTTTTTAGTTCATACATTGGGAAACCAATCATAACAGATGCAATCGTTCCTCCAATGATGATAAGAATTGCAGCAGAATTAAATAAAGATAACAGACTTGCTCCTTTTAATACCATTCCAAAACCTAATGACAGTAATCCAATAATTAAACCAATAATTGTACTTTTGTTCATATGCTGATCTCCTTCAAAGTGATAACAATCGTCAATTTATGTTCTTTTTATACATTAACAATTGATCTTCGACAGATAGGAAAAAAATCCTGCTGAATATATTAATAAAAGCATAGGAGTTTTTTCCTAAAAATAGGACTCCTATGCTTTGATATAGTTCATAAGATCTATAAATCTACTATACTGGTATTACTTCGTTATCTTCCTAATAAAATCTGTGCATATGGTGACGTAATTGGTAACATAATGATCGGTTCACCTTGGAAGGTCGTTATATAACTTTCTAAAGTTCGATACAAGTTATAAAACTCAGCGTCTTTTCCATAAGCTGCATTGTATATACTTGCTGCTTCTTGTTCTCCTTCAGCAATAATTTTCTTAGAAGTTGCTTGAGCCTCTGCTATAAGTTCCTTTGCTAAACGATCAGCATTGGAAGTAATTTTACGATATTCCTCATCACCCTCAGAAAGGTATCTAGCAGCAATGGCACGGCGATCTGAGATCATGCGCTTAAATACACTCTCTTTATTTTCATTCGGTAAATCTGTTCTTTTAATACGCACATCTACAATTTTAATTCCATATTCATCACGTTCTAATACACTTGCTACTTCATCGGAAATTTGTTTGTTTAAATCTCCACGTGCAGATCCAGTTTCACTAATTATATCTCCATAATCAATCTCAGACAATTTACGTCTTACAGTGTTATATACAGCATTGTCAATTCTTTTTTCACCATTACTTATCGTCTGTGCGGTTTGTAAAAATTGTTTCGGATTCTCAATTCTCCAGACTGTGTAATTATCGACTTCAATCGGTTTTTTGTCCTTTGTTAAAATCGGTGTTGGATTGCTATCATATAACATTTGTCTTTTTGGAAGTGAAGTCACAGATTGTATAAACGGAATTTTAAATTTAATTCCTGGGTCTTGATAAATTTGAACAGCTTCCCCAAACTGTAATACGACTTTGTATTCCCCTTCATTCACAATAAAGAGAGAGGTAAATCCCAATAGAATAACTAAAGCTACAACAATGATTGCTGTTATTAATTTTTTTTGATTCTTCATTGTCCCTCTCCTCCTTGTGATGATTTATTTGTAGATTTAGGATTCATCAGTTCATTTAAAGGTAAGTATTTTACGGTATCCCCTGAATCATCTGTAACTACAACTTTCGCATTTGGAAGAATTTTTTCCAACGTTTCTATCACTAAGCGATTTTCTGTAATCGTAGGACTTTTCGCATATTCAGTATAAATAGCATTAAATTTTTCAACGTCACCTTGTGCGTTTAAGACACGAGATTTCTTCTCTGCTTCTGCGTTCTCAATTAATGCTTGTGCTTCCCCTCTAGCTTTTGGCAAGCGATCATTCATATATTCCTGAGCATTATTAATTTTTGTATTCTTTTCTTCTCTTGCATCTGTAACAGCTTTAAAGGCAGCTTGCACTTCTCCTTCAGGTGGCTCTATATCCTGAAATTTAATATCCATAACTTGTATACCTGTAGCGTAAATTTCTTGTAATTTAATTAATTTTTCATACACATCACTTTGAATTTGCGTTTTACCTTCTGTAATGGCAAAATCTAAATTCGTAGACCCCATTACAGAACGAATGGATGCAATAGCTGAATTTTTGAGAAATTCTTCTGGGTTCTCAATGTTGTATAAATAATCTCTAACATTACTAATTCTCCACTCCACAACTGCGTCTGCGGAAACAATGTTTTCATCCCCTGTAATCATTAGGGCTTCTTCCTCTTTTGCTACGGTTTGCCCATTAATTACATCGTAACCGATATAAATTTGCTGTGTTCTTTTCGCTGGTAATTTAACAACTTGTTGAATTGGATAAGGTGCTTTAAAATGCAACCCTGATTCCACCACAGTATCTGTATATTTCCCAAAGGTTAAGATTGCAGCATGCTCTTGCTCCTCTACGGTGTAAAACATCGTTATTCCAGCTAATCCTACTAAAAGGATTATAATTCCTACTACCACTTTTTTGACCGTTCCTGGAGGCAACGGAGGCAGCTGGGAGTTGTTAGTCGACTTTCCTTCCCCATTAATGACTTCCATATTTTCTTTTCCCCTCTCTATTTCTTTCCCAATATTATGTATGATTATTTCAACCATTCTATACGTTATTGTATCAGTCTGGTTTCAAATAGGAAAGCAAACTTATTGATAATTTTTCACACTTAACTCATCTATCCGTTTAAAAGTATACCCTTGTTTGCGCGCATCATCAATAATAATATCCAATGCTTCTGCATTGTCCTCTGATACGGAATGCAAAAGAATTACAGCCCCAGGGTGAAGCTGCCTCATCACATGGTCATAAGCGTATTTCCAGCCCTTTTGCTCTTTTGTATCCCAATCTTTGTATGCTATTGACCAGAAAACATTCGTATATCCTAACTTACTGCTTATTTCCAACACTCGATCATTAAAAATCCCTCTTGGAGGTCTCATATATTCCATTTGCCACTGCCCTGTCACCTCTGCAACTGCTTCCCGTACCTTATCCAACTCCTCTTCAATACTTTCATCAGAAATGGTAGACATATCAGGGTGTCCCCAAGAATGATTCCCAATCAAATGCCCTTCATTTACCATTCGTTTTAATAAATCAGGTTGTTCTTTTACATATTGACCTGTGACAAAAAAAACAGCGGGTACCCTTTTTTCATTTAATACATCCAAAATTTTTATCGTGTTCCCATTTTCATATCCATTATCAAATGTTAAATACAACACTTTCTTAGAAGTGTCTCCAAGAAAAATAGCACGATGTTTTTTTAGAAGATCTAAAAAACCCTCTTGTTCTATTGATGCCGGCTCCCCATTTCGACTCTTCTTCAATCCAAAATGATAAACGTCCCCGGCATACCCATGCACGCTATGAACAAAGTTTGCACTCATCACCAAACCGAATATTACACATATACAAACCAATAATCTTGGTAGTTTTGTTTTCTTCACTGTCTATTCCTCCTAAATTTTACATTCTGCATCGAAAGAAAACCTTTGACATGGTTAATATTCCAAAGATGGCTATCGTTTATCCCTTGTGTGTTAACTAGATCATATCTACGCACATTAGTAAAAAACGTGCTAATGAAATTTTTCCATTAGCACGTTTGCAGTTCACTTTAGATCAATTCAATTTATACAAATTAAGTCTCAGATGATTCGCCGCCGCCAATTCGAATAAAACTAATGAAGTTATTTATTTTTTTATTTGATGGACTCCATGGCCTAACGCACCTTCTGCTGCTTCCATTACGATTTCTCCCAATGAAGGATGGGCATGGATGGTTAAAGAAATATCCTCTAAGGTTGAGCCCATTTCCACAGCTAAACCGAGTTCAGCAATTAAGTTGGAAGCCTCTTGACCTACGATTTGTCCACCAAGCACGATACCTGTTTCTTTTTCCGCAATGACTTTTACAAATCCATCTGTAGCATTTTTGGACATGGCACGTCCGTTACCACCATAATTAAATTTATTCATTACAATGTCAATTCCTTTTTCTTTTGCATCTCTTTCCTTCAATCCAACACTCGCCATTTCTGGATCAGAAAAAACAACTTCTGGAATCGCTTTATAATCAATAATACTAGGTTTGCCAGCAATGACTTCTGCTGCAACTTTTCCTTCATAACTTGCTTTATGTGCTAATGCATAACCTTCTACGATATCTCCTATTGCATAAATGTTAGGTACACTTGTTTTACACTGATGATCAATTTCCACTAATCCACGATCTGTCAGTTTCACGCCAATATTTTCAAGACCTAGTTGATCTGTGTTTGGACGGCGACCTACTGTAACAAGTACGTATTCGGCTGTCACTTGTTTTTCTTCACCTTTCACTTCAAAGGTCACAGTCACATCATTGTCCGTTACTTCTGAGCTTTTTGCCATCGCATTGTTATACACTTCAACGCCTGATTTTTTTAAAGTTTTGCTGACAAAACGTGTCATCTCTTTTTCAAAACCAGGTAAGATCGTGTCCGCTCCTTCTAAGATGGTCACCTTAGTTCCAAACTTAGCATAAGTTTGCCCTAATTCGATTCCAATGTAACCTCCACCAATCACAACCATACTTTTCGGAATTTCTTGTAAAGATAACGCTTCAGTTGAAGAGATAATACGATCACCGAATGGGAACGTCTTTAATTCAATCGGTCTTGTACCTGTTGCAATTATACATGAGTTAAACTTTAAACGTTTACCTTCTTCATCGTTGCTTACACTTGCTACATTTTCTTCAATGAAAAATACTTCTCCACTTAAAATTTCAACATTGTTTCCCTTTAATAGGAACCCAACACCACCAGTTTGTTTTTGGACAATACCGTCTTTCCATGCTTGCACTTTAGCATAATCTAAGTTTACATTATCTGCTTGAATGCCAATGTCTGCTCCATGTGCTAGTGCTTCAAATTTTTCTGCAGCTGAAATTAAAGCTTTAGATGGAATACAACCCCGATTTAAACATACTCCACCAAGTGCATCTTTATCAACAATCGTAACTTTTTTACCAAGTTGTGCGGCACGAATGGCTGCTACATACCCTCCTGGTCCAGCACCAACAACTAAAACATCAACCTCTTCAACGAAATCTCCTACTACCATGTTTTACACCTCCATAACTAACAACTGTGGATCTTCTAACAGCTGTTTAATGTAATTCATTGTGTATTGAGCTGTCGCTCCATCAATAATGCGGTGATCAAAGCTTAAGGACAATGCCATCACTTTTCCGACTACAAGCTCTCCATCTTTTACAACCGGTTTTTCCGTAATACGTCCTGTTCCTAAGATTGCAACTTCAGGATGATTAATAACTGGAGTAAAGAACATTCCACCTGCTGAGCCAATGTTTGTAATACTTATGGTGCTTCCTTTTAACTGATTAGGAGCTAATTTACCTTCACGAGCACCCATTGACAAATCTTTAATTTCTTGAGCAATCGTCCAAATGTTTTTTGCATTTGCATTTTTAACTACAGGAACCATTAAACCATTATCTGTATCTGTAGCAATTCCAATGTTAAAGTATTTTTTATATACAATCTCTTGTTTGTCGTCATCAATGGATGCATTTAAAACTGGATATTCACGTATTGCAGCAACTAATGCTTTTACGATATAAGGCAAGTAAGTTACTTTGATGCCTTTTTTCTCCATTAACGGTTTTACTTGCTCTCTATATTCGACAAGTTTTATAACGTCTACTTCGTCCATGATCGTAACATGTGGTGCAGTATAAACGGATTTAACCATTGCATTGGCAATGACTTTACGAATTCCTTTCAATGGAACTCTTTCCTCTAACTGTTCTCCATCTGGGGAAACAGCTGCTACACCCTTTGTTGGTGCTTCAGCTTGTTTTGGTTGTTCCTCTTCAACTAAAACTTCAATTGGTGCTCCTTCTGCTTGTACTGGTGCTCCTCCAGAGAAGGAAAGAACATCTTCTTTAGTTATACGTCCATTTTTTCCAGTTCCTTGAACTTGGGTAATTTGTATCCCTTTATCTCTTGCAAGTTTACGAACACTTGGTGTTGCAAGAACTTCTCGATGATCTACTGGTATAGGTGCTTGAGCAGATACATCTTCTTGTTTTACTTCAACGACCACTTCTTCTTTAGTAGGCTGTTCTGTTTCTGCTTGAGCTTCTGCAGCTGGTTCATCAGCACTTGCTTCTACTTCCCCTTCAACTTCAATTGTTGCCAAAATATCACCGACTACAGCTACCGTACCTTCTTCTACTTTTAATTCGGCAATTTTACCCGTCACTGGTGAAGGAACCTCAACAACAGCTTTATCGTTTTGAACCTCCATTAGAATATCGTCTTCATTAATGGTATCACCTTGTTTCACGTTCCACTTTACGATTTCTCCCTCATGTAAACCTTCGCCTAGTTCTGGCATTTTATATTGAAAAAGTCCCAATTTATGAACCTCCTTTTTAAAAATTAATTACTTCTTTTACACCTGCGATTACTTTCTTTTCATTTGGCAGCCATTCTTTTTCGATTTGCCCAAAAGCAACAACAGTATCTGGTGCCGTTACTCTAATGACTGGAGCTTCTAGGTGTAAAATGGCTTTTTCATTAATTTGAGCCATAATTTCTGCTGCTGCACCTGAAGTTTTTTGTGCTTCTTGCACTACAATGGCACGGTTGGTTTTTTTCACTGACTCCACAATCGTCTCTATATCTAAAGGCATTAAAGTACGCAGATCTATCACTTCTGCTTGAATCCCTTGCTTCTCTAATTCTTCTGCTGCTTTTTGTGAAGTATGAACCATATTACCATAAGTAATAATGGTCACATCACTGCCTTCACGTACTACATTTGCTTTTCCAATCGGTACCGTGTATTCACCCTCAGGCACTTCGCCTCTGAAAGAACGGTATAGTTTCAAATGCTCCATAAAAAATACTGGATCGTTATCACGGATGGCAGAAATTAATAATCCTTTTGCATCGTATGGATTAGATGGTACTACAACTTTGATTCCAGGTGTCTGCATCATTAAACCTTCCAGGCTATCGGTATGAAGCTCTGGTGCGTGAACCCCGCCTCCAAATGGCGTTCTAAACGTAATGGGGCTATTGTATTTTCCACCTGAACGATAACGCATACGAGATGCTTGCGCACAAATAGAATCCATCGCTTCAAAAATAAAACCGATAAATTGAATTTCTGCAATTGGACGAAAACCTTGCACACCTAAGCCAAGTGCTAACCCACCAATACCTGATTCTGCTAAGGGTGTATCAAAAACTCTATCTTCTCCAAATTGTTTCTGCAAGCCTTCAGTAGCACGAAATACACCGCCGACATGACCTACATCTTCACCGAACAAAAGTACATTTTCATCTCTTTCAAGTTCAACTCTCATTGCATCTTTAATGGCTTCAATCATCGTCATCTGTGCCATAATTTAATTCCCCTCTTTCTCTAAGTAAGCCTTTTTTTGTTCTTCAAGATGTGGTGGTGTCATTTCAAACATGCTATCTATTAGGTCAGGTATTGTCATTTTAGCTGTTGATTCTGCTTTTTTGATTTGATCAGCTACGGTTTGTTTTGCATCTTCGATCGTTTTTGTTTCATCTTCTTCTGTCCATAGATTTTTTGTTTCTAAATATTTTCGGAAACGTACGATTGGGTCTTTAAGCGCCCACTCAGATTCTTCATCCTTGGTACGGTATTTCGTTGGATCATCACCAGACATAGAATGGGGTCCAAAACGATAAGTGATGGCTTCGATTAATGTCGCACCTTCTCCATTACGTCCTCTTTCTGCAGCATCTTGAACTGCTTTATACATAGCAAGAACGTCCATTCCATCTACTTGAACTGACTTAATCCCCGCAGCTAACCCTTTTTGGGCAATCGTTTCTGCTGCTGTCTGTTTTGAAGATGGCGTTGATATTGCGTAACCATTGTTTTGCACTACAAATATAACAGGTAAATTAAAAGCTCCAGCAAAATTCATACCTTCGTAGAAATCACCCTGAGAGCTTCCTCCGTCCCCTGTATATGTAATGACTACATTTTTTTTGCCACGCTTTTTAAGACCCATTGCTACACCTGCACTCTGAACAATCTGAGCACCGATGATGATTTGCGGCATCAGTACATTTACATCTTCAGGAACTTCCCCACCATGTTGATGACCTTTGGAATATAGGAATGCTTGATACATTGGTAATCCATGCCATACTATTTGAGGCATATCTCTATAACCTGGACATATAAAATCCTCTTTATTTAAAGCAAATTCACTTCCAATCATTGAAGCTTCTTGCCCTGAAACCGGAGCATAAAAACCTAATCTCCCCTGTCTCTGTAAACTAATTGCTCTTTGATCCCATGTTCTAGTGAAGACCATTCTTCTCATTAATTCCCTTAACTGCTCATCACTAAGATTTGGTAATAACTCTTCATTTACTGTACCATCCAATGAAAGGATGGATAAAAGTTCTACTTTGTTTGTGTGAACTTCATAACTCGCTTTATCCAATACTGAAACGTGTTCCATAGTGAATTTTCACCTCTACCTGAGTAATTTTTTAATATATCCAAACATCAGCTATTCAGATCAGACATAATATGATGTTTTTAAAAAATGACCTACATTCTGCTGATGAATCATTGTGACTATCTGTTACATTAATATTAACAAACTGTTTTAATTAAATAAAGGGGTAAAATGACTAATTTATTAATATTATCATTATATTTTGTATATAACAGTATATAGTATTATATAATACAGTTATGAAAAAATCCATCTTTATGTTACAAATAATTTAGCTGTTACCTTATCATGATCATTTTGTGCTGAATTTACTAAAATTACTCTGAATAAATGGAAGGTTGATGGTTATGAGCGATGTCCAATATTACAAAAGAACAATAAACAAAGAGAAAATCCAATCCAAAATATTAGATGATGTAAGAAGTTTACGAGTTTATCTTCCTTCAGGTTATAATGAGTTATCTTCATATCCTGTGATATATTGCCAGGATGGCGAACAGTTTTTTAATTTTGGAAGAATTGCTACACATGCAACTCGACTTATTTTAGAGGAGGATTTAGACCCAGTTATTATTGTTGGAGTTGATGTGAAATTATCTAAGAGAACGTCTGAATACGCCCCTGAAGGAGAACGATTTGAGATTTATAAAGCGTTTTTCATTCAGGAGCTTCTTCCTTTCATAGAGGAAAAGTATCCTGTGAGAAACCATGTAAGTGAACGGATCATTGCAGGTGACTCTTTAGGAGGAACGGTTTCTCTACATATTGCTTTAGACCATCCTCATCTATTTCAAAAAGTGATTTCTTTATCTGGTGCTTTTTTAGACCGTACCCAAGCACGTATAGAGTTAGAAGGTGATTTATCTTGGTTAGAACTTTATATGCTTATTGGTTTGCGGGAGGATGTGGTAAAAACAGAAAGAGATACTTTTGATTTCCTTCAAGCCAATCGAGTAACGAAAGAAATTTTATTAAAGAGAAAAACGAAGCTAAAATATGTAGAAAAAGACGGAGAACATTTGTGGGGTTTTTGGCAAAATGAGCTTGATGACATCTTGAAATATTTTTTGAAAAGTTGATAAGTTGTCCAAGCGAAAGATCTGTAAGTTCATGTAAAAAATCTGAATATGAAAGAAATGTTTTGGGATTCATTATGCGAGGGCACGACGAAGAATTGGCTATGAAACAAATCAGACAAAGAACTTGTCATAAAGGGACAGCCTTCAACTTAACAGGTATTTAATTTCCATATGTAGGATAATCACATGATTTTATTTTACATTTAAGATACAGAATACCTTGATTTAATCCGTTTCATCATCTCTAGGACCTCATCATTGTCATCTAGATTGTTCTGTTCAAATATGTTTGCCTCAGTTGAGACATACTGCTTCACATGATTCACAAATGTTTCAACTGAATTTAGATTCGTTAATTCAGATAAACTAGCTGTGCTGGTTGGTCTCACATGTGGATATTCTATAAATTTATCTGTTTGTCCAGCTGCTATTTTATAAAAATCACGCACAAGAGCAGCACGATTAGAGCCACTGTCTTCTACGATAACAAATGCATGAATGATAAAAGATTTCGTTTGTCGTCTTTGTGCAATTCCACAAAACTTGAATCCATCGATACTTAAATCGTATTCTCCAGGGCAATAAGAACCTGGAACCTCTCCCTTATTTATTTCCCGGGAAAAATCACTCAACGTATTTTTCATAAATTGATACATAATTTCAAAATCATGATGAATATTTATTTTACCGATTGGCTTAGGTAATATAATGGAAATATTGACAACCCCTTTATCCAAAGGAACAGCTGCTCCTCCAGAATGTCGAACCATTACATCATACCCTTGCTGTTGCAACCACTCAACCGCTTCTTTTGCATTAGGAAGCTTCCAATCACGCATTCCTAATATAAAAGCTTTCTCATGTCTCCACACATGAATCATAGGGGTTTGTCCTAACCCAACTTTTCTACAAGCTACTTCATCAAAGGCAAAGGGATATAAGATGTTTTGTTGTAAAATGTTGTTCATATTATTAACGAGAAACATATTGTTGGGATAACGAAATGAAATACTCATTAAAATCTCCTTTATAAAGTGAACTTGTTATGAATTAAAATATTCACCTTATTATACACAAAAACAAAAGTGAAAAGTATAAAACTATGGAGATGTTATGTATCACAAAATGAGTTTTGAAGGTATATTTTTTTCATAAAAAAAGAGGCAGATCATTAAAATGGTACCTGTAGT
>NZ_SIJB01000055.1 GCF_009910845.1 Chengkuizengella marina | reverse complement strand
CCCTTTTTTGACGTTATCAGCCATCTTGCGCTGAACACGAGAGTATATTTTATTGATTGTCATACTCCCTTCACCTGTCCATCCTGTAGCTTTTTTAAAAGTACTGCCATACCCTGCAAAATTTACATCCTCATAGGTTACGGTTACTTTAGCTTCAAAGGATATAACTTCCGCCCAAAGTTCTCCATCTACCCATACCTTTCCGTATGTGCCAACTATAATTTTGTCTGCGTTTGGTCTACTCAACTACATTCACCCCTTAAACTGAGATATTAAAGTTCAAGTCTTCTACAGCATCTAAAAACTTAAGTTTTCCTGCTATAAACACTTTACTACCGTATGACTTTTGTTTTACTTGTTGCTCATTGAATTCACTCATATCTGTACCTTGAGACTCCCAAGCTTGACGTTGTGCTTCTACATCAACATCAACTTTATTATCAGATGCACCATCTAACACTTCTCCTAACAGACCATTAAGATAAGCATTAACAGCAGTAATAAACAAAACTTGATTATCATATGAGTTATTGACTTTACCCACGTAATTATCGTTAAACGTGCGTGTAATATCTTCTCTAATGAGGTCATGACCTTCTATGATTTTGATTTTCTTGAAATCCTCGCCTTTTTCAGTAGTTGTTGTAGTAAGTGAATTTACACCACGTCCAATTTTGACTTTTTCACCATCGTTAATTAATATCAATTGTCCTGCATCAATATCTGTGTCTGGTGTTTCGCTTTCAGAGATAGAATCAACTTCATTCAATTCAAAGTAGGTTGAACTTCTTGTCAATGGTAATCCTGCCAAAATACCTGCAATTCGTGCTGTATATTCAGATGTTGAATACGTTGTATCACCAACTACAATGCCCTCAGTTGTAAAATTGATAATCCCTTCATGATCACTTTCACTATTAGGCAAAACAGCTTTAAATGTCTTTTTATCAATGTTTCGCTGTGATTTTAACCATGTGGAAACATGACTTACATCTGCATTACTAATTCCAGGTATCGCTAAATAGTTCCACCGTTTGCTAGATAATCGAGTCAATGCATCATGATAATTAGTTGCTGACACATCTAACCTCTCAATAATCACTTTAGATGGCACTCCTAAGAATGCTTTTTCAATGTAATCCTTGTTTCCTGCTGTCCAGTCACTTTCATTGATTTCAGTTACTGTTTTGTATTCTTTTGTTTCAAAATCCCCTGTGTCGTCTTTAAGGATCAATGCAACAATCCCTCTTTGACTTCGCTGAATAGCAGATACAGAAAGGCTTGAAAAATTAATATTTATTTCTGGTAAACCCATTTCATCACCCCTTACAAATCGTCAAAAATTTTATCAAACTCTTTTTCTAAAATTTCATCCCACTTTGAATCCACTTCATTGGTGGATTTTTCAAAAACATGGGACCCTTCTTTAAATCCATGTTCCTGACCCTTTTTATCTACGATTCTGTGACCGTACTCTATCAGATGAGCATGAGGAGCTGCGCTATACACACGAACCTTATAACTTCCTGTTGTTTGATCTTTCCACACCTTGCCTCTTCTGATCGATTTATGATAGTTTCCTGTTTTCTTTTTAACATGTTTTCTAGCATATCTTGCAATAATTGTCCTTGCTTTAGATCCCGATTTTCGCATGAGTTTTTTTGCTTCTTTAGGGAAATGGTCAACTAAATCATTTAACTCATTTTTGAAATCATCTAAACCTTTTGTGTCGATGTCAAAATCACTCATTGTACTTAAGCTCCTGCATGATGTCTCCTTGTTTTTCTTGCTGATCAATCTCTTCATAAAAATCAAAACTGAAGCTAAAATGAACAACCTTATCAATAATGTCTGTATTCACACTATTTAATGTGATTGTTCTATCCTCTACTTCAATATTTAAACCAAATAACAATTCCAATCTGTCTTGAACATTATAAGCTTCTTCTTTGAATCTATATCGATCACTGGGAAAGAATAAGATACGACACGTTATATCTCGTAGTCGATTAAATAAAAACGTCTCTGTTTCATTAGTTTCAAGAGAAACAAAAAAAGAAGGTCGTTCAAAACCTTCTTCCACATCACTACTTTGTAACTTAATCCCTTTGAACTCAGATTTAATTTTGTCATTGATAGCTTTATTAATCATTGCTCTTGTCAACATCAAAGGATCACCCTTTCAATCGTTAACAATAATGTTTCGTGACGGTTTAGTGGATCTTCGATGTACTCAATATTCCAACGTTGATCCTCAATCATAATAAACATATCTGTCTTGATGTCTTCGCGATAAACGATGGTAACAACTGCATTGTTTGTGGTTTCAATGGTGCCATTTAATTCACCTGTTCCGCCTCCTGTATAATCAATCTTTGCTTGTAATGTATATAATAATTCCGGTTGAGGGGTTTGTTCACCCATGCTATTTTCAACGTAAGTGTTCCGCCATATTTCAACTACATGCTCAAGACGTGCAACATTTGGCTCAATATCATCTTGGACTTGGCAAACTAATTCAATGGTTTTTGCATTTTGACAAAACGTCCGTAAAATCAAGTATTCTATGCCTTTATAAGAAAGCTTTTGTTGATCTTCATACTCAAAAGCATGAATGACAAAGATAACTGTTGGTTTATGGTTGTTAGCGTATGCTGCATAAAATTCACTACGTTGTACAGATTTCTTATGTGCATATACAGGTTTTCTATGACTTTCAGTTTTTTCATCATTTCCAACTCTAGTTAATTCCACATCTATTAATTCAACAATACAATCAAACCTCATTCCTCCACCTCATCGTAAGTTAATTGAGTCAATAAGGTATTAAAAGCAGGGGAAAATCTAACCACTCCACTTTCCATTTGCCAAAGATCCGTAACTCCCATCACAATGACACCAACTGCTAAATCATCATTCATTTTCTCTTCTGATACCCCTGCATTCTTCATATATGACTTTACTGCTAAAAGTTTCTGATTTAGAATACCATCCTGTGCAGAATCTTGAAGTGATATACTGAGTCCAATTTTACACTCAATTAGCAATTCCTCATTTGTCATCACCTACACCGACTCTCAAATCAACGCTATGAGGGACCAAGACAATGTTTAATCCTGTTTGTTCGTTTTCTAAGCGTACCTTTTGGGATAGCTGCTCATGTTCTGATTGAGTTAATGCTTTCTTGGCTTGAAAATAAATAGTATCGTTTCTTTGTACAATCACATTTGCTTTCTTGTTTTCTACTATCTTAGGTGGTTCATTATTCTCTGCCTGTGGTACCTCTTCTGTCTCTTTGCTCTCTTTTTTTTCTGTATTATCTTCTTTAGAATCCTTATCCTGCTTAGCTCCACTGTTCTCTTCAATGTTTTCAGGATTTCCTTCTTTTGTTTCAATGTTTTCTTCTGTAACCTCAAATTTCTCTTTTTCAGAGTTTGGTTTTTCATTCTTTTTTGTTTTTGCCATTGTTTATCACCTCATAATTAAATTAAAAAAGAGAAGACTTGTATCCCCTCCTTAAGTTGCTATTACTTTCTTTACACGAACAAACCCTTTATGCATAGCTACATTACCACCAGCCCATACAGAACCACGATAAGCAATTTGACCACTCTTAAACTTATAATCCCTTGATTCTTCTACTGATACTTGTGAGAAAATAGGCATTTCATAAGCTTTCACCATTCCATAAGCCATGCAATACCTATCAACAGGAGTTGAATCAGAAGATAAAGGAGCGCAAGCACTATTAATAATAAATGGAATTTCAAAACTATCATCGGATGAAATGGTACCTGTATTACCATTCTTTCTAATCTTGTATAACTTCTTACCATCTGTTGCACGAACAGCAGCAAATGCAGCTAAATCTTGTTTATTTAAAGTTAAGTAAGCTCCACCCTCCACTTCTTCATCTCCACCATAACCGAACACAATTTTATCTAATGTATCCGCATCAATTTCTGAAATTTCGATATCTGTGTTCTCAGGGATTACATTAGAAGGCGCATTAAAAATTCCATTGATTGCATTCGCTCCACCAGCACCCACAATAATTTGTTTAGTAATTTTCTTTCTTAATGCTTCACCAATACTCTTAGCAACACTAGATTGGTAATTTATATTTGGTAATTTCATAGATTCATCTGTCATTTCAGCATAAGCGGTGATTTTTGCTTTACCGATGGTGACATAACCGTATGCCGGATCAGCATCCTTGTACTCTCCATCTTCTGCAGTATAATCACCCTCACCACTAGAAACTTCAAAACCTTTTGTATAACTCTCGCCGCCCATAAGAGGTATTCCATTAACTAAATCTACTAAAGAAGATACTTCACTAAACTTAGGATTTAATGTATTGCTATATTTTTTCTCAGTGATAAGAGTCCCTCCACCAATCGAAACAGCACGTAACTCAGGGATTTCTTCAATATCAAATGTTACTGCTCGCTTGCTTTTTAAGTCAGATCCTCTTTTTTCATACATTTTTTCTAACTTTTCAGCTCTTTTTTCATCCGTATTTGTAGGTTGTCCAATATTAAAAGTTGAAACAGGTTTCAATTGACCCTCTGGTGTACTTCTTTTCTCTTGTACAGCTCCATCATCACGTGGTATCTCTTCGCGCTTTTTAGATAGACCATCTATAATGCTTCTAAGCTCTGTAATATCTTCATTCACCTTGTCCATTTCAGAATTAAGGGATCTTAACTCAATAACATCTTCACTAGCTTTTGATTTTTCCCCAATCTCTGCTTTTCGATCTTCTTTCTTTTTTAACATTGCCTTTAATGTTTCTAAATTCATATTCTTCACCCTTTTAATAAAATTTGATTTTTCAACTTTAATACTTCCAACTTCCTTACTTCTTCCTCATTAGGCCCTTTTGAATCCATGTACTCTTTGTAAGCATCTTCTATACTTCTAGTGGATGCACTAGTCGATTCATAAGCCGGCCATGCAGTTAAACTTATCTCTGGCAAATTCGCCTTAATTACGGTCCTAATAATGTTGCTTTCATCTGCTTCATTCCAATCATCTTTTGTAGGTTGGAACCCCACAGATATATACTCCTTGTTACCAGTTCTGACATCTTCGTAAGCATCATTTGCAAGGGTAGTAGATAAAATTTCAAGACTATATTTGAGTCCAGTTGGATCTGTTGTTAAGGTGAGTGTGCCTTTATTTGATCTACCCAACACTTTTCCAGTATCATGGTCCACTAAAAATTTAGTATCTTGACCTGAGTTGAGGTAGTCATCGAAAGCCCCTTCCTGAAATTGTTCTCGAAACTTATACCATCTCCCCAGTGGTTTCGATAGCTGGTTCCACTTCATGGCGTACCCTTCAATGTACTTTTTCCCATCATCATCGACTCGAATTTCAAATCCACCAGCAGCCCGATGCTCGATTTTATTTGTCATTGCTCTCACCCCCTTTCTCTGACTTCGTTCCTGCTCGTTTCATTTGATATTCCCCTGCTAAATTCACATCAATATAGTTCAAACTCATATTCCTTACATCCCCACCATCATATGGCGGATAACCAAAAAGCTGTAGCAAATCATTATTGGTTAATGCTCCACGATTACCCAAAATGTCAGCTACAGCAATTCTGTTTTTTGTATTTGTAAATAACAATCGTTGCGGATAGAAAACAATTTCGTTCCCGTGGTCTAACTGTCCTTTCGTGAATATTGTTTTACTAAATGCTTGCCCTAAACTAATGATGATAGGCTCCAGTGTTTTCTCGTAAAATGCCTGGTACTGTTCATCTGTAAAGTCCCCACTAATGATAGGAACAGATACACCGTAGTAACGTAGGACCTTGTTATCTAAGAATTCTAAGGTATCTTTATCAATTACTTTTGGATCAGATTTTATATCAAAATAATCTCCCTTTAAATCCATCGGTAATATACCTGTTTCATTATTTTTGATCGCTTCCTCAAAACGTTTCCGTTCTTCTTCTTGCTTTTTATCCTCAAGCATCGTGTTAATTTTTAAAATTCCTCTTACTGATAAACTCGTTTTGATCGCTTTATCCAAGCCCTGTAGAACCGTATCGTTAATTTGTAACACCTTCAAAATTGCTTCATTATCAGGTTGACCATGAGCACCACCACCCATGATTTCATTCACAGAAAATTTTTTACGTAAGTGAATAATGTCAGAATAATCAATTGTAAAATCTTGACCGTTTGCAAACATGAATTTGATAAACAATTTCCCTGATTCATCTTGTAAATAATCTACTTGTTTAGGATTTAACGGATAAAAGCTTGTATACTCTCTTCTTGATCCATCTGGCCCATTAATAATGTCGTATGTTGGGTATATGAATGCGTTATAATTCATGTGTAGCAACCAAACAATCTTCTCGATAAAATCTTTAGTCGTCATATGTTCGTTAGGTGCAAATTTAAACAACCGATTTAAACTACTTTTTACATTTTTCTGCATTCCATTAGGATCTATGCGAATGTGTTTAGGTTGTAACTTCGAACATTCAGTCGCAATACAATTAATGGCTGTTTGCACCACATCTGATGCATACACATCTTCTCCAAACTGACTAAATATCGGTATCGAACCGTCAAGAAACTTAGCAACCTGTTTTACTCTACTCTGCTGTGGAGTGAATTTATTTTTTATTACTTGTAACAACCCCATTCAATCACCTCCCAACCAACGACAAAAACTCGGTCCTGTTGTCGATGTAGATTCGATATCCGATAATCATCGTCACTGCACCGTCTATTTTTTGCTCTTCTTTTCCTTGTACTTTCACAGGCATGATTTCCTGTTTTGTACTCAGTTTCAAAGCTGTATTTTCTAAACACCATTTATCTATAGGATGGTGGTTATAATTGATCAGATTACTCTTTAAATCTGCTTCTACTAATTTCATCGGTTCAGATAGACTTCCAAATTCTTGCGATACTCTCACACAATCGAATCCACATTCTTCCATCTCTTTCGTCCAATAGACTGCTGACCATTTGTCATACCCTACCTTATAAACTCTGATCCCATAATCTTTATATAGACTTAAAAAGAACTGAGTCACTAAGCTAAAGTCATTTTCATTCCTAGGTGAGACACGAATCAGATCCTGTCTTATCCACTCTTTGAACCTTTCTCGATCTTCTTTTGATAACTGTTCAAGCTTAGACTCAGGAATAAAATATTTCTGATAGGTGTATTTTTTATGACTTCCTGGTTTCATCAAGAAAATTCTAGCACTTGCTAAATCTCCTGATTTAGATAAGTCTACAGCACCAATAGCGAAGGAGCTACGGAAATCTTCCAAATCAAAAGTTTGTTCATTTACAATATCCTCTGTTGTTAACCAAGCAGTCGCATTATTTTGTTTAATATTAAAATCTTTAGATAAAACAAAGACTCGCATAGATTTACTCGTCTTTGCTTCATCAATCATTTTTTTCAAGAAACTTCTTTTCTTTATGACACCTACGCCTGGATTAGATTTAATCCAAGATTTTTCATCCTGCCATACCTCTTGTTCATTATCTTGGGTGTAAAGCCAAATCAACCAGCGTGGTCTTTCAAGCTCATCATTTAATACTTGTCTAGCTTCAATCAGCCTCTCATCTAGGTATCCATCATTAACAACACCTTCTGTTGTTAGTTCGATATACAAAGGTTCATGTTGGGTAGAAACTGCCTGACGTATCGGCATGGTCGAGGTATTATCCTTTAATTCATGCACTTCATCAACTGCCCCAACTTTGATGTTTTTCCCTTCTTTAGCTCCTGTTTTTGCAGATATTTTCTTTATTTGTCCTTTGTTTTTATAACTAAACTTCCCTGTCTTTTTCGGTTTCTTAGGGTTACCAAAGAATATCCCCTTAATATTGCTCCGTGTTCTTTTTTCTAGGGACTTACTTTCTTCTCTCATCGAGTCAATGGCTTGAAACATTAAATCTGCTTGCTCATAATCGTTACTTGAGCATAAGATCCTGGTACCTAATTCACCACAAAAAAACTCAGCTAAACAAAGCGCTGAGATGAGTGGCGTTTTACCATTTTTTCTTGCAACTAAAAAGAGAATATCTTGATAAAGCCTTACCCACCGGTTAATTTCATTGTCATAAATTTTAAATATATAAATGGCTTCAACAAAAGCTTTTTGAAACAGTTCTAACAAAAAGGGTTTTCCTGCAAATGGTGCTTCAAAGTGTTTGCATTTTGTCTCAATGAATTTAATTCGTTTATGTCCATCCTCAAAATCCACTTTAATTTCAGGATCATCAAAATGTGTTAATAGAATATCCAACATCAACATGAGTTCATGACCAATTAGAATTTCACCTGATTTACACTTACTGATATACTCCAACAAATAAGAATGAGTACCATCATACTCAGCCTGAATAACATTATAAGGATAATCACTCATTCAAACTCATCCATATCATCATCCTCTTCTACAATGTTCTTTTGAAGGACCCCACTCAGTGTTTTAATAGCTACAGCATAACTATTAATATTTTGTCTGTATTGTTTAGCAGCTTCTACGGGTTTTTGAAGTTCTGGACGTTCTGGATGTACCTTGACCATACCTGTTTTTAATAGCACCTCTTTTAGTATCACATTTTCAGCCTTAAGGTAAGCTGCATCGTCAATCAGTCCTTCAACTAATTTCCTCTTAGATTCTTCAACATCTTTGAATATCTCGGTTAATTTCTCATGTTCTCTCTTATAAATTTCACTTTTCGTATCAATTCAAAAAACCTCCAGTCAATTTCAAAATTTTAGGTCTGTGTGTAAATTGTGTCCACAGTACGGTCATTTAGGTGTATGTTCTTAAAAATTGATGGGGGAGTATTAAATCTTAAATTGTTTATCCCTTAACTCCTGCCAACATCCACACTCACATTTCATTGGATCAGCACTACACCTTTTCACACCTGGCAGTGCTATTATATTAGCAAATTGCTTTCTTCCCTCTTGATATTCAATTTCATCTAACACATGCCTCAACTTATTTTTAATTCCTGTTCTCTTAAACCAATTTGAACTATCATATTCCTCTTTAAGTTTAAAAGCTTTCTGTTTTAATTTTGGTACACCCCACACATTGATCACCTCATTCACTTACTGTCTTGTAACAATGTAACACTTAATACTTCTCGTGAATTAAAAGTATTTTTTGCATTAACGAAGGAAACATGATTAGG
>NZ_SIJB01000054.1 GCF_009910845.1 Chengkuizengella marina | reverse complement strand
ACAATTTAGTCAGTTGGTCGTGGGTTGTTCCATTCCATTTACTTTGACAGATAATCAAATGCCTGCAGGGGAAAGTACGTATTATATTTTATATATTGGTAACCCAGCTACAGGTGGAATAGAAGTGGGTAAATTTGTAGGGAAAACGAATGCTATAAACATCTCGCCTGAGTTATATGACATATTAAAAGATAACACAGATGAAGAATTTTATGTTGTGAAAGAAGTTCTTTATAATGATGATATCCTCCGATCCTCAGCTGTGAGAATGCCTGGTCAACATTTTACAGTGACAGAAACAGCATTTTTGTTTTCAGAAGCAGGATTCAATGGCGATTGTGTTACAGTGAATAAGGGAGCATGGTCTGGGCAAAGGGTAGATTTAAATCAAACAGGCTATGAATTTGATAATAAGTTGTCCTCCATGTTAGTGCAAGGGAATGTTTATGTAAGTTTATTTGCAGATTCGAACTCCATTAAAAATGCACAAAGGGTCTTCACGGATGAGAACGGTTTTGCTCATATTCGTGACTTTAACGAAATGATTATTGGACCAAATACCGTGTCTTCCGTAACGGTAGATGAAAAAGAAGAAGGAATTTATATGTTTCAGGGACCAGATTTCACTGGTTACAAAGCGCGACTGATTGGTGCAGGGGTAAGTTCCCATAATGGTGGGCATTGGACAAATGAAAATAGCTTATCATCTGTGAAAATTGTGGGTCCGTATGCAGTAGCATTATATGACAATCAGAACTATTCAGGACAGCATATTTTAATTAAAGAGGATTATGGTAATGGGAATTTAGGCAGTATGGATAACAAGACTTCATCATATAGAATGATCTACGGTGAAGGTGTATGGCTCTTTGACGGTATTAATTTTACAGGAAGTCATCAACGTTTCACAACAAACTCTATTTTTAATTGTAATTGGACACCGGATTGTGGATTTGCTAATGATACTTTATCTTCTGTACTAGTGATTGGAGACTATGGAATTGGAATGTTTCTTCACTCTAATTATCGTGGATTTATGTATCCAACGAGACATCATATAAGTAATATGGAAAATTCCTCTAGTTTATTAGGAGATAATTCAATGTCATCATTTAGAGTATTTCCAAAAGGGGTCTATTTAGGAGAAAACAATCATTTAATTCCGGGTGGAACTGAAAAGATTGTAACCACTCCAGGAGAATATAGAACCATAGAGCACTTAGGAATTAAAGATAATACACTAAGTGCAATGTTTGTTATCGGTGACTATAATGTAACCTTATTCTCTGATCTTATTTTTAAAGGAGGGAAAACAGAAGCAGGAGATGGTTGGTACGATGGGCATCTTGGTAATCAAGTCGTAGGTGAAAATAATGCTAGCTCCATTATCATTGAAGAAAATTAAAATATAGTAAATAAATAAGAGAAGCAGTCCTAATAGTGAAAGGTATGACGATCACTTAAGGGGCTGCTTCCTCTTTATTTATCGTTGAAATATAGTTTTTTGTCTTACGTTTGCCACTATATAGTGAAAACATATATTTGATATATGTGGCAAACTATCATCCATTGAGTTAGCGGAGGGAAGCAGGATGATAAAAAGAAAGTCCCTACTAAGATCACTCTTAATAAGGACTAGTACAGACAGCTTGCATTTATATTATCCCAATTAACTAATAAAATATAACACTTTGTTTTTTTGTATGAATGTCTACAGACATCAGTCCAAGCAAACTCTTTAGATGGTACATAAGATAAGATGAACAAAAATTTATGAAGTTGGGAGGTAAGTTTATGGGGTTAAAAAAAGGACCTTTTGTTGTTGCTCAGACTTTCTCAGTATTAGATCCATATGATCCTGCGGCTGAAAATATAATTGTACTTCCTAATGATGGTGATTTTGAAATTGTAGCTACTGTCGATGTATGTGTTAAAAATCCAAAGAAAACACAAGTATCACTGGATTCAATGGTTCAAATTGCTGTAGTAGCAGATACTGATGATGGCGGTGGTCCTGTAACTTTTGAATTGACATATGAGATCCAACGAAATGGTGAAATCATTGCAACAATCAATGATGAAATGGATTATCAATCTCCAGGTCCTGATGGAAGACATACAAACTTTCCAAACTTTCCTATAGTGGATAATAATCCAAGAGCTGGAATCAATACGTATGATCTAAAAGTTACAAGAGTTTCTACATTCGCTGTAGATGATGTCTTTGTAGCATCAAGAAGTTTGAAAGCAACACTATTTATATCATAGATAGTTTAAAAATAAAATTTTATTCTTAAACAGTTAACAGAAAGGGCGTAGACATACGTTCTTTTTTTGTTGGGAAAATATCATCCATTATGCTAGGGGAGGGAAGCAGGATGAAAAAATGATTATTACTAATGATTGATAAATTTCTTTGGAAGTTAATTATTAGTGTAAAGGATATATATATCAAATATACTAATGATTAGATAAAATTGGTATTATATAAATATATATAACAAAAAAAGAATAAACAGAAAATTTAGAATAGTATACTTTGCCAACATCCGACATTTTAGACATAAAGCTATTTTTTTAAGATTAATATAAATATCATAGAATGATATGCGCCTAAACATTCAATAAATACATAAGACTAAATATCAGGAGATGAAGTTTATTGTTCAATAAAGGATTAATGATTTTATTGTTGCTAATATTTGTAATGTCCAATTCATTAGCGTTTGCAGGAGAAAAAGAAAAAACTGAAGAAGAGATCGAAGAATATTTAGAATCATTTATTGATTTCCAAGAAATTAAGGAAGTAAATGAGAAAATCTAAAAAACTAGAAAAAAATAAAGATAAAATTCTCAAATCACTTGATAAAGACATAGTAGCAAAACTTGTTAAAGATACAAAGAAACATAGGGTATTGAAATCAAAATATTAAAAATTATTTGATGAGGATCCTGAACTAGAGCAAATGTATCTTAGTACAGTTGATGCACTTATCATTGAGAAGTTAACAGAAAAACTATCAAAGATACATTCAATTCAGAAGACTCTGTAAAGTTTATTGAAATGGATGATGGGAGTTTTGCAGTAGCACAAACAATAACAGAATACCAAGATGAAAAACCAAAAGCAATAAGTGCTCTTGGCTTAAATCAATATGATTATACTCACATGAGATCATCGGGTATACATAGTATGTCGTTTGTTATACATGTTCCTGCACTTCTCTATCCTGATCCTAGGCTACAATTTAACAATAATATTGAAGTTGCAAGTGCTAATAATGTTGCATATTTAGAAATATTATGACACGGTAAATGCGCTTGGATTATCGTTGGATATGCAGATAAATATAAACGTGAGAAGGTTGTGAATGATCTAGGAGCTGAACCTATCTTTTGTGATGTGTCGAAAGAAGATGTCTTAATAAATTAGAAATAGACGTCGAGAGAAGATATAGGCAGGATGAATGGGAAGTGTACATTAAGAAATGGTTTGATTATTAAACTGAATAAGGAGGAAATTATACCAGTGAAAAAATATAGAGTACTCTTAAAAAAGAATGATAATAGAAGTTGAGGATAATGTTTTTATAAATTTCTATACATTCGTCCATACGCCATCCTTTCATCCTGAATATAATACATCTAATGAACAATTCAGAACAGAAAGGGTGAACAAAGATGGCTGTACTCAAAGTACCATCTGAATTTCCAACAATAAGCGCTGCTTTAACAGCAGCATTCCCTGGTGATACGATCAGAGTTGCTGCAATTACGTGTAATGAATCGATAATAATTGGAGCAGGATTAGATTGCATCCGAATTATAGGATCAGGGATTGGGAAAACCATTGTGGATGGCACTGGATTAGGTGCAAACATGATCGGAATTGACATTCAAGGCTCAGGGTTTATCACGATTGAGAATCTAACGGTTAATAATTTTGATAGTTTTGGTATTCAAATTAGTACTAGGGATAATATCATTCACAAAATTGAGGTATCAAATAATGGAGATGATGGCATTCAGATAGGTGCTGAACGGAATTTGATTATGTCATCAAAAATCAATTCAAATTCAGGCAGAGGTATAAATGATTTATTAAATAATTACCTTGTGTCAAATGATATCTTAAATAATGAACTTGATGGAATTATTTTCTTTGGGGAAAGCAGTTTAGCTTTAAAAAATGTAATTAAAGGGAACAAGAGAGCAGGAATAAGCTCACGTGCACCAAATAATTTAATGATTAATAATACTGTTTTAAAAAATGAAAATGAGGGAATTGAATCATCATTTGGGGATTTAATATTTGCAAATAAAGTAATTGAAAATTTAGAAACTGGAATTTCACCACGTGATCGTAGGACTTTAATTTGGGCAAATGATGTGAGATGTAATGATGAAGATGGAATAATTCTTAGAGGAGGTTCAGAACATAGGATTGTAAAAAATATAATCAATGGAAATAGGAATAAAGGTGTTCAAATCATTGTAAATGATAACATTGTAGATAGTAATTGTATAAGAAAAAATGGAGATCAAGGTATATTAGTTAATATTGGTTCCAATGATAACGTCATTCGATCAAATCGATTAACAGGAAATACACCTGACTTAGAGGACAATGGAACAAACACATTATTCGACGATAACAAATGTAGAACTAGTGATCCAGCGGGATTATGTCAAATAAACAATGAAGTCATAGTAAATGAAGGTGAGAGTATTCAAGCTGCTATTAATGCTGTGACAGAGGGTTCCACAGTTCGAGTTGGTGCTGGAATATTTAATGAAAATATTACTATTCCCGTGGGGAAAGATCGTATTCGTATTATCGGAGCAGGGAAGAATAAAACAATTATCGATGGAACCGATATTGATGCAATTGGGATTGACATAGACGCTTCTTCGTTTATCACGATAGAAAATCTCACGGTCCAGAATTTTGTTGGCGGCTTTGATGATATTCATGGCATTCAAATCAATACAAGTGACAACATTCTACACTGTGTCAATTCATTTGGCAATGGTGAAGATGGAATTCGTATTGAAGATACAGGTGAACGCAATATGGTCATGAATTGTGAGTCAAGTGATAATATTGGAGAGGATTCTGATGGAATTGACGTTAGAGGGAATCACAATTACGTCGTTTGTAATCAGTTTAATAGGAATCGCGATGACGGTATAGAGTCTGATGGTTCGTTTAACCTGTTTCTTCATAATTTATGTGACGGGAACATGGATGATGGAATAGAGGTAGACGGGAATAATAATTATGTTATTGGTAACTGTACATTAAATCAGGGTGATGATGGGATTGATATAGATGATGGTGATTTTAATTTAGTCCTTTGGAACAAAGCAACTGGTAATGGGAAAGATGGAATTGATATGGATGGAATTGATACAGATGCTGTTAATAACTTGGTTTGGGGTAATGTTTGTTGCAATAATGATAGTAATGGCATTCGTGTTAATAATGATTTAAATAGAGTGATCAAAAATAACGTAAAAAACAATAAAGCTCAAGGTATTTCTGTTACTGAAGGTCATATAAACAATATCATAGACAAAAATCTCATTATAAATAATAAGCAAGCTGGAATTTTGTTAGAAGGAGATAACAACAAAGTCCGTTCCAATTGTTTAACAGGAAATACCCCAGATATTAATAACCAAGGTGCAGATAATATCATCGATGAAAACAAATGTCAAACGAGTTTTCCTGATGAGCTTTGTGAAGGTTATTAAATATAAATATAAATGCTATAAGTAATTTCTATCCAATGGTTTATTTTAGTACATCCTTTGTCTGACAAAATAGTCCCCCCATTTAATTTTAAGAGTAAAACCTAGAAGACCGTACTGTGCACATAATTTATATACGGACCTAAAATTTTGAAAATGACTGGAGGTTTTTTGAATTGATACGAAAAGTGAAATTTATCAAAGAGAACATGATAAATTAACGAATATATTAAAGAGGTAGAAGAGTCTAAAAGAAAGTTAGTTGAGGGGTTAATTGATGATGTAGCTTATCTCAAGTTCAGACCTATCTAGTTCAGTGGGAGATAAGCAAGGTGTACACCATTGGATGAATCCTCTATATAGAGTTGGAAACGATAGCTTAAACGTATTTGGTGAATATGGTTTTACAAACATTCCATTTGCTGTAGATTAAAAAATGTAAACGTAGGAAAGTCTATTCAATCAATGGATATGGAATATCCACTTTACAAAAACCGATGGTTGGGATCATCGGTAATTTAGTCATGCATGAAAATGAGTTAAAACTACTAGTTGTGAGTATCTACAAGATTAATAGACACGAATCAAAATGGGGTAGAATTACTTTTACCAATTCAGGGTAAACCACTAGTTAAGCTAGAGGATGGAGAGCGTAATCCTGCAATCATATCGAATGCATGGAGAACGCAAACGGTGAACTGATTTTGACGTATCAATAGGGGGTGGTATTTTGGATTTCTCAGGGAATTT
>NZ_SIJB01000053.1 GCF_009910845.1 Chengkuizengella marina | reverse complement strand
CATGGAACTCATGTAGCTGGCACCATAGCTGCACTCAATAATAATGAAGGTGTTGTTGGGGTAGCTCCTAAAGGGAATCTGTATGCAGTGAAAGTACTTAATGAAGATGGAAATGGTTCTTATGCACAAGTCATTGAAGGTATTCAATGGGCAATGGATAACAAAATTGATATTATCTCTATGAGTTTTGGAGCAGAAATTTACAGCCAAGCCCTTCATGAAATCATCAAAGAAGCAGTGGATCAAGGGATCTTAGTCATTGCTGCTGCAGGAAATGGTGGTGAAGGTGAACAAACAATAGTGTATCCTGCATTATTTCCTGAAGTCATCTCAGTAGGTTCTGTAGATGAAACCTTAGTGAGAGCTGATTATTCTAGTACAGGTTTAGCATTAGATCTTGTTGCCCCAGGTACTTCGATCTTAAGTACGCTTGAGGATGAAGAGTATGGTGAAATGAGTGGAACTTCGATGGCTGTTCCTCATGTCACGGGGGCAGCAGCTCTCATTTGGGGATCAGATAAGAAGCTTACAGCAAATGAAGTGAAGAACAAATTGTATGAAACTGCAACATCATTAGGTGAAGCTCATGAGTATGGCTTTGGTTTGACCAATGTAGCTGGAGCACTAGAATTAGTAGAAGACTCTGAACAGGTAGATACGGATCAACCAAGTGAACAGGAATCTGAAAATGAAGAAACCATTGAAGAAGAGGGTATAGAAGAAGAACTTGAATCAGAAGAAACCGAAGAAGTACCAGAGGTAATTGATCCTGGAAATGAGAACGGTCTGTCACAAGAAACTGCATTTTCATTTGATGTTAATGAAAAATTAACAGGAGAAATGGGTGATACAGGATACATCTGGTATAAAACAGAACTAGTAGCAGGTCAATCTTATCAATTTGAATCTGACAATAACATAGAATTAGTTCTAACAACTGAAGAATCAGAAAATATTCCTTCTTTTACATTAAACTATATACCAGCAAAAACAGAAATCTATTATTTAAAAATAAGTGGTATAGCAGGAAATTCATTTTATTTAAATACGATTGTTCCTAATATAGATTCACAAGGAATTCCTCCAAAGGAAAGGAAGGAATTACCTCAACTTGAGGGTGATCTTTTACTCATCGCAGCTTATTTTGATCCTGATTTCTTTGATCAATTAAATAAGGAAGAAAAATCAGAGCTATTTCATTTAGAAACTGAATTGATTAATGAAAAAATAGCTGCTTTAAATGAAGAAGACTATAAGACTTTGGAAGAATTGCTTCCAGTGGCCATTACGCAATATCAATATCATACCAATCCAGAAGCGTATATGAAGGAACTACAAAAAGATCAACCAGAGCAATCAGATGTTAATCCTTTGCAAGACTCAGAGAAATTACTTTCAAAAACTGCTGTAGTTGATTATACATTTACAGAATTTAATAATGAGTATACGTATGATATTAAGTCCAATCAATTTGTAGATCCTTTGTATCGAACGGCAAATAGAAGTGCAACAGATATTTATTTACCAGGTAAGAATGGTTTTGACATTGTGCTTACTAGGCAATATAACTCTTTAGATAGTAAAATAATGCAACCAGAGGCAAACCGTAGCTCTAACTATGCAAATGAAATTGATCCAGAAGATGTAAAAAATGGATTTATTGCAACCGGTTGGAGCTTAAACTTACCTTACTTGGAAATGGATCTTGATATTAATGGTAAGATTGTACATGATATCAACTACCTAGGTGAAGATAGCTCAGATGAAGACGTATATGTGAACAATTATATTTTTGATGAAGATGAACCCTCTATGAAATTTGTGTTTACAGTCGAAAATGGGAGTTCTTATGAATTTCGTTTAACTGATATTAATGGTTCTCCAAAGATGGAATTGGTGAATCATCCTTATGTGAATGAAGTTTCTTTGGAAGTTAGAGCCAATGGGTTCAGACAACACTTTAACTTTGAGAATGGTCCTGATCAGTACAATGATAATATGTTAGGTTTTGATATAGAGACATTTACTCTAGGGGTAGGAAACACCCTATACGATTTTGATGATCAAGGTCGTATTATTCAAAAATACAGTCACATTAATAATATGATTGTAGACTATGAATATGTGAACAACGATATTATCATTACAGATACATTGGGTAGAATCATTACGATTTATAGAAATGATGATCTTGTGATCTCTAGGATTAAAGCTATGGATAGTACAGGGAATACGATTCAAGAAGTTAATTATGATACATCCTATAGGTCCCAAAATATAACTTACAAGTATAGTTCAGATTCAAATATAATAGATAGGAATGTTTCTTTTTGGAGGCTTAATGCAGTTAAAGATGAAAGTCACAATGTATTAGAATCCTATGATTACTATACAGTGGATTCAACAACACTAGCTGATTTTAATTTACTATTGGAACCTTACACTCACTATACGAGAGATGATGATGGTAGAAGGATAAGAGATGAAGATGATTATGATGATCCCAATACCTATCTTGAAAAATGGATAAGTGATGATGATAGTACCTTCTTTGAGGTGTTTGACATCTACGATAAACAGATAGATAAATATGCAGAAATCCCGTATTTATTGTTAAAAAATATAACATTTAATAATGGAACACAATTGAAATTTAATTATGATCAGTATAATCCAAGGTGGTTTGATTATGATGGAATTAATGAAATGGGTATGGCTGTAGAGGAACGAAATAGCACACGTTTATTTTTAGACCGTTATGCGTTACAACATATGTCATATCTTGCAGTGAATCGTATTGATTTTAATTACGAAGATGCTGTCAATCCTTCTTCCATGAATTATATTGAATATGAAAATCTTCATAGAGATCATGGTTGGAACTTTAAAGAATATTGGAAAAATGAAAAGTCGAAAATTCCACGACTAAGAAGTTCATCTCGATTCGGGGATAGACAAACCATTAAAGAAACAACATCCAGTGGGAAAGAGACTTATTATCATTATGTAAATAATGGTTCAACATTTTTATTGAATTATACTTGGATCAATGACTCAAAAGAAAGTGAATTTCAGTTTGTTGAAGATGGACAGACATACTTATCTCAATCTAGTGTTGTAACAGAATATAGTTATTTGAGAGATGCTACTAAACCCAGATCCATTTATCAGTATACAGATGAAATTCCTAGTTATTGGGAAAGAGTAGAAGAAGATGGTTATAATGATGCTCTGTTAATAAAAAATGAACAGTTTCCTTTAATTAATAGTTTAGATACAATCAATAAACTTGTCTCTAGATATGAATATGATAGTTACGGTAAAGTTGTACAAGAAGTAGACCCGTTAGGGAATGTAACGACGTATGAATATGATGATGCAAATTTCCATCAACTTTCAAATGTAACTTTATATTCAGCAGATGGTCTAACCACTTATCAAAAAGAACTTTTTTACGATGATTATATGCCAGATTTTACTACGGAAACGTATACGTATCAAGATCCATTCAGTTCGTCAAATAAGTTAGATGTTTTTAAAACAGATGTTCAATATATTAATGAATTGTTAACTTCTTTGGATATCTATGCCTCTGGAGATCAATTTGGTACGGAGAAAATCGTAACGGAAAAAGATTTTACGTACACAGATGATGCAAAGTTAAAAACTGAAACGACAAAAGTGACTTTAGAAGAAGGTCAAAGTCCGACATCTTTAACGATTCAATATGATTATAATACCGATGGAACCATCAAGGAGATCATCTATCCAGATACAAGTGAAGTCGAATATGATTATGACTATCTGGATCGAATTAAAACTTATCGTCAAGTACCATTTGGTGGAGACATTCGAACCACAACCGTTGACTATGTGAACGATGAAAGAAAAGTCACAGTGAATACACCAGACGGTGAGCAAATCGAGAGCTTTTATACTCCATTTGGTTTAAACGTCAAACAAGTCAGAAATGTGAATGGAATTTCAAAAGTTATTAATGAAATTGAATCTAGTGATGGCATCATCACAGATGCGACTAAACCTTATGGAAATAGTGAATTAGGAAC
>NZ_SIJB01000052.1 GCF_009910845.1 Chengkuizengella marina | reverse complement strand
CTAGTACCTTCGGAAACAATTTGATTACCACTTTCTATCCCTGATAATGATGGAACATGAAAAGCATTAATATTATTTAGGTCATCCACATCAATTTGACCATAAAACGATTCTCCAACTGCAACTAGAGTTCCATCAGATCTCAACCCTACAGCATGATCAGTACCTGTAGATATTTGAACAATATTTGTCCAAGATTCAAATTTTTTAATATCATTTGAATTTCCATTTAAGAATTCCCCTGCTGCAACTACAGTTCCATTAGACTTTAATCCCATAATTATGTGGTTATTGGCAGATATTTGAATGATATCTGTCCAAGAATCTATTATATTAAGAATATCATCACTAAAGAGTCCATCTTCTGTTACCACTGTCCCATCGGACTTCAAACCAACCCCTGAAGATATTTGTACTATATTTACCCAACTTCCAACTTTCTGTCCACTATCTCCTGTTGCTACCACTGTTCCATCAGACTTTAAACCATAAATAGAATTTACTCTTATATCTACCTGCACAATATCTAGCCACTGTTCTATTTGAGATAGAATATCAATATCACTATCTATTAATCCATTTACAACAACAGTTCCATCGGATTTTAATCCTGCAATATTACTAGTAGCTATATCTACCTGCACAATATCTGTCCATGACTGAAAGTAAGTTTTCCGTCCTGTAGTGATCACTGTCCCATTGGATTTTAAACCAATCGTATTTCTTATCGAAGCTTCAACTTGTATAATATCCTTCCAATCGCTCACATCAATTTGACCCCAATTTGAGGCACCTATACCGTATACAGTTCCATCGGATTTCAATGCCAGAGTATGAGAACCATCTCCCGCGATATGAGATAGTTTATTGTCCAAATGACTTAAATTTAACCCACTATCTACTTCCTCTGCAGATTCAATTTGAAGAGGAAGTATTAATGATATAACGATTATAAAGGATAAAATAATGCGTAAAGATAATTTAATTTTTTTCATATCTAGTTCTCCTTTAAAATTCATTTTATTGATTGTTATTTAGGGAAATTCATAAGTTTTTTAATGAATATCAATTGTCCCTCCTTCAATCAACTTATTACCAACTTTTTCTTTCAATCTTATAAATCATATTAAAAAATTGAATATTTTCCAATGGAAATATGTTACTTTTAATGGTTGTTAAATCGATCAAAATAACCTTTCATAGTAGAGAAAGGTTTAATAAAGGGAAATACAATCAAAATTAAAGAGTATAAATTGCACTATAAACGGTGAACAGAGATAATAATAGAATTTAGATAAAAATATGAGTTATGATACTTAAAATACATAAAAAATTATGTGTTTATGAAACAATCTGAATCATCCCATAAACGATCGTTTAAAGGACATAACAAAAAACTTAAGAGGATAAACCTTCCCTCTTAAGTTTTAAATTAAAACTGTCTTTAGTATTCTATTTAAATTTTTCTATAGCAACTTTCAAATTACTTATTTGATTAAATTCATGGTTATAATTAAGTTTATTAAACTTTGAAAGTTTCATAAAAAAGTCCTCTGCTCCTTCTAACATATCTTTCATAAACTCATATTTTGGTAAAGCATATCTAGTGTGCTTCTCAATTTCAAACATTATTAAGGTATCAGATATTGTTTTAATTTCAATAAGAAGAGGCATATCTGGAAAATATGATTTTCCATACCCTGTACTTACAACATCTTGAAAAATATTAAGAAAATAAGCCCATACTTGATCTACTAAATCCCATAATACAAAATCCATTAATGTTTCATCATAATATTTCAAATTAATCGTACCATCAAGATAGTTAGAGTCAAAATCTTCAACATTGTATTTGTCAATATTCGTTATCTCATCAAAATAATGAAAGGGGTTATTTTTAACTAAATCTAAGTTAGTTATTTTTTTTCCAGGAATGAGAATGTATGATTTCACTTCAAACATAATTTCCACCTATTCTTTATATTTAGGATAAAACTGCCCTACTCTACCATTTTTAAATCCAACTACATATTCTATACCATCAACTACACCAGTAATTTGATATTGTCCAGTAGTACCTTTATCAATGAGTACGTTTCTATTTTGTTTCATAACAGATTGAATAGCTTCAGTTATATAATCTACTGATAGACTTTCATCAAAAAATGATTGTTGTGGTTTAACAGTACCATTCCAATAATTTGGATGATGTCTTTCAAGAATATGTTTCATACCACTTTTATCAATAGCAAAAGAGTTATTTCCAAATATCATTTTTTTACTCTGAAAATTTGATAATGCATTTACTACTTTACTTGATTCAGCCTTTTTTATTATTTTTGATCCTGTCGCAACCCATCCTGCAACTGGTATTAATGCAGCGTATGATATTGAAGCATTTACAGCATCGCCTTCAATTGTATAAAGAATTCCATTAATTAGGTCAGCACCATCAAACACTATACCAGCTACATCGAGATAAGTATGATAATTTTGAACAGGAGTCGCGTAGACCCATATAAATGGATCCAAGAAATCATAATTATATACTGAAATGTTACTGTTATTATTGGTTATTTCATCCCCATATTTTTGTAATATTGCATTGGTAAGATGCCCACTACCCATGTTATTCCAAGCTTGCTCAAATTCATCTTCATTAATTATATCAATCATATGAACAGGAGTGTCATATAAATTTTCAAGTCTAATTCTTTCTGATTCTGCTTGTTCTGAAAAATCTCTAGAATCATATAACACGTAACTATCATGTCCAGATGGATCAATTCTATTGATAGGATTATTTAGTGTATACACGTATAAGTTTAATGTTAATGAGTTATTAATTCTACCTTCATAACTATCCTCAGTAATAAACCTTCCCATCGATGGATCATAATATCTTGCACGTAAGTAGATCAATCCAGATTCTTCATCATAGATTTCACCAGTATATTGGAATGGGTTATCAAAGGTTTTTGTTTCATGGCTTGTTTCAGATAGCACATTACCCCAAATATCATAGTTATATTCTTTTAAAACATCTTTACTACCATCAGCAGCTACGACTTTAACCACATCTCCATGACCGTTATAAAAGTCTCTTCCTTAAAATGGAATAACTACCTTTATCGTACCATTTTTTCCATTTCTATAATCTTCTATATTTATATGCATTCCTTTTTCTTCATCGTAATCAAGGCGCTATCTAACTTTTCCATCTACGGATTCTCTTTCCAAAACTTTACCTATAGCATGAGCGTATAATTTTAAAGTTATCGGTATGTTTTTTCAACACTTTCGCCTACTAATTCCACACCTCTTCGATGGCCATTTGCAAGTTTAACAATCATCCTGTCGCCTACTTTCCCAAAAGGGATAATACTATAAAGAAGAGCCACAAGTAAGGGATGTTCTTACCCGCAGCTCATTTCATAAAATAAAAAATCTTCTCTAAATTAATTTAGTGTAACAAAATTTTTAATATTTAGAAGAAATACAAGAAATATTATCATTATAAAGTTCTAAAGATACAGGTAATCAAGTAAGGCATATCTAGGCACTGAATATATCATTCATGTAAACAATCTACTTTAGTCTTCTTGAAGTTCCTGTTACAACATCTATCTCAAACTTCTCTTCTGGAATACCAAGCTCTTTTGTCGTATATAAAATATAACGATTTGGCACATCAGATAATTCCATTATTACCCAATCAATATCAATAGTCCTGAGTCCTCTTATCTTATCTACATGGATGTCCACTGGGATATTCGCTTCTTCACCTGTAGACATATTTCTTACATACAATCGTGCGCTACTATTTTTTTGAAACACATTAATCAAATCTATTCGATACTCATATTTCTCATCGGAAGTAATTTTTAGCTGGTCACTCCTAATTACTTCTGTTAACCATCCTTTTGTATTAACACCCTGAAATAATGAAACAGAAGAAATTACAAGGATTATCATGCAAATAATAAATCCTGCATAAGTTACAAGACTAGATGGAATCCAGCCTTTTATCAACAGTACAATGGATACTACTGTAATAATGAAATTAGGAATCCATACAATAATCAATGTTACTGTACCTACTAAATCTAAGGATCGCTGAAAATTTGCAGTTGATCCTAAAAGAAACCATACTAGTGATGCGGTACTAAAAATAGTTAGAAGCACCCATGGAATCTTTAACAAAATATTCACTGAAATCTCTCCTCTCATCATTTAAAGATAAAACAAACCTTACTCTAGGATTGACTCAATGTATTCCTCCCAAACTTCTATATTACTATGCATGATAGAATGGCTATCTATTGGATTCAGATTACCATACCACCACCCTAGACGAACTCTTACATTGTAAGCCCCCTCAAATTGCCGCTCAGCACCTCTAAACCACATATTCCCTCCATTAATTTGAATTAAATCATATTCATTATATACCTGAATGTGTTGTCCTACAGATGTTACCAATTGATATTCCCTTACTGGTGTAGCAATCGTAATTAAGGTTTCGACTTCCATATCCACTTCAGCTAGAACATTGGCAATCATGATGGCGACATTTCCTCCATGACTATGACCCACTAATCTTATGGGTTCATCTGGGTTTTCTATATGCCAGTCATATATATCTTGTGCTAATTCCTCTGCTCCTTCAACTCGAGCACCTTTATTATTTTTACCACTCCAATCTAACGCTTCAACTGGCTCATCGAAAAGCTCTCCAACATATGTCCTGAATTCATCTGTCCATGTATCACTGTTTGAAAATGTGCCATGAATTAACCATGTTTTGTGACCACTAGGGTCAGCATAAATTAATGGATTATTTAATACATACGTATACAAATTCAAACTAAGCGGATTATTTATCTCTCCTTCATACGTATCCTCAGTAATAAACCTTCCCATCGATGGATCATAGTATCTTGCACGTAAATAGATCAATCCAGATTCTTCATCATAGATTTCACCTGTGTATTGGAATGGGTTATCAAAGGTTTTTGTTTCATGACTTGTTTCAGATAGCACATTACCCCAGATGTCGTAGTCATATTCTTTTAAAACATCCTTACTACCATCATCAGCGATGACTTTAACTACATCTCCATGACCGTTATAGAAGTAATATCCTCCTAGACTAGATGTCATGTCCTCTCTATATAATAACTGATTTCCCCAAATATTTCTTGCAGTTGGGTTTCCATCCCTGTCTAATTCTTCAATGACATTTCCTTGGAAGTACATATATCTTGTAAAATCTCCATCTTGACTTTCTTTGGTTGCACGGAGTCCTCCTACATAGTATTGATACGTAGTTACCTCATCATTTTCTTTAAATGTACTTAACTGATTCAGTGCATTATACGTAAATTCTCTTGGACTTAATGGAAGTTTCATCGTTCCTTCCATTGTTTTACGGTTTCCTTTTTCATCATACGTA
>NZ_SIJB01000051.1 GCF_009910845.1 Chengkuizengella marina | reverse complement strand
TCTCAACGTCTACTTGATCATATATTCGTTGTACCACCTCACCCTCTAACATTTCAAAGGAGGTTCTTAAACTTTCATGACGTTTCACTAAAGCATACATCGCTTTTTCAAAACGCTTTTGGTTTAAAGCCCCGGTGATTGTCATAACAGAGGGCATATTATAACTGGTATTGTGTTCTTCTAATTGCTGTAACACATACATTCGTTTTTGCGCCGAAGAGGCTGGGAATGTTTGCTTTTGCTCAAGTTGTGGAATGAAATGATATTGTTGATGATCTAATTGTTGTATTTGTTTTGAAAACTGTTCAATAGTCGGAAATGAAAAAATATCTCTTAATGTCAAATTGACGTTCATTTCTTTATGCAACTTTGTGACAATTTGTACTGCTTTAATGGAATGGCCACCTAATTCAAAGAAGTTATCTTTAATTCCAACAGTTTTTATATCAAGTACTTCTTCCCACAAAGATACAAGTTGACTTTCTAGTTTATTGCTTGGTGCTACATATTGCACATCTTGATTTAGATTTTCTTTTGGTTCAGGTAACGCTTTTCTATCTATTTTCCCATTAGGTGTTAACGGCATCTTATCCAGTTGTATAAAATAAGATGGAATCATATATTGTGGTAAAACTTGTGAAATATATGCTCTTAAATCAAACATGTTAAATTCTTTGTTACATACTACGTAAGCACATACTGCTTTATCATTCGTTTCACTCTCTATTACAGTAACTATCACTTCTTGTATTTCTTCATGTTTAATAAGTTGGCTTTCGATTTCCCCTAATTCAATACGAAAACCTCTAATTTTCACTTGGTAATCCATGCGTCCTATATATTCAATATTTCCATCAGGTAACCATCTTGCTAAATCTCCAGTTTTATAAAGCTTCTTTCCTAATTCAAACGAATTGTTTATAAACCTTTCACTTGTAAGATCAGCACGGTTTAAGTATCCTCTAGCCAATCCATCTCCGCCTACACAAAGTTCTCCAACAACACCAATCGGCTGAAGTTGTCCTTCCTTATTTAAAATATATGCTGTAGTATTACTAATCGGACTTCCTATTGGAATACTGCTATGTTCATTTACCTCGCCAATTTCATAATAAGTAGAAAAAGTCGTATTTTCTGTTGGTCCATATCCATTTATTAATCTTAGGTAAGGATATTTTCTACGAACTTCTAGAACATGTTTAACAGATAATACATCTCCACCTATGATTAACGTTTGTACCCCATTGAATAATTCCACATCTTGTTGAGAAAGTTGATTAAACAGTGGAGAGGTTAACCACATGGTGGTAATTTCATGCCGCTCTATAGTTTCTTTTAATAAATATGGATTTGTAATGACCTCTTCTTTAGCTAGAACTAACTGTAATCCGTTTAACAATGCTCCCCAGATTTCAAATGTAGAGGCATCAAATACAATGGCTCCTGTTTGAAGAATTCTTTTTTCTTTATTAAAATTAATATAATTTGTATTTTGAACTAAACGAATTACATTTTGGTGTTCAATCATTACTCCCTTTGGTTTCCCTGTAGAACCAGAAGTATACATTACATAAGCTAAATTATGTGCATGATTCATGGATTGAATGTTTGGATAGTCATCATTATATAAAGATGGATCTTCTAAATTGATAATTTCTCCCTTAAACTTGATACTATCCACATAATGTTCCATTGTTAAAATCCATTTAGCTTGACTATCTTCAAACATGTAGCTCTTTCTCTCTTCCGGATAGGTTGGATCAATAGGTAGATAGGCTCCACCTGCTTTGAGGATTCCTAAAACACCTACAATCATCTCCACAGAACGGTCTACCATGATTCCTATTAAACCATCTGGTTTAACTCCTTTATTCTTTAATACATGTGCGAGTTTATTTGCCTTATCATTGAGGTCATAATAAGTTAGCACCTCTTCTTCAAAGATAACGGCGATCGCATCAGGTGTTTTTTGTACCTGTTCTTCAAACAACGAATGAATTGTTTGATTTTTGGAATAATCCACTTGCGTACTATTAAAATCTACTAAAAGCTGCTGCTTCTCTTGTTCAGTTAATAGAACTAATTCACCTAATGCAGTTTCTGGCTTCTCTACGATTTGTTCTACTAATAATCTTAGATGAATCATCATCCTATCAATCGTTTCCCGTTTAAACAATTTTGTGCAATATTCTATATTGAGTAAAAGTTCATCTGCTTCTTCAATCACTGTTAGTGTCAGATCAAATTTTGAAATATTACTTTCAATTGGATATGGATAAAAGCTTAGTTTATCCAGCTCAATTTCCCTCTGATTCATATTTAACATATTAAACATGACATTAAATAATGGATTTCTACTCATATCCCTAGTTAAGTCTAATTGTTCTATTAACTCTTCTAATGGATAACTGTCATTTTCAATCCCTTGTAACGTATTTTCTTTTACTTCTTCTAAGAAGGACTGAAACGATTTATGACCTTCAGGTACATTCCGCATAGCTATAGTATTTACAAACATCCCCATCACTGATTCCAAATCCACATGATTTCTACCAGCTACTGGCGAGCCCACTATAATATCTTCCTGTCCTGCATATTTGGATAGCAAAATGGTATAAGCCGCCAGCATGATCATATAAATCGTAGCATTTGTTTCTTTAGCCAACTTTTTGAGTTTAGAAGTAACCATTTGGTCCAAACGAAAATCAAGTTGATCCCCTTCGAAGCTCTGTATAGATGGTCTTGAATAATCCGTTGGCAAATCTAAAACAGGCAGTTCATCAGCAAATTGAGCTAACCAATATTGTTTTTGTTTTTCCATCTGATTTGAAGTAAGAAACTTATTCTGCCAAACTGCAAAATCCTTATATTGGATACTCAATGGTGGAAGGTTATTCTCTTCATACATGTGTATAAAATCTTGTATCAAAATGTTCATTGAAACTCCATCAGAGATGATATGATGCATATCCAATAAAAAGAGATGGTGTTCTTTATCAATTTCAATAAGACTTACTCGTAACAATGGTGCTTTTGTTAAATCAAACGGCTTAACAAACGCAGATGTCAGTGCTTCTAATTCAGTTTCTTCTGCTTTTAAATAACTAATCTCAAAATCTATTTCTGAATGAATACGCTGAACAGGCTCTCCAACTACTTCAAAAGAGGTACGTAAGCTTTCATGACGACAAATTAAACCATGAATTGCCTTTTCAAATCGTTTTCTACTAAAATCACCTTTAACTTCCATTACTAAAGGCATGTTATAACTTCTTTTATTGCCCTCTAATTGCTTTAACACATACATTCGTTTTTGCGCTGACGATAAAGGATAAACTTCACTTAATTCAGCCTGTGGGATGGATATCACTTGATGTTTATCTAATTCTCCCAGACGTTTAGCAAGATTTAAAATAGTAGGATATTTAAATATATCCTTTAAATTCACTGACACCCCAATCTCTTTATGGATGATTGAGATTAGTTGCACTGCTTTTAATGAATGACCACCCATATCAAAAAAGTTATGTTGGATACCAATCCCATCAACACCAAGCACTTTTTCCCACAAAAATACGAGCTGGCTTTCTATTTTATTCCTTGGAGCAAGATACTCTACTTCAGAATTAATGAAGCCTTCGGGTTCCGGTAGAGCTTTTCGATCCGTTTTTCCATTCGGAGTTAGTGGCATTTTTTCTAATTGTACGAAAAAGGATGGGATCATATATTCTGGAAGAAACTTGGATAAACCTTCTCTTAACTGTGCAGAATTCACTTGTGTATTACAAATCAAATAAGCACATAGTATTTTATCTCCTGTTTTATTTTCTTTTACAGTAACAACTGACTCCATGATATCTGGATGTTTAAGAAGATGGCTTTCAACTTCTCCTAACTCAAAGCGAAATCCCCTTATTTTCACTTGATGATCAATTCGACCTAAATATTCAATATTTCCATCAGAAGTCCACCTAGCTAAATCCCCAGTTTGATACATCGTTTCTCCTGGTTTATACGGATTAGAAACAAATTTATCTGCTGTTAATTCAGGGAGATTCAAGTATCCTCTTGCTACTCCATCACCACTGATGCAAAGTTGTCCGCTTACTCCAATTGGAAGTAGCTTGTTATATTTATCTACAATATAAATACCAGAATTTGTTATCGGTTTTCCTATAGGAATATTTATTTCATTTCCTTGGACTAAATAGGTAGTTGAATCAACAGTACATTCTGTTGGACCGTATACATTAGATATCCTCACCTGATTAAATCCATTCAATAATTGTTTAACTTGCTTAATGTTTAGAATCTCTCCACCAATAATTAAATGTTTAAGTTCTAAATTATTCTTTTCTCTATTTTCTAAGAAATAACTCATCATACTGATATGAATGGGTGTGCCATCAGAAATATCTATACTGTGTTCCTCATAAAAGTTTAATAGTTCCTTCCCATTATTTCTTGCATACTCAGGGACTAAATGTAACGTATGACCTTTTGTTAAGGATACAAATATTTGTTTAACAGATGCATCAAAATAATATGGTGCTACCAATGCAACATTTAATTCGTATTTATACATGGAGTAAATACTCTTATTTAATGCTAAAACTAAGTTGTTCACACTTTTATGCTCAATCATTACACCTTTAGGTTTGCCTGTTGTTCCTGAAGTGTATAAAACATAAGCTAAATGACCTGAATGATTTATTGAATCTAAATTAATTGAATCTCCTTCAAATAATTCCTTGTTTAATAAATCTAAGATTTGTCCATTAAACTCTATATTATCCAATAATGTTTCTTTTTCTGTTGTTAAAAGCATCTTACTCCCACTATTCTTCAACATATATTCAATTCTTTCTTTGGGAGAATCTGGATCAATTGGCACATAAGCGCCACCAGCCTTTAATATCCCATAAATTCCAATAACCATTTCCAATGAACGTTCTACGATCATACATACCAGTTCATCTGCTTGTACCCCTTTATCTCTTAGTACATTTGCCAACTGATTCGCCTTTTCATTCAGTTGTTGATACGTCATCTTTTGATCTTCAAACACCACAGCAATGTTATTTGGAGTTTTTGCTGCCTGTTCCTCAAACTGCTCATGAATAGTTTTATATTTACAATAATTTTCGGATGTATCATTGAATTGCACCAACAACTGGTATTTTTCTTGTTCAGTTAACATGTCTAGATCCTGAATTAATTTATCAGGATTAGTTAGAGTTTGCTCAACTAATAATCTCAGATGTTGAACCATCTGTTCCATTGTTTCTTTTTTAAACAGTTTTGAACAATATTCCAATTTGAAGGAAAGCTCCTCATTATCTTCTATCACCGTTAAAGTCATATCAAATTTTGAAATACTGTTCTTCATTGAGTATGGTTTAAAGCTTAAATCTTCTAACTCCACTTCCTGCTGTTCCATATTTAACATATTAAATAACACACTAAACAATGGATTTCGACTCATATCCCTTTTTAAGTCTAAGTTTTCTATTAACTCTTCCAACGGATAACTCTCATTTTCAATCGCTCGCAATGTATTTTCTTTCACTTCCGCTAAAAAGGCGTTGAATGACTTGATCCCCTCAGGTTGATTTCTCATAGCCAATGTATTTACAAAAATACCTACAATTGGATCTAGATCTACATGGTTTCTTCCTGCAATCGGTGAGCCTACGATGATGTCTTCCTGCCCAGTGTATTTAGATAATAAAATGGTATAAGCTGATAACAACACCATATAAAGTGTTGTATTTGTTTTTTGAGCTAGTTGATTTATTTTATTTGTGAACGTATTATCCCAATGAAATTCAATATGGTCTCCTTCAAAACTCTGTATTGAAGGTCTTAAGTAATCAGTTGGTAGATTTAATACAGGTAGTTCACCTTCAAATTGTTTTAACCAATATTGTTTTTGTTCTTCCATTTGTTTTGTCTCAAACAACTCATTCTGCCAAACTGCAAACTCCTTATATTGAACTCTTAGAGGAGGAAGATCTACTCCTTCATATAACTGCACAAAATTTTGTACTAAGATGTTCATGGAGAAGCCGTCTGAGATAATATGATGCATGTCCAATAAAAAGAGATGCTCATCTTGAGCCGTTTGGATAAGGCCTATTCTAAACAGTGGCACTTGTGTTAAATCAAAGGGTTGAATAAACCTAGATACGAGATCATCTAGTTCATGTATATCCGCTCTATCATAAGATATTTCAATGTTCATAGGTAAATGAACTCGCTGAACAAGTTCTCCCGCTTCCATTTCAAATGATGTACGCAAACTTTCATGACGAGAAATCAAACCTCTGATGGCATTTTCAAATCGAGTTCGATTTAAGTTACCCTTGATTGTCATCATCAAAGGCATATTATAACTATGATTTGTTTTTTCCATTTGTTGCAAAATATACATTCTTTTTTGTGCTGAAGAAACAGGATAAGTTTCTCTTTTTTCTATCTGAGGAATGGATGAAAATTCACTTTTTTCCAATTGTTGAATATGTAAAGCAAGCTCTGTTATGGTTGGATATGAAAAAAGGTCTTTTAAAGTTAATGAAATACCCATTTCTTTATGAATTTTAGAAATCATCTGCACTGCTTTTAAAGAATGACCACCAAATTCAAAGAAATTATTTTGAACACCGATACCTTTTGTTCCCAAAACCCCTTCCCACAATCTAACTAAATCACTTTCCATTTCATTACTTGGAGCAATGTACTGTACATTCGTATCATGCCCTGGTTTAGGAAGCGCCTGTCGATTGATCTTCCCATTTGGTGTTAGAGGTATCTTTTCTATTTTCACAAAATAAGTTGGAACCATATATTCTGGTAAAGATTGTGACAAATACGCTCTTAACTGAGTTGAATTCATTTCTTTTTTGCAAACAACATAAGCACATAAATTTTTGTCCCCTAATCCATCATCTTGAACCATGACGACAGATTCAGTGATTTCCGGATGTTTTAAAAGTTGACTTTCAATTTCCCCTAATTCTATACGATAACCCCTAATTTTAACCTGAAAATCAATACGTCCTAAGTATTCGATATTTCCGTCTGGCAACCATCTGGCTAAATCACCCGTTCTATACATCCGCTCACCTTGATGAAAAGGGTTGGATGCAAATTTATCTGCTGTAATTTCAGGTTTAAATAAATAACCTCTGGCTAATCCGAATCCAGATATACACAGTTCACCAGGAACACCAACGGGTACTAACTGGTCATTAGCATCTAACAGATAGATTTGATTGTTAACTAGAGGTTTGCCAATTGGCACATTCCTACCCACTATTTTGTGAGAACCAAATTTATAAAAATTGGAGCAAATCGTAGCTTCCGTTGGTCCATAACCATTTATGATTTGCATGGAATCGTTAAGCATCATATATTTATCTAATACTTCATCTTTAATTGGTTCAACTCCTACTAACATCTTATTAAGGGGAACGTGTTGATTTGTTTGTAATAATTGGGCTAATTCAGGTAAAATTGTAGGTGGAATATAAGCAAAGGTGATGTCCTCATTTATAATCGTTTGATGTAACAAATGGATATCTAGTGTTTTATGAAAATCAAACAACACTAGACGAGCCCCAAACATTAAAGGCAAAAAGATTTCACCTACACTTACATCAAAGGAAATATTTGTTAGGCTTAAACATCTATCCTTTGCGTCTATTTGTCTATTAAATTGATCATATATAGCCTCAATAAAGTTGTGTAGAGCCAAGTGCTCTACCATCACACCTTTAGGTTCCCCTGTAGAACCTGAAGTATAAATAACATAGGCTAAATCATTAGATTTAGTCATTGAAAGTCTATTGTTTGATTCACCTTGATATAACTCCTTGTTCTCTAAATCTATGATTTCTCCATCTTCTATCTTAATTTGATTGAAGTAGCGAGTTTGAGTTAAAACCCATTTGGCACGACTGTCTTTTAACATATACTGAATTCTTTGTTCTGGATGTGATGGATCTATAGGCACATAGGCAGCACCTACTTTAAGAATACTTAATATTCCTATGACCATTTCTACAGAACGGTCTACCATAATGGCAACTAGTTCATTAGCCTGCACACCTTTGTTGATTAAACTTTGTGCCAATTGATTTGCTTTTTCATTTAATTGTTTGTAGGTCAGCTTTTGTTCTTCAAACACAACCGCAACCTCATCTGGTGTTTTCTCCACCTGAGCCTCAAACAACTCATGAATGGTTATTTCTTTGGAAAAATCCAATGTTTTATCATTAAATTGATGCAATATCTGCTCTTTCTCTTCACTTGTTACCAATTCAACTTCTCTCAATGTGATATTTGGATTCTCTACAACTTGGGACAAAATGTGTTCCACATGTTTTGAAAATCGCTCCATATCAATCATTGAGTATTTATTCTCGTTATAATTTACAGTTAAGGATAGACAATTATCTTTATTTATAATTATTTTCACATGACTATCAATCATTTCAGCAGACTGTAAATCATGGATGTTTTCATACAAAACAGCCACTTCAAATGTTTTATTTTCATTCATTGGAAGTTTTAACTTTAAATCCTCTAAAATACGATTCAGTGGATAATTAGCATGTTTATAGGCTCCAACGATTGAGCTTTGAACCTCTAACACTAAATCTCTAAAACTTTTCTCAGAATCTAGTGAGTCACATATCGCTAAAAAAAGCTGATCTTTCTCTTGATCTTCGAATGTTTTATCTAAAGTAGTTCCAATGGTAATATGATTTATTCCTGTATATTTATAAATACATATTTTAACTGCCGACAGAATAAAGATGAACAAAAGCTGATCAGAATGATTACAAATTTTCAAAAGTTTATGATATGTCGTATCGTTAACTTTTGTTTGAATTGTGGATTCATTTTCCACATCGCTTTGTTTCATTACATTAGGAGAATAAAAGGGAATATAAGGCTCTGTATTCCAATCTGACAACTTAGACAGCCAATATTCTCGTTCCTTTATTCTTTTTTTATCATATAGTAACATTCTACATTCCCTCCGCTTTAAAATTGAAATGGGGCTTCATATATATCTGTTTTAATGTTCTCTTTTCTAGGATGTAAGTCTCCCTCAATCTCATCTATTTTGATGTCTAAATTTTGAGTAATGTTGTTAAGTAGATGTTCATAGTATTTAAATATTTTCTGTATAGTTTCTTTTGTAAAAAGCTGTGTTGCAAATTCCACATTTAAAGATAATTTGTCATCTTCCTCATTTACTACCAACATCAAATCAAATTTTGAAATCGTTGTTTGTAGTTCGTAGGGTTCAATTTCGATATCATTCATAATTAATTTCTCTTGATCAAAATTTTGAAATACAAACATCGTGTCAAACAAAGGATTGCGACTTAAATCACGATCCATATCTAATTCCTCAACTAACTTTTCAAAAGGATACTCTTGATTGGAGAAAGCAGTAATAGTCTCTTCTTTCACTTCAGATAATAGACTACGGATTGTTTTATCCCCTTTAGGAAAATTTCGCATGGCTAAAGTATTTACAAAGGCACCCATTACTTGATTAAGGTCAGCATGTGCTCTGCCAGCAACGGGAGTTCCTACAATGATATCTTCCTGTCCAGTAATTTTATATAATAAAACATTGTAAATGGTTAGAAGTAACATAAACATCGTGCTTTCTGACGTTTGTAATACTTCTCTCAATTGTTCAACTACTTCTTTTTCTAACTTAAACTTAAATTGATCTCCTTCAAAACTTTGCAATTTAGGTCTTTCAAAATCTGTTGGCAAATTCAGTACAGGTATGTTTCCTTTATAACGTTCCAACCAAAACTTTTCCTGGGCATTCATACTAGTAGAATTAAATTGTTCATTTTTCCATACTGCGTAGTCTTTATACTGAATTCGCAGAGCTGGTAGAGTTATTTTCTGATATAACTTGATAAAGTCCTTAACTAATATATTGATAGAAACACCATCTGCGATAATGTGATGCATATCAATGAAAAAGAGATGTTCATCTTTTTGTTTCTCAATGAGAATAATTCGAAATAATGGACCTTCACTTAAATGAAATGGTTTTATCAACTCAGACATGAATTCATTCAATTCTATATCAACTAATGATCTAAAATGAATCTCATAATTTATTTGATCATGAATGCGCTGAACTGGTTCCTCATCTTTCATTTCAAATGTAGTTCTCAAACTTTCGTGACGAAGAATAAGCTCATGAACAGCTTCCTCAAATTTAGCTCGATTTAATACACCTTTCATCACCATGACTGAAGGTATGTTATAACTTGTATTGGTAACATCAAGTTGCTGTAACACAAAAAGTTGTTTTTGAGACGGTGATAAGGGATATACTTCTTTTGATCCAGCCTTTGGAATTGAAACAAACTCACTTTTATCTAATTGTTGAACTCGTCTGCTTAACTGTTCTATGGTAGGATTCATAAATAGTTCATTTAAGTCCATCAAAATTTTCATCTCTTTATGCATCGTCGAAATGAACTGAAGAGCTTTTAGAGAATGGCCACCTAACTCAAAAAAGTTATGTTGAATGCCTATCCCTTCTACCTCAAGTATTGTTTCCCATAAATATACAAGTTGATTTTCTAATTCATTCCTTGGAGCTAAATACTCTATGTCTGAATTCAGGATGACCTCAGATTCTTGCAAGGATTTCCGATCTATTTTTCCACTTGAAGTTAATGGCATTTCTTCTAATTGTATAAAGTAAGTTGGAATCATATAATCAGGCAAAGAGGCTAAGGCAAACTCTCTTAATTCCTTAATGTTCATTTTTCGATTACTAATTAGGTAAGCACATAATGTTTTGTCTCCCGCTTCATCTTCTTTTACAGTGACTAAACACTCTTTAATTTCTGAGTGTTGTATCAGCTGATGTTCTATCTCACCTAACTCAATACGGAATCCTCGAATTTTCACCTGATGATCTAATCTTCCCAAATATTCAATACTTCCATCAGGTAACCAACGAGTCAAATCACCTGTTTTATACAATTTACCTTCCGGTTGATACGGATTGTCTACAAATTGTTTTTTGGTTAATTCAGAGCGATTTAAGTAACCTCTAGCTACTCCTACTCCTGAGATATGTAATTCTCCGGCAACACCAACAGGACATAAATTTGAATATTTATCCAAAATGTAACATTGTACATTGTTTAAAGGTCTTCCTATGGGTACGTTAGCCCCTACTTGATGTGTAATTTCATGTTTGGTTGCATAGATCGTCGTTTCCGTTGGTCCATAAATATTTTTAAGTTCAACTTGACTAGTTAGTTTATAGAAATCATCTGCTATGTTACTTGGGACGGCTTCACCGGCTAAAAATACATACTTTAATACATTGAACATACTTATATTTTCTACATTTAATATACTGAGAAGACTATTAAACATAGAAGGTACAAAATTAATATGAGTTACATTATATTTAGCAATACTACTTAAAATTTCATAAGGATCTTTTTCCTTACCATTTTTTAAAATGGCTAGTTTACCACCACACAGGTAGTATCCAAACAACTCTGTAACCGATACATCAAATGTGAATGTTGTTTTCAATAAATAGGTATCATTTTCATTTAATGGATATGCATCCTGCATACCTAACAGTGTATTTATCACACTTTTGTGTTCTACTAATACTCCCTTTGGATTTCCAGTTGAGCCAGAAGTATAAATGACATACGCTAATTGGCTGTTTTCTGCATTATTGTCCAAATTATTATTTTGCAAGTGATATATGCTTTCATCTTTTAAGTTCACAACGTCTAAATCATTCGTTGGATTGAACATGCACTCATCTTGCACTAACAGTGTATTAATTCCACTGTCCTTTATGATGAATTGTATTCTTTCCTCAGGATAATTTGGATCAATAGGTAAATAGGCACCTCCTGCTTTGAGAATTGCATATATACCTATGATCATTTCTATTGATCTTTCTGCCATGATTCCAACAATAGTCTCTGATTGAATCATTTTTTCTCTTAATGTACGTGCGAGCTGATTCGCTTTTTCGTTTAATTCTCTATAAGTCAACTGTTGATCTTCATATACCACAGCAATATTATTAGGTGTTTTCTCTACTTGCTGCTCAAATAACCCATGTATCATTTGCCCCTTTGGATATTCATTTGATGTATTGTTAAACTCTACTAACAACTGATGCTTTTCTTGTTTAGGTAGAATATCAATATCGCTAATTCTGATTTCAGGTTGTTCTAAAATTTGTCCCACAAGTATTTCAAGGTGATTAACCATCCGTTCAATTGATTCTTTTTTAAATAACTTTGTACAATATTCCATACTCAAGAAAAGTTCTTCATCCTCTTCTATCACTGTCAATGTAAGGTCAAACTTGGCAACTTTATTCTCAATAGGATACGGGGTAAAACTTAAACCCTCGCGATTCATTTCACGTAATTCCACATTTAACATATTGAATAAAACACTAAACAATGGGTTTCGACTGGTATCTCTTTGTAAGTTTAGAGACTCAATTAATTCTTCTAATGGATAACTTTCATTTTCAATTGCACAAAGCACATTCATTTTTACTTCTTCTAAAAGGTTTTTAAAAGTTTTGTGACCTTCTGGTGCATTCCTCATAGCTAAGGTATTAACAAACATTCCCATTACAGACTCTATATCTGGATGAGTTCTTCCTGCAACTGGAGAGCCTACGATAATATCCTCCTGGCCTGTATATTTAGATAAAAGTGTTGTGTAAGCCGTTAACAATACAATGTATAAGGTAGAATCTGTTTCTTTCGCTAATCGCGTAAGATTGTTAGTGATATTTTTACCCCAATGAAAATCAATCCGATCCCCTTCAAAACTTTGCATTACAGGTCTTATATAATCCGTAGGTAAGTTAAGTACAGGAATCTCATCAGAAAAGCGCTCCAACCAATACTGTTTCTGTATCTTCATTCTATCTGTTGAAGTCTGTTCAATTTGCCATGCAGCAAAATCTTTATATTGTATGTGTAACTCAGAAAGACTATTTCCTTCATATAGTTGAACAAAGTCCTTAATAAGGATGTTCATGGAAGTACCATCTGAGATAATATGGTGCATATCAAATAAGAAAATATATTCATCAGTATCAATTTGCATGAGGTTTACTCGAAACAATGGTGCTTGACTTAAATCAAAAGGTTGAATAAATGATGAAACCACTTGATCTACTTCCTGCCTCACTACGTTCTTATAAGTAATATCTAAATTAATTTTATCGTGAATACGTTGTACTGGTTCTCCCCCCATCATTTCAAAGGAGGTTCTAAGGCTTTCATGACGCTTTATAAGGGAATTCAAAACATACTCAAATCGATTCCGTTCTAAATTTCCTTTGATTCTCAAAACAGAAGGCAAATTATAACTTGTCGAGCTTTCTAATTGTTGTAACACAAACATCCTTTTTTGTGCAGAAGAAAGCGAATAAACTTCTTTAAATACAACCTGAGAGATTGGTGAATAATCTCTCTCATCTAATTCCTCTATTCTCTTAACCAACTTTTCAATGGATGTATTTGTAAAAATATCAGTTAGACTAAGTTGTATTCCTAATTTTTTTTGCACCTTAGATACGATTTGTACTGCATTTAAGGAATGTCCACCTAATTCAAAGAAATTATCTTTAATACCAATCTTGTCCACTCCAAGTCCTTCTTCCCATAAGGAAACAAGCTGACTTTCTAATTCATTTGTTGGTGCAACATACTCCACACCAACTCTATTATTAAAATCCGGTTCAGGCAGTGCCTTACGATTAACTTTTCCATTCGGCGTTAAGGGCATTTGTTCAAGTTGAACAAATATAGCCGGGATCATAAAATCAGGTAAACTTTGCGATAAATATTCTCTTAATTGGGTAACATTTAATTCTTTACTACATACCACATAAGCACATAGTTTTTTATCTGTTCCCTCTTCTTTTACAACGATGATCGATTCCTCGATATCTGTATGATCTAAGAGTTGTCTTTCAATCTCTTCTAATTCAATTCGCATCCCTCTAATTTTTACTTGGTAATCCATACGACCTAAATATTCAAGATTACCATCAGGTAACCTTTTCACTAAATCACCCGTACGATATACTTTCTCCCCTAATTTATAAGGGTTTTCTACAAATTTTTCAGATGTTATTTCACCTGCGTTAAAATACCCTTTTGCTAAACCTGTTCCACCTATACACAATTCTCCAGCAACACCAGTCGGCATTAAGGTTAAATTTTTATCCATGATATATAGCTCTGTATTATACACAGCTTTACCAATAGGCACATTGGTTTGGATATAGTCTTGTTTGTTTACACGATAATAAGAAGATACGTCTGTACATTCCGTTGGTCCATAAGTATTAACCAATTCAACCTCTTTATTTGTGAAAAGCCATGACTGCAGTTTATTCATATTAATTGGCTCTCCACCTAAAAACACCTTTCTTAAACTTTTTAATCGAGCAAACTGAGAATCATGATTAAAATCAATCAAAGGATAAAATGCACTTGGTGCACAATTGATTAAAGTAATCCCATGGTGAGCGACTACGTCCGACATAACGTTATAATCATACAAACCTGGATAATAGACATGTAATTGTCCACCCTTAATCAAGGCACTAAACAAATTCTTTTGTGCCAGGTCAAAACTGGATGGTGCCATTAGTAATAACTTATCTTGTTCATGGATATGAAATTCAGATGTATACCAATGAAGTAAATTTACAAATGCATGGGACTTTACCATTACCCCTTTAGGATTACCTGTAGAACCTGAAGTGTACAACACATAAATCAATTGTTCAGGATCATATGGCAACTCTAAATTATGTATTGGTAAATCTAGTTGTTGTAATACATCTTCAATACATACAACCATAGATTCAATATCTGTTAGATTAGATTGCATACGATGTTGTGTAAGTAATACTGACGTATTAGAATGTTGCAACAAGTATTGAATTCGTTTCTGTGGATAATCTGGATCAATTGGAACATAAGCTGCCCCAGCTTTTAAAATGCCTAATACTCCTATGATCATATCCAGAGATCGCTCTACCATTATTCCAACAATGGATTGAGTCTGCACACCATTTTGTTTCAAATACCAAGCAATTTGATTTGCTTTAGCATTAAGTTCAGTATAGGACAACTTTATATCACCAAAAACTACAGCTATTTGATCAGGTGTTTTTTCAACTTGTTCTTCAAAAAGTGCATGAACTGACTTTTCCTTTGGGTAGTTCATGGTTGTTTCAGTAAATCTATTTAATTCATCTTGTACTTCTCCCTCAGATAGTAATTCAATATCACCAAGCTTGATTTCAGGTTGTTCAACAACTTGTTCAACTAATAATCCTAAGTGCTGAATCATTTGTTGAATGGTTTCTTTCTTAAATAACTTTGTACAATATTCTGTACTGAGAAGAAATCCATCCCCTTCTTCAATTACATTCAACATGATATCTGCATAGGATGCTTTATTTTTAATAGGGTAAGGATGAAAACTTAAGTGTTCTAATCTCATATCCTGTATTTCCATATTTAACATGTTGAATAAAACGCTAAACAATGGGTTTCTACTTGTATCTCGCTGTATAGATAAATTATCAATCACATTTTCGATTGGATAGTTCTGATGATCAATGGCATGAAGTGCACTTTCTTTTACTTCTTGTAAAAAAACTTTAAATGTCTTATTACTTTTTGGAGTATTTCGCAGTGCTAATGTATTTGCAAACATTCCCATAATAGGTTCAATATCTATGTGAATTCTACCAGCTATTGGGGAGCCAACGATTATATCTTCCTGACCGGAATATTTAGATAGCAGCGTTGTAAAAGCAGCTAACAAAACCATATAAACCGTACTATTTGTCTCCTTTGCAAGCTGATTAACCTTTTCAGTCATTTTTTTATCCCAATGAAAATCAATACGATCTCCATCAAAACTTTGCATTACAGGTCTTATATAATCCGTTGGTAAATTTAATATTGGAACCTCATCAGCAAATTGATTTGACCAATATTGTTCTTCTTTTTTTAACTTGCCCTGAATGATTTGTTCATTTTGCCAATGAGCATAATCTTTATATTGAATTCTGAGATCAGGCATTGTTTTTTCTTCATAAAACTTAATAAAATCTGATACTATGATATGCATAGATGTACCATCTGAAATTATATGATGAATATCAAATAAAAAAAGGTGTTCTTCTTCATCTACTTGGATAAGACTCACTCTAAACAAAGGTGCCTGACTTAAATCAAAAGGTTGAATAAAATTAGAAATCAAATGATCAATTTCATCTTTCTCAGCTTTTTGATAATCTATGTTGAAATCAATATCCGTATGAATACGTTGTACTGGTTCTCCATCAGCCATTTCAAATGAGGTTCGTAAACTTTCATGATGTGAAATTAAACCTCTTAAAGCGTCTTCGAATTTTGCTTGATTCAACTGACCCTTTATGATCATTGCTTTAGGCATGTTATAGTTTGTTTGTTTACCATCTAGCTGGTGTAAAATATACATTCTTTTTTGAGCGGAAGATAAGTGATAAACTTCACTAGATTCTACTTTGGGAATTTCAATCTTTTCTCTTTCCTCTAATTGTTGATCTAATAACTCTTCCATGTATATCGCTAACTTTTGTATTGTTTCATGTTGAAGCAAATCAGTTACGCTAACTGTAATGTTACTTTTCTGACTGATCTGATTTACTATTTTTAAGGCTAAGATTGAATCTCCTCCTAAATCATAAAAAGGAGCTTGGATATCTATCTCTTTAAAACCTAAAACTTCTCCCCATGCCTGTGCGATCGTTTTTTCAACTTCAGTTAACTTATCATATTCTCTTCCTATTATTTCAACTTTTCTCTCTACTTTGCTTAAAACCAGCGGTTCTGGCTGTAAATTTTCGACTTCTGGCAGCTCTAACCAACACCTAATATTTTCAAAACAATAGGTTGGCAAACTGATTTTCCTTCTATATTCACCATCGTAAAACAATTCCCAATCAATGTCTTCTCCATGTACATATGCTATACATGTCTCTATTAAATCCTTTTCTTCTCGTTGATCAGATGAAGGAGTGAATTCTACTTTCTTTTTATCTTTATGTTTTGTTTTAAGTTCACCATAATATACATTTTTATAGTCTTGATTAATCCCGTTATCTTTATCAAGCATGTTTAGTTTCAATTTAAAATCTTCTACATCCGTAATTAACATTGCTACTCGATATGTATAATGCCCACGACCAGTATTGGCTGTATAACATAGATCATTCAGATTCACATATTCTTCAGTAGTAATAAAGTTTTTATATTGTTTTATTAAACTATTTAATGAAGTTTTACTTTTAGCAGATAATGTAAACACATTCATAGATTGATTAGTTAAGTTTTCTTGATCTTGCGTTTCTATTACTTCTGAATATACATTTTCCTCTTCTAAAATAACGTGACAATTCGTCCCACTCATTCCAAAAGCACTTACACCAGCTCTTCTAGGATAGTCTGTTTTCTCCCATTTTCTTAATTGACTATTTATGAATACAGGAGATGATATAAAATCAATTTCTGAGTTAGATTGATTAAAATGTAACATTGGTGGAATTTTGGCATGATGAAGAGCTAAAACCGCTTTTAATAAACCTGCTATGCCAGCTGCATTATCTAAATGACCAATATTTGTTTTTACTGCACCTATTGCACAAAACTGTTTTTGATCTGTGAATTTTCTATAGGCTCTTGTTATTGCGTCTATTTCAATTGGATCTCCTAATTTCGTTCCAGTTCCATGAGCCTCAAAATAGGTAATCGTTTCTGGATTAACATCTGCATCCTGCAAAGCTTTAACAATAACTTCTTCTTGAGCCAAGACATTAGGTGCTGTAATACCAATAGAGCTCCCATCCTGATTTACTGCACTGCCTTTTATCACCGCATAGATATGATCCCTATCCTGTTGTGCTTTACTTAATGGTTTTAGCAATAATGCAATTGAACCTTCACCAGCTCCCGTACCATCAGATTGTTGATCAAAAGTTCTAGCTCTACCATCAGAGGATTCTATCCCAATTTTAATATTTTTATCAAATGGTAGAATATTTACATTTACACTCCCTACAAGTGCCTGATCACAATCGCCGTTTTGAATCGCTTGGCATGCAACATGGACAGCAACCAAAGAAGAAGAGCAAGCCGTATCAATACAAAGAGCTGGTCCCTTTAAATCTAGTAAATATGAAATTCTACTTGCAAGAATAGAAGTTAAATTACCTGGTATTGCCATAGACAGAGCATCAGGTTCAACTTCTGCAATGAAGTTTTTATAATCAACAAAAGCATCAGCATTATAACCGACATATACTCCAGTCTTGCTTCCTTTTAATTTATCTCCTCCATACCCTGCATCTTCAATCGTTTTCCAAGTATTTTCTAGAAATAAACGTTGATTCGGATTCATTAAACTTGCTTCTTTTGGAGACAGTCCAAAAAATTTATAATCAAATTTATCTATTTCCTCAAGATATGCACCTTCATAAAACTGCACATTATTTTCCTTTTGAACTAAGGGGCGAATATCTTTCAAGCGATTTTTAGGAAAGGTATGAACACAATCTTTTCCATTCATTAAATTTTCCCAAAATTTTGTTTGATCAGGTGACATAGGTAAATTTGCTGAAATACCTATGATGGCAACATCCTTTAAAGAAACCTCTTTAATACTTTCTTCTAGCTGCTCTTCACTAGTTTCTAGTAAGTTTAACTCTAGCATGTGACCCCTCCTAGTTAATTGAGTTTTTGATAAAAATTAATTTAGGTTAAATAGATGGAGTTGCTGCTTCTGCTTCAATTTGCCTTGTTGAAGTTGACTGTCTTTGCTTCCATAATGCAATCATCGTTCCAATTAATACGATTGAACTGACAAAAATGAGAATGATAGAAGTCCAACCATATTCGTAGTTCAACTCTCTTAAAATGAAATAAGTTGCGAATAAACTAAATTCAATAGCAATCGTTGCCCAAATTGATTCATACCAAATGAAAATCAAATTAAATATAATAGCGCCTAACATTCCGTAAATTGTAAGTATAATATCCCATTGAAAGAATAAATAACCATATATTAAACCATTAATGACAATAGCTAAAGGTAACCATAATACACTTCTTAATTGATTAAAAATCATGCCTCTAAAAAATATTTCTTTATAAATCGCATGCAGAGCAACAAAGAAAATAACTAGAACTGCATTACCAGATAATAAAAATTTAAATAATGTTTGGAATATCGGAAATGAATTTTTTATGTATGGAATTTGAGTAATAGACATCACCCAAGTTCCCATACTAACTCCTAATAATAAACAAAGGGCTGCCGTTTTTTTCTTAATTTTTACAAACTGACTTATTTGAAATAAACTTTTTTTATGCATGAAATAAATGACTAAAAAGTAAATTGGCAGAGCAATAACATCATGTAATATTAGAAATAAAGGACCAAAATTTGCACTTTTAAAAGACTCTAAAAATGGAATATTTAATTTTTCATAATAAAAATATTCAACAGACAAAATAATTACGCTATATAAGGCAATATAAATCACCAATACACCAATCATTTGATAAAATTTTTCTCTTTTATTTGTTATGTTTTCCAAAATCTATCATCCTTTCACATTTGTTACTTTAATATTAGAGTTATTATTTGATACATGGCTTTTTAAAAAGTAAATTACAAAGAGTAAAATAAATAGAAAAGCAAATATATGAATAGGTACTAACACAGCATCAGACCATTTAGCCATACTTTCATCTACTTTTAATTTATGAAGTGAAAATATTGAAATATTAAGCACACTACCTATCCAAATTGTTGACCACAAGGACTTTGTTTTTACATAAATTAATCCGTACAAAATTCCTAAGAGAAAACCAGTTGCCATGATAACAGGGCTTGGTTGAAATAAACCATAAATAACAGCATTTAATAGTAGAGCAAAAGGTAAAGGAAGTACTTTTCGAAATTCATTAAAAATAAGTCCTCTAAATAATATTTCCTCATAAAATACACCAATAATTCCTACACCCAAAAACGTATAAATAAAGTATTCTGATGTTGCAAATAGTTCTATATATGACTGTAATCCTGGAAAAGATTCAGATATATATGAAATATTCATTAAGGAAATAAACCAAATTGATCCTGCAAATCCAATAAGAGTAAACCAAATCATTTGTTTAATGTTCAACTTTGAAAAATTACATATAGACCATAAACTCTCGTATTTTTCTTTTAAATACCACTTTTTGATTCTAAAAATGAAAAAATACATAATAAAAATCATAGAAACTGTAGCTGTTAATTGTATTGGAATATTTTGTCCCATAAACGTTTTATACCAGTCTACATGGTTAAATATATAGGGATTAATCACATAAAAAGCTAATACTGCGGCACCAAAATAAACGACTATATTCATTAACATCAGTAGCCATTTTTTTAATATACTCATCAATTTACAACCTCTCTATCTAAATGATTTAAGATGTTCAATTGTTCTTCACTACTCACTTTTTTTGTCTTTAAAATTTGCTGTAATAAAATAAATGCTTTTTTCAGTTGGTCTTCATCTAACACTTCCTCCTGCTGTGTCCATTGCTTTTGCAACTGTTGAAGTTTTCTATATGGCTGAATCACACCTTTTTCATACTCATTTGAATCCCAATTATAATTAGGAGTAGTGATAGCAGCGGTCATACACTGTGTAATAAAATGAATGGCAGAGGAATGTTGTTTATTAGTTGATGAAAATCTCATCTTCAGTTCATCTCTATCATTTCCTTTATCAAAGGAAAAAGAATTTATTGTAGGTTCAATCCGTTTGATCAAATTTTTTAAAACTGTTCTAGGACCTAACTCTATCGTTGTTGTGACGCCTTTGTTAAATATATATTTCATTGATTCTACCCATCTCACTGGTTTAATCATCTGAGACACCAAATTTAACTTTAATTCATCTATGTCCTCAACATGAGGTAATCCAGTTACATTAGATACAACGGGTATTTTATATTTTTGAAAAGAATAAGATTTTAAATGATCATGAAATTGTTCTGAAGCTTTGGTCATTAACTGATGATGAAAAGGACCACTTACTTTTAAAGGGGTCACATTCCCTCCTTCTTGAGCACACTTCTCTGCTACACGTTTTACTTCATAGGAATGACCTGTTATAACCAATTCTTTTTCTGCATTGTAACAAGCTATAGCTACAGTACCATTCTCATCTGTCATTTGCTCAATACATTGTTCTACTGTTTGTGCTGATAGTTTTGATACTGCTGTCATAGCACCTATACTTTGTTCCGTTTCTTGCTGCATTAATTTTCCTCTAGTACTAACCAACTTTAATGCGTCTGAAAACGTAAGTACTCCAGAGCAAGTCAAAGCTGAGAATTCTCCTAAGCTATGACCTGCTAACATATATGGTGTTAAACCCAACTCATTTTCAATCACTCTAAAATAAGCAATACTTGTAGTTAACAAAGCAAGTTGTGCATTTTTTGTTTTTGTCAGTTCTTCTGAAGGACCTTCATAACATAAAGATTGAAGATCCATTCCTAAAACTTCGTTCGCTTCTTCAAAAACCTCCTTTGCTATCGAATAATGATTGACTATATCCTTTGACATTCCAACATATTGAGAACCTTGACCTGGAAAAAGAAAAGCTACTCTTTCCATTACTCCTCCTCCTTTTTTGTTGCAGATACTTGTGATTGTGCAGCATATTGATTTGCTATAATGGTTGATAATTGTTTGAAACCTTGAAGGAATTCCTTCATCTTGCTGCTTGAAATTTTCTTACCATTAAATTCTGAAATAAGCATAAGTTCTGAACCTATTTCCATAAACCCTAATGAGATATGAAAAAGATTAACAATCTCCGTATCTAATGAGGACTTTCTTGTATGAATAAATAAAGGTAAAATATTATACTTTTGATGACTCATTTGTGCTTGTTTTAAATCATTCAACGTGTATGTCTGAGTTGGATTTTTTTCCTGTATCGTTGTTTTTAAATATAGTGGAATTTCTATGAAGTGTGTAAATTGATCTAAATTTAGTTCCAATGCTATATAACTCTCATCATTAGTTAGAACTTGAATTGGAATCTGTTTGTTTTTTGTAATTTGCGCAAATAAATATCCGTATAAAGCCAGTAAAATATAATTTAAATCCACATTTAGTTCATGTTTCATTTCTTTAAAAATCTGAAATTGCTCTTCTTCTAACTTAAATGAATAGGATCTAACGGCCTGCTGTGATGTGCTTTCAAAATAATTTTCCGGTAAGCGTAAAAATTGGATCGGTAACTCATTTTTGTTTGTACTTATTTTGTTTTGAATAAATTCCGACAATTTAGCAATGGTAGGATACGAGAATAAATCTGTCACCTTTATTTGCTGCGGCCAATATTCTTCCAATTTAGAATGTACTCGAATCAGAAGTAATGAATTCCCTCCTACTTCAAAGAAATTATCGTAAATCCCAATCTTGTCATGACCAATCGTCTCTTTCCAAATATGAATTAATTGTTTCTGTATTTCGTTAGCTGGAGGCACTGTGTTTGAATCAATCTCCCTATCTATAATTGGCTCAGGAAGAGCTTTTCGATCCACTTTACCATTTGAAGTTAATGGTATTTTATCTAATTTCATAAAATAAGCTGGGATCATATAATCTGGTAATGTTTTTAATAATAATGACCTCATTTCACTCGTTGAAAACTGTTGTTCAGAAACGTAATAAGCACATAAATATAGATCTCCTACCGTACTTTTTCTATCTACTACTACCGTCTGTTGAATATCACCAATGTCTAATAACTGGGTTTCAATTTCACCAAGTTCAATACGGTATCCCCTTATTTTCACCTGATGGTCCATTCTACCTAAATATTCAATTTGTCCGTCTTCATTCCATATTGCTAAGTCGCCCGTTTTATACATCCACTGTCCTAAATTAAACGGGTCTGGTACAAATTTTTTAGCTGTTAACTCTTCTTGATTTAAATAACCTGTTGCCAAACCTTCACCACTTATACATAACTCCCCGCTCACACCTATAGGTTGTAATTGTAATGATTCATTCACAACATATAACTTCGTATTATCAATTGGTTTTCCAATTGGTACAGTCTGTTCTGCATTAAAAGGAGTACATTCATAGTAAGAAACATCCACTGTAGCTTCCGTAGGACCATATAAATTGATTAAATTTGTATTATTTATTTTGAACAATGTATCGTTAAACTGTTCAACCTGTTTCAACTGTAAAGCTTCGCCACTTGTAAATACTTGGTTTAAACTTTTTAATTTAGGTTCAATAGATTTACCTGACAAATATTCAAAAAATACTTGTAACATCGATGGAACAAAATGCATGGTTGATATTTTATGCTTTTCAATGGCATCAATCATCGTTTGTGGGTTTTTCTCTCCTTCAGGTTCAAGCAAGTGAACCTGAGCCCCTGTCCAACTCCACCAAAACAACTCCCATACAGATACATCAAAGGTAAAAGGTGTTTTTTGCATAATGACATCTGATTCTTGTAATGGATATTTGTTCTGCATCCAAGTAATTCGATTTATAACTGAATGATGTTTAATCATTACACCCTTTGGCTTCCCTGTTGAACCTGATGTGTAAATAATATAGGCCAAATCTTCAGAACTGCTAATATCTTTAACTTTAAAATCATTCTTTTCATTGATGTAATTTTTAGAATCATTTAAAACGATGATCTCACCTTCAAATGAAATCTTTTCTTTGAACTTATTTTGTGTTAAAACAAGTTTACATTCACTATCTTTTAACATGAATGAAATCCGTTCTTGTGGAAAGTCGGGTGACATTGGCAAATATGCCCCACCTGCTTTTAATATCGCTAAAATTCCGATGATCATCTCAGGAGAACGTTCTACCATAATCGAGACAATTGTATTGTTCGTTACTCCCTTTTCCCTCAGTTGTATAGCTAACTGATTGACCTTATTATTTAAGATCTGATAAGTCATCTTTTCATCTTTATATGTCAAAGCAATATGATTTGGCGTTCTTTCAACTTGTTCTTCAAATAATTTATGGATGGTTTTATGTTTTGGATACTCACGATCTGTATTATTAAATTGATATAGTATTTGTTTCTTTTCTTCTTGTAACATAAAATCCATATCACAAATTTGAATATTTGATTGTTCTATAACTATATAAATCAATTGTTTAAAATGATGGGCAAGTCTTTCAATTTTGGGTTTGTGGAATAAATCCGTATTAAATTCAAAGTTTAAGGTCATTCCCTGTTCTTCTTCAATCGCTTCAAGTGTTAAATCAAATTTAGATTGCTGATGATTTATTGCAAGTTGTTTACCCCATAAATCATCAAACTTAACTGAAGGAGCACCCATATTTTGTAAAACAAACATGACATCAAATATTGGATTCCTACTTAAATCACGTTTTACATTTAACTTTTCTACTAAAACCTCAAATGGAACATCTTGGTTTTCAAAAGCTTGAAGTGCATTATGATTCACTTTTTGCAAAAATTGTTTAAATGTATAGTTTTCTTTCGGTTCATTTCTCATTGCTAATGTATTGACAAACATACCGATTAAATCTTTTAAGTTTGAATGTGTTCTACCTGTAATTGGACTTCCTATAATAATATCTTCTTGTTTTGTATACTTTGCTAATAAAATATTGAAAACAGCTAACATTACAACATAAATTGTTGTCTCATGTTCCAATGCTAAATTTTTAATAGATGTTAATAATTGGCTGTCTAGTTTAACCTCATACTTATCCCCCTTGCCGCTGCGAACAGGAGGTCTTGAAAAGTCAGTTGGCAACTGTAATACAGGAAGTTCTCCCGATAAAATATCGTTCCAATACTGCTCTTGTTTTTCATATTTTTCAGTGGTGAAAAAGTCCATTTGCCATTCAACATAATCCTTATATTGAATTTTCAGAGGTAATAAATCCAACCCCTGATAAATTTGTACAAACTCTTTTGTTAAATTCACCATAGATAATCCATCTGAAACAATATGATGCATGTCAAATAATAGTATATTTTTTTCTTTTCCTAGATTTACTAACCCTACTCTTAATAAAGGTGCTGAACTTAAATCAAAAGGTTTCATAAAATCAACCATCATCTGATTTATATTATCGTATGCCTGATCTAACTTCTCTAATTGAAAAGTCACTTCTGGTTGAATAAACTGTACTGCTTCTCCGTCAAGTAATTTAAAAGATGTACGTAATACTTCATGTCGTTTTAATATCTTTTGAAAAGTATCTTGAACTAATTTTTCATTTAGTTTACCTGTAATCTCCATTGCAGCTGGTAGATGATACGTTAAATTATCCCCTTCGATTTGATGAAGAATAAACAACCTTTTTTGAGCTGATGACAAGGAGTAATATTCACGTTCTACAGCTTTTGTAATTGTGACATGCTCGCTAAAGTTAGCTTTCTCAATATACTTGGCTATATCCCTTATCGTTGGTGATGAGAAAATTTCACTTAAAGGAATCTCGATATTAAATTGTTCGTGAATTTGTGTAACTAACATCGTAGCTTTAAAAGAGTGCCCTCCAAGTTCAAAGAAATCATCCTCAACACCGATGCGTTTTCTCTCTAATACTTCCTGCCACAAACCTACTAGTTTTTCTTCAATCTCATTGTTTGCAGCAACATAGTTATCTGGATCCATTTCCACAAATTTAACTCGACTCTGTAATTCAATTCGATTTATTTTCCCATTTGATGTTAACGGCATTTCTTCCAAAGTTACAAAACGAGCTGGAACCATATAATCAGGAAGACTTCCTTTTAAAAATGTTCTTATTTGAGCAATATCAAATGGACCTTGACTTACAATATAAGCCACTAAAAATGAATCACCTTGAAGATCTTCTTTCACTAAAACAACAGCTTCATCTATATCCTGATGGTCTAATAAACATGCCTCAATTTCACCAAGTTCAATCCGATAACCTCTTATTTTCACCTGATGATCTAATCTACCTAAATATTCAATATTTCCATCTGGCAACCACCTTGCCAAATCACCCGTTTTATACATACGCTGTCCAGCTATGAATGGATTTGAAACAAATTTTTCCTTTGTCTGTTCTTCTTTATTGATATAACCTCTGGCTAAACCATCTCCTGAGATACATAATTCTCCTACAATTCCAATAGGTTGCAACTGATGTTGTTTATTCACGATCCAAAGCTGTGTATTATCAATAGGTTTACCGATTGGAATTACCTTTGTATCTTCAAGTGGAGTACATGGGAAGTAAGAGACATCCACTGTAGCTTCTGTTGGGCCGTATAAATTAATGAGTTCTGCATTATTTTTTAGAGATATAAAGTCGTTAAATTTGGTCACATGATGAGAATGTAACGCTTCACCACTAGTAAATACCTTTTTCAAAGCATGCAGCCTTTCCCATTGATTCGTTTGATACAAATAATCTATAAAAATTTGTAGCATCGACGGAACAAAATGCATCGTAGTAATATTTTGCTTATCTATTACTTCAACGATATGAGCAGGATCTTTTTCTCCTCCTGGTTCCAACAGAACTAATTTGGCTCCAACTAAACTCCACCAAAAAAGCTCCCATACTGATACATCAAATGAAATTGGTGTTTTTTGCAAAATGATATCTTGTTCATTTAACGAATAAGTTTTTTGCATCCACATGATCCTGTTGATAACGGAATAATGCTCGATCATAACCCCTTTTGGTTTGCCTGTAGATCCTGAGGTATAAATCACATAAGCTAGATTGTTATGTTCACTTGTTTTATGCAACGCAGAAACGTCACCTGTGTAATATTGACTATCCTCTACATCAATCATTTTCCCTTGAAAACCAATGGAATTGATCCATTTTTGTTGTGTAAGTATCATTTGAACTTGACTGTCTTCCAACATATATTGAATTCGTTCTTCAGGTAGATCAGGAGCTATAGGCAAATATGCTCCGCCTGCCTTTAAAATAGCGAACATGCTAAGGATCATTTCCAAAGATCGTTCAGCCATTACTGCAATCACTTGATCTGACTTCACACCAAGACTTACTAACGTTTTTGCTAACTGATTCGATTTTTCATCCAATTCACGATAAGTTAATTTCTCATTTTTATATTGAACAGCTATATTCCCCGGTGTTTTATTTACTTGTTCAACAAATAACTCAACTAAAGTTTTATTTTTTTCATAAGGTGATGATGTTTTGTTAAAAACATTCGTTATTTTTAACTTTTCCGCTTCTGAAAGTATATTTATTTCTTTAATTTTTTGTTTTGGTTTATTGGTAACCGACTTAACAATATTTTGATAATGCTCTGTAAATTTAACCATCGTTTCTCTTTTAAATAGATTGCAATTATATTCCAAAATACATTTTAAACTTCCATCCTCTTCAGGAAAAATATCCAGTTTAAAATCCAACTTTGATGTCTTCGTATGTAAATCGTATTGTGTAAGTTTCAAATTGTCTGTCTCTAAGGTAAAGTTAGTTTCCAGCTGGTTATGAAAAATGAGCATTGTATCAAAAAATGGATTGCGAGACCGATCTGAATCTTTCAATAATTTCAAAATCATATCATCATAAGGATACTCTTGATGCTCATAAATATTTCCAAGAAGCCCCTGCATCTCATCTATCATTTCATAAAATGATAGTTCTTCATTCATCTGATAACGAACAGGTAAAAAGTTTGCAAACATGCCTAACATTCGCTGAATATCTGGATGTCTTCTTGCTGCAGCTAAAGAACCAACAACAAGCTCATCCTGCCCAGTATATTTATTTAATAAAATATAATATAAGGATAATAAATAAGCATTTAAGGTAATGCGATTTTTATGGCACGTTTTATTCATCTGTTCTGTTATCTGTTTTGATAAATGAAAATAAACAGTTTCTCCATCGAACGTTCTTTTTTCTTCCCTACGAAAATCTGATTGAAACTGAAGCTGAGGGATAGCTCCAGAAAGTTGATTTTCCCAAAATGATTCCTGTATTTGATATGAATTTGTTGTCTTCCAGTCCTCGTTTCTCACTGCAAAATCTTTATATTGTATTGAGATAGGAGGTAATGTACGGTGTTGATATAAATCTAAGAATTCTTTCATTAATACATTGATAGAAATACCATCCATTACGATATGATGCATATCAAGAACAAGTATACTTTTATCATTTTCCTTCTGTACCCATCCCGCTCTTATCAATGGCGGTTCTTTGAGATTAAAAGGGACAATTAACTCTTCTGGTGTTTCTATATCTTTTAATTCAATCGATAGAGAAGGCATTATTTTAGAATATATTTTTCCATCTATCCACTGAAATGAAGTTCTTAAGACTTCATGTCGATCAATTAATTGATTTAATATTTTCTCAACCCTCAATTTATCTGGTTTTCCTATCACATTAAAAGCTACAGGCATATTATAAGATATACCTATACCTTCAAATTGCTCCTGAATATATAATCTCTTTTGAGCACTTGATACTGGATAAAACTCTTGTTCAGCAATTTTATAAATAGGGACATATGCCTTTTTATTTGCTTGCATGATGTATTTTGCTTGTTTTTCTATCGTAGCAAGTTGATAAAACTCAATGATCGGCAGTTCTACTTCAAACATCTTCTCAACTTCAGAAGCCAAAGTAGCCGCTTTTAAAGAATTACCCCCAATTTCTAAAAAATGGATTTTACGATCAATTTGCTCTATTCCTAAAACTTCAGACCATAATTTTATTAATTTCTCTTCTGTTTCATTTATAGGTTTTTCAATCATCACATCTTGTTTTTGTTCTACAAGATATTGTTGCATTTCTTTTACGATTTCAAAATAATCCCCATCCTCATACTGAGTAGCAAGTTTATATCTTTGCAACTTTCCACTTGTCGTTTTTGGAATACTTCTAACTGGGATTACATGTTTAATTTCCAAGCCAGTTTGCAAATGAATGAATTTTTTAAGCTCTTGCACCAATGGAATAAATGCTTCCGTTTTTTTACGAAAAACAACAAATGTTATGATATCATCCTGCTGGTTCTCTGCATTGAATACCCCACAAACAGCTATTTTACCTGCTTCAACACCTGGGACTTTCTCTGCGATTCCTTCAATATCATGTGGATACACATTCTGTCCGTTAATAAAAATGATGTCTTTCTTTCTTCCTGTTACAAATAAACGATTATTTTTTAGAAATCCTAAATCTCCTGTAACAAGCCACCCATCCTCAGTAATCAGTTCAGTGGTCGCTTCTGGATTGTTGTAATATCCTGAAGTAACATTTTTACCCTGAATTTCAATATTTCCTATTACACATTCTGATAGTGGAGTATGTGCATCATTTGTAATCCTAATTTGACATCCATCAACAGCATAACCTAAGTCCACAAAATGAATTTCATTTGAAGATGTTTGATCAATGATTTCAACCCGTTTTCCTAAACGAATCGACTCCCTTTTAACTGATATAGATTGTAATGTTTCTTCTACAGGCGGGAAGGAAACAGCTAAACTAGCTTCTGCCATACCATATACTGGAAACATTGCATTTAGCTGCAAACCATAAGGTTCGAGGACGGAAAGGAAGCGAAATGCTAGTTGATCTGAAATGGGTTCAGCTCCATTAAAAATTAATCTTATATTGGATAAATCCCAATGAGCTGCCTTCTCAGGTTTGAAGGTTTTTAGAAAATGTTTATATCCAAAGTTAGGTGAAGCCAATGAAGTAATTTTATGTTCACTTGCTTTTTCCAGCCATAACATGGGTTGCATCACAAACAAAGTCGTTGGCATAATAAATTGCGAAATATTAGCATACATAGGTGATAGATGATAACCGATGAGTCCCATATCATGTGTAAGTGGCATCCAGCTTAAAGATGAATCGTGACTGCTCGTTTTAGAATTTAATACGATCCCACGCATATTTGCCAACAAATTATCATGCGTAAGCGTCACACCTTTAGGTTTCCCTGTGGAACCGGATGAGAACTGTATAAAAGCAATATCGCTACTTTTAACCTGCTCTATATACCCTAGTTGATTTAAATCACTAATTTCGTTTATTTCAATCGTATTCCTTGCAACTTCTTCATAAGGAATAGAGGATTTCATTTGATTAAAAGATTCTTTTAAAGAAGGTAAAATGTCATAATCGGATACTATCTTAGGCTGATTTAAAATCTGATAAATTTGGACTACTTTTTTACGATGTTCATCAGTTGTGCCTATTGTCACTGGTACAGGGATCATTCCCCCTAATACACATGCCCAAAATAATAATATAAAGTTTTCATTTTCTTGAATTTGGAAAATTATTTCTTGCCCTTTTCTAATTCCTAGACTTTGTAAACCATGAAGCATTCTTAATGATCTATCGTATAAATCAGAATAATATAAGGTTTGTTCTTCCTTTTTTTTAATAAAAGTAATATGTTCACTATCATTTTTACAATTTTCTATTACATCGATTAAACTTTCAAATTTATTCATTTTAACACCTCAATCCGCTATTTTTAAATCATTAACCCTTTATTTGCCATCATTACTGGATCAGTGACTGTATCAAGTTCCTCAAGTTTACCCATATCTACTCTAAATAATCGATCAGCAACATCAAAATATTTGTCATCATGTGTTATCGCTATAATGCATTTTCCTCTTGATTTTAATTCCTGTAAAAGTGTAGTGTAGAAAAAATGACGATAATCTGGGTCTTGATCTGCAGCCCATTCATCAAATAAAGCAAAAGGCTTATCTTCTAAATAACTGATTAATAATGCCAGTCTTTTTCTTTGACCAGATGATAGTTTAATCGTACTGAATCCTTCTTTTGTAATTTGAACCTTATCTTGTAAATGTAGTATTTTTAAATACTTTTGAGCCTCCTCAAATTTACTTTCAAAATCAATACCGTATAATTTATCAAATAAATATACATCACTAAAAATAACTGAAAAATATTCACCTACCTCATCCGAGGTTATCACTTGATCGTTCAGCCACAATCCCCCTTCATCCGGTTCATAGAGTCCAACTAACAATTTTGCGAAGGTTGATTTTCCGCTTCCATTCCCCCCTGTAATAAAAATGATTTCACCTGAATGAAACTCTGCATTAATAGGTCCTATTTTAAAATGATCACTATTTTGTTGTTTATATTGATAAAAGGCATTTTTCAGTTCCAACTTCATATGATTTACTTTTGGTAAATGGATAGGGACTACGTTTTTGGTTTCCAGTTCATTTAGATCTTTCAACATTACATTCATTCGATTCCAGCTCACTTTAATCATGAGCAGCTCAGGAATAGAGTTGAGAATACCTGTCAATGGACCTCCCATATATAAAAATACGAATACATAACTTCTTAACATATCATTTTGAATATTTACGAATAAAATAGGAAAAAGGAAAACAACCGCTCCTATCACTGTTACAAAAAGTAAATCACCTGTCACAATACCATATGCTAATTTCGTGTCTGCAACAGTTCGTTTCTTCCGATATTGATTACAGCTTTCCGTCATATCCTCTTTAAATTCGATGGACTTCCGTGCATTCAAGGATAATTCTTTATAGCCACCAACTAAATCATTTATAAACTTAAAAAAATGATTTTGGATATCTCTTGTTTTCTCCCAATCCTTCTCAGCAGATTTGCTAATAAAATAAAATAGAATAGATGCGATTGAAACAACAGACAATGAAATGAGTAATCCATAAAAGCTAAGAAGACCAAGATATATAAGTCCAAATACAATGGTAATAGACCACGTAAACACATTTACGAAAAAGTTTGCGAATCTACTAATGATCTCTGTATCATTATTTAGAGAAGCTTGGATCTTTCCATCCTCCATTGATTCAAGAGTAGCATAGGAAGTTTTTAAAACTTTTTCTACAAAATGTACTCTTTTATAGAAAACAATATCGTTTGTAATTTTAATCAACTTAAACCGAATCACAATTTGACAGAATAAAAATAATAAAATAGACAAAATGAAATAAGAGAATAATAGATTTTTTGGCAATATTCTCTGGTCAGATATTGTTTCATTTAATACAAATATAACCATCGAGTTTCCTAATCCACTGATAATACTTAAAGTAATTAATGATATGTATGGTTTCTCTTCAGGTTTTGTATAAATAGAGGTCAGCCACATGTAGGATGTAAATAAACATATTGAGGTGAAAAGTAAAGCTAGTATCCATTTCATTTGATTTGGAACAGGATTAAAAAAATAAATGGTTGCAGTATATAAACAGTAAACGATAAATCCAATCACTATCATTGAAAATAATATTCCAAGCCAATGACGTTTTCCAAATCCAATACTTGCTCGATTTTTTTTATAGATTTGAAAAATCGTTCTTACATTAAAGAAACAAAGACTTAACGTGATGAGTGTAATTAATAATAATAAAATAATAAAAACTAATTGCATAAAATACAGTTCCTTTCACTTAAGTATTGTAATCATCAAAAATTTAATCCAAATTAAACTATATTTTAAACTTTTAGCCATTTGCTGATTATTTCTTTTAAAATATATAAATACATATTTATACTGAATGTGTTCAAAGTGACTCACATTTCAGCATAACTATCGTAATTTAGGCCTGCGATTCTTATCACAAGATACTTTTTAATATAGTAACTCCACCTCCAAATTAATTCTTTTGGATTTATTTTTTATCTTTTAAAAAAAATTTAAGCAAATATAAATCTTCTTCATCAATTCATTTATAAACTTATATAGAATATTATAGAGTTCAAATGTTAATAAATAAAAACGCTATTTTTGTCATATTTAATTAAAATAATGAAAATTATTCTAGTATTCCGCCTAATTCTCTATATTTCATAACACAATATACATATATGTATATTGTGTTATGATTGTAGCTAAAGATAGTAATTCTTATACGATAAAAAAGCGTGAACTTTATGTCACACCTTAGATTCGCTATAACGAATATGATTTTCAATCAGTAGATTTTGCTCATACAGCTCCCATTTGATTCCATCTGCAAGTGCATTAGTTTAAGTGCCTAACATCAGGTTTTTATTAAAATGTCCATTTTATGGATTTATTTCAGTTAACAACGGGGTTTTTGGATTTCTAGAAGGAGGTTAGGAAAGGAAATATTTATTGTTGCTTCATTTTGTACTATCTTTTCATATCTATATCAGCATGATAGTACACTCATAGTCACTTTTGTAATTATTGATTATTTCAGTAGATTTATCGCAGGGTGGGTAATGAGGAAATTTAAAAAGCATTGTGGAATTTGTGGGAATAGTAAAAAATATGAACGAAATTCATCCTAATATAATTTCTATATTAAAATCTGCTTCAGATGCAAACCACTGTGTAATCTTTTAGATTGGATCCATGCGAGTGATATACTAATGAATTAGTAATAATACCATTAAAAAGAAATGGAACCGTAAAACTCTTGTTAAAAAGGAATCTTTGCTCCTAATTTGTGTTGCATTCACACCAAGTTATTTACAGATCGCATTAATCATATTTAAAAAATTCACTCCAATATCATAAAAAAATGGGGAGAGGCTAGTAGAAGTAGTTATAACAGGTACTGCAACACGATCACCGTCCGATTTACTTATCAGAAGAGTGAAATTGAAGAAGCATAAGTGAAATCAAAGCCTCCTAATTCAACCAGATAAACATCACTAGATTTCCATTATATATTCAATTAATAAAGTATTATAGTTAATATCAGCAAAACATACTGCTCATCTTTTTTTGTTTTTTCAGACTTTTATTATTTTGAAACAAAGTAATAATCCCCCTATTTAGTTAAGGATTTATAGGTACGGGCGGTTTACTACAAAAGTTTATTCAACAGCGTAAACGTTTACGGTAAATGAATTCCCACCTGTACTTGTTGGGTCTGATATATATATTGAATCATTCTTTACAACACTAGTATAAGAACCATTTTTCAAAAAGTTAAAAATAATAGGATCAGTCCATAATGAAATATCCTCTTTCACTCTAAAACTTATTGTATCTGCATTGGAGTTATTAACAATTTCCCAATATAATTTTTCAGTACCTGAAGGAATGTTTACTGTAGAAAAGTTATTACTTGAACGGTGTTTCTGACCGGGCTGAGGTTCACCATTTGATGCAATTGAAGCAATAAGAGTAAGTTGTTCTACAGGTTCTTCAGCATGATATTCAAATATCGCAGAGACTGGTTGATGATCAGACAATTCTTTTCCATTGCTATCTAAAAAATCCTCATTGGGAACAGCATAATCCTTAACACTTAATTGTAGAGATTCTCCACTACGATATATGATTTTATCAATGCGATCACCTGACTCACCTATTCCTGGAATAATCCCTCCATTTTCAAAATCAGCCCAAGCATCGGAGAATCCTGCATCTGCAAATTGCCTTACTTCCCCTTCTGCTTTATACTTACTATTAAAGTCTCCTGTTACAATAACAGCATTTCCTTCAGACCATTGATCAATTTTAGATAACAGTTGCTGAAAATTTTTCTTTCTTACATTCTTATCATCTTGACTCCCACCTGCGTCAGCATGAAGATTATATATATCAACGAAAACACCATCACTTATTTCATGTCGAGCAAATGAAAACCCTTTTGGTGTTAAACAATCATTTGCAGCATCAAAAACACCATTGCAATCATCCCAATCTTCACGTTTGAAATCTATAAAAAGAAATATTGAGAAACGATTTAATCCATCACCAAAACCCATGGTACCTGAATGTGATGATAGATAAGGATGATCTACTTTTTCAATTAAATCACTATGATAATTAAAATCTTCTTGAACAAGAACGATATCATAATTGTTTAATTTAGGACTGATAAGAATGGTGTTTTTAGCGGGGTTTGATGATGAAACAGGATCCCATAATCCAGCTACATTATAGGTTAATAATGAAAACTCTCCTTCTATCTCTTCTGCCTTAGCTAAAGATGAATATTGATTTGACAAAATCAAACTACTAATAATAAAACTGAATACAAGGATATAAATCTTTTTCATTGAATCATCTCCTAAGTACATTTTATAATCTTTAGAGGGGCTAGCTATTTTTTTCATCCTGAGATTTGAATTTATTTTAACACAAATAAAATAGACCTTTAAAACACTATAATCAGCTAAATATCATTAAAATAGTATATTTTCAATATTTTTCCATAGTAATACTAGTTTTCTTGTAGTTATCCTATTAATTCTACTTAATTAATAAACTGATTCTGCGACTTGCCCACCAAACAAAGCTAAATAGGATAGATATTAATGACATCCTTAAAACGATGGGTAGAGTTAGTTCTATATTGAATAATCACAATTTATTGATCCATACTTGGGGTAACCTTTCATATATTTTCAAAGTTTTTCCCTTCATACCTTACTCACTTTTCCAACACCTAAAGAGTTTAAGAAAAGAGTACTAGAGAGATTGCACATGAAATTCTCTATTTATATCACATGATAGGTAAATATTTTGCAAATTCTTTTTTTTCAAATTTTGTTTATAAAAAAAGTGTGAACTGAATTCACACTTTAAAAATAGAGCTATTACTTACTTTTCCCCGATTTTAGGAAGTTCAGTTTTTGCTATACTTTGATCTAATTGCTCATATTCATAGTATCCAATTGTTTCATACAATTCTTTCCTCGTTTGCATTTGTTCGAGGGATTGTACTTGTGTTCCCGTATTAAATATTTCTGTAAATACATTTTCATAAGCTTTTGCAGCTACTCTTAAAGATGTTACAGGGTAAATGACCATATTATAACCCATTTCTCTAAATTGATCCGCTGTATAATAAGGTGTTTTCCCAAACTCTGTCATATTCGCTAGCAATGGACCTTCTATCAGCTCAGCCATTTTTCTAAATTCATTTTCTGAACTTAGTGCTTCTGGGAAAATAGCATCAGCCCCTGCTTGGACATAAGCATTTACTCTTTTAACTGCACTGTCAAAACCCTCAACTGACTTTGCATCCGTTCGAGCCACAATTAGAAGACTCGGTGCCGCAGTTTTAATCATTTTTATTTTTTGTACCATATCTTCAGTACTTATTAGTTTTTTTCCGTTTAGATGACCACATTTCTTAGGCAAAACCTGATCTTCAATTTGTACTGCCGCCACCCTAGCTTCAACCATTTCCTTTGCAGTTCTGGCTACATTGATAACCTCTCCAAAACCAGTATCAATATCTACTAGTAAAGGCAAGTTTGTTGTTCGAACTAGCTCACGTGCCCGCTCTGCAACCTCCGAAGATGTCACAATACCTATATCTGGTAAACCACGACTTGCAGTATAAGCTGCACCGGATAGATAAAGTGCTTTAAATCCTATTTTTTTTGCAATTAGTGCTGCCATCGCATCATGCGTACCTGGTAATTTTAATATTTCATCTCCCGTAATGAGGCCTTTCAACTGTATAGCTAAATCCATTTGACTCACTTCTTCTTCAATTAACCAACTCATATGTATCCTCCTACATCTATGCTTTTAAGAATATAAATAAATCATAAAACATTCTTTCCTCCATACTAACTGGATTTATTTATGAGATCAAGAACAACAAAAATAAAAAAACCTTTCCAGTTGATATATATTTAAACTGAAAAGGTTTTATCTTGTAACTTTTTAATTTGTTATAGTAAGCTCACCATTTTCTAACTGCCAATTAATTTGCGGAAAATACTCTTTAAAATAATTGATATTTACATAGGTGATACCTTCTTGTAAAACAACATTTTTATCTGCTGTTGGAAGCAATAATTCTTGTTCTGCGGTTTTAATTTCAATCGCCTTCTTTGAATGATTCCAACTAATTTTTCCATCTACTAAAGCTGATAAGACTCGTGATGGAATGAAGACTTCATTTTCTTCTTGTATATATTCAAAGTAATCATAAAATGCAATGTCGTTAACAAATATAGAATGATCATTTTTAACTAATTCTATCTTCTCAATCCCAGCCATCTGTAAAGCAGAAATGAGCTGTGGAATTTCTTCCTTCACTTCAATGTCAGGTATCACACCTACTCCATCAACAGTGTTTTTACTTGGATCAAAATACTCATGTGATGTGATAGATATTACCCCACCATTAGATAGTGGTAGTACGTTCTGAATGTGTCCCTTACCATAAGATTGTTGTCCAATAACAGTAGCCAAATTATGCTCTTGCATAGCTACAGATAAAGCTTCTGAAGCACTAGCTGTATTCTCATTTACCAATATAATGACTTCATAATCAATAGTTTCTCCATCTAATATAACGACTGGATCCATATCATTTACATTGTCTTTAGTAAACATTAATATTTTTTTATCCATAAATTGCTTAGCTATATTTTCGAGTGTATATATTAATCCACCTGGATTATCTCTTAAATCTAAAATCAACGTTTCTAAACCATCTTCTTTTAATTCATTTAACTGCTCAGTAAATGGAATATCCATTTCTTCAGCAAACTGAAAAAGACGTATATATCCAACCCCTTCTGAAATGACTTCACTTACGATTAGAGGATGTGTAACAAGTTCCCTCGTTAATTCCACATTCACTTTTATACCATCTCTTACAATGATCAACTCAATAGCGCTACCTTCCTTACCTTTAAATAATTCCTGTATCTCAGCTTTTGTTAACTCTTTAATTGGTGTACCGTCAATGGCTACGATTGAATCCCCTATTTCTAGGTCATTACTAGAAGCTGGAGAATCAGGATAAATTAGATCAATAATTAATGATCCGTTTTTAACTACGGTTTCTAAACCAATTCCAATAAACTCATAATCAAATAAACCTTCTTCTTCTAACTCACTTGGTGAAATATATCGTGAATAAGGATCATTTAAATTGTTAATCATTCCCTCAATCGCCTGGTCGATTAATTGTTCTTGAGTGGGTGAATCTAAATGTAAGTATTCAATATAATCTATTGCTTCATTTACTGCATCTATTGAATATAATTCATAATCAAGTTCACTATCTTCAGCTATAACCTTATTTGCTGAAAATATCATTGAACATGATACTATAAATGCAAGTCCAAGTTTAATCATTGCTAGTTTATTTTTAGTAATCAAAATGAGCACCCCTTGTGATGTTTATTTATGTTTATTTAAATTCAATATATTGATTCTATCTGTAATATTTTCCATTGTCCGTTCTTTGATTTCTTAAATTTAATAAAACTCTCATCCATTTCAACTTCTACTCCTCCATGATTTTCATTCGTTGAAATAGTATTATATTTTATAAAGAGTGTTACTTCATCCTCATAGATATTTACAACTGATGATTCTTCGATTTGAACAAAAGTATAATCATAATTATTAAAAAGAAACCCGTCATAATATTCTTCGAACCACTCAAGGCCCAACAAATCTATGTATTCTTCATGTAAAGTAGATTTTAATTTAGCTAAATTCTCTTCTTTAATAGAATCTAAATATTTTTGAAAAGTTGCTAACACTTTTTTTTCATCTTTTTCTGGAAAATCAACATTTGAATTTTTTAGTTCTTCTAAGTTGTAATAATCAAATGATACAAATTCAATATCATTTATGAGCCATCTATCATTTTTAGATTTCACTAATGAATATATTTGTTCATACATTTCATCTAAATAAAAAGATCCATCAACTCGTTCATATATTTCCACAACATAAACATATACTTCATTATCTTCAATACTTAATATTTCTAAGTCTCTCATTTCAATATGGTCATTATAATTTTCAAAATTCCATTCAAATTGTGACTCCATACCCCAATCTTCTATAAACTGCTCTTCAAATAAACTTACAATTTGCAAATTTTCTTCATTATAATAATCTTCATATTGATCAAATAGTTCTAAAATCAATTCTTCATCATTGACCTTTGGTTGAGGGCTAGTAATAGATATCGTTTTCGTTGAAGCATCCCACTCGACATTTGCTCCTGTAGATTCTCCTACAAAACGTAAAGGAACAAAGGTATGATTATGTACTAATTGCGGATTTACTGACATTTCAATATCTTCGCCATTTACTTTTGCTAGATTGTTATTCAATGTCAATTCTACCGTCAAATCTTCATTTTCACCTGTTACCGTTTTCGCTTGTTGATTCCACTTTACATTGAGTCCCAATTCACTA
>NZ_SIJB01000005.1 GCF_009910845.1 Chengkuizengella marina | reverse complement strand
TTGACATGGGTGCCAGTTTAAATCATCCCCTCCCTTTTCATTAATTAAACAATCAACATCATTGTGTATCCATTATTTTAATGGATCTAAAGGATAAAAAATAAGATCTACAGGGAATGCTGAGCCTGCAGGAGGTGTAAACTCAATTTCTAACGTTTTCTCATCCCCCGTAGTTCTTTTAAGTACATACACCCCACTTAAATGTGTAAGTGTTCCAGATGTTGGTACCATAATTAATTCTCCGTTTATTTTCATAGGACCCTTAAAAACGCCTGCTCTTGGACGTAGTAATATGACAACTTCCCCAGGATTATCAATAGTTATATGATATACCATGCCATAATGTCCTTTATTTAAAGCCACACTATCATTTTCAAAAACATCAATACCTTGCATAGAAGAATAAATCGTCTCATCACCAAAGGATAATCGATACGGTTTTGTAAATGGTTGTCCACTTTGGTTTGCTTCTATATAAATATCTGATGATGGAAAAGTACCACGAACATGCCCGTCACCATCAAGGGGCTCATAAACTCCTTTTTCAAAGTCTTCTATATCTGCATCATTCATGGCAACAAATGAAAAAGTTAATTCTCCATCCGTTTCAACATCGTAAAATGTATTGACTCCATATTGAGGTAGAAAATCAGGATAGATTTTATAGAAAATAGTTTCATTTGGTTCCACGTTAGTTTGTGAATCAGGGGCTTCATCCAACAAAAAGTCAACAGAAGCAATGTGTCCCATCAAATTAACTAGAGGTGTAGGTTTCACTTCACCACTATTCGTAGTCGTAATTTTAATGTCCTCATCAGTATCATTTGTTGCCAAGATAGCAAAAGTTACATTTTGATCCATCACATTTAAATGATTTGCATATAAACGACCTTTCCCGTTGATCGTATCCTGATATAAAATCCCCTGTTCTTTAATCATCTCAGGGCTATCACTTATCAACAGTTTTCTTTCAAAATCATATTCCATTTCATGTGGAATCTGGTCTAATGAAAGCAAACTTAAATTTGTTTGAAAAAAGGTTCCTTCTTCTTGAAAATATAATGGATAGTGCTGTCTCGTCAAATATACATCATCAACGATTGTAATATATTTTGTATAAGGTTCACTTACAATTCCACTACCATCTGTAACTGTTAAACTAATAGGGTACGTGCCAGCTGTAAAATAGGCTTCTTCTCTCCCCGTCCAACTTCTTGCCAAATTCTCTCCATCTGGATCATAACTTAAATCAACCAACTTGATTGGTTCACCAATTCGATATTGAGATTTTGTTGATGTAAATCTAGCCACAGGTTTAGCATGGTTCCCATCTGTAAAGGTATAAGGTAGGTTTGAATAATTAATTTCAATTTTTTTGTCCATTCTGTCATAAGAATAGAGAGCACCCATTGTATCAAGAATCCAACCCATATGTACTAATGAGTTTCCATTATCAATAAATACATGGTCATCAAAAGGAATCTTCGTACCGTTCTCTGTAACGGTCTGTTCTTTTAAATTAATTTCAATGTAAGAATCAGATGGTTCCAAAATGATTGTCTTACTCTCAGGAATCCACTGAACATTAAATCCGAAAGCTTCTCCTAAAAATTTAGCAGGTAAAAATGTACTTCCACGAACAGCAACAGGAGCAATATCTAATTCTACAGTTTCAAAATTTACAAAGGCATCTGTTTTATCTAAATATAATATAACTTGAGTTGTTGTTGGCGAAGCTGCGTTTGTGTTTATCGGAGCTGGAAAAACAAGCAGCGCAACAACTAAAAACATTACTAACGATTTCTTAAACATTTGCTAACCATTCCTCTCAGGTGTAATTTGTTATCCATATGATTTCACTTGTCCCACAGTATTATTAGACCTACTTTTTTAAAAAAAGTTTCATGTTATATTAAAAAAAGAAAAAATTGAAGCTATAACCAATAAAAAAGAAAAAATGAATTAACCATTTTAATGATTAATTCATTTCTTGTATAATGATGATGATGATTAGAGCTGTAAAATTATGGATTGTTATTTTAATATAAATAAAATTAGTGTTTATAATTCATGATCAGAAGATTGTCTGACTAACAAAGTGGATGAGACTTTAAAAGTTCTTGAAGAAGTATATTTATTTTCGTTCATTTGATCAATAAGCTTTTCTGTCATTAATGCTCCCATAGAGTATTTTGGTTGAGCAACCGTACTTAATTTAGGACTGACATAACTACATACTCTAATGTTATCAACTCCAACTACTGCAATCTGTTCTGGAATTTTAATATTTAGTTCTTTGAAAGCATTATAAACTCCTAACGCCATTTCATCATTTGCAGCGAAAACAGCTGTGAACTTTTTACCTCTTTGTATGATTCTCTTTATGGCTTCATATCCCCCATACTCTGAGAAATCACCATTATCAACAAGCTCTGGATCAAATGGGAGCTGATTTCTTTTTAACGCTTTCATATAACCTTCTAGACGTTCATGACTATCCACTGCATCTTTCAAACCACTTATAAACGCTATGTCTTTATGGCCATTTTGTACAAGATGGTCTATCACTTCTTGAACTGCTTTTAAGTTATCGTTATATACACAGGATACTAGATCATGATCAATATTCCTTCCAATCACACCAATGTTATAACCTTGTTCTGCTATTTTAATGATCTCTTGATCAGATAAAGTTGATGTCACTAAGATCATCCCATCAATGGTACGATTATATAATAAATTTAAGTAATCAATTTCTTTTTCTTTCTGATCTTGCGCATCACATATAATAATTTTGTAATTAAGGGAATTTGCCATATTTTCTATCCCTTTAATAATATCCGCATTATACGAAACTAAAATATCAGTGACAATAACACCAATGGTCATCGTTTTTTTGGAACGAAGGTTTTTAGCAGATGCATTTGGAATGTATCCCATTTCTTCAATTACTTTTAATACTTTTCTTTTTGTTTTTTCATTTACTAATTTACTATTATTTAGCACTCTAGAAACAGTAGTGGGAGATACACCTGCTTTCGCGGATACATCTTTTATTTTATTCGTCATTGAAATCTACCTCTTCCCATTGATACTCTGTAAATCATGTTAGACATTGTCGTCGATTTCTGTGTTTTATTGTCACATTTATTTTAACATATCTATAAAAAATGTATACTTTTTGTTGCAAAAGCAAAAAAAATGGAGGATAATATACCCTCCATTAAATGAATTAAACTACAATGTTATAATTTTTTTCATTTATCATTCCATTTCTTCATTATTCAATAAGTTCAAGCCAATTCACATTCCCAATATCTGAACCACCTTTAAATACTAAATATAAATCATGAGTACCAGTCGTATTGGTAATAGATGCTGTGCTTGTCACCCACGATTGCCAGCCACCCGTATTAGAAATATTTACAGTTCCGATCAAGGAACCCGTTATACTGTCTAATCTTAACTCTATAGTTCCTCCTTCTGATTGTGTAGCCACTCTCACATCTATACTAGATTTTCCAGCATTAAAATCAACATTTGAAAAGGAAATATAATCCCCGTCATCCGTCCAACCTACATTTAATCCTCCACCTAAATCACTTGTAGATTCTGTTTGTATTCCACTCATTGATGTATAATTTTCTGCTTCAATTTTTATATTTGTGGGAGGAGCTGTATTAGAATCTGTAAATGTAAACCAATTTAAGTTACCAATCCCCTCACCCGATGCACCTGTAAACACAAAGTATATATCATGTATGCCTGTTACATTAGAGATTGAGGCAGTATTTGTATCCCATGATTGCCAGCCGCCTGTATTTTGAATATCAACAGTTCCTATTAAAGTACCAGATATACTATTTAATCTTATTTCAATGGTCCCACCAGATGATTGAGTAGCTACTCTTGCTTCAATCCCTGTTGCTCCATCTCCCATACCAAAATCAACATGATGAAAAGCAATATAATCTCCGTCATCTAACCAACCAACATTGAGTCCACCACCGGTATCACTTGTAGATTCTGTTTGTATACCGCTCATTAAAGTAAAATCTTCCGCTTCAATCTGTGAAAAAGCATCAATAAGATTTGGATCAGGTGGTGTGATATCATCTTTGGTAAACTTAAACCAATTGAAGTTACCAATTCCCTCACCGGATGCACCGTTGAACACAAAGTATACATCATGCGTACCTGTGGCATTAGAGATAGAGGTAGTATTTGTAACCCATGATTGCCAGCCACCTGTATTGTCGATTTCAACAGTTCCAATTAAACTGCCTGTTGTACTATCTAACCTTATTTCAATGGTTCCGCCTTCTGATTGTGTGGCTACTCTTGCTTCAATTGCCGTGGCGCCTTCCCCTTCACCAAATTCAACATCATGAAATGCAATATAATCTCCATTATCTGTCCAACCTACATTTAATCCCCCACCAATATCACTTGTAGATTCTGTTTGAACTCCATTCATCACTGTATAATTTTCTGCTTCAATCTGCTCATAAGCATTGATAGGATTAGGATCCCCACCGCTTGTTTCCCCAGACCATTTAAAAGTTGCTGCAGCACCGGCAGGAAGAGTGTAAGTAAAAGACTGTGAACCCCAATTCACTTTGAACGTTTTTTGCTCTGATGCAGGATTAAGAGTTACTAAAACTTTAGAACCATCTGGATTTTTAAAAGCAACATTTTGTATTTCTGTATGATTGGATTCAATTCTCTTTGCTCCAGGTTTTACGAATTTGCTAAAGTGACCTAATACATAATATTCGACATTTTTTGTGATTTCTCCCGATTGATCATTGATTGTAATTACACCACGGCAAGTACCACATCCACCATTGATTGGTCCATTGTTTTGGTCTAAAGCTAAATTCCATAAAGTAACTGATTTTGCCCAATTGCGTGTTGTGCCTATAAATAAATTAGATAGTTCCCATTTCAAATTATCACCAAAGTTCTCAGCCCATGACCCACCTGTACACTCTGTAAACCAAATCCCTTTGTCAGGATGAGCATTATAGACCAGAGATTGTAAACCTGGATCCGTAGGGTCCTCATAACAATGGAAGGCAGTACCTGCCATATATTGTTTAGCATCAGGATCATTTAACAGTTCTAATGGGTAATCAATATATTTCCAGTTGTGGTCGAAACCAATAATCTTTGTATTCACATTTTGATTTTGGAAGGTAGGACCTAAATTATTCTTTATAAAGTTCCTTTGCTCTAAAGGTTCCATGTACATACTTGGATAACTCGTAGTATTATGATAAGGCTCATTTTGAACTGTAATCGCATAAATAGGGAGCCCTTTATCTTCATAAGCTTGGATGAACTTCACAAAATAATCCGCAAGTGCTTGATAATGTTCAGGTTTTAAAGTACCTCCATGTAAGGAGTCTCCATTTTTCATCCATCCAGGAGGGCTCCAAGGAGTACCTAAAATTTTTAGGTCCGTATTAATACCTGTAATTTGTTGCAAAATTGGAATAATATTAACTTCATCATGTTGAATGGAAAAATTAGATAAACTAGGGTCAGTCTGTCCAGGAGGCATATCATTATACGAGTAACTAAATAAATTGAAGTCTGATGCACCTATAGGCTGTCGTAAAAAACTCAATCCAATTCCGTTATCTCCAAATAAGTCATTTAAAATTTGAGTTCGTTCAGAGGGATTTAATTTCTGATTTAACAGGTATGCTGATGAACCTGTTACGGAAGCACCAAAACCATCGATTTCTTGATATTCTATCGCTTCATCCACATTGATCGTGATTCCTGCTGGTCCTGAATTTGAAGAGAATTGAACATCACTTTCTTTCTGCAGCAATTTTTGTTGATCTGGTGTTGTTATGAAAACCTCTACACTTTCACCTACTCCATAAACCATATTCATACTATTTAGTGGAATTATTATAGAAAACACCAATAACAATAAAAACATTTTTTTCATTAAATTCATTTTTACATCTCTCCCATTAAAATAATTTATATTGAAATCGATTTCTATACCAACATATGTTGTCCCAAGTTTTTTATGCTATATTTATTGCAATCGTTTTCATTAATCTGTAATTTGATTCTCATTTTTCTAAAAAAAGAGCAACTCAATCTTTTTGAGCTGCTCTAGATGTATTTGATAATATTAAAATGTGATTTTTTTTATACTGATTAACTTTTTTTCAATAATTTCTGTAATTCTTTTTCGACTAATTTTACATATTGATCTTGATTAAAGCTCTTTTTGTTTTCTTTATTCAAGTCTTGTAGCATCCGATTTAAGTCTCTTTCAATATGATCAGCTATGTTGCCTATATGAATTACCGTTTCATGATCCGTAACCCCAGCTAAAAATACATCTTGTAATAAGGTATTTACCTCCCTTGGACTTCCTTCATCTAATTTCACATAGTTGATGATTGCTTCTGCTAATTCAAATGCAGTTTTATTTTCTGTTCTTAATTGTTCGAGTTCATTTTTTAGTACTTCGGTAGTATCAAAGAACTTTATCCAATTGATATTCCCAATACCACCTGATCCATTTTGGAACACTACATACAAATCATGAATGCCTGTTACGTTTGAAACTTCTGTAGTTTCTGTTACCCATGATTGCCATCCGCCTGTATTCGTAATATCTACTGTACCAATTAAAGTACCTGTTAAACTATCTAATCTAAATTCAAGCGTTCCACCTTCTGAATCTGTTGCTGCTCTTACATCTACTCCAACAGCACCTTTTTCAAAATCTACATTTTTAAAGCCAATATAATCTCCATTATCAGTATGGCCTACGTTAAGGCCACCGCCATTGTCACTCGTATTTTCGGTTTGAACACCATATTGTGTATGATAGTTTTCTGCTTCTATTTTTTCAAAAGCACTCCATTTGGTTTCCTCAGGTATGGTTTCATTAAATTTAAACCAGTTGAAGTTACCAATCCCACCTGTATTACTTTTGAAGACTATGAATAAATCATGTATACCTTCTACATTTGAAACATCCGCTGATTTTGTTACCCATGACTGCCATCCACCTGTTTTTGTTACTTCAAGCGTGCTGATTAACGGACCATCCGTACTGTCTAATCTAAATTCAAACGTTCCGCCATCTGAATCCGTTGCCACCCTTGCTTCTACATTTACAGCACCTTTTTCAAAATCTACATTTTTAAAGCCAATATAATCTCCATCATCTGTATGACCTATATTTAATCCACCGCCTGCATCGTTTGCAGATTCAGTTTGAGTACCATATAGAACATCATAGTTTTCTGCTTCAATTCTTTCAAAAGCACTTAATTTATTTTCCTCAGGTGTTGTTTTGTTAAACTTAAACCAGTTAAAGTTACCAATACCGCCATTTTCATTTTTGAATACAACATATAAGTCGTGTACACCTGCTACATTTGAAACTATAGCTGTATTCGTTATCCATGACTGCCATCCACCCGTATTTGGAACATCTACTGAGCTTATCAGTTCACCTGTTACGCTTCCTAATCTAAATTCGATTTTACCGCCTTCGGCTTCAGTTGCTACTCTAATATCAACACTTTCTGCACCATTTTCAAAATTAACGTTATTAAATACTAAATAATCACCATCATCCGTATGCCCGACTACTAATCCACCACCTGCATCATTTGCAGATTCGGTTTGCACCCCATTCATGTCACTAAAATTCTCTGCTTCCATTTGTTCAAATGGGTTAATCTCAAATTCACCACTATCTCCAATTTGTTCGCCTGACCACACAAATGTAGCCACTGCACCAGCTGGCAAAGAATAAATAAATGATTGCTCTCCCCATCTTACTTTAAAATCTCTTTCTTCTTCCGTATTGTTCATCGCGAGTAAAACTTTTGAACCATCTGGATTTTTAAAGGCAACATTTAGCATTTCATTATTTGCATTAGATTCAATTCTTTTTGCACCTGGTTGGACAAACTTACTGATATGACCCAGTACGTAATACTCTACATTTTTTATTACTTCCCCAGATCGTGAATCAACGGTTATAACACCACGACAATCAGAGCACCCACCGTTAGTAGGACCGAAATTTTCATCTAATGCTAAATTCCATAATAATACGGACTTAGCCCAGTTTCGAGTTGCGCCAATCACGATGTTCTCCATGTTCCATTTTAAATTTCCACCAAATTCAGTAGCCCATTCTCCACCTGAACATTCTGTAAACCAAATTCCTTTGTCTGGATATGCATTATGCACTGCTGTTTGTGATTCTGGTGTGCCTGCATAACAATGAAAAGCACTTCCAGCTACATAAGGTCTAACCTCTTCATCATTTAATACCTGGATCGGATATTCAAATTCATTCCAGTTATGATCCCAAGCAATGATATCTGTTTCAATAAATTGTGATTCAAAAGTTGGTCCTAAATAGTTTTTAATAAACTCTATTTGCTGTTCCGCTGACATGTACATGGAAGGATAACTGTTTGTTTCATGATGTGGTTCATTTTGAACGGTGATTGCATAAATGGGTAGTCCCTCGTTTTCATAAGCTTCGATATATTTCACGAAATAATCTGCATAAACTTGATAATGATCTGGACTTAAAGTGCCACCATTAAGTGTTCCGCTCTCTTTCATCCATGCTGGGGCACTCCAAGGTGTTCCTAAAATTTTCAACTCTGGATTCACAGATTGAATTTCTTGCAAAACAGGTATGATATTTTCTTTATCTTTTTCAATTGAAAATTGTTCTAAATTTGGATCTGTCTCTCCATCAGGTAAATCATTATAAGTATAACTTGATCGATTAAAATCCGATGCACCCATCGTTTGCCTTACAAAACTTAAACTAATGCCACCTTCACCAAACAAGTCGTTTAATATCAATTCTCTTTGAGTAGAATCTAGTTTTTCATGGAGTAGATAAGCGGAAGATCCCGAAACGGCTGCTCCAAATCCATCCATTTCTTGATATTCTATATTTTCATCTACATGAATATCAGCTGCACTGGTATCTGATGAGAACTGTATATCACTGTCTTGCTCTAGCAATTTTTGCTGATCTGGAGTTGTTACCCATACTTCTACAGATTCTCCAATGGCTATAGATGTACTTATATTTACACTAGTAAATACTAAAATAAATGCAAGAAACAACATTGAAATGGCTCGCTGCTTTTTATTTTTTTGACTAAACATGTATACACCTCTTTCAATTCAAATAAATTCCTGTTTTGATCATAAAATATGAACTGTTTTTCTCATATCAAATATCATTTGTTAAAATTTTGTTTTGGTTTTGCTGCACCTCCTAGCTAGAAAACAATTCATATCATATTCTCATTATATATGGAATCGTTTTCATAAATTTAGAATAATACTTGCTGTTTTGTGTAAATGAATCTATAATAGCGCTATTAATTTCTCTCTATTATTATTCTAATTTAAATTGGTATCGATTTCAATAGTAATATTTAAAGTTTTAGAATAAGCTTTTCCCATTCTTTGCATAGAGGGTTTATTATAATCACTAATTTTAAAAAAATTGTAGAGAACATCATTTAATTTGTTAGATTTGGGTAAATTCTCCTTCATACTTAAATAAGATCCCAACCATTGGATTTCTTATCTCAACCTGAACATAATACACATCTTTGTCATCTAAATATTTTTCTATTACCGTTCCTGAACCTTGTAAAATCTTTGGTAATGGGATTTCAAATCTTCCAAGCAATATACGTTGGTTTATGGTTTTTATTTTTAAATCACCTTGATCTGTAGAAGAATAATCTAAATCAGAAGAAAATAAACTCGGTTCTCCAAGGTAATCTATGATTATATTTCGTTCATCATCATATCGAGTTATTGTAGTAAAAATCCTCTGCTTTTTTTTAAAATGAAAAACTCTTTCCCAACGTACAATCTCTTGTTTATCTTGCTTATCATTTTGAACTTCATTTACCATCGTAAAAGGAATATTCTTACCTTGATCGGGAAATAAAAGTTTCCTTTTTAAACCCAATAAAAATAAAGGGTATAACCAATTAGGTCCACGTTGTATATTTTTCATGATACCACTAGCTTGGAAAGAGCCCCCTTGAACAATTGTATATCTTTTTTGTAATTTTGGATGTAAGTTATAAAATGATTTTCCCATCGCTTTTTCATAAATGGAAGTCATAAACCATAACTCCTTTTTATTATTAAACTATATATATATTATTATATAAGAATCTTCATTTTCTTTTAAGATGTACTTCATAAATATACAATAGAACCCCTACGTTTTAAAGCAAAGGGGTTCTATTGGTATAGCTTATTTTATTAATTTAACTTACTTTATTTACTAAATTCTTTAAGAAGTTTGTTTAATTCTTTTGCCACTAGTTTCACATATTTATCTTCTTTAAATTTTTTACCTTTATTTAAATCCTTCAACATATGATTTAAATCTTTTTCGATATGATCTATTCTTTTTTCTGCTTGTTTGATGACCTTATGATCTGAAACATTTGTTAAAAATACTTCTTTTAACAAATTACTTATTTCATTTGAACTAAATTCTCCAGAAACCACTTTAGAAACAATTAGTTCAGCAACTTCTTGTGTTGATACTTCATTGTACTTTAACTGTTCAAACACATTTGTTAAATCACCTACTGGATCATTAAAGTCAATCTGAATCATTACAGGATCATGGTCACTAGTACGGCCATGTTCTTCTGTGAAGTCTGCATTCATATTTACAATGTCAGCCACTGTGTTATCAAGTAAATTGTTACTTACCAAAATGTGATCTAATACTTGAGAATTCCCTTGATAATTATACGTATATCTTTCTTCCACAGGAAGCTGATCAACCATATTAACTAGTTCATTTCCTTTTAAAACATCTAAAGGATTAGAGAATTCAAAGTCGTTCATATCTCCTAAAACAACAATGTTTGATTCAGGATTTACAGTTAATACATCTTGAATAAAGCCATTAATGGCTTTCGCCATTTCTAAACGTTGTGGTTCACTTCCTAATACTACGGGTTGTTCACTACCAAATGGAGCACCATCACCACGTTTTGAATTAAAGTGGTTTGCAATTACAATCACTCTTTCACCATTAAATTCAAATTCTGCTGCTAATGATTTACGAGAGCTTTCAAACGCTTCATTCGTTGGATCGATACGACCCGGATTTAATGTTAATCCATTTTCATCATATCCTACTGCTGTAATAGCGTCTCCTGCTTGTTTTTCAACAAGGCTTACACGTTCTGGATTATAAATATATCCTACACGGATGTTACCACCTGGTTGACCACCGTCTGTTTTATCAATTGGTGCAATTTCAGTAAATTCATACGTCGGACCTCCATGAGCTTCTATCGCTGCAATTAATGCTTGGTAGCTCTGGCTAGCATCCGTTACACCACTATCTGTTGGACCATCATTATCTTGAACTTCAACAAGTCCAACAATGTCTGGAGTATTTAAATTAGTTATCATTGATTCTGCAATTGTATTTATCTTCTCTTGCCCACTTTCAAGTGAGAAGTTTTCCACATTGTATGAAGCTACTGTCAATTTGTCCTCTGCAGGTTGAATCGTTGACACTTCACGTTCAGTACCTCCATCAATTACCTCTGGCAATTCTTCAATAGCTAACAACTTAAAGTTACTGTAATCATAACTAAAGATCCCTGTAATCGTTCCATCAAAACGATCTCCCACTTTTACAGTTGGTTCGTTTGATACTTTAACCATAATACGTTCAGGATTTAATTCATCTTCTGAAATTAATATTCCACCAGCTGGAGTGCGGTTTGCATCCACTGAACCTTCAAGTACAACTGGGATCTCATCATATTTAGGTGGAGCGATTACGGAAGCATCACTTATTGTGACTCTCATACCTTCTAAACTTTCATAAAAATCAATACCGTCTTCTTCTGGATCAAAAACAGTAAATGCATCATTATCAATAATTGAAGTTGGTATCAAGCGATCAACACCAAGCTCAATTGGTGCTGATAATGGTTGATCATTTGCAACCACTTCTACAGAACTTGCACTAATTTCTGTTGTTAAAAGATCTGCTGCATCATCATATCCATCTTCTCTATATTCAACTACTTCACCTGTTACTGAAACTAAATCTCCGACTTTCACCCCTGAATTTCTCGCATATACTTTGATCCCTTCAGATGTGCGAATGTCATCATCAGCTACAACTGACTCCATGAAAAACTCGGATGTTCCATCTACGTGTGTTACAATTCCAGGTACATCTTTTACAATTAAACCTTCATATAACGAAGTATGAGATGCTCCTTGAATATCATGAATATCTAAAGAATCTAAAGGTAAAACTACTGTATATTCAAATGTAACAACATCACTTGCATTGTTATCTTCTACAACAATAGCTTTGATCGTTGTATCTTCATTAATTTGAATAGGTTCAGCATATACATTACTTTCAGTAGTTGGGTTTGATCCATCTACCGTATAATAAATCGTACCATTTTCGACAAACGTCATTAATGTTACTGTATTTCCTTCTTCAATTTTACCAGTTCCAGGCTGAGCGTATACTGTAAAGTACTCTTGAATCACATCTAATGAAAAACGTGGTACAATTTTATATTCGTTATAGTTATAATCTACAACACCTGTAATTTGTTCATAAGTTTTGCCTACTTCTAACAAACTTTCATTATCTGGATTTAATTTGAATGTGCCGTTTTGATCAACAGCTGTATAATTTCCAAAGTTATCTACTTCTTGTATTGTTACTTTTTCGATTGTAACAAGCTCAGCTTCTACTGCTTCACCATTTTCACTTGTAAGATCAGTTGATATTACAAGTTGTGGTTCTGGCGTACCCTCATCTTCTACTAGTATAGTAAGTCCATCTACTTCAAACTGTGCCATACCATAGTAATCAGATACTGATCCTTCTGCAGTGATTTTATCTCCGATTGAAGCAGACAATCCACTACCTCTTACAATAATACCTGCTGTATTATCTTGTACATATAAGTTTGTTTTTCCACCAGCTTCAAAAGAAGCAGTTACAATACCTTCAATTTTAGCTTCTACACCAACATTGCTTCTCACATCTAAAATGTTACTTAATGTTAGTGGTGGTTTCACTGTATAATGAAATGTAGCAACTTCACTTGAATCAAGTCCATCTTTCATTGCAATTGCTTTGATGGATAATGATTCTTCAACAATAATTGGATTTTCATATAAAGTACTTTCAACCGTTGGCTCAGAGCCATCTAACGTATAATAAATTTGTGCGTCTGCAGTTGAAGTAGAAAGTGTTACTTCTGTTCCTGCTGTTACTTCACCTGCTCCTGGAGAGGATTTCACAGGAGAAACTTGTGTAATCTGTCCATCAAAACTTGTCCATGTAATGTTGTCAATTACGACTTGTTTCGCAGTTGTATTAACGATTTTAATTTCTACATCTCCAGCTATATTCATTTCATCCACTGAAAATGTATGAACGTCAGTATCATCAAATGCCTCTGATGTGCCTTTAGACTCTCCATTTATAAATAACTCAACTTGACGATTCCCAGCTCCAGTAAATCCTTTTTTAAGATCTACTGAAAACGAACTAATACCTTCTGGAATGACTTCTGAAACGATACTACTGTTTGAATCAGAATTTCTTAACATTAAACCGTTTTCATCAATCCCATAGCCTGACTCGTCACGTGCTGATACGTAAGACCATGTAATACCATTGTCACCAACAAAAGACCCGTCAGCATAAGTGTTCCCTGGTGCATCGGAGTTGCTTAAGGTTTCAACAAATGTTTGCTGCTCCGCAGAGCTGATGTTCATAATGCTTGTACTGAATAAGCTGATTACTAAAACAAATGCCATGAAAATAGATACACTTTTTTTCATATACATTTTGTTTCCTCCCCCATAGTTATATTAGTTTGTGCATTGTTAGAACAAGATAAAGCAGTAGCGACACTTCTATCAGTAGAAAACATAACCCCATGAAGAAATGATCTGAAACAGGGTCTTTCAGACTCTAATTAAGGGTCAAGTATATCAATTTACTGTATGATTAGTAGCATTAATAATGCTGAACTTGTCCAACACTACAATACCATTGTAATACTAAATTCAAAGAAAAGACATAGTATCTTATGACAGAATTTACTGTTATTTCCGTTCTATTTGGAGAATCTAATAAATGGAAAATAGCACCTCAAAATGAGATGCTATTTTCATTGAATAATTATCATTTTTTATTTATGAAACAACACTTTCACTCACATCTATATTTTCATTACTTGTTGTTCGACCTGTATCTCTTTTCAACACAGGTGCTAAATATTTTCCTGTATATGACTTTTTCACTTTAATAAGTTCTTCAGGTGAGCCAGCAGCAATGATTTGTCCTCCGCCTTTTCCACCTTCAGGTCCTAAATCGATAATATAATCTGCTGTTTTAATGACATCTAAGTTGTGTTCAATAACCAATACACTGTCCCCATTATCGACTAATCGATGTAATACTTTTAATAGACGATCGATATCATGTACATGTAAACCTGTAGTTGGTTCATCTAATATATATATGGTTTTGCCAGTACTTCTTCTGTAAAGCTCAGAAGCTAGTTTTACCCTTTGAGCTTCTCCCCCAGAAAGAGTTGTTGCTGGTTGACCTAGATCCATATATCCTAACCCTACGTCAAGCAAGGTTTGTAATTTGCGCTGGATTCTAGGGATGTTTTTAAAAAACTCACAAGCATCCTCTATCGTCATATCCAAAATGTCCGATATATTTTTCCCTTTGTATTTCACCTCTAACGTTTCACGATTGTATCTTTTGCCTTTACAAATTTCACAAGGTACGTAAACGTCCGGTAGAAAGTGCATTTCGATTTTAATAATTCCTTCACCACGACAGGCTTCACAACGTCCGCCCTTTACATTAAAGCTGAACCTTCCTTTTTTGTATCCTCTTACTTTAGCTTCAGATGTAGCAGCAAACACATCTCTAATATCATCAAATACTCCTGTATAAGTTGCTGGATTTGATCTCGGTGTTCTTCCAATTGGAGATTGATTAATATCAACAACCTTTTCCACATGTTCTAAACCATTGATTTCTTTATATTTCCCTGGTCTTACTTTACTCGCTTTGTGTAACTCTCTTGCTAATGTTTTATATAAGATTTCATTAATTAAAGTACTTTTACCAGATCCTGAAACTCCCGTTACACAGCTGAACACACCTAGTGGAAATTTGGCATTTACATTTCTTAAGTTGTTTTCCTTTGCTCCTTTTACTTCTAACCATTTTCCATTTGGTGTTCTTCTATCCATCGGAACTGGAATGAACTTTTTACCACTCAAGTAATTCCCTGTCAAAGAATTCTCATCTTCCATCACCTGCTCAGGTGTACCTTGAGAAACGATTGTTCCACCATGTATACCTGCTCCTGGTCCAATATCAATAATATAATCGGCTTCCTTCATCGTATCTTCATCATGTTCAACAACGACAAGTGTATTCCCTATATCACGCATATGTTTTAAGGTTTGTAACAATCGGTCATTATCTCTCTGATGCAAACCAATACTCGGTTCGTCTAATATATATAAAACACCCATCAGACTCGAGCCGATTTGTGTGGCTAATCGAATCCGTTGTGCTTCACCACCAGATAACGTTCCTGCAGCTCTGCTTAAGGTTAAATAATCCAATCCTACATTGTTAAGGAAACCTAATCTAGCATTAATTTCTTTCAAAATTAATTGAGCAATTTTCATTTCTTTTTCCGTTAATATCAAAGAATCAAAGAAATCACAGGCTTCACTGATGGATAGACTCGTTGCATAACCAATGTTTTGCCCATTAATTGTTACAGCCAAGCTCTCAGGTTTTAATCGTTGTCCTTTACACTTATTACATTGTTTCGCACTCATAAAACCTTCTATATGCTCACGAATCCCATTTGAAGCTGTATCTCTATATCTTCGCTCTAAATTATTAATAATCCCTTCAAATGGAACGATCGCTTCCCGACGTTTTCCAAAATCATTTTCATAAACAAATTTAACTTTTTCCTCACCTGTTCCATATAACAACGTGTTCATTTGCTCTTCTGAAAGCTCTCCAACAGGTACATCCATCGGAATGTTAAAATGTGCACATACCGCAGCTAAAAATTGTGGATAATAATTAGATGTACTGCCAGTCCAAGCTTCAAATGCACCTTCACTAATTGATTTATCTTTATTGGGAACTAATAGGTCTGGATCCACAATCATTTTTAATCCTAATCCATCACATTCAGCACATGCTCCATAAGGACTATTAAAAGAAAACATACGTGGAGACAATTCCTCTATACTAAACCCACACTCTGGGCAAGCAAGATTGGAATTAAACATCAATTCTTCTTGCCCAATAATATCAATGATGACCTGTCCTTCAGATAATTTCAATGCTGTTTCAATGGAGTCTGCCAGTCTTGTTTGAATTTGATCTTTAATCACAATGCGGTCAATGACGACCTCAATATGATGTTTTTTATTCTTTTCTAACTTGATTGTTTCAGACAGATCTTTGATATCCCCATCAACTCGCACACGAACAAACCCTTGTTTACGAATGTCCTCCAATAACTTAACGTGCTCGCCCTTACGACCTGATACAAGAGGGGCTAATATTTGCAGTTTGGTTTTGTGAGGATATTCTAATATTCGATCTACCATTTGCTCTACAGTCTGAGAGGTAATTTCAATTCCATGTTTAGGGCAATGAGGTCTACCAATACGTGCGTATAACAAACGAAGATAATCATAAATTTCCGTAACGGTCCCTACTGTAGACCTCGGATTACGACTCGTTGTTTTTTGATCAATAGAAATAGCTGGAGATAACCCTTCAATTGAATCCACATCCGGTTTATCCATCTGCCCCAAAAACTGTCTAGCATATGCAGACAATGATTCAACGTATCTTCTTTGTCCTTCAGCATATATCGTATCAAAAGCTAGCGAGGATTTCCCTGACCCACTTAATCCAGTAAGTACAACGAAGCTATCTCTAGGAATCGATACATCTATATTTTTTAAATTATGAGCACGTGCTCCTTTAATCACGATATGATCCTTTGACATTGTTTTAAACGCTCCTTTTAATCAATCCTGTGCTTTTAATTCTAATACAGCATCACGAAGTTCCGCTGCTCTTTCAAACTGCAAGTTTTTTGCTGCCTCTTTCATATCTGACTCTAAACGTTCAATCAATGTCTTACGATCTTTCTTGGACATCTTACTTGCTTGTTTATCAGTAATATAATCTGCTTTCTGTTCAGCAACCTTACTTGTCTCAATCACATCTCTGATTTTTTTACGTATCGTTTTTGGCGTTACACCATGTTTTTTATTATAAGCTAATTGAATTTCTCGTCTACGTTCTGTTTCTTTAATGGCTTTGTCCATTGAATCTGTGATTTTATCTCCATACATAATCACAGACCCATCTGCATTCCTCGCTGCTCTTCCGATTGTCTGAATGAGTGAGCGTTCAGATCTTAAAAACCCTTCCTTATCAGCATCTAAAATCGTCACTAACGATACTTCTGGTAAATCGAGACCTTCCCTTAACAGATTAATTCCTATTAAAACATCAAAAGTACCTAAACGTAAATCTCTAATGATTTGCATCCGTTCTAGTGTTTTAATATCAGAATGTAAATACCTTACTTTAATTCCGATTTCTTTTAAATAGTCAGTTAAATCCTCTGCCATTTTTTTCGTTAGAGTCGTGACTAGAATTCGCTCATCTTTCTCTATACGTTCTTGTATTTCATTAATGAGATCATCTACCTGACCTTTTGTTGGTCGTACTTCAATTTTTGGATCAATTAATCCTGTCGGTCTTATAATTTGTTGTATCATTTCTGGAGTATGTTCCAGTTCATAAGGACCTGGAGTTGCTGAAACATGAATGATCTGATTGATCTTTTTTTCAAACTCCTCAAATTGTAAAGGGCGATTATCTAACGCAGATGGTAAACGAAAACCGTGATCTACTAACATGTTTTTCCTAGCTCTATCTCCATTATACATCCCTCTTATTTGTGGAAGGGTAACATGGGACTCATCTACAACAATTAACATATCCTTAGGAAAGTAATCAAAAAGAGTATAGGGAGTAGCTCCTCTTTCTCTAAAGGTAAGTGGACCTGAATAATTTTCGATACCAGAACAGAAACCCATTTCTGCCATCATTTCAATATCATATCTGGTTCGTTGTTCTAGACGTTGAGCTTCAAGAAGTTTACCTTGTGCACGAAATTCCTCTAATCGCTCCTCTAATTCCCGTTCAATATTTTTCAGTGCAATTTTCATCGTTTCTTCATGTGTCACAAAGTGTGAAGCTGGGAATATGGCAACATGCTGCCTTTCGCCTATAATTTCACCTGTTAATACATCAACTTCCGTAATTCTTTCAATCTCATCACCAAACATTTCTATTCGAATGGCTTGTTCAATCCCGGATGCAGGGAATATTTCTATTACATCCCCGCGCACACGGAAAGTGCCTCGAATGAAGTTGATATCATTCCTTTGATACTGGATGTCTACTAATCGATGTAATATCTTATCTCTAGACTGTTCCATGCCTACTTTTAAATCCAATACTAAATTACGATATTCTTTTGGAGACCCAAGACCGTAAATACAAGATACACTAGCTACAATAATGACATCCCTTCTTTCAAATAAGGAGCTTGTAGCTGAGTGTCGAAGCTGATCTATTTCATCGTTAATGCTCGAATCTTTTTCTATATACGTATCTGAAGCAGGCATATACGCTTCAGGTTGATAATAATCATAATAACTCACAAAATAATCAACAGAGTTGTTAGGAAAAAACTCTTTAAACTCGCTGCACAGTTGGGCTGCAAGTGTCTTATTATGTGCAATTACGAGTGTGGGTCGATTTACTTTTGCAATCGTTTGAGCAATCGTAAATGTCTTACCTGTTCCCGTTGCTCCTAACAATGTTTGGTGTTTCTTTCCTGCTTTAATTCCTTCAACCAGCTGTTCAATCGCTTGTGGTTGATCACCTTGTGGAGAGTATTCGGAAATAAGCTCAAACTTCTTATCACTTTGAACCATATCACTCATGTTGACACCTGCCTAATAATTTATATTCATAGGAATATTTGTTCCCATTCAATATTATAACTTGAAATGTAGGTTGATGCAAATGAAACTCAAATACCTACAAACCCCATCTAAATCCTTTTTATTTGCGCATAATATTTAATATAACATATAATTACGACACCTACTGTCGTAATTATATGTCTGCCAACTTATTACATCCAAAAACTACCTATTGGTTATTAAAACAAAATAAACAAAAGAGTGAGTACAACAAAAAAGAGTAATTAAAAAACTACCTTGCTAATAAAGTCAAAGTAGTTTTGAGATGTTTTAGTTTTTGTTTAAAGATAGATATTGATAAGTACTGAAAAAAGGAACTTGCTCAACTATAAGATATAGCATATCCTCTGATATAAAGTATAATTAATAAAAAATAATATTTCCTCAAGAATTATTCAAAGGGTGATCTATTTTCTTACCTTTTTTCTCTTTTTTGTCTTTCATTTCCCATTTTGCACCATTTTTTTCTAAAGTGTATACTAAATTAGTACCATCTGATTTTTTTTCAAATATATAACCCTTTTTCCCTTTAACATATAATGATGGTAAAGTATCACCAGGGGTTTGTTTTTGCATAATTTCAATAAAAACATTATATTCTTCTGAATTATCATCCAATATTTGGTCTATATTAATAAGATCATAACTTTTTAAATTAATGTTGTGTGTGTTTTTAATATCATTATCAACATCATTTTTGTATTTCTTGTTTGCATTATCTATTTTTTCTTTTATCTGTCTTTCTGTTTCATTTGATGGTTCTTCAAATGAGAAATAATTTTGATCTGCAATTAAAGAACCTGCTCCAATAGCAAACATTAGTATAAGTATTAGAGTGGTCACAAGAAATTTTCCACTTTTCATTTCTAAATTTCCTCCTTTTAATTACTACCAGTCTCAATAGAAGCTATATAATCAATACTGTAACTAAAAGCTTGTAATGTATATCCCATCCTTGGGAAATTTTTAAATCTGGATATTTTTTTTAGATGATGGATCTACACCTAAAATACCAGACAATTTCATTTTTATATATGCCCATATTGGCTTTTCATTTAACTCTAAATAATACATTGCTTGTTCATCAGGAGCTAAAATCAAACCTAAATGATGATGTTCTCCTGAAAATAATGCGCCCTTTACAAATTTACTTTCACCCTCAAAATTCAAAATCTCTAATTTACAATAAGCTGAATTCACACGAATAGCCTGATGCAAATCTTCTTTCGTATATACTTCCAAGCCATTCACTTTATGAATAATTTCTCCAACTTTTATCCCCATTTTTTCAGCAGAGCTATTTGGTAAAATACCTAAAATAAACAAACCCCGTTCATCATGTACATAAATTGGAGGCTGATTAAATTCTTGTTTTTTACTATAATAAACAATTCCCTCATGAAATAAGATACAAAACAAAACAGCAGAGAAAGTAAAAATAGACCAAAAATGTGAAACAAATGCCAAAACTAATAGGACTATACTATAAACAGTAAGCCACTTCACACTCCATTTCACCTTGTGCATAGGCAGCTTCACTCTTGTCATTTCAGAAAAACCGATCACAACTGGAAATGCGATCATCATCCAACCACTTGTGACAATGTCATTGCTTAATATTGGATTCCAAGGCAACACAATTCCAGAAGAGGTTGTCGGAATTAATAAAAACAATGGCACAGGCCAAAACCCCTGAAAGTGATAACCACCCACTATTTTTCCACGCTTCCCTTTAATAAATAATGGTGTAGAGGATTTTGTTCCATTCATATAATATAAAAAGGCTTCTAACAGATGTAAAATCGCTACTAAACTAAGTAAGGATGGTATATTTATCTCTATTAGTGTTTTTAAAATCCACGTGGATTTAAGTGATTCGAAAAAAGGAAATGAAACCACAAGCACATGCAATATGCCTAAAATACCAACGGAATAGGAAAAACATAAAAATCGAACCTGAAACAATATTAAAATCAATGAAATAACCCAAATAAGGATTAATACATCAAATGATATACTTACTCCTATAAATATCAATAATAATGAACATACAAAACCACCTACAATCCCCCATCCAATGGTTTTCCATGTTTCATTCAATAGTGAATGCAATTTAGTATGGAATAATTTCCTTTCCAAATAAATTTGCCTACGATATTGGAAGATTACAAATAAAATCCCTATATAATAAAAAGGTTGAATGAGTAATAGCTTTAAAGCCTCTACAAATCCTATCGAAATCTGAATTAATAATTCCATTCACATGTTCTCCTTGTAATCTACTCTAAAATTAATTTTAAATAGAACATCCTGTTGTGAAAAAAATAGGAAAATTGAGCAATCTGACCCAATCCTCCTAAAAACAGTTCGACATAAAGTGAATTAAATCCTTCTAAGTGTCCGATTTACGCAATCTATTGTTGGTTAACTCCCACTTAATACTTCAATGGCTTTTTGTAATTGCAAATCATTTTTTGGATCTCTAAATTTTTCAATGATTTGTTTTTCAATTTCGTTTGCTGATGATTCATCTAATTTGCCAGTAACAGATAAACCATTCTCAGATTGGAAATTTTTAAGGGCAGCTTCTGTTTTTACATCGAAAAACCCGTCACTTCTTTCAGGTTTAAATCCTAGACCTTCAAGCATAATTTGTAATGTTTTGACACTCTCTCCAACAGATTCAAGAGCTAAAACTTTATCTTTTGGTAGAGGGGCGACTGTAAAAAATGCTGGTTGCTCAACCTTATAATCAGGTTCAATCCCTACCTCGTGAATAAATGCTCCACTAGAAGTAAGCCATTTGGCCACTGTCACTTTCAACTCACTTCCATCATCTACACCACTAGAAAAAGTCTTTTGTACTGTTCCTTTACCAAATGTTGTTTCACCAACGGTGAATCCATTGTCAGATTCCATAATGGCTCCAGCTAAAATTTCTGAAGCACTGGCACTTCCATTGTTTGTTAGTACCACAATAGAGTATGGCTTTCCTTTCTTCTTGGAAATATTTTCTTTCTTATTTCCTTCTCTATCTTCTTCATATACTATGACTGTTCCCTTTTCTACCAATGGATCTAATAAATCAATTGCTTCATTTAAAAATCCGCCTGGATTGTTACGAACATCTATGATTAAAGATGTCATGCCATCACTTTCTAGTTGTTCTAAATCCTCATGGAATCGTTCTGCTGTTTGTTCAGCAAATTGCTTGATTACAATATATCCAACATTATTTTCAAGCATTTCAGACTGTATTGTTTCCAAATCAATTTTATTACGAACAACAATAATTTCAATTGGCTCGTTGAATCCCGGTCTTAAAATTTCTAATTTGGCTTGCGTTCCTTTTGGTCCTCTAATTTTTAAAACTGCATCATTTAAAGTTAAACCTTCTAAGCTTTCTCCATTAACAGAGATAATCTGATCTTTAGCACGAATACCAGCCTCCTCAGCTGGAGAATCTTTTATTGGTGAAACTACCGTCACCTTATTATCCTCCATTGTCACTTCGGCACCAATACCAGAAATAGACGAACTTACGGCTTCTCGAAACATTTTAGATTGTTCTGCATCAAAATATACTGAATATGGGTCGTCAAGGGAAGTAAGCATTCCTCGAATGGCACCATCTATAATTTCAGTTCTATCCATTTCCTTGTAATACGCGTTTTCAATGATTTCAAAGACGGTTGACATCTTTTTAAGATCCATTTCAGTAAAACCAGAGATATTTCCTGTCTCTTCTTTTAATACTTCTTGTCCTGTTTGATCTTGTTCTGCAAAAATGGAAATGCTCCAATTCACAATCGCAATGGATAGTACAGCTCCAACAATCATCGATAAGATAATTATGATTGTGACCGTACGACGTTTTAAAACCATCAACTCACCATCCTAACCTTGTATCTTGAAGTTCATCTTTTTAGTATATGTCAAGCATAATACAATTAATACATTTAATAGAAGTTGTTCAAACGAACTTTAAGAACACGTTCTAATAGAATTTAACGTATTTATTAGGATCTACACGTGAATCCCACTTACGTACTTCAAAATGTAAATGGTTGCCTGTAGATCTACCCGTTGTTCCTACTTCACCTATTTTAGCTCCACGGTTTACATTTTGTCCTACTGATACATTTATCTGACGCATGTGTGCATATAAAGTTTTTATACCATCTCCGTGTTCTATGACCACAGCATTCCCGTATGAACTCATATATTCTGCCACGATTACCACACCACCAGCAGATGCTAAAATACTAGTTCCACCAGGTGCTGCAATATCTACACCTGTATGACTTGAAGTTCTACCTGTAAACGGATCCGTTCTTGTTCCGTAATAGGAAGTCACTCGATATTGTCTATCTGTTGGAAGTGGATACCCAAACTTCCCATCATATGTCAACTTCGCTTTTTTTGCTAATAATTTAGATCTTTCATTTATCATATTCGTCATTGCTTCTTCTTCTTCTTTAGATATCTCTTCATGAATCTCTATTTGACCTTTATAACTAGAAATTGCAACTGCTTTTACTTTTTCCTGATTATATAATTCCTCTCGTAATTGTTCTAATTGACTAAGATTATCATTAAGTGTTGCAATTCTAACTTCTACCTCTTCTTTCGCTTTTTCAATGACTGCTTGATCATGTTTACGTGCCTCTAAAAGTTCTTTATCTTTATTTAATATAGAATTTAGAGCTTGAAAACGATCTAAGAAATCTGTAAAACTAGTAGAGCTTAATAAAACGTCTAAATAGGAGACAGAACCGTTTGTGTACATAATATGAAGTCTAGATTTTAACAATTCATTTCGATCTTCTACCCGTTGTATTGCATTATCAAGCTCAAGCTTAGCTGCTTCAAGTTCCTCTTTTGTTTGAGCAATCGTTCCCTCGAGTACTTCTACTTCTTTATTTTTAGTAGCGATTTGATTTTCAAGCTCATGTATTTCTTTTTCTGTATTAACAATCTGGTATTTCAAATTATTTATTTGATTTAATGCCGCTTGTCTATTCGCTTTTGCCTGAGCTTCCTTAGCTTTCAACTCTTTTAATTTAGCATCAATTGCTTTTATTTCAGCTGAATTATCCGCTTGTCCTTGCTCTGGCAAAATAATTGAAGAAAAAATAAATAAAAATGATATCATTACTACTAGAATCTTCTTCAACGTCCGTTCCTCCTATTATTAAAAGATTAAACCTTCAAATGTTTCCTTACAGATAAAACACTTCCAAAAACACCAATGACTATACCAATTACAAACAATGCTAGTAATATACTTGGTGTGGCTTCATTTTGAGGAATCATTTCCATACCTAGAATCCCAAGCTGCAACTGACTTCTGTCTACCAATTCAGCGTATCCAAAATATAAAACAGCACTTGGAATAAATGATCCTATAAATCCAATCACAGCCCCTTCTACGAAAAATGGCCAGCGTATAAATTGATTCGTTGCTCCTACTAATTTCATGATCTCTATTTCGTTACTTCTTGCCATAATGGTAAGTTTAATCGTATTTGCAATCAAAAACATCGCTGTAAATACTAAACCAATGACAATAATAAAACCTATATTACGAATAGTGCTGGTAATCTTATGTAAATTTTCTACATATCCCTGACCATACTTCACACTTTCAATGACTGGAATTTGTATTTCTTCCAATTGATCTTCTTGAATTCCCTGTCCATCTGTGATGTTTTCTGTAGAGTCTTGTCCTTCAGATGTATTTTGTTCTTCAATCTCATTCTGTTCTTCTGGTTGTGCCACTACCTCGGAGACAGCTCTCTCTATCGTTATAAATTCACCTTCATATAACTTTTCAATTTTTTCAGCAGCGGTTTTTACTTCTCTTGAATTATATACTTCAACGACGAAAGAATCTGGGAGTGGATTATCTTCTCCATCATAACCTTCTAATGGATCACCTATCTTTTCTCTGAGTTCAGCTATGCCTTGTTCTTTCGTAATATGTGTTACTCTTTTGATTTCTTCAATGCTAGCTATATTGTTTTTAATAGACAGAATTTCTTCTTCTGGCACTTCTGTATTGAGGAAAACTTTAACTTCTACTTGACTTTCTATGTCCCCTAAAAATTGATTCACATTGGAAGTTAGTAGTAAAAACACACCAAGTATAAAAAGAGGAATGGCTATGGAACTTATAGATGCAAAAGACATCCATGCGTTACGAGTGACATTTTTGAACCCTTCACGAAAGTGACGACCGATTGTGCTAAGTTTCATAACCGTATTCACCTCGTTCTTCGTCTCGTACAACAACTCCATCTTCAATGGCTATAACTCTTTTTCTCATTTTGTTTACGATGTCTTTATTATGTGTGGCCATGATGATCGTTGTTCCCCTAAAATTAATTTCCTCTAGTAACTCCATAATTCCCCAAGAGGTTTCTGGATCTAAGTTCCCTGTAGGTTCATCTGCAATGATAAGAGAAGGGTTGTTTACAATGGCTCTGGCAATCGCAACTCTTTGTTGTTCTCCCCCCGATAACTGGGAAGGATAGGCGTTTGCTTTTCCTTTTAATCGAACTAAACTTAATACTTCACTTGTTCTTTTTCTAATGACTTTTTTCGGTTCTTCTATGACTTCCATTGCAAAAGCGACATTTTCTGCAACTGTCAGTTTTGGGAGCAAGCGGAAATCTTGGAATACAACACCTATGTTTCTTCTCACATATGGGATTTTACGTTGTTTTAACTTCCCTATATTAAAGCCGTTTACGACAATTTGTCCTTTGGTAGGTTTTTCTTCTCGATAGATGAGTTTCATAAACGTGGATTTACCAGCACCTGATGGGCCTACTATGTATACAAATTCATTTTGATCAACTTTTAGGTTAATTCCTCGTAATGCTTCGTTACCGTCTGGATATTTTTTAAAAACACCCTGCATTTCTATCACTTTATCACTTCCCGATTCTTGGTAGTCTAATAGAGTTTGTACGTTTATAAAGTTCGACATTAACAATAAAAATCCTTGCATAAAAAAACTAGTTTTCAAAAATGATGTCGTTTCATAGAAAGAAAATGCATCTAATTGCTATTTTTATAGTGGAAATCGTTTGATTGCATACAAAAACCAGCTTTTTTTACATTATAACATCTATTACGTCAAATTAAGTAGTTTTTTCCACATAAAATTTAGTATTTTTTAGATGAAATATAAAAAGTATCCTATTGTTACTAACGAACGTATTGATCTTCATTTCGAAGAGAAAAAAATTCAATTTTTTATGTAATTTTAATGTTTGTCTAACTTTTTCTTAAGCAAAGAGGGATATGCTATTCAAACACATAACATTTCCGAGTTTAATGGATAGGAGGAAGTTAACATGGCATTTAAAAAGTTTGTATCTACCGTTGCAATATCATCTTATTTATTGGGAGTTTCTGCGATCGGAGGATTTGATGTTTCTGAAATCACAAAACCAATTCCTTCCAATTTAACTGAAATCAATCAAGCGAATGAATTATTAGATAAAAAAGAGAAAAAGAAAGAGAAGGAATAATTTCAAATTGAACAATTACTCCTTTAAAAAAGACTGTCCGAAAAAATCATCGGACAGTCTTTTGATGTGCAAACCAAACTTTGCGTATTGCACAGGGAAGAGATGTTGGCTTCTACCTCTGTTAAACCAGATCTGTTTAAATATAATCAACAAGGTACATTTCTGATTTCCCCTGTTAACACCCGCCACATCCTGTGACAAACACTGGATCAGCACATCGTGTGCTGAAAATTAAGCCGTTTCACTTTCCAACGGGCACCTATTCACTTCTCCATTCATTTAGTCTAATCCTCAACTTTTTTTCTTTTAGTAAATCTTCGCTGTCATATGAATGACTATGGTAAAATAAAATGAATAAATTACCATTATTATCATCAGGGGCTGGTCAAATGTTTTGGTTTTTGGTTTTTGGATTTTTTATAGCATTACTACTATTTGCTCTTCTTATCGATTTAAAACGTAAAAAGAATAATAATTTATATCAAAGAGGTATTAACCCACACAGTAAAGAAGGAGAAAGCTCTAATTATGTCATGGGGCAAGATAGAGATAATAGTGGGAATGGATAAATACCATAGAACAATAAATTGAAATTATTAATTATTTTCAGCTTAGCGTTTTTATAAACTCCCATGTCATGCCCAAATATTTATATTTTATCGTTATCGTTTCAATCGGTTTATTATTGGCCATTCTAATTCCATAATCAGTAGGTTCATTTTTTTCCATTGCTTCATAAATATTATCTGCTTTAGGGTGTATTACATTTTCTTTAAAATTGCTTACAAAAACGATATCATATCCAGGTTCATCTTTTAGTTGAACCACTTTTCCTGAGTAACTTATTCCTAACTCCACCGTTTTAGTGACTTTATCTCCATTTACATACACGTCTATAATTTCAACATTTCTTATCCCGTTATTTTTTATATTTAATATTACTTTTTTATTATCTTCGTTGAAGGAATGTCCATTCCAAAGGAGTGGAGGATGATAAAAAATATAAGAATAAGCCGCTATCATTAAAACAAATAGAAATAATCCTGCGAGTATTAATATCTTATTTTTATATGTTTTCATTTTTTGAATCATATCAAAACTCCTTAAAACTTATATGGTAAATAGGTATAATATGATTTTACGATAGTTTGATGAATTCTGATCGTTGCGATGTTGTTAACAAAAAGAAATAGACCACCCTGTCCCAAAAGGATGCGGTCTATTGTTTGACCTAAGCCTGCCGTTTCTAAAACGGACTATTGTATGAAACCGTATGGTGTTAGCAGCACCTGCGGTTTCTTTATTTTAGTATATGAATCTGTTAAATACATTATACATATCATGTTCGATAAATTCCATATACAGATTTTCTTACATAGTATTTTGATCCGGTATTCATGAGCTCTCCATCACATATATTTCCTCTGCATCATTTCAACTCTTATATTAACTCTGTGGGTGTATCTAAATACTTTACTTTTGTCATATGTTAAAATGACTTTTTCCATATTGTAACAGTAATTAGATGATTTTATAATAATCTTAATGAAACGGATTGATCAATCCCAACGTAAATAGTATAGAAGGGGTGAGGCAGAAATGAAAAAAATATTGATTATTAATGGAAATCCAAATGAAGATAGTTTCGGTTCTGCTCTTGGAAATGCTTACAAAACTGGGGCAATCAAAAAAGGAGCAGAAGTCAAAAAAATACGAGTCGCTGATTTGATATTTGATCCTATATATAAAGGGTATACATACGATAGAAAAGACTTAGAAGATGATTTAATGAAAGCGCAACAATTAATCACATGGGCAGATCATCTTGTTTTCATCTACCCTAATTGGTGGGGAACGATGCCAGCCCTATTAAAAGGATTTATTGATAGGGTGTTTTTACCTGGATTTGCGTTTAAGTATAAAGAAAATTCTGCAATGGTTGATCAATTATTAACTGAAAAAACGGCAAGGCTTATCGTAACTATGGATTCTCCTAAATGGTACTATACTTTATTTCAAGGAAAACCGGGACATAATTCTATGAAAAAAAGTATCTTAAATTTTTGTGGTATTAAACCTGTTCGAATCACTTCTGTGGATCAAGTTAGAAAATCTACGGTTAAGAGAAAACGAAAATGGTTAAGTAAGATTGAAAAGTTGGGTTATCAGGTGTCTTGATGATTATGAATACGTTAGTCTATATAGTAAAGGAAGCAATGGAATGACAACATTGCTAAACATCGCTTCCTCATTAAGCTGATTTATTGATACCCTCACTTACCCATAGTCTATTTCAATTTGTACCTAGCTTGGCTAAGTGCGCTAAAATAAAAAAAGCACCAAAATGGGTGCACTATTTAACCTTTAATCATATAATTTTAAGATATTGCCTTATGTCCATATAATTTCTCAAAAACTTCTCTCCATCTTCCTTCTTCATGAAATGCCTGTGTAATTGAGGACAAATTTCTTCTAATCTCATTTCAAAATTTGAGATAGAAACATCCTTGCCTTGTATAATATTATCTTTTAACTCATCCATTAAATCTATAATCTTGCCGTTTTGTTTCCTTGTAATTTCAAACTAGAAAAAAAGTCGATTTGATGGAGAATTATAAAATAATAGGTGCTGCCTAAACTCAATATAGGCAAGTCTTTCCTCAATATTTTTAAATTTCACCCATACCACCCCTCTATCTATATTCAAGTAGTTTAAAATATGTGAGAAATTTTTGGATAAAGAAGCCACTTTAAATTCCATTCGTTATAGAATAAAACAGTAAAAGGAGGTTTTTCTAATAGATTAAAAAAATCAATAAACAAGTAAAAACCGTCCAATGAACTTTCATTAGACGGCAACAAATAATAATCAGATTTTTAGTTCTCCTTATACTTCTCTACCCATTGTTCTGTTTCCTGTGTAGTTTCTTCTGCACGGGTAATCGCCTCTAGTACCTGATTGAAAGCTGTACCTCCGAATACATTTCTAGCATTAACAACCTGCTCAGGTTGAAGTGTTTCATATATATCATTTTCAAATAAATTAGAAAATTGTTTGAATTCTTCAAGCTCCAAGTCTAACAAATACTTTTTGTTTTGAATGCAGTACAATACTGTTTTCCCAATCACTTCATGCGCTTGACGGAATGGTAGACCCTTGTTTACTAAGTAATCCGCAATGTCTGTTGCATTGGAAAAGTCCTCATTTACCGCTTGTCTCATTTGTTCTTTTTTCACAGTCATTGTTTCTATCATTGGAGCAAACAACTGTAACGCACCTTGTAATGTATTCACGGTATCAAACATACCTTCTTTATCTTCTTGCATGTCTTTGTTATAGGCTAATGGTAGTGATTTTAACAATGTCAATAATCCTATGAGATGTCCGTATACACGTCCTGTTTTTCCACGAACAAGTTCAGCCACATCCGGATTTTTCTTCTGTGGCATAATGCTGCTTCCTGTACAGAAGGCATCGTCCAATTCTACAAAATTAAATTCGTTACTAGACCATAATACCAACTCTTCACACAAACGAGATAGATGCATCATGATCATAGAAGCATTTGATAAAAACTCAATAATAAAATCACGATCACTTACCGCGTCTAAACTATTATTATAAATTCTTTCAAAACCTAATACTTCTGCTACAAATTGACGATCAATAGGGAATGTTGTTCCCGCTAATGCTCCAGCACCTAAAGGTAAGGTGTTAATTCGTTTATAGCTATCCTGTAATCTCTCAATATCCCTTTGAAACATAGAGACATATGCCATCAAATGATGAGCAAACAGAATCGGTTGAGCACGTTGAAGGTGTGTATACCCAGGTAAAATGGTTTCGGTATGTTGTTTTGCTTGTCCAATCAATGCTTGTTGTAATTTATTTAATAGTTCTACAAATTCATTCACTCTCTTACGTAAATATAAGTGCATATCTGTAGCAACTTGATCATTCCGACTTCGGCCTGTATGTAATTTTCCTCCTACAGAACCTATTTCCTCAATGAGTAGTTTTTCAATATTCATATGGATGTCTTCATCAGCAACGGAGAACTCAACTTCTCCTCGACGAATTTTGCTAAGTACAGCATGTAAACCTTCTATAATTTTATCTACATCTTCAGTAGGAATGATCCCACATTTTCCTAACATCTGTACATGAGCTAAACTGCCCTGAATATCTTCCTCTGCTAACACTTGGTCAAATGAGATCGATGCAGTATACACTTCTACTAATTGGTCTGTTTTTTTTGTAAAACGTCCGCCCCAAAGTTTTGACACGTAAATTCACTCCTACTTTTTATTCACTTTCGCTTGAACCTTTGTAGGTAATCCAAATAGCTCGATAAAACCTACTGCCGAATTATGATCAAATTTGTCTTCTGAATTATAGGTTGCTAATTCTAGGTCATACAATGACTTCTCTGATTTACGCCCGACAACCGTTGCATGTCCTTTAAACAGTTTAATACGTACAATACCTGAAACATTTTTTTGTGTTTCTTCAACAAATGCCATCAATGCTTCACGAATCGGTGAGAACCATAAAGCTTCATAGATGACCTGTGAAAATTTATGTTCAATGATCGGTTTAAATTGGGCAACTTCACGTGGAAGTGTTAAAAACTCCAGCTCTTTATGTGCATTCATGATTACTACCGCACCTGGTGTTTCATAGATTTCACGTGATTTGATACCTACTAAACGATTCTCCACATGATCAATTCTTCCAATGCCATGTCGACCTGCCATTTCATTTAATTCTAATATCAATTCATATAATGGTTTTTTCATACCATTGATTGCAATGGGAACTCCTTGATCAAAAGTTAATTCAATCTCTTCTGGTGTATCCAATGCCTTTTCTAATGGAACAGTCATATCATAGGCGCCTTCAGGTGGCTCAGCCCAAGGATCTTCTAAAATACCACATTCGTTGGCACGCCCCCATAAGTTCTGATCTACACTATATGGATTATCTAAGTCTACCGGTATAGGTATATCATGCTTTTGAGCGTATTCAATCTCCTCATCTCTGGAAAGTCCCCACTCACGTACAGGTGCAATCACTTTTAAATCTGGATTTAAAGCCGCAATAGAGACTTCAAATCGAACTTGATCATTCCCTTTTCCCGTACAGCCATGTGCTACCGCAACTGCTCCTGATTTTTCAGCAAACTCTACTAAAATTTGTGATATTAACGGACGTGAGAGTGCAGATACTAAAGGGTACTTTCCTTCATACATCGCATTTGCTTTAATGACAGGTAATACAAACTCGTCAGCAAAACGCTCTCTAGCATCTACGACATAAGATTCGATTGCCCCTACTTTTAACGCCTTTTCACGAACAAAATCTAGATTTTTGCCTTCCCCTACATCGAGCGCAACTGCTACGACATCATAATTATATTTTTCTTGAATCCATTTAATGGCTACGGAAGTGTCTAAACCTCCAGAGTAAGCCAATACAATTTTCTCTTTACTCATGTTTCTCTCTCCTCGGTATACGTGTATGTCCTTATTCCTTCCACTTGCACACACCGCAAAAGTCACTCACAAGGACAAATCACTTAAATAGCCTTACAAAATTGAAGCCATAATTGCTTTTTGTGCGTGTAAACGATTTTCAGCTTGATCAAATACAATCGAATGTTTTCCGTCCATGATGTCTCCTGTTACTTCTTCTCCACGATGTGCTGGAAGGCAGTGCATAAATAAATAATCGGACTTGGCATATTGAGCTAGATTATCATTTACTTGAAAATCCTTAAAAGCTTTTACTCTTTCACCTTGCTCTTCTTCAAACCCCATGCTTGCCCACACATCTGTATAAATTACATCCGCTTCTGCCACTGCTAGTTTCGGATCATTATGAACCTCAACATTTGCACCAGTAGCTACCCCGTTCTCCTGAGATAATTTTATGACTTCGCTGTCTGGTTCATACCCAAAAGGTGTAGCTACAGATATATTCATACCTACTTTAGCAGCCCCCATCATTAACGAATGTACCATATTATTGCCATCACCGATATAAGCGATTTTCAAACCACTTAATTTCCCCTTTTGCTCGACAATGGTTTGCAAATCAGCTAAAACCTGACAGGGGTGTGATAAATCAGTTAAACCATTGATTACAGGTACAGTTGATCCTCTAGCTAAATCAACTAGTTTACGATGTTCAAAAGTGCGAAGCATAATTCCGTCCAAATACCCTGACATTACACGTCCTGTATCCCATATGCTCTCACCTCGTCCGATCTGTAAATCATTTTTACTTAAAAATAAAGCTGTGCCCCCTAATTGATACATCCCCACTTCAAAAGAAATTCTAGTACGAGTGGATGATTTTTCAAAAATTAACCCTAATGTTTTTCCCTTTAGTGGTTGAAATAACTTTCCTGCTTTTTGAGTTTGTTTCAAGCTGATAGCAAAATCAATTAAATATTGAATTTCCTCTGTTGAAAAATCAATAAGGGCTAAAAAGTCTCTTCCTTTTAAATTAAAGATCAAATCTTTCTCTAATACACTCATTGTACTGCCTCCTTCCAAGTTGTTTTATGTTGCTCTAGTTTCGTACAGATGACATCAATGGCTTTTTGTAAGTCTTCTTTCTCCACGAGTAAATTTGGTAACAATCGAATGACATTCGGTCCCGCTCCTACAACTAACAATCCTGCATCATGGGTTTCTTTTATAATTTCTACCACAGGATGGACGCATTCAATTCCAATCATCAGTCCTTTGCCTCGAACTTCTTTTACAATTGGATTATCCTTTAATCGATCTGTTAATTGGCCCATCATCCATTCCCCTAGCTCCATCGCTCTTTCGGGTAAAAATAATTCTGTCATCGTTTGGATAGTTGCTATCGCCGCCGCTGTTATCACTGGATTACCACCAAATGTAGTTGCATGACTTCCTGGATTAAAAGCTTCTATTAATTTTCCCTTGCCTAACATCGCACCTATAGGAAGGCCACTTCCTAACCCTTTTGCTACGCTAATAATGTCTGGTTCAATTCCGTAATGTTCATATGCAAACCACTTGCCTGTACGTCCCAAGCCTGTTTGGATTTCATCAACGATCAACAATAAATCATGTTTTTTACATAAATCAGAAATTTCCTTTACGAAGGTAGCATCCGCTGGTATAACCCCACCTTCTCCTTGCACCATTTCTAACATCACTGCACATGTTTTTCCATTTATATGTTTTTCAACATCAGCACTATTGTTATACTCGGCATAAACAAATCCATCTGGTAAAGGTAAAAAACCATCTTGAATTTTTTCTTGTCCTGTTGCAGTTAACGTTGCTAATGTTCTACCATGGAAAGATTGCTTAAATGTTATGATTTCGTATTTATTTTCACTCAAAACCTTTTGTTTATATCTTCTAGCGAGTTTGATAGCTGCTTCATTAGCTTCCGCTCCACTATTACAGAAAAACACAGCGTCAGCACAGCTTATATTTGTTAATAGAGAGGCTAGTTTTTCTTGATTCGGAATGGTAAAAAGATTGGATACATGCCACAGTTGATCCAGCTGTAATTTCACTTTTTGTTTCACAGACTCGGGTGCATGCCCTAAGTTTGAAACCGCAAGACCGCTCATCATGTCAAGGTATTCATTGCCTTGGTCATCCCATAATCGACTTCCCTCCCCCTTAACAAATGTAATTGGAAATCTTGCGTAAGTTGGAAATAAACAGCTTTTTTCACTCATTCGTTTTCACCTCTTTATTATTTGTAGTTACTTCGTAATCCGGGTTCCGATGTTTTCACCTTTGAGCACTTTCGTTAGAACGTTAGGTTCAGCACCGTTAACAATTATGACTTCCTTTACATCTCCTTGGATACATTTCATAGCGGCTCTAACTTTTGGAATCATCCCTCCAAAGATTTCACCTGAATGTATCATCTCTTCAATTTCATATGTTGTAACATTAGGAAGTACTTCTTTTTGTTGGTTCACTTCTTTTTGTTGGTTCACTTCTTTTAAAATACCTGGTACGTCTGTTACTACGATCATTTTTTGGACTCCTATATGGGAAGCCACTGCACCTGCAGCTGTATCTGCATTCACATTGTATCTTTGTCCGTTACGATCTATTCCGATAGGAGCAATAACTGGTATATAACCTGTGTTAGTTAAACTTTGGATAAGTTCTGCATTTACTTGTTTGATTTCCCCCACATATCCTATTTCATCTGCATTGTGCACGGGTTCTGCTTCTAGCAGGTTTCCATCTACACCAGAAAGCCCTAAAGTGTTGGCACCATTCATTTGAATTTTTCGAACGATTTCTTTGTTCATTTTTCCTGAAAGAACCATCTCAACAACGTCCAATACTTCATTTGTTGTTTTTCGCAGTCCATTGATAAATTCTGTTTCAATATTTAGTTTAGCTAATGTGTTTGAGATTGCTGGACCTCCACCATGAACGATCACAGGTGAAAATCCTTCGTCTTGTAAGCTCTTTAACTCTTGGAAAAAAGTTGTAGGCAGTCTCGTCAATGTACTACCTCCACATTTAAGTACAAAACTTTTGGAATTTATGATACACCTCATGATGCACCTCCTTTAAGATCTAGTAAGTTATGAAATATTCCCTTACTTTTAAGGGTCATTTAGGTTCGATAGGAAGCATTAATCCGAACGTATTCATATGTCAAATCACAACCCCACCCTTTAGCACGACTATTTCCTATATTCAGGTTGACATGAATGTGGATTTCAGCTGCTTTCTTCAAGTAAAATTCTGCCTGAAGTTCATCAAATGGAACTGGTGTTGACTGTTCCATCATCGTAATTTCACCAAGTCGGATATCAATCGTATCTGGATTGATTGGAATCCCTGCTCTACCTACTGCTGCAATAATTCTTCCCCAGTTGGCATCTGCACCAAAAATCGCAGATTTTACTAAGCTAGAACCTATGATTGTTTTCACTGCTTTTCTAGCATCTTCATCTGTTTCTGCTCCCACCACTTCAACTTCTACTAGTTTGGTAGCTCCTTCACCATCTCTAGCAATTTCTTTAGCTAAAACTTCAGATACATATTGAAAAGCGGCCTTAAAAACGAACCAATCTGGATGATTTTGATGTAAAGAGTCATTATAGGCTAATCCACTTGCCATGACCATCACGGTGTCATTCGTACTTGTATCACCGTCAACAGTAATCATATTAAAGCTAAGATCTGTCACTTCATTTAATAGAGATTGGAGCTGAGTACTTTGTATGTTTGCATCTGTAGTAATAAATCCAAGCATCGTTGCCATGTTCGGATGTATCATACCTGAACCTTTAGCTGCTCCACTGATGTATACCGGTTTCCCGTTAATTTCTACTTCTACACATACACTTTTCTCAGTTAAATCTGTAGTTAAAATAGATTGACCGAAGTCTCTACCACCTTCATTACTCATGTTGGAGGGCAACCTTCTGATACCATCTAAAATTTTATCCATTGGCAAACATTCTCCTATAACACCTGTGGAAGAAACGGCAACATAGTACTCCGGAAGTTCTAACACTTTTGCAGTTTCAGCTCTCATATGAAGTGCATCTATTTCTCCTTGTTTTCCAGTACATGCATTTGCATTTCCACTATTTACAACAATGGCTTGTAGTTTGCCCTCTTTCTGTAAACTGTTTTTAGTGATTCCTAAAGGTGCAGCTTGAATTTTATTTAAGGTATATACGGCGGCTGCTTCTGCTGGAACTTCACAAACGATTGAACCAATATCATACCGCTTAGATCTCTTTATTCCACAATGCAACCCACAGGCTTTAAAACCTTTTGGGGTCGTAATCGTACCATCTCGTATGATTTTAAATGTCTGTTCAGAAATCATTTGTCTCTACTCCTCATTATGGGTACACTGGTATCATTTCCAATCCAGTAGTTTCATCCCATCCCATCATTAAATTCAAATTTTGTATCGCTTGACCGGCAGCACCTTTAACGACATTGTCTATGACTGAAATGATCGTCAGTCTGCCAGTTCGTTCATCAATTGAAAAACCAATATCACAATAATTTGATCCGGCTACTTCCTTCGTAGATGGCCATCTTCCTTTATCTCGTATTCGCACAAAAGGTCGACCTTTAAAGTACTTTCGATATTGATCTATCAGTTGTTGTTCGTCACAAGGTTCTACTAAATTTGCATACATCGTACACATGATTCCACGAGTCATCGGGACTAAGTGAGTGGTAAAGGTGATGGTAGTTTGTTCTCCCACAAACCGACTTAATGTCTGTTCTATTTCAGGAATATGTTGATGTTGATTCACTTTGTATGGTTTTAAATTTTCATTTAATTCTGAATAATGTACAGATAATCCTAATTTCCTTCCCGCGCCTGAAGCTCCTGATTTCGCATCTATAATTATGGATTTTGGATCAATTTTTTTCATAGACAAGGCAGGAATTAATCCTAAACTAGCAGCAGTTGGATAACAACCTGGATTAGAAAGAAGTTCAGCTGTTCGAATGTCCTCAGCAAATACTTCGGATAATCCATACACTGCTTGCTCTAAATGAGTTGGTAAAGGTGATTTGTGTTGATACCACTTTACATATAATTCTCCCGATTTCAATCGGTAATCTCCAGATAAATCAATGACTTTCAATTCTGCTTCTAATAAATCAGGAATTAACGCAGAGCTAATCCCCGAAGGTGTCGCTGTAAATACAACGTCCGATTTCTTTTGAATTAAATCTATGTCCACTTGGTCCAAATCTAATTCCACTAATTGATTTAAATGGGGATAACTATCACTTATGGATTCACCTGCACTGGATGATGAGATGACCGAAGTAATATCTACATATGGATGGTTGATTAAAAAACGAATGAGCTCAACACCTCCATAGCCTGTTGAACCTATAATCGCCGCTCTAATTGGATTGTTCATCCGTGTTTCCCCCGTCTATTTATTCAAAGATATGTATTATTATACATTCAAGATAATATAAATTCAATGGTCTTTTTTTCAAAATTTTAAGTTGTAAATTTAAATCCCTGTCCTAAAACCTCATTTGTGTCACTAAGAATAATAAACGCGTTAGGATCAATTGTTTTGACAAGTGTTTTAAGTTTTGTAACTTCTGTTTGTCCGACCACGACCATAAATACGATTTTTTCTTCTTCTGTGTATCCACCATATCCTGAAAGTTTTGTTAAGCCACGGTCTATTTCATTAATAATCGCCTCTTGTACAGCTTCCGTTTCGTTCGTTATAATGTATGCAACTTTAGAATAAGATAATCCAATTTGTACAGCATTGATCGTTTTGCTTGTCACAAATAACCCGATTAAAGCATACATTGCCTTTTCAGGGGAAATTAAGATACCTGCAGTTAATATGACTAACCCATCTAAAAGAGCAAGGGATAATCCCAAACTTAATCCTGTATATTTATGTATGATTTGAGCGGCTAGATCCATTCCACCTGTTGAACCGCGACCACGAAAAACGATACCTAATCCAAAACCGATTCCAATTCCACCAAAAATGGTGGCTAATAATAAATTATTGGTTGGAGGTGTTAGATCGTTCGTAAGTAAAATAAATAATGGTGTAATAATGGAGCCAATTGCTGTTTTTACACCAAACTTCTTTCCTACTAAAATCACACCGGCTATAAATAAAGGAATATTAATCGCCCATTGTGTTACTGCTGGTTCCCAGTTAAATAAAGAATCTAAAATAGTAGATACTCCAACGACCCCACCTGAAGCGATTTCATTTGGATTTAGTAATAAGTTAAAGCTGAAAGCTACAATAAATGAGCCAACGATCAATTGGACATATTCTACGATATGATGTAATGGAGTGCCATATTGAATGAGTGGTTCTCTTCTGCGTAAACGTTTCGTTTCTGTTTTGTTTTGCATTTGAATGTCTTTCTCCTTTAATAAATATACGCTAAATAATGAGATAATAAATTTAATTTGTTCTTACTTATTTATGATCCTTATTATAAGTATAAGAGTCGTCTCTTATTACACAAAAAAACACCCCGCATAATAGATATGCAGGATATCTTCTACTATTTGATGGTGTTATCGTTACTCTTGATCTATTTGTTTTCTTAAATAACCATCAATAAATGGATCGAGTTCTCCATCCATCACGGCATCAGTATTCCCTGTTTCCACATTGGTACGATGGTCTTTCACCATACTGTATGGATGAAATACATAAGAGCGAATTTGACTGCCCCATCCAATTTCTTGTTGTTCCCCACGTATTTCTGCAAGTGCCTGCTGTTGTTCTTCAATTTTCTTCTCATATAACTTGGATCTTAACATTTTCATGGCTTGTTCTCTGTTTTTAATTTGTGAACGTTCATTTTGGCAAGTCACGATGACTCCGGAAGGAATATGAGTGATCCTTACGGCTGAATCCGTTGTATTGATATGCTGTCCACCTGCACCACTAGCACGGTACGTATCTATTTTAAGATCTTCAGTATTGATTTCAATTTCAACTTCATCATCAATTTCTGGTACTACATCACAAGATACAAATGATGTGTGTCTGCGACCAGACGAATCAAAAGGTGAAATTCGAACTAATCGATGGACACCTTTTTCTGCTTTTAAGTATCCATACGCATTATGACCTTTAATTAATAAAGTGACACTTTTTACTCCAGCTTCATCACCAGGCAAAAAATCAATGGTATCTACTTTAAAATCTCTTTTATCCGCCCATCTTCGATACATGCGAAGCAGCATTTCTGCCCAATCTTGAGACTCTGTACCGCCTGCACCTGGATGAAGTTCTAGATATGCATTGAATTTATCATAAGGTTCATTTAATAATAATTGCAATTCATAGTTTTCTAGTTTTTGTTGAAGTTGTTTTATGCTTTCAATAATGTCACTTACTAAGCTTTCATCTTTTTCTTCTTCAGCAAGTTCCAGCATCAACATTGTATCATCAGACTCTGTAGCAAGACCTTCAAACTGCTCAACCACAGATTTAATTGCATTTACCTCTGAGATGACTTTTTGTGCTTTATTCTGGTCATCCCAAAAATCAGGGGCTGACATTTTTTCTTCATAATTGGCAATCTGCTCTTGTTTTAGATCTAAGTCAAAGAGACCCCCGTAATTGTGTAATTCGGTTTGCGATTTCTCGCATGTCTTGTTTCACTTCAGGTTCTATCATCATAAAACTCCCCTATCTATTTGTCGTTACAGAAAAAGTGTTGCATCCAGTCGGTATTTTTGCTCCTCCGACAATCCCTTTCTTTTTTTATGCTTGTTCTTTACCATGACACTGTTTATATTTCTTTCCACTTCCGCATGGGCAAGGTTGGTTTCTTCCTATTTTCTCTTCTGTACGACGATGTGTTTTTGGTTTTTGTTTTTCTCGTGCTGCTTTCGGATCTTGAGCTTGACCTTCTGCTACGGCTTCACGTTGAACATTCGCCTGTACGTTTGCTTTCATGATGTAAGTGGAAACCTCTTCTTGGACACTTGCGATCATTTTTTCAAACATCTCAAACCCTTCAAACTGATATTCACGCAATGGATCTGTACCCCCATAAGCACGAAGGTGAATCCCTTGTCTCATGTGATCCATCATATCAATATGATCCATCCATTTGCGGTCTACTGCACGCAACACGACTACTTTTTCAAACTCACGCATAATTTGTTCGCCTAATTGCTCTTCACGCTCATCATACAATCGTTTCACTAGATCTTTCATTAATTCAACGATTTCTTCTTTTTCTTTGCCTTTTAGTTCTTTTTCTGTCAATTGACCTTCATGCAAGAAGGTTCCATTTGCATAGTCGATAATCGCTTTTAAATCCCATTCTTCAGGTACTAGATCGGAAGGACAGTGAGCATCTGTAATGCGATCTATGACGGAATATATCATCTCGATCGTTACATCACGAATGTTTTCAGATTCCAACACTTCTCTACGCTGCTTATAAATGATTAAACGTTGTTGATTCATGACATCATCAAACTGTAATACGATTTTACGAACGTCAAAGTTATTTCCTTCTACACGTTTTTGTGCAGATTCAACGGCTTTTGAAATCATTTTGCTTTCTAAAGGTTGATCCTCTTCAAATCCTAAGCGGTCCATCATACCCATAATGTTCTCTGCACCAAATCGACGCATAAGTTCATCTTCAAGTGAAAGATAAAATTGTGTAGACCCTGGATCTCCTTGACGGCCTGAACGACCACGCAGCTGATTATCGATACGTCTACTTTCATGACGTTCTGTACCTATAATATGCAAGCCACCTTTATCTGCTACTCCTGAACCTAACATAATATCCGTACCACGACCCGCCATATTGGTAGCAATCGTAACGGCTCCATCTTGACCAGCTCGAGATACAATTTCGGCTTCTTCTTCATGGTGTTTTGCATTTAATACTTGGTGAGGAACTCCTTTTTTCTTTAGCAACTTAGAGATTAGTTCCGAGTTTTCAATGGATACTGTTCCTACCAGTACGGGTTGACCTGTTTGATGACGGTTCATGATTTCTTCTACCGCCATTTTGTACTTACTTTCTTCCGTTTTATAAATAACATCTGGCATATCTTTACGAATCATCGGTTTGTTCGTAGGGATCACGATGACATTTAAACCGTAAATTTTGCTGAATTCTTCTTCTTCTGTTTTTGCTGTCCCTGTCATCCCTGATAACTTCTGATACATTCTAAAGAAGTTTTGCAATGTAATCGTCGCTAAGGTCATACTTTCTTTTTGAATCTCCATATGTTCCTTTGCTTCAATGGCTTGATGCAATCCTTCACTATATCTTCTTCCCGCCATTAAACGACCTGTAAATTCATCAACAATGACCACTTCGCCCTCTTGTACAACATAATCTGTATCTCTTTTCATAATGGCATGAGCTTTTAAAGCTTGTGTAATGTGATGATTTAAAGTGACATGCTGGTGATCAAATAAGTTTTCAATGCCATAAGCTTTTTCAACCTTTGATACTCCGTTTTCTGTTAATGTAACAGACCGAACTTTAATGTCTACTGTAAAATCTTCTTCTATTTTAAATGTACGAACTAAACGATCTGCTGTCATATATAATTCAGTGGATTTTGCAGCTTGTCCTGAAATAATCAATGGAGTACGAGCTTCATCAACTAGAATTGAATCCACTTCATCTATGATCGCATAGGATAATGGGCGTTGTACCATTTGATTCCGATATAACACCATATTATCGCGCAAATAGTCAAATCCAAATTCATTGTTTGTACCATAAGTAATATCACAACCGTATGCTTCTCTTTTTTCATCGTGTGACATACCGTTTAAGTTAACACCCACAGTTAAACCAAGAAACTCATGTATCTGAGCCATTTCTTCACTTTGGGTTGTTGCTAAGTAATCATTAACTGTGATGACGTGCACGCCATTTCCAGCCAAAGCATTTAAGTATGCAGGAAGTGTCCCAACTAGGGTTTTTCCTTCCCCTGTTTTCATTTCAGCAATTTCACCTTCATGAAGTACGATCCCACCAATCATTTGTACATCAAAATGCCGTTTACCTAATTTTCGCTTTGATGCCTCTCTGACGGTAGCAAACGCTTCAGGTAATAAATCATCTAAAGTTTCACCTTTAGCTAATCTTTCTTTATATTGAATTGTTTTATTCGCTAATTCAGTATCTGACAAACTTTCAAATTTCGGTTCTAATTCGTTAATTTGGTTAACCTTTTTCATGATACGCTTTAATTCGCGCTCATTTGGATCCCCTAATATTTTTTTAACGAGTCCTATCATCGTTGAAGAACCCCTTTCCCTAAAATAACATAATATATAAATTGTATCAGTTTGTAGTATTGCGTTCAAGAATATGAACCATTCATATGAGTAATGTTTGAAAATTTAATATATTTTTAAGTTACAAATAACTAGCTAAAAGTAGAAAACTCGCCTTGGGAGAGGACGAGTTTTCTTAATAAAAGGTGGTTGATTTAGTTGTTCTTAGTCTTTTCATTTCCTTTACAATGGGAATGGTTGTTGTTGTTCACAAGTTCATTGTACAAAATAAAGATGAAATGATCCTTAATGGGAGATTAAAATAAGATTAAGAATAGAAAAACAAGGTAGTTACAGTTATGACCTCCACTTGCACAACTGTAATTAGCCTAGTTAGGAAGAATAGTAAGCAATTAAAAAGCCTGATCCCCAAAGGATCAAGCTTTTTAGTCATGTATATAATTTAGTTCTTATTTTGCTGGTTCAATTAAACCGTATTTACCATCATCTCTTTTATATACTACATTTACATCTTGTGTATCCATATTTGAGAAAACGAAAAAATTATGTCCAACCATATTCATTTGTAAAATTGCTTCTTCTAAATCCATTGGTTTCAAAGTAAACTTTTTGTTTCTTACTACTTCGAGGTCATCTTCTTCCTCTAAATTTGTTTGAGAAAATAAGTTTCCATTTTCTTTAAATAGTGTTCTTAAACTACCCTCTTGACGGAATTTACGATTTACTTTTGTTTTATGCTTTCTGATTTGTCTCTCCAATTTGTCTAAAACCAAATCAATAGAAGCATACATGTCCTCGTTTTTTTCCTCTGCTCGTAAAATCACACCAGTTAATGGAATGGTCACCTCAACGTTCTGTAAACCTTTTAAAACACTTAATGTTACATGTACATCTGATGTAGGGGGAGCATCAAAATATCTTTCCAATTTACCTATCTTTTTCTCTACATAATCTCTTAAAGCGCTAGTCACTTCAATGTTTTCTCCACGGATATTATATTTCATAAAGTAACTCCTCCTTCCTAATCTTATTTTATCATATTCATATAATCTGTTCAAAATCCCTAGAGCTTAAAATTGTTAATGTTTTTCGAAAATTAGGATATAAACAGTTAGTGAGTTAAATGAAAGCTTGTTTTCATTGGTTATTCACATATTTGTCCACATAATCCACAGGTCTTTATATCGATTTTGTGGATAATGTGGATTATTTTATAACATACTTAATGTTAAAGACTATTTTTTATATATTATCAATTACATATATTGATAATATTGGTTATTTAGGTATTATTTTATAAAAATTAAGTAAATCAACCTGTGGATATGTTCATTTTACGATTCTGACATCAATACAAAACAAAAAAGCCCTATCTATGTTAGAGCTTCTGTTTGTTCCTTCTTAGTGTGTTATTATTTTTTTTTATCAAAAAATACACTGTCTGCAGTATACGCATTTTGATATGCTGTTTTTTGTTTTTTTCCAGATCGTATTTTATGAAGTTCTTGTGATGCTTCGTCTTTTAATTTTTTCATTTTTTCTAAAATTTGTTTATCATACTGAGTGATGTTTTGAATCAGTTTCTGATATTTTTGTTTATGTTCATTTGAAATTTTAATATTTTTTATTTGGTTGATAATTTTTTCCCGTTTTTGCACAAACTGTTCTAACTGTTCGTAATTCATGGAGTTAAGTTGGTCAAAGGTTTGTTTTGTTAGTTCCTCTAATTGTGAGATCAGCTTATCCATACTGAATCTCTTTCGACTCTTTGTTCAATGATTTACTTGCTTCTACCCATGTTTCTTTTAACTGTTGTAGGAAATCTATGACTTCCTCAATAATTTGTACATCCTTTTTCATATTTGCTTCAGTTGTACGATGCATTATGTACTCATATAATTTCATTAAATCTTTAGCAATATCCGCTTTTTGATCTAAAGTGACCATAAATTCATTAATAATATTTTGTACTTTCACAATGTTTGTATTCGCAGCTTCAAAATTTTTATCTTCAATCGCTGCAATAGCTAATTTACTAAATTTAATGGCCCCATCGTATAACATAATTAATAACTTTGCTGGTGATGCGGTTTGTATTGATGTTTGTAAGTATTTGTTTTGTTGGTTTTGGTACATCTAAAACTCCCCCTATCCTATTATGCTTGTTGTCCACCAAATGCACTCAATATGTATTCAAGTTGACTATTATAGGTATCTATGGCTAATTCCATTGCTGTAAACTGAGCGTAATAACGTTCTTCAATATCTATTAACCGATTTTCCCAATCATATATGTCTTGATCTAGTTCTTTCATTTCTTTACCTAAAATACTGTCATCAAAGGATGTGCTAGAACTACCTGCAACATCTGCAATTTCTTTTAATGTATCCCCAAGGGCATCATAAATAATTTCACCTACTCCTGCACCCTCCGTATTTTCGTCAGAGGATGAATTTACAGCAAACATGTTAACTACGGCTTCAGAATCCACTTCAATTGCTTCACGAAGTTTACTTTCATCCAAATATAACTTTCCTTTTTCTTGATAATTACCTGTTGTAATACCTATGGAGCTCAAAGTATTGTAGATATCACTTCCAGTATCTACAGATGTATATGAAATTGATCTCATCGCATCAATAGCTTTTGTTATATAGTCATCATTTTTTAACAAACCACTTTTTGCTTGCTCTTCCCATTTTTCTATTTCATCCTCTGTTAATTCATCCTTCTCTTCATCTGAAAGAGGATAATAGTCATAATCTTTATCTTCACCGATTTTTTCCTGCAATGTATTTAATATTTCATTATATTCTTCAATAAATTGATTAACAGATTCAACAATTGAATCTACATCATTAGATACTTCAATTGTAGTTGGAGAACCAATTTCTTGTATAGTGACTGCTACTCCATTTACATCAAACTTATTACTGCTCTGAAATGTCTGTAGTCCATTTATATACACTTCAGCATCAGTACCAGCTAATTCATTTGTCGAATCAACTTTCAGTATATTTGTAAGGAAATCTCCGTCTAAATCAGTAAAATCAATCGTAGAAGCACCAGTTTCGTTAGCAACAAATGAAATTTTCTTTTCTGCATCACTATAATACGCACTTACATCCGTATTTTTATTAATTCTTTCTATAATATCATCTAATGAATCTTCAGCTGTGTTTACCTCTATTTCTGTTCCGTTAATAGCAAATGTATATGTTTCGGATAAAGTTGGTGCACCGTTTAAAAGAGCATCTTGACTTTGTAGAGAATCGTCTGAAACAAAACCATCTACAGCAATCGGATCTTTACTATAGTTAGTTGCAGCTGTAGCTAATGACTTTACTTCAACTTGAATCCTCCCATTTACTGCACTAGTACTTGCTTTTGCAGTAATGGAACCCGTATCCCCATATAATTGAGTTTGTTTAGAGGATAATGTTCCTTCTAACGTGAAATTAAACACTTTATTATTGCGATAATCTAAAATCTTAGCATTTATATCTAAATAATCTTGCCTTCTCCATTCCGTTTCTTGATTATTTCTTTCAAGTTTCGTTAGTTTTAAACGCTCAACCTTCATTAATTCAGTAACAATGGATTCAGTATCAATACCTGAAGCTAAACCCGTAAATCTTATTTCCATAAGTCATTCTCCTAACTAACGTCGTTCGTCTATGATAATTCCTGCCATCTCCAGACTTTTGGCAAGTAAATCTACTATTTTTTCAGGTGGAACCTCACGAATTAACTCTCCGGTTTCTTTATCTAACACCTTCACCATAATATCATTTGTGACCTCATGCACAGAATATTCTAACGAAGTAGATGATAGTGACATGGCTTTATTAGATTGCTCTACTAATCTCACCAGCTGCTTTTCACTAATAGATAGTGTTTCACCTTCAGCTTCCTTTAATTTAAGTTGTTTTACCGTTTTAGCAAGCTGTTCTGACTCTGATGATGGATTAACTCTAAAGGAATTTTCATTTGTCTGATTTACCCCTTCATTTGAAGAAAGAGAAATGTTAGATGATTTTGAATCAAATGAAACGTTCATACTCATCAGAAATCCTCCTTGATTCTTTCTATATCATTTATATCGGTTAATAAGTGATTATTTGTTAGGTAGGATCGTTAAAATACATTAAACAAGTAAAAGATCCTAGAATGTATTCTAGGATCTTTTAGGAAATTCAAAGTAGTTAATATTAACCTAGAAGTTGAAGAACTCCTTGAGGTAATTGGTTTGCTTGAGCTAACATTGCTGTTGCAGCCTGACTTAAGATGTTATCTTTTGTAAAGGACATCATTTCTTTTGCCATATCTACATCACGGATACGTGATTCTGCCGCAGTTAGGTTCTCAGATGCTGTACCTAAATTATTAATTGTATGTTCTAAACGGTTTTGATTGGCACCTAATTTAGCTCGTTCTGTTGAAACAGATTGTATTGCTGAATCTAGTACTGAAATTGCCGCATCTGCTCCATCTTTTGTTGAAATATCGATAGAATCAATACCTAATGCTGATGCTGACATGTCAGAAATAGTGAAACTAATGTTCTGACCTTGATTTGCACCTATTTGGAAACTTAATGCATCACCTGTAGAAGAACCTACTGAAAGACCTAAATTAGCAGTAGTAGTAATTTGAAATCCAGAACCATCATCACTACTGATAGTCAAAACATTACTTCCATCAATTGTAGCTGTGTAACCAGAACCTGATAAGTCAGTATTTAATGCAGCTAAGAATGCTGTAGGGTCAATAGCAGTACCTGAACCATCTAGTGCATTAACACTAGTAAGTGTAATTGCATTATCATCAATTTCTAATGTTGCATTAGCACTAGTATAGTTTGCAGTCATGTCTGCAGCAGATCCACCTACAACTTCAGCCCCTGCTTGTGAACCATCTAGTAAATTCTTCGTATTGAACTCTGTATCTGATGCAATCCTGTCAACTTCACTAATTAATTCATCTACTTCTTTTTGAAGTTCTGCACGATCTGCATCCGTATACGTATCATTCGCTGCCTGAACGGATAGTTCACGCATACGTTGTACGATAGATTGGGTTTCGTCTAAAGCACCCTCAGCAGTTTGAATTAAAGAGATTCCATCTTGTGCATTACGAGAAGCTTGGTCTAAACCTCGAATTTGACCTCTCATTTTTTCAGAAATTGCAAGGCCTGCTGCATCGTCTCCTGCACGGTTTATACGAAGACCAGATGATAGTTTCTCCATTCCTTTGCCTGTACTTGAGTTTGCTGAACTTAATTGGTTGTACGTGTTTAAAGCTGTAATATTGTGATTAATAATCATAATATTCTTCCTCCTTGAAATTTAATGTTTTCCCACATCCGTGTGGTTTGCTATTTTGTTGGGTAAATTTACCTAGTAAAATAAGCTTACTATATATATCGAACGAACTAGTTAAAAACTTTATAGTTAAATTAAAATTTTTAAAAAAAAGTTTGATTTATGTCTTTTTTTGAAACAATGCTTGTAATTTTGTCGGATCAACCTTCAAATTCGCAGCTTCTTGGTTCGAAAGTTTGATCGATTCATATACTTCAGACCTATAAACTTGTACCTCTTTAGGGGCCGAAATTCCTACTTTAACGGTTTCCCCTTCTGTTTCAATGATGGTTAATTCAATGTCATCTCCGATCATGATGGATTGTCCTTTTTTTCTTGTCAGCACTAACATGTTTATCCACCCTCCACTTCAGCTTTTTTAGGAATAAAAGTATGCTTTGTAGTATAACTAGAATTGTGAAGGATGATTTGTTTACCTTGTTTTGTTCTGATGTTTATCACAAGTGGGGCTATTAAGTTACATGTAGCATTTTCTAAGTTATCTTGAATCGATACAAGTGACCAAATCGCAACTTCTGAAGGCTCTTTAATGTCCAATTCTTTTTGTATTTCATTAGATAACTCTACATTGTAATCCTTAAAAAATTGAAAAGGATCTAATATAATAAAATTTAAATTTTGCTCTTCAACAGCCTGCATATAGGTTAAAGGGATTTCTTGATCTAGTTTAAGCAATGCATAACTTTTTACATCTTCGAAACCTAGTAATCCTTTAGTAAATGTCATAATCTTGCTCTCATCAATTTCTATTTCTCCAAAATGTTTCGTTTTTATTTTCATTTAAATTCACTCTCCTATCTCATTTTCATATTCTTTACATTATAACAACAAAAACTATCGAACCCTTAGAATTTGAAAATCAATTTAATATTTTAAGTATCAAAAAAACTATAGGAAAATTTACACTATAGTTTTCAATATTTATTATATTTGCATATCCATTTGTGGAGGTTGTATATCAAGAGAATTCTTTTGTAACAAATATACATCTACTTTGCTTTGATCACGAGAAATTTCAAACGGAATATGTTGTGATTGGAGCTCTACCGAACCTCGTTCTAAACCGATCTCTGTTTTAGTTGGGTTAACTTGAACGTCCACATTTAGTCTTGAGGCAGGTCCTGTAGTGTACACAGGTACTTCAGCAAATGCTTGTTGTTTGGCAATTTCCCCAATTGGATTTCCACCTAAATGAATGGCAGCTAATCTGTCCCCATTTTGTACCCTACGTTCTATTCCCTGCAATGAAATCTGTTTTCCCTGTTGATATACATTTTGCATATAGGCTAAATGGTCTCCAATAGCCATAGCATCCCAAGCTCTATCTTGATTAATTCTTAATTCAGCTTTTCCACTGGAAGTAACCAACGTTTTGGGATTGTTAGAATTCATTTCAAACGTAGCTCTAGGCATCTTCATCTCAGTTTTACCTTGCGTAATGTCTAAGCCAATCTGAGCATATTGCTGGAATATTTGGATACGAGGAATAGAAGCCATGTGAACCTACCACCTTTTTATCTTAGAAAATCTACTAAACTTACAGAGATCATATTAGCGCCAACAGAAAGTGCCGCTTGATATACATACTCACTCTCCGTTAATTTAGTTATTACAAATGCTAAGTCAGCATCTTCTGTTTTAGAAAGTACAGTTTGAAGATTAATATCGTTATCCTCTAATCGAGATTTAGTCAGTTCCACTCGATTCGTTCTTGCTCCAACCTCCGCACGAACACTCAATAGCTTGTCTATTCGAGAGTCAAGTGTTCCTAAGCTATTTGAAAGAGCATCAAAATCTCCGTTTTCTAATTGAGTCAGAATATCATCGATGACTTTAAATGCATTATCTTCTTGTGGTGTACCATCCGGGTTTAATCCACCAAATACTTGATCCCCTGTTACGTTTACAGCCATCTTCGTCCCTTCTCCAATTGCATATAGGATCTGACCCGTATCCGTGGACTCATTTTTTGCATTGCCTTCAGTATACGGTTTTATATTTGTTTGTTGTCCGTTAAAAACATACTTTCCATTAAACTCACTGTTTCCAATCGTAACTAATTGTCCATATAGTTCTTCCATTTCTTCTTTTATGGAATTAAGTGCTGCATCATCATTCGTTCCATTAGAGGCTTGTACTGTTAGTTCTCGCACACGATCTAATACATCGTTTGTTTGATCTAAAATGGAGTCAGAATACTCTAACCAAGAAAGTGCTGAACTTACATTCTCCGTATACTGTTTGTTTGCTGATAGATCGGATCTGTATCTTAGAGCATAAGTAACACCAACTGGATCATCTGAAGGTTTATTTAATTTTTTTGTAGAGGATAATTGCTCTTGATATTTCGTCATTCTTTCAAGGTTATTATTTAAATTCGTTAATAATTGTGTATTCATCATTCCTGAAGTAACTCTCATCTTCAACGACTCCTTCAATCAGCTTTCTATAGCCCTACTCGACCTGTTCCATTGATTAATTTATTTAACAATTCATCAATCGTTGTCATCATTCGTGCGGAAGCATTATATGCTTGTTCAAATTTGATCATATCCGCTAATTCCTCATCTAAAGATACTCCACTCACGGATAAGCGATTGATTTCAACTTGTTGTACCAACACTAGTTGATTATCTACTTGTCGACTTGCCTCCTGAGATTGTACACCTAATTGCCCAATCATGGATCGGAAAAATTCATCAAAAGTGCCGTTAGACAATACTGGATCTCCTGCTGTGCCTGAAGTGTAACTTAAATCTATGTTTTTCATTCCCCCAATTAATAAGGAAATATCATTATTTCCGAAGATTACATTACCACTTTCGTCAACTCTTGACGATGAAGCAATTTTTGAAGGATTGTCCTGTATTTCTGGATTTACAGTAATACTGCTTGCATCCCATTCCGTAGCACCCTCTTTTAAAGTAAAAAATGGAGTGCCTGTTTGTGGAGGGTCTTCAAGAGAGTAACCTAATTCATGTATCCCATTCAAACCTTTGACTGTTACGGTTGTATCTGATCCTAGTGTTCTATCTTCTATTGTTCCAGTATAAGTAATGCCATTTAAGATTGTCCCTTCAGGAATAATAGAACCCTCAGGAAGGGTAACTTCTACATCCCCTTCTACCAATGCTTTAACCATGGCATCTATTTGAAAAGCATATTCTGCTATATATTCATCCCTTGATTGAACCATACCGTATAGTTCACCGCTATTTAAATCTCCAGAAGAAATGCTGCTGTTTAAAGAGGCTTCGTCAAATGTAAATTCTTTGTTAATCCCATTTACTAAACTAATGCTACCCATAGTGATTGAGTAGCCACTTTCTGTTTCAGAAACATCGATATTTACAATATTGGAAAGCTTGTCCACAAGAACATCTCTCTGATCTCTTAGATCATTTGCATTATCACCCATTCCTTCTATTCTGAAAATCTCGTTATTTAAATTTGTAATTTGCGTTAGCATATTATCTGCTTCTGTCATTTTCACATTCATATTTTCAGTTAAATCGTTTGCAAAATCATGGAGCTGTTTATCTAATTGATTCAAAGTATCTGTTAACGCCAATGCATTTTCTTTTAAGGCAGTACGTGCTGTAACATTCTCTGGATCATTACTAACATCTTGCCATGCGTTCCAAAACTTCTCGAGAACTTGCGTTAAGCCTGTTTCAGAAGGTTCGTTAAAAATAGCTTCTAATTTTTGTAATGTATCTTCTTTAATAGACCATTCTCCTAGATATTTCTGTTCATTTCGATACTGATCGTCTAAAAAGCTGTCTCTAATTCTATTAATGGAATCAAAATCTACCCCTTGTCCAATTTGACCTGGGTTTGTACTTCTCATTAAACCTGGAGCTTCCATAGGTTTAGAAGCGACAAGATTTACGGATTGTCTAGTATATCCCACTGTATTTGCATTTGCTATATTATGCCCAATCGTATTCATTACCGTTTGCTGAGCGGTTAAAGAACGTTTGGCGATTTCTATTCCTCCGAATGTAGATCCCATATGTATTCCCCTTTGCAAATTAGTCCGATCTATATTAATTAACCTTTAATATCAAATATTCCTTTACGAGATGCATGTTTATTCTCTAATGGATTTTGATAAGTCACATTTTCATCTGCTGTGCCTAGTACCGTTTCCAATGTCACATTGATATAAGATAAAGATTGTTCAATTAATTGTTGATTTAATTTATTCACTTGTTTCATTTCATCCATAGTACTCAAAAGTTTATTCTGTGCTGCCTTCAAAGCTTTTTGTTCCTCTGGATCAATGATAAATCTTGTTAACTCTGTAATGGTAAGGTTAGGAGTAGGCTGCATTCCTTTTTGTTTTAAGATGTTTTCAACAACCTTTATTCGTTTAGCATCTACTTCAGTAATTTGCTTTAGCAGCGTTGACTCCTGATTCATGATTTTCGAAAGTTCTTCTATATTATTATCGATTATGATTTGTTTTTTTTGCTTACCAAGCTCTATTAAGTTGAAGTGAAGCTGATCCAACGTTTCTAAATGTTGTACGATGTCATAAACTGACATGCTCTCTCACCTTTTTCATTGTTTTTTGAAATACGGTAATAGTTTCTCTGCGATTTTATTGGTATCTACTTGATACGTCCCATTAGAGACGCTTTGTTTTAAATCTTCAATTTTCTCTTCACGTTCGGTCGGTTTTGCATCTAGCAGTTCCTTCGCTTCAGGTGAAATTTGCACTTCATCCCGCTGCATAGCCTTTTTGCTGGCTTTCTTTTCTTGGTTTATATCCTGCTGTTGACGATAATTTTGAATCGCATTAACTGGATTGATTTTATTAATTTTCATGTGGATCACCTCACATATCATTACATACAAATTAGCCGATAGTCATTTACTATTATTATCGGCAAGTTTAGTGAGAAACTTTATAGATATTATTTTAAAATTTCTTTTTGATGCTGCTGTTTTTGTGAAGATAAGAAGCTTTCACCTCTTCTTGATTATCTTCAGCATTTCTACTTGTTACATCACGAACCTCTCTTGCAATTCTAAGACTGCAGTTATCACATACTCTTCCTACTTTTATTAATTGGCCGCATGAATTACAAGGATAACCTAAGTTTTCTAAGTCACTGATTAAGATTCTACCTTCATGAATAAATTGTGTGATTTGTCGAACGGATACATCTGTTTCTTCACTTAATTCATAAATCGTACATGCACGGTTTTCTTTTATATATTCCGCACATCTTTCATATTGTTGATTGATATCTTCTACACATCTTGGACAAATGTTACTAACGTTTTTTACAAATAAACGACCGCAATTTATACAATTATTTAATTGATCTATAGACATAATATACACCTCAGATTTCTATCAATCCTACCAAAATATTTTTTATTTAATATAATACCTGAAGAAGGTTTGCGTGTATACTGAATTGTCGATTTTTACATTAAAATGTAGAAAATTATGGTATAATATTCCTGGTAAACCTTCAACTTGAGTGGGAATAAGCTCCTTCCTGATAAGGAGGTGATGCTTACGATCATTTCCTTTGTCGATATGATCATGTTCGGAATATTTCTTCTGGCGTTATTGACATATGTCGAAAAAAGGAAATAACCCGCTTTAGGTTGACCGCCTAATGGGTTATTTCCTCCAAATTTTTTATTTCGGAAGGAGTCCCTACCAAAATGAGTTGTACACGGAGTCGGCTGGCACCCGGCTCTTTTTTATTGTATCTTTTAATATACATATTATACCACTCACTTATTGAAAATGCACTATTTAATCCATTAACTGATCTCTTACAGCTTGGTGTTCCTCAGAACCTATAATCTCAAGACCTGCTTCAGATAAAGGGTAATCATTTAAGTGATATTTCTCCTTTAACCTTAATATTCTCTCTACTCTTTCATTTAACTGTTGTAAAGAAATTTCTCCAGTTTCAACAGCAACTTCTATTGATTGTATTGCTTCTAATTGCAAATCATATTGATGTGAATAAAGTAAAAGATCCACCCCAGCTTGAACAGCATATACAGCAGCTTCCCCTGCTCCGTAATATTTTTTAATCGCTCCCATTTCCATATCATCCGTGATAACAACACCTTGAAAATCCATTTCATTTCGTAATAACTCCGTTATGATTGTTTTAGATAATGACGCAGGTTTCCCACTTCCATCTATATTAGGGTATTGGATATGGGCAACCATTACTACATCTGCTCCTTCCTGAATTGCTCCTTGAAATGGTTGTAGTTCCATTTCTTTCAGCTGTTCTACCGTTTTATGAACAACAGGTAAACCCTTATGTGAATCAATAATAGTATCACCGTGACCAGGGAAATGTTTCACTACAGGAATGACATTCGATTTTTGCAAACCGAACATCAATGCGTTTCCATGTTCTTTAACAATCTCTGGTGTTGTTCCATAAGCACGGTCTCCGATAACTGTATTTTGGGGATTACTGAAAACATCAAAAACAGGTGCATAATCCATATTAAAACCATGTGCGGCTAATTCATTACCAATCACTAATCCGATATCATGAGTTAGTACAGGATTACCCTTCCCCCCTATAAATAAATTAGACGGAAATTTGGTCGCATTACTTGGCAAACGAGATACTCTACCGCCTTCTTCATCTACAGAGATAAATAAAGGGATTTGATTGGACTGATTTAATTGCTTTAAATCATTGGTTAGCTGTAAAAGCTGCTTACTTGTTTCAATATTTCTACTAAATAAAATAATGCCACCAACATGGTGCTTTTGAATCAAGGTTTTAATTTGATCATTTGGTGTCAAACCATCAAAACCAACTACAAAAAGTTGACCGATTTTTTGTTTTAATGTCATTTGTTCAAGTTGTTGAATGATTGGATCTTGTTCTTGTTCATCTTCTATAAAAGAAGATTGATCATCATTTGGTGAACCCGAATCTTTTGGAGCTGTCTCCTCTGCAGGGTTAGACTCTGGATTATCTGTTGGTGGAGACTGACTTAAATCTAGGGGATCAGCACTCTGACAAGCTGTGAGAAAGCTAATTACTAAAACAAAGGATATTAAGACCCATTTCTTCATGTCATTCATTCCTTTCTAAAGGACACACCTTGAACTTTATTTTATCGATGAATGGACCACATCTCTGCTTCTACCTCATGAAAAACGATTTCTTTTTCTAAGGACATCCCGTTTTTCTTTGCGACATTCTGTGACCCTGTGTTTCCAAGTTTTATAAGTGAAATTAATCTATCTTTCCCTAAATGATTCATCCCGTATTCCTTCCAAGCGATAGCTGCTTCGGAAGCATAACCTTGACCCCAATAGGGTTTAGCAATCCAATAACCAACTTCTAGTTCATCTTTCCCTTCTACTTCTTGTGGAAGTAGTCCTGCATGTCCAATAAAAGATTGATCTGATTTTCTAATCGCTAACATTAAACTAATATGACCTTCTTCATATCTGTTCATCCATAATTTCATTCGTTCTTTCGTAAAATCCTCGGTCCAGGTTGTTCCTTTACCAATATATTTCATCATTTCTGGATCAGAGGTCATAGAGATTAAGAAATCTAAATCTTTCAATGTGTACTTTCGAAAGATGAGACGATCAGTTTCTATCATTTTATATTTCTCCTTTTATTTATTTTATAAAACAATGATGCTGCAAATATGCCTAATAACATTCCAGAAATGGGTGATACGACTAGGATTCCAATTATATTATTGCTAGATGTGAATACAAGTTTCAACATAGTAACTATCAAAGCAATGAATAGAACAATACTCCAGTATTTTAGCTTTTGATTTTGACTAATGATTGTTTTTCTATTTACATTATTTTGTTTATGCAATACTTGGAAACAAAGGAGGGTTAAGAAGACAAGACCTGATAAAGATAATGTGTGCTGAAGTAACTTATAAACAGGTATCGCATTTATTGTATTTGATAAAAAAGAAAATTTTAAAACAAAATATCCACTTGTATGTGTAAACGCATCTATAAAAATATGAGAAAAGAAGCCAATAACTACTGAGGTTAAAAAAACAATCCATTTTCGAAACGTATTTAACTCCCATGAATGGAACACTTGATAGGACCTCATATCTAAGTTATAGAGTCTTGGTAAATGTAATGATAGGGCTTTAATCATTATTTTATGAAAAATAAAAACAAATAAAATACTTAGTGGAATGGCTTGTACAAATAATCCTGTTACCGAGTGACCTATTGTTCGGTAGGGTTCCAATGCTATGAAATACTCAAAATCAGGGGACATACTTCCTAGTACGAGGCCTGTAACACAAAAATACTTTGGTTTGATCCATTTTAGTGGAAGGGCATATAGAGGATGTGAGAAAGTGAATGGCATATTGATTCTCCTTTATTAGTATGTCTATTCCATCTATGAAATAAAGCTATCTATAATCAGGTCTAACATTGTACCTATTTTTATGTATATTGTAAATGATTTTTACTAATATCCATATTATAACACTATACAGTTTTGTGAAAATTCATTTATATACCATCCTAGATTTATACTCCCTTACGAAAAATATACTTAAACATTATCTTGCCCAAGTCACCCCATAAACTTTAGCGGGCAAGTGAGCTGTAATCACCTTGGCATATTCATTTAACGTACTACCCGTTGTATATACATCGTCAATCACAACGATACGCATAACCCTCTTCTTATTTATTCGTTTCACTTCTTTTTCATTTATCACAAAGGCTCCTTGTATATTAGAAAAACGATTTGACCAAGAACCTACACTTTGTTTTTCAGTATGACGAACTCTTTTTATAAGCTCAATAACGGGAATTTGGTGTAGTCTACTCAGACCTCGTGCAAATCGTTCTGCTTGATTAAAACCTCTTTCTTGTAATCTTTGCTCACTTAGCGGGATATAGGTAAAGCAGTGTATAGGGTAATTTTTTAATGACGTGGACATTAATAACAACTGAAATGCATAATCAAACATTTTTATAAATAGACTTTCAAGTCTTTCATTCCCTCTATATTTATATAATGCCAACCATTCACGCATGGTTTCATTGTATTCCACTGCACTTCGACTGTATTCATAATAGGTGTTTGATTTGCGAACACAATCATAACAAACTTCAAATCGTCCACAAATGGGGCAAATAACTTTGGATATCCACGGTATCATTGATGCACATGTATTACATAAGGATAAGGTTTGGTAAGTTGGGGCAGTTTCTTTGCAAATCAAACATGTATTTAAGTTATTAGAAAAGATTGAACGCAGAAACCGTAGTTGAGTTTGAATAAAATGAGGCTTGTCTTCAAACATTGAAATCCCCCCTATCTTTTCTATAGTATTGCTCTTTTAGGTACCCTTTTTGCTTAGCTAATGTATTCATCTGTTTAATTTGTTTCATAGCTACTACCTGACTTTTCGTTTTCTCATTTGAGTAAAAGTACACTTTACCATCAGGATATTGCATTGATCTCCCCGCCCGTCCTGCCATTTGCACTAAAGCTGCTTCATCAAACATGTTGGAATCCGCATCAATAATATAAACATCCGTATTAGGTACAGTAACCCCTCTTTCTAATATCGTAGTTGTCACTAAGATTTCAATTTCTCTATTTCGAAAGGCTTGCACTTTCTGTTCCCGTTGTTTATCGATTGACGAAACACCTTGTATATTTACTTCCTTAAATTTTGTTCTTAAGTAGTCAACAAATGGGTTGATATACTTTATTTTAGGTAGAAATATGAAACTAGTCGCTCCCCTATGTATCGTTTCTCTAATATGATGTAATAACACTTTTTCTACTCGGTATTTATGAAGGACTCCTTTTAATGATGTGAATTCCATTTGATCATTTGAACAAATTTGTTGTAAAGACGGGAAAGATACTCTTTGTGGGATAGGCAACGGATGGCGGTGGTATCTGACTGGCACTTTTATATGCGGAAGTTGATCTTGTTCTACTAATTTGATCATCTGAGTAGGAGGTGTGGCTGATAACATGATGTATTTCCCATGTGGTTTACTTGCTTTCATTGCAGCATACTGTAACATCTCATTGTTATGAAAAGGAAAAGCATCTAGTTCATCAACAATGATGCAATCAAACTTTTGCCAAAAACGAAGCAACTGATGTGTTGTAGCAATAAATAAATTGCCCTCCTCCCATTTTTGTGGACTTCCACCATACAAAGTTACGATATGTAAATAAGGAAAAGCTTTTTGTAAACGTGGCTGTAATTCTAGAACCACATCTTTTCGGGGTGTAGCCAGCATCACTTGATGACCTTTGTTTATTTCTTGTTGGATTAATGGAAACACCATCTCCGTTTTCCCTGCCCCAGTCACTGCCCAAATTAAAAAGTAGGAAGGTTTTTTTGTAGAAATTCGATGTTTGGTTTCATTTAAAAATTTGCATGCAGTTCTCACTGCTGCCAATTGAGGTTCACTTAAATTCCAATGTTTCAAATTGCTTATAGGATGAATCTTAATTATTGAGGATTGTGATTTCATATAGGATAAAGATTTCCCTCGAATTAGCGGTGTACAATACCTGCTTTTCCCCATCGTAATGCAATGCTCACAATACAAACAATGTTCTTCACAAAATAAACATAATGTTTGGTACATGTTCTCTTTACCACTACCACAACGATGACAAGTTATTTCTTTTTGCTGCTGTAACCAAGGGAGTGATTTCTTCAGGTTCATTGTTACCCCACTTTTTATTTCAATTTGTTCATTTAAATATAAGTATTGAATGATAGAAGACCATTGATCTTCGATTGTGCAACCTAACTTTTTTAATACATGAATAAATTCTGCTAGTAATAATTCTCTACCTTGAATGGATTGTTTAATTTCTCTTTCCAAGTTTGGATTAATGGTGGAATCCATACCATTGTTATATTGAGTAGATTGAACCATTTGGAAGGTTAGCTGTTTCTGTAGTTTTTCACTTAACTGTACATGCTCCTGATGTAAGAGCATAAAACGAATCCAATTCTTAGTCAATTGTGGTATATCTTGATTAAAATGTTTCAATGGACCAAAAGAATGATGCAATTTACAATAAATCAAGGCAATACCTAACGGTAATTTTGGTTTAAGCACAATTAGATATGGGTGATTTCTTTGTTTGAACCAATATTGAACATCTACTTGCATCTTAAATGATACGTACCACTTCCAATCAATTCGCATACCGTTTTGATCCCTTGAATGGTTTACAGCATATAATTGAACTTTCATAAATACCTCCATCTCACTTGGTATGAGTAAAATTGTACCCCCATTAATAACATCCACATCCATATGACAATTCTGACACTAATTCATCCATGAACTGGTAACTGGCATATGACCATCCTGTTCATAAAAAAACACCCAATCAGCTTATTGCTGATCGGGTGTTCTTCACTCCGATAATTTTTAATTAGATGTAGCGCTTTAAAGCAATGGGTTATTTTGCAAACCTATATCCTTTGTTAAGTCAATAACAGTTACATTTTTATCAATAATTTTATTTTCTAAATTAATTCTTTCATTTATTGAAACACTTTTAATTTGTAAATCCTTATGCAAAATCATTCGATTTGTTATGGCAAGTGTATCATCTGTTGAACCTTTGTCCACAACGGTTATTTTTACCTCTTTGCCATGAAACCAAAAAAAGAAAAAGATAGAGCGAAGAACCCATTCAATTAATTTTTCATTTTGATATGAAATGATGACATAGTGAACTTTCTGAAGTTCGATCTCTCCCTTTTTTTTAAGGTGAAAATAATGGGAAACATGAACGATTAGTGCACATAAAGCATAAATTCCTATAATCGTAAAGATTCCAGCTATCATCACATGTCTACCTCCCTTATATGCCATCATATGCCATTAGGGATTGTAGAGTTCCAATTGGATATGCAAAAAGAGGTCTGAGGGAATAAAATAATAATCAAACGAAATTTTTGTATCTCTCTTTAAAGTGTTACCCAACCTTTTTTAATTGAGTTAATTACAGCTTGAGTACGATCTTCCACTTCTAATTTCTGTAATATGCTGCTCACATGATTTTTTACTGTTTTTTCACTAATAAATAATTGCTCGCCTATTGCTTTGTTGTTTCTGCCTTCTGCCATCAAGCACAAAACCTCTGCTTCTCTCTTTGTTAGAGGATTTTCCAAATCATATATGTATCGTACATTAGAAGTTGTGGATTGCTGCTCCTTTGGTTTGGCAATGCCTGTTTCATTTAAGTATGTCATTCTTCTTAAGTGGTTGATTAATTTACCAGATACTTTAGGATGTATGTATGAATACCCCTTCACTACAGAATTAACAGCATGAATTAACTCATTTGATTCCATATCTTTCAATAAGTAACCAGATGCCCCTTTTTTTAGGGTTTCAAATACGTAACTTTCGTCATCATGAATAGATAAAATAACAATTTTTACAAAAGGAAAATGTTGAGTGACCTTCTCTGTTGTGATTACACCATTTTCATTTGGCATATTAATGTCTAATAAAAGAACGTCGGGTTTATACTTTTTACAGCATCCTAATACTTCGCTGCCATCCCCACATTCAGCTATGACTTCCAACTGATCCTCCATTTCTAGTATTCTTTTTAACCCTTCCCTAAAAAGAGCGTGGTCATCTGCAATGATCACTCTTACTTTATGATCATCATTCATACTATCTCACTCCTTTTCTTCACTTGCATTGACAGGTACCTTCATCGTAATTTGGGTACCTCTATTTGATGCAGAACGGATTTCAAACTCTCCTTCAAGAAGTTCTACCCGCTCGCGCATACCTATAATCCCATAATGGCTGCCACCAAGAATTTTTAGTTCCATTTGTTCTACATCAAATCCTAGACCATCATCCTCTAAAGTTATCGAGATCATCTCTTCTTCAAAGGTAATATCTAATTTAATTTGAGAGGCTTCGGCATGTTTATATGTATTTGAACAAAACTCCTGCACAAACCGGTAGATCGCTACTTCCATTGCTGATGATAAGCGAATTTCGTGTCCATGAACATCAATAGAAGTATTTATTACATATTTTTCCTCAAAATCATGTAAATACTTTCTGAGTGCTGGAACAAGCCCTAAATCATCCAAAGCCATTGGCCGTAGATTAAAAATTATCTTTCTTACTTCTTCTAGGCCTGACCTCATTTGATTTTTAAAATCAATGAACTCATCCATTAACGTATCATATTTCTTTTTACTTACCATACGTTCGACAATTTCGGTTCTTAATACTAAATTCGCCATAGATTGAGCAATTCCATCATGAATTTCCCGGGAAATTCTCTTTCTTTCCTCCTCTAGTGCCAAAATAATCTTCAATCCGATCAGTTGTCTGTTTTTAGCTGTTTCTAAAATTCGTGAAACTTGGTTCAAGTCCCCTTTTAAATAATCAACCACAACATTCATTTGAGAAACAACGTTTTCTGCTCGATGAATTGTGCCTTCGATATTTTTAATTCTTTGGTGCAATTCATCTCTTCGATCTTTCAGATTTTTTTCCTTTTCACGATAAACAATTAACTCAATTTGAAAGCTATTAGCTGTTTCATAGGCTTTTCGAATATCGTTTTCTCCATACTGATGCAAATCTCGACTTACTTCCGAGAGTCTATTTCTAGCATCTCTAAATTTCAATTCAAATTCATCAACAATACTTATAACTTTGTCGATTTCTCCCATGACTTTAATTAACTCATTATTAAGAACTTCTAACTCAGAGCGAGCGCTTTCAGAGATTTCATAAATTTGATACTTGCTATCATCCATGACTTCCATTGTTCTTGTTATGACTTTATCGATAGCATCCAAGTTCCCCACTATATCCTACTCCCGTCAGTTATTTCAAGCCGAAATTATTATGTATGTAGATTCTCTATAGAGAAAATATAGGTATTAAATACTTATATACCTATAAATAGTAGTCTTCCATGGTGTTGAAACACCATAAAAGTCTACTATTGTCGAAATATGATGCCTATATCTTTATACTACCATAATTAAGAAAAGAATAAAGTAAATTGATGTCAATATTTATTCCATTGTGATTTTATTTGTCGATGAATCCCAGCCTACTTTCCAACCAAAAAATTCTGAAACGAATCGCAATGGAACCATCGTACGATTATTAATAGCAGTAGGTGGAACATCAGAGGTTACTTTATTCCCATTTAAATTAATAGCTGGATCGTTAATCCATAATTCTATTAACTGATCCTCTTTTATTAAAATGACTTTCTTCTCAATCGAATCCCACGTGACTTCTCCACCTAAAGCATCTACTATAAAACGAAGTGGAACCATCGTTCTACCCTCGATCACAACAGGAGCTTGATCTAGTTCCTGAGAGATACCGTCAACTTTTAGAACTTGTTCATTTAAAATCATCTCAACCTTTGGTTTAATAATTGGTGGAATTTCACCTCTATACATAAAGGTAATGTTATCAAAAGCTACAGATCCAGTAACTTCTCTATCATTTTGTCCAACATCTGGACTTACAATATATAACCTTTTCATTTTTATAGGGTATGTTAAATCATAGTCTGCTAGATTAACGTTTACTGTCTCCCAACCTTCCCAGTTCACATTTTTTGAGATATCTATTTTTTGAACATCACCATTTCCGTCAATAACTTCAGCTCTCACCCAGTTGTAGCTATTATCTCCAAACAAGTCCATCTTCAAAAATTGCGGCTCTCCATCTACTATCATTCCCTCGTCGTTGTTAAAAACAGCATAAGCAGCTTTATTAACCGTTTCACCCTCAGAAAAATCATAATCTAATCTCAAGCTTTTATTGTTGGTAGATTCTCGTTGGAAGGATAAATCCCCACTCACGAAAGAAGGATAAGCGGTGAAAGATACTGGAACTTGCTCAAGATTAAAATCTTCCCACTCTCTTAAAATACCCGCAGATAAGGTTAACATGGAACTATAACCATCATATTTAGCAATGATTCTACCAATTCCTTTATTTCCAAGTTTATGAACGGTTAATGTATCTCCATCGATACTTCCTGAAAAACCGATAAACTGCCAATCTATTAATTCAGTAGGAACCGTACGTTTAACTCCAGATTCAGATTTCACAAACACAGGTAGTTTATACGTACCACCTTCAACGAGCATATTTGAATTAGAGGCATAGAAGCCCATTTTAGACAAATTATCTCTTCCAATAATTTCTATTTCCAAACTTTCATTGATATTATTTGAGGTAGCCGTAATTTTCGTTGTACCCGATTGATTTGGTGTAAATACATCTCCTTCAAACTTCCCAATTGAATTTGAAATCAACCAGTTCACATCCAACTCACTTACATCTAATGGATTATAATATTCATCATATGCTTTCATTTGATAGGTGGTTTGTTCATTTTTGAAGAGCGTTGTTTGTCCATCTAAAAACATGCCTTTCAATTGACCTTCCGGAGCTGTTGAATATACACCGACCCCATTAACAACCTTTCTTTCACTTCCATATTCGGGTTGATTACTTAGTTCAACATCAAATTCAGCCAAAGGACGTGATACGAGTTGAGTTGAACCTCCACCATCAAGGTTAATACCATTGTAAATACCAAGCTGTAACATCAATTCTTGTAATTCACTCAACCTTAAACCATCACTTTCACCATAGTGATCTGCTGTCACAATATACACGTATCTTTCATCTTTAGAATAACCAATTGCCGTCCTAGAGCGATTCCCCAATAGACTAGATACATCTCTAGAAAAATCTGCGGCTTTCCCATCTTGTATTAATACGGTATGGCCTCCAATCAGCATTTTAAAATCGTCTTCTTTTATATTTTGACCATCGTCACTAAGTGAAAGAAGTTCATAATCGGTATCCATCTCGTCCCCTACCCGCATATTCTCTGTAACAAACTTCGCTGCTTTACCATGGGCTCTTAAAATATATCCATCTTTGGGGGGAGTCATCTGTAGAAACTTCCCTTCAGAGATTTCTTCAATCACACCGTCTACAACTAATACTTCTGTAGGTGTAGTTGCACCATCTGCAGCTCTTTGCTCACTTCCCCAAGCATTTGTGTAAATATATAATGAATCTGCATGACTATGTAAATTTCCAGGTTCCAACCATGCGTAAGTTTTGTTGATTCCCCTAAGTGGGTAACTTTCTCCATTCTCAGCTGTCACTAATCCCTCAAATGCATAGAGTCCAATGACTGGTTTATTGGCTTCTGTAATTCCAAACGTATACATACCCGTTAATTCACTTGGTGATGCCATAATTTCTCCATCAGATATGGTTGGTCCCAGTGGTACACCTTCTGAACTCATTGCATAAAAATCACCATTTACCCCTGCGACTGCATCTGTATACTTCACCATATTTTGAACTGTTGATCTTTCTGTAAACTTTCCGTGAGCACCTGTCATTACATCTAATTTAACATAAGGGTTATTCAGATCTAACTTAATCACACCAACGTTTGTATTGATATACTCTCCGTCTCGTTGCATTGTGAAAGTATAATTTTGTAAAACAGCTCCGGACGTAATCATCTCTTCATTCAGTAATTTAGCTGATGCTGCTTCCACTTGTGATATACTCAACCCTGATATAGGTGAAAATAAAAGTTGAGCACTTAAAAAACTGCTTACTACCATAGGTATGACCTTTTTACTGAGAAGTCTTTTACCACTTTTTCTATGTTTGTATTCCATGTTCTCTCTCCTAGTTGATTATTAGTCATATAATAGTTGAATAACTTTTAATAGATTCAATCGTTTCTTTTTTCCTCTACTAATTAGACTACATAAGGTGACAAAAAGTTACGTTTTTTTTATGAGAATATATGAAAAGTTGAGAAACTAGAAAATATATGTAATATGAGGAAAATATAGTGTGTTTTTTATTAGAACATACAAAAAAAGCACTGATGATTTACTCACCAATGCTTCATTAGTATAAAAATCTTAGACTGTTCTAATTTTTATTGAATTTCCTTTTTTAGTAATTCTATTTTATCTGTACGCTCCCAAGGTAAATCTACATCTGAACGACCAAAGTGGCCATAAGCTGCCGTTTGTTGATATATCGGTTGACGTAATTCTAACATTTTAATAATTCCAGCTGGACGTAAATCGAATACCTTACGTACTGCTTCTACTAGTTTTTCTTCACTCACTACACCTGTACCAAACGTATCCACACTAATAGATACAGGTTGAGCAACACCGATAGCATAAGCAACCTGGACTTCACATTTTGTAGCTAGACCTGCAGCAACAATATGTTTTGCAACATATCTTGCTGCATATGCTCCGGAACGATCCACTTTTGTCGGATCTTTACCAGAAAATGCTCCTCCTCCATGACGTGCATATCCTCCGTACGTATCAACAATAATTTTACGTCCTGTTAATCCAGCATCTCCTTGCGGACCTCCAACAACAAAACTACCAGTTGGATTAATAAAATATTTAGTATTTTCATCTAAAAATGAAGCGGGTACAACAGGTTTGATTACATATTCTAAAATATCTTTTTTAATTTGCTCTAAACTTATATTTTCATGATGTTGTGTAGAAACAACGATCGTATCTACTCTGATTGGTTTATCATTTTCATCATATTCAATCGTAACTTGTGTTTTACCGTCTGGACGAAGGTAATCTACAATGCCTTCTTTTCTTGCTTCCGTTAAACGGCGAGCTAATTTGTGAGATAATGATATTGGCAAAGGCATTAACTCAGGTGTTTCATCCACTGCAAAACCAAACATCAAACCTTGATCTCCAGCACCAATACTTTCAATCTCACTTTCACTCATTTGCCCCTCTCTTGCTTCGAGTGCTGTATCTACCGCCCGTGCAATTTCAGGTGATTGCTCATCAATGGATGATAATACAGCACAAGTTCTATAATCTAAACCGTATGTTGCATCAACATAGCCAATATTTTTAATTGTCTCACGAACAAGACCAGGAATATCAACGTATGTAGCAAAATCACTACTAATTTCCCCAGCAACTAATACTAATCCAGTTGTAGTAGATACTTCACATGCTACACGAGCATTTGGATCTTGTTTCATAAATGCATCTAATACGGAATCAGAAATTTGATCACATAATTTATCAGGATGTCCTTCCGTTACAGACTCTGATGTAAATAAACGACGACTTTTTTGCGTAGCCAACTCATTCAACCTCCTACTAAATAAACATAAATTATATAAAGATAAATACTCATATAAAAACGAACCTTTTCCCAAGGGAAAAGGTTGGTATTATAATTACGGAACCTTCAAAATATTATATTACTTGAATTGATTATGAGTGTCAAACAGATTCAAACGCTTTTATTGACTTTTATTATTAAAAAATTTACCAATTTGATGTGAAGCTAAGAATTCAATAATACCTGCTCTGCTTGTTGAATCAATCTAGCTGTAATGGCTCCACCAACAGCACCTGATTCTCTTGCAGAAATATGTCCCCAGTAATCTTCTTTTAAAGCTTGTTTAGGAACAACCCCTAACTCTGATGCAAATTCACTATAATAATCAACTGCTGCTTGCTGTCCCACTGATAATCCAAGCTCTGATGCAAATTCATATTTCCATTGATTAATTGTAGACTCGCATCCAGGTACAATTTTTTTGTTAGCCATTTTATTCACCTCCCTATCGTTATACATGTAGTATCACCGATCGGGATTTACACAACACTCATAAGATGTTGTCATTATGGGAAGATATAAGATAAACATCAAAATTCTGATTAATGATGTATAGATTTGGATAAAAAGGATTCTAATCTCTTTTTAACATCTAACCATTCCTCTTTAATAATACTGTAATAAACTGTATTCCGAATAAAACCATCAGGAAGTATGCGGTCTTTTCTTAAAATTCCTTCTCTTTGAGCTCCAATTCGTTCAATGGCTTGCAATGATCTAATATTTCTCTCATCTGCCTTAAATTGCACTCTATTTAGATTTGCTTGTTCGAAGCAATAGTTTAACAACAAATATTTACATTCTGAATTGACTCTTGTTCTCCAAACCTTAGGATTCAACCATGTCCAACCTATTTCTAAATGGGCATCTTTTAAATGAATATTGATAAAACGTGTACTGCCTACAATTTCATTAAACTGAAGATCCATAATAACAAATGGTAATGATGTACCTTTCTTCTTATCTGAAAGAGCTTCCTTTACTAACTCCTTCATATCATTAATATTTGAAACGTTTCTCGGCATATAATCCCAGATCCCCTCATGCTGGCCAGCTTTAAAAAGTGCATTAGTATGTTCTTCGGTCAGTGGTATGATCTTCACTCTCTCCCCTATTAACTCAAAATCCTGAAGTTTCATAATCATTATCTCCTTACCTATATTTTTTGTTAAATTTTCTATTGAGTTTAATGCAAAAATTGATCAAGGAAAAGTTCCAATTTATAATAATTTTTATATACCAATTTAAATTGAATAGTCAAAAAAATCGTTAATGATTATGTTTATACTTATTAGGAAGGATGATTTATTTGATGGATTTTCATATTCCCTTAAATCGTTACTTACAAAAATACCGTTATAAATATGCTGCACTTTACCATGCGATACATGATGAAATTGTTACTGGCAAACTGAAAAAAGGAATTAAACTTCCCTCCACCCGGCAGCTTGCTAACAATTATGAAATTTCAAGAGGAATTGTAAATCAAGTATATGAAATGTTAACAGCTGAAGGATATTTATCATCAGAAGTTGGCAAGGGAACCTTTATTATTTATGAAGGAACACAAAAAGAATTACAGCCAAGCCATACATATAAAATACGAATATCTGATTGGGCTCAACGATTATCCAAACTTAAAGCTCACTCCGACTCTGTAACATCTGCATATGAAAAAGAAAAAAAATATATTCATTTTAAAGTTGGCTCACCTGATCTAAGTGATTTTCCTTTTAAAACATGGCATCGTTGTTTATATGCTCAAATACGTGAAACAGCAGCTCAATCTATACATGACATGAATCATACTGAGGGATATTTGCCATTAAGAAAATCTATCTCTCATCACTTACTAAAAACAAGAGGAATACAATCAACACCTGAAGAAATTATTATTGTAAATGGGTCTATGCAAGCCATTGCCCTATGTTCTCAGTTGCTCATCAATCCTGAAGATAAAGTGATTGTTGAAAACCCTTGTTACAAAGGGATCCATCAAGCCATTAAAGCCGTAGGAGGGATCTCTATACCCATGAATGTTGAAAAAGATGGCATTCAACTTCAAATAAACAATTGGGAGTCAAAGCTTGTCTTTCTTACACCTAGTCGACAATATCCTACTGGAGTTGTATTAAATTTATCTAAGAGGCAAAAAATACTGGAATGGGCACAAAAAAATAATGCATTAATTATTGAAGATGATTATGATAGTGAATTTCGATTTAGAGGAAGACCTATAGAACCTTTAAAAGTGTTAGATCATCAAGATCGGGTCATCTATATTGGTACTTTTTCTAAAACAATGAAAACTGAATTACGCATTGGTTATGTCGTATTGCCCAAGCAGCTTGTCCAGTTATTTCATCATTCAAAACAATTATATGAACCCTATGCAACAGGTATCTTGGAACAACGTGCCCTATCTTCTTTCATAAATCAAGGTAATTATGAACGTCATTTGAGAAAAATGACAAGATTATATCAATCTAAACACCTAATGTGCTTAAACATGTTGAAAAGCAAATTGTCACATTTATTTATGTTTAATGAATCCGATGCAGGATTACATATATATGGAAAATGGTTATTAAGCAGTGAAAAGTATGATATTTTAAAACAAAAATGTGGTGAAAAAGGAGTATATTGGACTGATTCAACAAACATGGATTTAAGTAGTCATTCACATAAACAACGCACAGCATGTTTTGGATTTTCTCATTTATCCATAGAAGACATAAAAATAGGAATCAATCTCATTGCAAGCATTGAAGAAACACATCACTTATTTGATCACGCATAATTATTAACTGATAGGGTAAATTGAATATAAAGTGATTTTGGCAATGCAAAAAAGAGTATTCATGCCAAGGGGGAGAGTAAAATTCTGTACCTTTTCACTTCTAAGAAAAGCTTAATTATAAGATTAAGCATCATTAGCTTACTGTTACTTAGTTTAAACTCAAATGGAATTGTTGCAGAGGAAAATAATGATGATATCAAGGTATACATAAATTTATGGAAAAACGAACTTTTAGTATATCATGGAAATGAAGTCATACAAAAATTCCCCGTCTCACCTGGACGAAATGGGTATCCATCCCCTGTAGGAACATTTAAAATAAACGAAAAAGCAACGAACTGGGGTGGTGGCTTTGGTACGAGATGGCTTGGGTTAGATGTGCCATGGGGGAAATACGGTATTCACGGAACAAATAAACCTTGGTTAATTGGCACTTCAGTAAGCAGTGGTTGTATACGAATGAGAAACGAAGATGTGGAGAAATTATATAAAATAATTCCAGTTGGGACAAAAGTAGAAATTGATGGCCCCATAGATGGCATTGATAAAAGAGAGTTCAAAAAACTGGCTAAAGGAAATTCGGGTAATTTAGTATTATTATTACAGCAAAATTTAAAGTCACATGGATATTATAAAGGGAAAGTAACTGGTATTTTTGATGAAGAAACTGAAAATGCAGTAAAAAGAATGCAAAAAGATTATGGCTTAAATGAATCTGGAGTGACGTCGAAAAGGGAGTACAGACGTTTAGGTATGATTGAATGACAAAACCTCAATATAAATCATTTGTGTTATAAAAAAATCGCAAACCAACTTAAAAAGGTGGGATGCGATTTTTTAGTTTTTTTCACTGTTTTAACTCATGGAATAAATCATACTTATCATCTAATGGTAAGAAATTAAAATACCCTATAAATCCAAAATAAGCATTTAGGTATACAAAAAAGGTATGTTACAATCAAACAAAGAATAAATTTGTAAGAATATACTTTAAAACATACAGCGAAAGAGAGCGAGTTTGTACGGGAGAAAAACAAGACTTGCACTACTAACATCTAGTGGCAACCCTTTCTCTGAAGCGATATATGAAAGGTGGAGAGAGCTTGAATCATATTGTAGAAGCAAATTGGTTAAAAGAAAATCTTTCTAATGTGCGTGTGATTGATTGCAGATTTGAATTAGGTAATCCTACTGCTGGACTTCTTAGTTATTTAGGGGATCATATCCCTGGAGCTTTATTCTTTGATTTGAATCAAGATATGTCAGGTAAGGTAGAGGAACATGGCGGCAGACATCCATTACCTAATATCGATGAATTCTGTGATAAGTTATCTACTGCTGGCATTGATCAGGATACAACAGTGATAGCATACGACGATCAAGGTGGTGCCTTTGCTTCCCGCTTCTGGTGGATGTTAACTTACCTCGGTCACAAAAAAGTAGGCGTGTTAAATGGTGGATACAATTTATGGAAAGAAGAAAATAACCCTGTTACTTCTGAAATACCTATGATACAAAAAAAACCATTTATTCGTGACATACATGATGACCTTCTGGTATCCATGAAAGAAGTGAAGGAGCGTATTGGTGATGACAGTACCACGATTATCGACTCTAGAGAACCAATTCGTTACGATGGAATAGAAGAACCTATCGATATCATTGGGGGGCACATTCCATCTGCAATAAACGCATTCTGGAAAGAAGGCTTAAATGATCAAGGGACTTGGAAAAGTATAGATGAACAGCAAAACCGATTCAACCAGATCGATAAAAAAAAAGAAGTGATTGTATATTGTGGTTCAGGTGTTACTGCTTGTCCAAACGTCCTTACTTTAAAAGAAGTGGGGTATGAAAATGTAAAGTTATACTTAGGAAGCTGGAGTGATTGGATTACGTATAACGATAATCCAGTAAGTACTAACGAATAATATTCTAAGAATCAGGAAACGTTAGAAGCACATTAACTTCATTAATGTGCTTCTTTACATACTTTTGCATATGTATGTGGTACGTCTGGTCATATCAGATTCTTTCCCCACATTGATCACAAAATTTGGCATTACTTTCATTGAAACTTCCACATTTTGAACACGATAACTGCAATGATTGAGCACAATTTTTACAAAACATTGCATCATTTTCATTATCTGTTCCACATTTTGAACATGATAAACTTCTTGTTTGGGGAGAATTAGTCTCTTGACTTACTCCTTCTTTGATAGCTTTTGAAATATTTCGAATTCCATCAGAAGACTTTTTACTTAAATGATTAAAAGTGTCACTCACTACTGGACTATATTCTCGTGATTGATATCGAGCTACGACACTACCATAACCTAAACCAGAAACAACTAAACCTACAAAAATTAAAGGAATTCCCACAAATGGCAGCCAAGGGTAATTAGGCTGTTCAAAACCTTTTAATGTGAAAAGATCTACCATAAATATTACAAATGATAAAATACCCCCAAATAAAATGATCGGACCAATAATTCTTAAAATTTTCCTTGCTAGTTTGTGTTCTTCTGTAATAAATGGTTTCTTATTCATTTTAGATCCCCCTCCTTACTTTCATTATAATATGACCACACTAAATTCTATAAAAGTTTATACTCCTATTTTATAGTTTAGTTCCAATTTTCAACTTCAAAAGTAATCGATTAATGATTTAAAACAACAAAAAAGCAGTGGATAACCCACTGCCTTTTTCCAACATTGTATACTTTTATTTCTCTAATTTTATTTCATTTTTCTCCTCTAAAGTAATGAATTCTCCCATTACTTTTTCAGCGAATGATACTGGTACATAAACTCGGTTTTTATAAGAGTCGGACGCTAATTCTAATAACTCTGATTTTTTACCATCGATAAAAACTTCGCTATCTCCTACCTTAACAGAAATTTCAGTTGTATCGTTGAATAATGTTACAGATTTCGTTTGTGGTTCCCATTTTACTTTGTAGTCAAAGTGTTTACCTAATTCTCTTAATGAAACCATAGTTACAGGAGCCTCATCTACCGTTTTTGTATAATAAGAAACATTATTTCTATTGTGATTCATATCGTCGTTATTCTCATCTAAAACAGTAGATAGTTCGCTTAAAGGTATTTTAATTTCAGGAGTACCTACATAACCTGCTGCAATTTCATATTCATTAAAAATAAGGACAAGCTGATCACTTTCAGTATAAAAAGCTAAATCCTCCCGTAAAGAAGTTAGTTTTTGTTGAAAATACTTATCTGGATCTTGATCTATTTCTGTTTGTATGAGTTTGATTAATTGTGCTTGATCATTCACAATATCATTAATTTGAAGTTGACCTTGACCGCTATTATTTAAATTAATCGATTGAACTGTGGATATACCACTTCCTGCTATGGAGTATTTTGATGTAGTTATGATGACAGAAACGACATCTTGATTCTCTTTAACATCATAACTTATATGAAGTGCAAGTTTATTCCCTCTTGTATCCATATTATTTGCTATTAGATCACTTGCTTCTTTTTCTATTTCACGTTTTGCTGTTTGATAAATCTCATCAATTTGTGCTTCCACTAACTTTTGAAGCTGTTTATCTGTAATGCCCTTTAATAAGGGGAGCTCTCCAGATATAACAACTAAATCTTCCTCCAATGAAAGTGTTTTAGATTCAACCGAAATTTGTGACTCCTCAAAATCTTTATCTATTTCCAATTGCTCTAAAGGAATTGTAACTGTAGGTGTACCTACATAACCTGCCGCAATTTCATATTCATTAAAAACTACACTTAATTGGTTGTCTTCTACATAAAAAGCTTGATCATTTCTTATAGACTTAAAAGAATCCTTAAATAATTGTTCATTGGACTCAATTTCTTTTTGAATTAATTGATTTAGTTTTTCTTTATCTGCAACGAAATGTTTTAATTCCACAATGTGTCCCTTTGTATTATCAATGATATTGATGGAATCAACTTCATTTATACCATTTGCTGCTATATATCCTATCGTATAGGTATTAAATACAATGGAAACCATGTTCCCAGAAATTTTAACCTTGTAGTTAATATTTAAACTATATGGACCTGTTGGTGAATTATGAGGGCCTGATATCGCATCATCACCCAATTTCTTCTGCTCATCATTAAATACTTTTGATTGCTTCTCTACTTCTGCTGTTTTTTGTTCTACAAATTGTATGATTTGTTTATTTACTTCTTTTTGAAATTTTTCATCCTTCATTCCTTTGACAACCGGTAATTTCCCTTCAACTACTACATATTCATTTTGAAAAGCATAATCGGTTGATTCTACAGAGACTTTTGATGATTGTTGCAAATCAAAGAGAGCTAACTCCATTGCTATTGGTTGAGATGTGGAAGTTGAATTTGCCAGAGAAAGTTGAATGCCTCCAAACAGTAAGGTTCCTGATAATGTTAATAACATAGCTGTTTTTTTCATTATGTTCACTCCTTTATTATATATTTTATTTACATGACTAATCATAACTTGTTCTTTTTTATAAAGGGTGACAAAGAGTTACAAATTGATTACATTTTATTAAGAAAATAGAAATACACCTTTGTGTTACAATTTTATCGAAAACAATATTATAAAAATCTCTAAATTAGTACCAAGTTCTAATACTAAGTGTTATAATAATAATTAGATCATATCGTCTATGATGCACATCTTTTTAATGAGAATGAAAAAGAAAGTAGGAGAAAATGATGAAACGTAGAGTTGTAGTCACAGGATATGGCATCGTCTCACCTCTAGGGAATAATATAGATACTTTTTGGCAGAACATAAAACAAGGAAAATCAGGGATAAGCAAACTTAGCGCTGAAAAGTTTAAAGGCATCAACACCCAAATAGGAGGATTAGTTCAGAACTTCATTCCAGAAGAATATTTCGATTCAAAAGAACTGCAAAAATATGATTTATTTATTCAGTATGCCTATGCAGCTGCAAAACAAGCCCTCGATCAGGCAAATCTTGATATGGATCAAGTAAATAAACAACGAATTGGGGTCTATATGGGATCAGGGATTGGCGGATTTAATACACTTTTAGATAATCATAATGCTATGTTGGATAAAGGACCTAGAAGAGTCTCTCCTTTTCTGATTCCAATGATGATCAGTAATATGGCTACAGGGATTATTTCAATTAAAACAGGGTTCACGGGGCCGAGCTTTTCTCCTGTTTCAGCTTGTGCAACTGGTAATCAAGCAATAGGAGAAGCCTTTCTAAACATCCAAAATGGTTATTCAGATGCTATTTTAGCAGGTGGAGCAGAAGCTACGATTAATCCTTTAGCTTTTGCAGGTTTTTCAAGAATGAGAGCCATGTCTACTCAAAATGAAACCCCAACAACAGCGAGTCGTCCATTTGATGCAACACGTGATGGTTTTGTGATGTCTGAAGGTGCAGGGGCACTTTTCCTTGAGGAATATGAACATGCAAAAAAACGTGGGGCAACCATTTTAGGTGAAATTGTAGGTTACGGAGCAACAACAGATGCTCATCACATTACAACACCCGATTTTCAAGGTGCAGCTAACGCTATGAAAATCGCCATGGACATGGGAGAAATTCAACCAGAAGACGTAGATTATATTAACGCTCATGCTACAAGCACACCTGAAGGAGATCGTTCAGAAACAAAAGCAATCAAATCCGTTTTTAACGATCACGCATATCACTTAAAAGTAAGTGCTACAAAATCAATGACAGGGCATATGTTTGGTGCAGCAGGTGGGGTCGAAGCAATTATCACACTGAAAAGCATCTCTGAAAACATTGCACCTGCTACAATAAACTATAAGAATCCAGATTCTGAATGTGACCTTGATTGTGTTCCTAATGAAGCCATTGAAACAAACATTAATGTGGCTCTATCCAATGGATTTGGTTTTGGTGGGCATAACGCCGTCATTACAATGAAAAAATATAGTTAAGTGTGCCGTATTTATAGAAGTTAAGTACCTTAAAGTAAAGAATAACAATAAAGGGCTGAAATTTATAAATTTCGGCCCTATTTTAGTTTTTATTCATTGTTGGTCTTTCAGACGATTAATTTAAGTTTAACTTTTCTTGTAAAATACTAGTATAACCTGTGTGAGAAGTAACGGAAGAACTATTCAAAAACATCACCTTATCAATTTTATGTTCAGTTATATAATCATACACATCCCCTGAGTAATGCCGTAAATCAATAAAATGAATCTGTTCATAATGAGGAATTAAAAAAGGAATAAATGAATTCGCATAAGAATCCTTAATAATTAAAATTCGATCTCCTTCCCTTTCTGTCTGAATATACGCTGAAGGAAAATCTCCACCAAGAAACTTTCCATAACCCTCTTTATTATCTTGAATCACTTCTCCCTGTGTTAATTTTCCATTTTTTAGAGCTTTAAATACGTATTCTGTAAATGGCTCATAGATAAAAATTGTATCAGGATTTGCTGCTATGTTTTTATTTAATGTCGCATTATAAGTCGTACCTAAAAATTGCCCTGCTTTTATTTCTGAATATTCCCCTAACGGTATTGCACTCTCACCCATTTGCTCCATAAAGGAAGTATACGCATAATATGCACCTAGTGCTGTCCAGTGATGATCCGATCGAAAATATGTATATTCATTTTTATATTCCTCCAATATTTTATAAGCAGGAATACTATGGATGGATTCATCAAGCTGTTCATTTACAAATTGAATGGATTCCGACTGTGGAGGAGCCATATCGGAATACTTTTCCTCAAGGAAATATTCTATAGCAGTAGGGACTACCAAACTATATATCTCGATATCATTTCCAATTTTATCTCTAAACATATTTAACGCATCTGCATATTGTTCTGCTGCCTCAGGCGTATAGTAGTATAATGACATTGCTTTATTACCAACCACTACATAATTGCCTTTCGACTCTACTATCGTTACTTCGTCTTCTCCTGAAAAACCTTTCAGATCTAATAGAGTACTACCATATGATATAAAGGACTCACGAAAAGGAAAACTATCGGAATAAAACAATTCAAAATCCTGAATAAATTTCCCTGAAATTAAGTTACTCCAACTAAAGTCAGGCATCTCAGCTAAAGTCCTATTTTCTTTCGTTGAGATTGAAGCATCATTTGTATTAACAAAATTTAATACAAAAAATATAGTTAGAGTTCCAATAAATAAAAGAACGTTTAAATTCATTCTTTTTTTCTTACTAATATCTAGGGGCGCTTCTTCATTTATACTAACCTTCAAATTCACTCTTTCACTCATAAGTACACCTTCCTAAAAACGAAAATATAAAAATGGATTGTACGTGCTACCTACTAACAATGTTGTAGAAATGATTAGTATAAAAAAGTTAAATATAGGTACAGCGATATCATTTGAAAACTTAGTTTGCATTTTTTTAGGTAAAACCCTTATCAATTTATTAAAAATCCATTTTGGTATTGGTGTGCATGCGATAATAGCTGCAATAAAAAAGATCAAATTATTATTAAACTGGACACTCAAAATGACATCCACAAATACGTTTGAATTTAATCCAAATAAACTTTTAATGAATAGTAACCCTTGTTTCATATCTGTATAGTAGAAAAACACCCAGCCTATTAACATCGCAGCAGTCAAATAAAGATGAGAAAACCAAACTGGTAATCTACTAAATAAAGAAAGTAAAAATTTCTTTTCTATGAAAATCAATATTCCGAAATATAGGCCCCAGATAATAAAATTCCAGCTAGCACCATGCCATAATCCCGTTAAAAACCAAACAATAAATAAATTTCTTACAGGCAATTTTCGATTTCCACCTAGTGGGATATAAACATAATCCCTAAAGAAAGCACCGAGAGACATATTCCATCTACGCCAAAATTCTGTAGCTGATCTTGAAACATAAGGATAATTAAAGTTCTCAGGATATGTAAAACCGAACATTTTTCCAAGTCCAATAGCCATATCAGAATAACCTGAAAAATCAAAATAAATCTGAATCGCAAACAAAGATATTCCAAACCAAGCACCTAACACTGAAACTTCGGTTACATTTCCGTCTAAAAAGAGAGCGGCCGTTTCACCTGCTGTATTTGCAAATATAACCTTTTTTCCTAAACCTATTACAAATCTATTAATTCCTTGACTAAAGTTAGATAGAGAAAATGAACGATTTTCCATTTGATGTTGAATATCTGTGTAACGAACAATTGGACCAGCGATTAGTTGCGGGAATAATGAAATGTATAAAAGTACATTTACCTTTGAAGTTGAACTCGGAACATCTCCTCTATATACATCTACAAGATAAGAAATAACTTGAAACGTGAAAAATGATATCCCTATCGGCAATCCAATTCCTGAGTATGGAAGATCTGCATGTAATAATAAATTAAAATTTTGGATTAAAAAGTCAATGTATTTAAAAAAAACTAACACACTTAAATTGATCGTGATACCAATGGCTAAAATCCATTTTTTTCTTTTCACATGATCTTTATTTTTATTAATCAAAATGCCAAAATAATAGCCAACAATAGCACAGCTTAATAGTAAAATGACCCATACTGGCTCACCCCATGCATAAAAAATAAAAGAGGCTATAATTAATATCCAATTCCGATATAAAGGGGATTTAAAAGCATAGTACGATAAAAGTAATAAAGGAAAAAATAAATAAAGAAATGTTAAACTAGAAAAAACCAATCTGGATTCAACCCCTTCTTCTGTCTCAAAAAAAATACAAGCTATTACATTTTACAACAAAAATGGACAGAACAAAAGCTTCTATAGGAGTTAATTTAGAGAAATAGACAAAAAGAAAACCCAGACCTCATGCAGTCTGGGTTTCCATGGTGGAGGCGAGGGGAGTCGAACCCCTGTCCGAAAATATCGCCACACAAGCTTCTACGGGTGTAGTTACTTGAGTAAGTTTCGCTTAAACAGCCGCCAAGTAACCCGCTACTGTTTAAACTAGTCTGATTATCTTCTTCCGCTGACCTCAGACGGAGATCAGACGGCGTAGCCCACTAAAGTTGAGCCCTAAGCCTGCCACATGGGCGATGGAAGGTTAGAGCTAGCCCGCTGGTTATTAAGCAGCTAAAGCTAAGTTGTTGTTTTGTTTGCCGTTTAAATTGGCTTTAGCGTTGATGAAGTGGACGCGTCCCCACTACCCGCTACTCATGCTCAAACTATCCCCGTCGAATCCATAAACGCCCCCAGGATAGAAAAAAGCTTCCATGAGAAGCTATTACTTAATAATAAACTTTAATAGTGTTTGTTTGATGCTGTACATATAGTATAACACATCAATTCTCTTTTATCTAAAATAATTGTTGGAAACGAAGGTCTAGATTGGGAACTATCTTGCCACTTTTTGTTTTTCTCGAAGTGCTCTTTGAATATCTCGTTGAGCATCTTTTTTCTTTGCTGTTTCCCTTTTATCGAATTGCTTTTTACCTTTGCCTAAACCAAGCAGTAACTTAGCAAAACCATTTTTAATGTAAATTTTTAATGGAACTAACGCATAACCCTGCTGTTTTGAGGCACCATATAATGTATCAATTTGTTTTCTTTTGAGCAATAATTTTCGGGGTCGAGTTGGATCATCTGGATTATTGCGATTGCCTTGTTCAAAAGGACTAACATGCATGTTATGAATAAATGCTTCCCCATTACGAATCGTAGCAAAGCTATCAGATAGATTCGTTTTTCCCCCACGAATAGACTTGATTTCAGTTCCTGTTAAAACAAGACCCGCTTCAAACGTGTCTTCAATAAAATAATCATGGGATGCTTTTTTATTTTGAGCTAACGGTTTATCTGTGTTTTTTTTGCTCATTTTTTCACTCCTCTCCAGAGCATACATACGATCCCAAAATCCTATAGAAACTACTCTATAAAAGTAATTAGAAATTAATTTTATCAGTAACGTTCACTGAAATCAACATTATATTTTAGGTCTTTTTTTCTCTTTTTTCCTTTTCTTAGCTTTAATATAACTTTGGTTTTGTTCTCCTTTTTTATCATCTAACAAATTCACTTTACTTTTTCTTGGCTTCATATTTACTAACTCAAAATCAATCGTATAATCTTCAATATTCACACGTGAAACCCTGACCTTTACTTCGTCTCCTATGCGGTATATATTTGCCGTTCTTTCACCGATCAGTGCAAGTTGCATTTCGTGATAATGGTAATAATCATCCGTTAAATCACTTAACCGAATTAAACCCTCAACAGAATTATTTAGTTCTACAAACATACCAAAACTAGTCACACTGCTGACAATCCCTTCAAACTCTTCACCAACTTTATCCAGCATATATTCTGCTTTTTTCAGATCATCTGTTTCCCGTTCAGCATCTACGGCTAATCTTTCTCTTTCTGAGGATTGAACTGCAATATCCTCCATTCTACTTGATAAGTATTCATGCCTTTTATCTGTTAAGGTCCCTTTAGTTAAAACTTCACGGATAATTCGATGAATGACAAGATCAGGATATCTACGTATGGGTGAGGTAAAATGAGAATAAAAATCTGCTGCTAAGCCAAAATGACCTGAGCTTTCAGCATCATACTTTGCTTGTTTCATAGATCTTAACATGTATGTGCTGATCACTGTCTCTTCCTTTGTATCTTTAATTTCTTCAATGATCGTTTGTAAAGATCTTGGGTGAATAGAGTTGCTGCGTCCACGAATAACATAACCAAAATTATTAATAAAGGTGATGAAATTCATTAGTTTTTCTGCATCAGGATGTTCATGAATTCGATATAAAAAAGGAACCTTTAACCAATAAAAATGCTCTGCTACTGTTTCATTTGCGGCCAGCATAAATTCTTCAATGATTTGTTCAGCTATAGATCTTTCCCTTTTCACAATATCAACTGGTATACCTTTGTCATCTACAATAATTTTGGACTCTTGAAAATCAAAATCAATTGCACCACGTTTCATACGTCTTTTTCTTAAAATTAATGCTAACTCTTGCATTTGTTTAAAAGTGTCAACAAGATGACTATATTTATTCATTAATTGGGAGTCGTCGTCCTCTAAAATCTTTCTTACATCTGTATAGGTCATTCTTTCAGTAGTATTAATCACACTTGTAAAAATATCGTGACTAATCAACTTCCCAGCTGCATCAAACTCCATTTCGCAAGACATCGTTAATCGATCAACTTGTGGATTCAAGCTACATATCCCATTAGATAATCTTCGAGGTAACATTGGAATGACTCGATCCACTAAATAAACACTACAACCTCGGTTGAAGGCTTCCTGATCCAGTTTAGAATTTTCTTTTACATAATAACCTACATCAGCAATATGTACACCTAAACGGTAATGTCCATTTTCTAATTTATCAACATTAACTGCATCATCCAAATCTTTTGCATCCGCACCATCAATCGTAACGATGGTTTTATCCCTTAGATCTCTTCTACCTTGCGCTTGGATCTCTTCTTCTGTAATCGCATCAGGTGCTGCTTCAGCTTCATCCATAACTTCATCTGAAAACATTTCAGGTAAATTATATTTTCTAATAATAGACAAAATATCCACGCCAGGATCATCTTTATGTCCAAGAATTTCAATAATTTTGCCTTCTGCTGATGCTCTTCCTTCTGGATATTTGACAATTTCAGCTACTACTTTTTGTCCATCTACTGCTCCCAAAAAACTCTCTTTTGGAACAAAAACATCTTTATTAATCCTTTTGTCATCAGGAAGAATAAATCCAAATGCTCCGTTTTTTTGAAATACTCCTACAACTTGAGTAACAGAACGTTCAATTATTCGAATAACTTCCCCTTCTAATTTTCCACCTGAAGGACCTCTGCTGTTCACTCTAACTAAAACAACATCACCATTCATAGCACTCAAAAGATCATTTGCATGGATATAGACATCTGTTTGATCTTTATCATCAGGAATAAGAAAAGCAAAGCCCTTGGCATGTGCTTGTATTTTCCCTCGAATTAAATCCATTCTCTCTGGTACTCCGTATCGATCTGTTCTTGTTCGTATAATCATACCATTCGTTTCTAACTCATTTAACAATTTCAAAAAACTTCGAAATTGTTCAGCACCTTCAATTTGAAAATGCTGTTCTAACTCTTTATAACTCATCGGCTTGTATGCATCTTCGCGCATAAAGCTAAGTAACCGTTCTTCTGTTACCATAATTCACCTCTATAAGTTCTCTTTCATTATTATTTTATTAGTATTCTCGGGTAAAAACACAATTAAACATAATATCCATACAATATTAAACAAAAAGAAAACAGCAGGATACTCTCACCTGCTGTTTAATTTAAATTATTTACATATTCATTATTAAAGTGGTGGATAAATGTAAGATACAACTAGAGCTAAAACAATAAAACCAACAGCTAACACTAATGTTAAACGCTGTAGTAACAAATCTAATCCTCTAGCTTTTTGTTTACCAAATAATTGTTCAGCACCACCGCTGATAGCACCAGATAAACCTGCACTCTTCCCTTTTTGTAAAAGCACGACTGTAATTAATCCCACAGAAAAGATTACGAGTAAAACTGTTAGAAATGTTCCCATAATGTTCCTCCTAAAAGCACAGAAATCAATGCACATATTATATCATACGAGCAATCCTTACGCAATACCGATCGATTTTAAATAATCAATACTCATTTTAACACTTTCAAGAGGAGGGCGTTCACAAACATCTTGCTCAACAATATAATACTCAATTCCAATTTGTTGAGCCCTTTTAAATATGGAAGGATAGTTAATAATACCGTGTCCTACTTCTGAAAATGTTTTTCGATCGTCATTTGTCATATCTTTTACATGAATAATTGGGCAACGGTTTTTGAGAGAAGATAGATATTGAATTGGGTCTAGTCCGGCTTTTTTCACCCAAAACAAATCTAATTCAGCCACTAATAAATCTTCGTCAATGGATTGAAAAATATGATCTAAATAAGACTTGACATCCCATTTTTCAAATTCAAAATCATGATTATGATAAGCAAATTGAAGACCATTTTCTTTACACTTCAATGCAATTTTTTGAAAGCTGCTTAACGTATTTTTTAAGTTTTGCTCACCATGCAAATATGTTCCTGCATCTAAATATGGACAAACAATGTATTTTGCGCCAATCTCCAGACTGTATTGTATTTGTTCTTCCAACTCAGTAAGAAGGTTTTCAATAGACACATGACTGGACGGTGAACTAAGACCTAAATCATTTAAGACCTTTTTCATTTCATTGGCTTTTATACGACCATAACCGGCAAATTCAACTGTCTGATATCCCATAGTAGCCACTGCTTTTAAAGTACCAACAAAATCCTTTTCCGTTTCTTCTCGTAGTGTATATAACTGTAAACCAACTGGAATTGACATAAATACCCTCCCATATAAATAAAATTATATTTAGGTTGTTATATGTTCATTATAACGAGGATGAAACAATAAACATATTACGATAATAGTTATGTTTTTATGTTATTTTGGGATAGAATAAGTGAATTTAGAAGGACAAGAAGAAAAAACACCCCTCTATTGAGGTTGTGTAAACAACCTTCAATAGAGGGGTGTAAATTAAAAAATAGTTTTATTTTAAGTTATAAAATGCTTTTTTTCCATCATAAATAGCGATGTTTGCCAATTCGTCTTCAATGCGAAGTAATTGGTTGTATTTTGCAACACGATCTGTACGTGATGGAGCGCCTGTTTTTATTTGACCGGCATTTGTTGCAACTGCTATATCAGCGATTGTAGTATCTTCACTCTCTCCAGAGCGATGTGAAATAACAGCTGTGTAACAAGCACGTTTCGCCATTTCAATAGCATCAAAAGTTTCAGTTAAAGTTCCAATCTGGTTTACTTTAACTAGAATGGAATTGCCGATTCCTTTTTCAATTCCTGTTGAAAGACGTTCTGTATTTGTTACAAACAAGTCATCTCCAACAAGTTGTACTTTATTACCAATCTTTTCAGTAAGTAATTTCCATCCTTCCCAATCATCTTCAGCTAGACCGTCTTCGATGGAGATAATAGGATACTTTTCAACTAAACCTGCTAAATAATCTACGAATTCTTCTGAAGTAAAGGATTTACCTTCTCCAGATAATACATATTTACCATCTCTATAAAACTCGGTAGAAGCGATGTCCATTCCTAACATTACATCTTCACCAGGTTTATATCCTGCAGCTTCAATTGCAGAAATGATCGTTGTGATTGCTTCTTCATTAGATCCAAGATTTGGAGCAAAACCGCCCTCATCACCTACAGCAGTATTTAAACCTTTATCTTTTAGTACTTTTTTCAGTGCATGAAATATCTCTGCACCTGTACGCAATGCTTCTTTAAAACTAGGTGCACCAACTGGAAGCACCATAAATTCTTGAATATCTACATTGTTATCAGCATGCTCTCCACCATTAACGATGTTCATCATTGGAACAGGTAAAGTTTTGGCATTGAAACCACCTAAGTATGCATATAAAGGTAGATCTAACGCTTGAGCACAAGCACGAGCTACTGCCATTGAAACAGCAAGAATAGCATTTGCTCCAAGTTTAGCTTTGTTCGGAGTACCATCAAGTTCGATCATTTTTTTATCAATACCTACTTGATCTAAAGCATCCCATCCAATTAATTCAGGTGCGATAAGTTCATTTACGTTATCTACTGCTTTCATAACCCCTTTTCCTAAATAACGACTCTTATCACCATCACGAAGCTCAACTGCTTCATAAGCCCCTGTGGAAGCACCAGAAGGTACTATCGCTGTTCCAAGCGCTCCTGATTCTAAATAAACTTCTACTTCTACAGTTGGGTTCCCGCGTGAATCTAGTACTTCACGAGCGTAAAGATCAGAAATTATAGTCATTTCAATAACCACTCCTTATTTTTTTATAATTGATGTACCTGTCATTTCTTCAGGTTGTTTTAATTGTAATAGTTCTAGTAGGGTTGGTGCAATATCAGCTAGTATTCCACCTTCTCTTAATGATACATTATTATCTGTTACGATCAATGGTACTGGGTTAGTTGTATGTGCTGTATGAGGTCCTCCATTCTTATCAACAAGAACATCGGCATTACCATGATCTGCAGTAATGACTGCAGCTCCCCCTTTTGCAAGAATCGCTTCAACAACTTTACCTAAACATTCATCCGTAGCTTCAACAGCCTTAATTGTAGGCTCTAATTTTCCCGAATGTCCGACCATATCAGGATTAGCAAAATTTAATATAATGGAATCAAATTGATCAGATTCTATTTCTTTCACCACAGCATCCGCCAACTCATATGCACTCATTTCAGGTTGTAAGTCATAGGTTGCTACCTTAGGTGAGTTAATTAACAAGCGGGTTTCACCTGGAAGTTCAACATCCCGACCTCCACTAAAGAAAAATGTAACGTGAGGATATTTTTCAGTTTCAGCTGCCCTTAACTGCTTCTTATTATTTTGGGCCAATACTTCTCCTAAAGTATTATCCAAATCTTTTGGTTTATACGCAACGTAACCACCGACAGTTTCACTAAACAACGTTAAACTTACATAATAAATATCTTTTGGAAAATGTTCTCCTCTGTCAAATCCACGAAAATCTTTATTCGTAAATACTTGAGATAATTGAATCGCTCGATCAGGTCTAAAGTTTAAAAAAACAACAGCATCATTTGTTTCAACGAGTCCACGCGGATTGTTGTCACGATCTACAATGACTGTTGGCAGTACAAACTCATCGTATACGGATTGTTTATACGATTCTGCAATCGCTTTGATCGGATCATGATATTTTGGTCCTTCACCATATACCATGGCACAATATGACTTTTCTACCCTGTCCCAACGTTTATCACGATCCATTGCATAATAACGACCTTGAACGGTTGCAATTTTCCCTACACCAACCTCACTTATTTTTTTAAGCAAATCTTGCATGTAGACTATCGCACTATCTGGTGCAACATCACGACCATCCAAGAAGGCGTGTACATACACATCTTCTAATCCTTCTTTTTTTGCCAATTGCAACATAGCATATAGATGACTTTGATGAGAATGTACCCCACCATCTGAAAGCAGGGCATACAAATGCAATTTTCGATTGTTGTCTTTTGCATGTCGAACAGCTTTTAACAATGTTTCATTTTCAAAAAATTCGCCTGTTTTAATGGATTTTGTTATACGTGTGAGATCCTGATAAACAATCCTACCTGCTCCAATATTTAAATGTCCTACTTCTGAATTTCCCATCTGACCTTCAGGGAGCCCAACCGCTTCACCAGCAGCTGTAAGTGTAGTATTTGGATATGTTTTTAGGTAACGATCATAATTGGGTTTGTTTGCTAAAGCTACAGCATTACCTTCTGTTTCATCCCTAAGTCCAAATCCATCCAAAATAATCAATGCAACAGGTTTAGGTGCAGACATATTATTTTGCCCCCTCAACTAATTGAGTAAAGGAATTAGGATCTAAACTTGCTCCACCTACAAGTGCTCCATCAATACTTAGTTGATTCATATATTCACGCACGTTATTTGGCTTTACACTGCCACCATATTGAATACGTACATGATTTGCAGTTTCTACGTCAAATAAAGCTATAAGTTGTTCTCTGATGTAGGTAATCACTTCGTTTGCATCTTCTGCAGTTGAGGATTTTCCTGTTCCAATTGCCCATATCGGTTCATAAGCAACTACTACTTGAGCTGCTTGCTCTTTGGAAAGTCCTCTGAAAGCTTCGTTTACTTGTAGTTTACATACCTCTTTCGTTTGCCCTGCTTCTCTTTCCTCTAATTTTTCACCTACACATACAATCGGAGTAAGATTATATTTAAATGATGCATGCACTTTTTTATTCACTGTTTCATCTGTTTCTGCAAAATAAGCTCTTCTTTCTGAGTGTCCAATGATCACATAATTCACACCTAAATCTTCTAACATAGCACCACTAATTTCACCTGTAAAGGCTCCACTTTCTTCCCAATGCAAGTTTTGTGCACCTACTTTTATTTTCGTACCTTTCACGGCTTCAACTAAGGCTGGAAGATTTGTAAAAGGAGCACAAATAACGCTTTCCACCCCATCAATTTCTGCTCTACCTTTTACTTCGTTGATAAAAGCTTGTGCTTCACTTACTGTTTTAAACATTTTCCAGTTTCCAGCAATAATAGGCTCTCTCATAGTGTTCACTTCCCTTTATATAATTTCATCGTTTAAAAAAGATCTCTTTACTTCGCTGATCAAAGTTTGAATATGTTAATCGCTTATTTATCATTCAGAGCTACAACACCTGGCAATGGTTTTCCTTCCATAAATTCAAGAGAAGCTCCACCACCTGTTGAAATATGATCCATTTTATCAGCAAAATCAAACTTCTCAACTGCGGCTGCTGAATCTCCTCCACCGATAACTGTGTAACCAGATGTTTCTGCACACGCCTGAGCTGCCGCTTTTGTACCATGTGAGAAAGGTTGAATTTCAAACACACCCATTGGTCCATTCCATACGACTAATTTAGAATTTAAAATAATTTCTTTATATTTTTCTCTTGTTTTTGGTCCGATGTCTATACCTTCCCAATCTGCTGGCATTTCATCAATGTTTACAATTCGCGTATTTGCATTTATATTGAAATCATCTGCTACAACAACATCAACTGGAAGGTGAAAATTTACTCCTTTATCTTTTGCCTTTTGAATAAATTCTAACGCTAGTTCTAATTTCTCATTATCCACTAATGAGTTACCTATTTCATATCCTTGGGCTTTAATAAACGTATAAGCAAGTCCACCACCAATGATAATGTCATCCGCAATTTCAATTAATTTATTAATCACATCAATTTTATCTTTTACTTTAGCTCCACCCACAATAGCTGTGAATGGTCGATCAGGATTATTTAAAGCTTTCCCTAACACTTCAAGTTCTTTTTCCATTAAAAATCCTGCAACTGCTGGGATGTGTTTTGCAATCCCTTCTGTTGAAGCATGTGCTCTATGAGCTGCTCCAAAAGCATCGTTCACATATAAGTCTGCTAAATCAGCAAAAGCTTTTGCTAATTGAGGATCATTTTTTTCTTCCCCAGCATAAAAACGTGTGTTTTCTAATACAACAATGTCGCCATTATTTAATTGATCAATTTCGGCTTGAACTGCAGGCCCGAAAGCTTCATCTAATTTTTTAACTGGTTTTCCGATAAGTTGAGATAAACGTTCTGCTGCGGGTGTCAATCTCATTTCTTCAACTACATTACCTTTAGGTCGTCCTAAATGACTTGCAAGTATCACTTTTGCTCCTTGCTCCACCAAGTATTGAATGGTTGGCAAAGTTGCACGAATGCGTGTGTCATCTGTAATGTTTCCATCCTTTAAAGGCACATTAAAATCTACACGTACAAATACTTTTTTTCCATTAACATCTACATCACGAATACTTTGTTTATTCATAAAAAGTAAGCCTCCTTATGGTTTTACAGGAACTGGTTAGCATTTTTTACATCGATATGTCCGATAAATATATTTTCGTAGAAAAATTAGAATTAGGAAAGAGGAGAAAATTATTCTCCTCCTCATATCATATCTATTTAAAAATATTATAATCCTTTACTTGCAACATAGCTACAAAGATCAACTACTCGACAAGAATAACCCCATTCGTTATCGTACCAAGAAACTACTTTTACCATGTTATCTCCAACTACCATTGTAGAAAGAGCATCAATTGTAGAAGAAGCAGGATCACCATTGTAATCGCTAGATACTAGCGGTTCTTCAGAGTAGTTTAAGATGCCCTTTAATGGACCTTCAGAAGCTGCTTTTAGTGCATTATTTACTTCTTCTACAGTCACATTTTTCTCTAATTCAACTACTAAGTCAGTTACAGAAACATTAGGTGTTGGTACACGCATTGCCATACCATTTAATTTTCCTTTTAATTCAGGTAACACAAGTGAAACTGCCTTTGCTGCCCCTGTTGTAGAAGGAATAATGTTTTCAGCAGCTGCACGTGCACGACGAGCATCTTTATGAGGCAAGTCTAACGTATTTTGATCATTTGTGTAAGAATGAACGGTTGTCATCATTCCTTTTACAATTCCAAAGTTATCGCTAATCACTTTAGCAAATGGTGCTAAACAGTTTGTTGTACAAGATGCGTTGGAAATCACTGTGTGATTAGCTGGATCGTATTGATCTTCGTTAACACCCAATACAACTGTCACATCTTCATTTTTAGCAGGTGCAGAGATGATTACTTTTTTCGCTCCACCTTTTAAATGTGCTTCTGCTTTTGTTTTTTCAGTGAAGATACCAGTAGATTCAACAACAATCTCTACCCCGTAATCTCCCCAAGGAAGGTTTCCTGGATCACGTTCAGCAAAAACTTTTATTTCTTTTCCGTTTACCATTAGTGATGCTTCACCAACTTCAACTGTAGCATCTAATTTTCCATGAGTTGTATCATATTTTAAAAGATGCCCAAGCATTTTAACATCTGTCAAATCATTTATAGCGACGATATCAACCTCTGGATTATTTAATGCTGCACGAAATACATTGCGCCCTATACGTCCAAAACCATTAATCCCAACTTTAACCATTATAAATTCCTCCTAAAGTTAAAAATATTTTATATTCAAGACGAACATTGAAGCACGTCTTATTGACTCAATCATTAATTTTCAATAAACTTCACATAACTTCTACCATTCTTGTTGCGGCGCCTTCATCAATCACTAATACATCTTCATGACCAAATTTCAAAACAGCTAATATCGCTTCTGCTTTACTGCTGCCACCAGCTACACCAATGACAACTTCAGTCCCAACTATATCTTCAATCCTCAAGCCAATTGTAGGAATCTGATGTACGACTTCTCCTCTATGATTAAAATAGTATCCAAATGCTTCAGCAAGCGCCCCCTCTGATTCCAGGATTTGTCTAGTCGTATGATCCACTTTTCGTCTATCAGCCATAACCATAGCTTCACCTATTCCATGCACAACCATGCGAGACTTTCGAATAACATCAATAATTTCTTTTATATTCGGTTCTTGAATCAAGGATTGATAAGCATCTTCACTTAAGTGATCAGGTACATGAAGCAATCGATATCCAGCTCCTGTCCTTTTAGCCATATTTGATGCAATTGTATTTGCTTGAAGTTCAAGCATTTCCCCTAAACCACCTCTAGCTGGTACAAACAAATTTCCTTTTAAGTGAGTAGAGGCTGATAATTGATTTGCAATTTCTGATGTGGTTGAACCACCAGCTACTGCAATGATATCTTCTTTTGCAGCATATTTAAGTAACATTGCTGCACCAGCACGACCTAGTTCTTTTTTCGAATAGTCTGAGAAGTCAGAATCTCCTGGAACTATCACCACTTGCTTTAAGCCATAACGAACCTTAATTTGTTCTTCAAGATCTGTTAGTCCTAATAATTCCTTCATAATGGGACGAAGTTGTTCTATAAGTTCTTTTCCAGAATCACTAATTCTCATACCTATCGTTTCAATCTCTAGAAGTCCTTGTGCTTTTAAAAAATTAACTTCTGCTCTCAATACTCTTTCTGTCATATTCAATGATGAAGCTAATGTTCTTCTACCCACTACACCTGAAAGTAAAATATGATGTAAAATAGTATATCGCTTATTTAAAACTTCTGTTAAATCAGGTAATAGCTGTTTTTGTATATCTATTATTTTTCGCAATCGTGTTCACTCCAAATCAATTCATCCTGTATTAACATTCCGTAAAAACTCATCTTCTATTACGAACTAGTTAAAAAATGAGAATTCATGAATTGCAAATATTTGGCCAGCTTTGACTATACCTAGGTGTTTAGAGTTGATTCACTGCATTGGACCATATAAGTCCCACATAATCATTTTAAGTCCCACTATGACAAAAAAATAAACAGCCATTCAAATAGCTTCAAAATAATTATAACTCTTTAGTATAAGAATGTAAAGCTTTTAAGTCTGCTAAATAAACTGATTTTATAAATTGAATGTATTGATTTTAAATGATGTATATCATATAATATCAAGTACTGTGTACTTATACTTTGCGCTCGTGGTCCAATGGATATGACGCAGGTCTCCGGAACCTGAGATCGAGGTTCAATTCCTCGCGAGCGCGCCATAAATTTGAATCATTTTTTTTGATCTTTGTTTGACCTTTCTTGACCTTTAGTGTGCTTTTGCGTTATGATGTATACTACATGATATTTAAAAATTCATTTCAATAAATTGGGGAGGTATATTTTATGAATTACGTGCCTATGGTTGTAGAACAATCTAATCGTGGAGAGCGTGCATATGATATTTATTCAAGACTTCTTAAAGATCGCATTATTTTTCTTGGAAGTCCAGTAAATGATGTCGTTGCTAATTCCATCATTGCACAAATGTTATTTTTAGCATCTGATGATCCAGACAAAGATATTAGTTTATATATTAATAGTCCTGGTGGTTCCATTACTGCGGGAATGGCTATTTTTGATACTATGCAGTTTATTAAACCAGACGTTTCTACAATATGTGTTGGTATGGCTGCATCTATGGGAGCTTTCTTACTAGCAGCTGGTGAGAAGGGTAAACGTTATGCTTTACCTAATAGTGAAGTCATGATTCACCAACCTCTAGGGGGAGCAGAAGGTCAAGCGAGTGACATTGAAATCAGAGCAAAGAGAATTGTGAATATGAAAGACAAATTAAATCGTATTTTAGCTGATCGTTCAGGGCAAACTTTAAAGAAAATTCAAAAAGATACAGACCGTGATTACTTTATGAGTGCGAATGAAGCAAAGGAATATGGTCTAATAGACGAAGTAATTGAAAAAGTGAAATAAATATTAAGTAATTACTAACAGACCGTTCTAAATAGAACGGTCTGTTTAGTTACAAGTCTTCTTTTTCACTTTTTATAAAAGTTATTCTGGGCCACTGTAAGTAATAGGATTATTCTACTCAGATTTTGCCCTCACTTGTTACAATTGTTATATTGGTTCCAGGGTCCCTGAAAAGTATTTGTCAACTAAGATCACTCCACTTCCATGTGGAGAACGTCGACACCAGTTCATCCAAGAACTGGGATAAGCATAGAAGTAATTCTTCTTCACTTTTTGGGGTATTTAAAAGTCATATTGCACCGTTACTTGTGTTGTAATACTAATCTGTCCCGATGATATAGAAGTAGATGAATCTTCAGCAGCATATAATTTAGCAGTAGCACCACCAAGAGGACTGATAGATACACCTCCACCTTGGACCACATTTACTATACCTTTTATCGATTTATTCTCCGTTTTCGCAATTACCGCTGCTTTTTCTTTTGCGTTTGCCATTGCCTTTTCAATTGCTTGTAATTCATACTCATCTGATTTTTCTGTTCCGAACTGAATATTGTCCACACGGTTTACACCAGCTTTAGTCAAATCATCTACTAACTTTCCTATCTCATCTATCTCTCTATATGTGATTTGTAAACTATGGGTTGTTTTATAACCTAATAGTTTTGGTGCTTCATCCTGTATATATTGATATTCAGGCTGTACATTAAATCTTGTTGTTTTTACATCTTCTTTATCAAATTTATAAGTGTCATATAACATCTTGTCAACAGTTTCCATACTTTTAGCATTTGCATCTTGTGATTTTTTAGCTGTGTCAGCTTTAGTTTCAACTGTAACCTGAACATAAGCTACATCAGGTTCTACCATAATTTCTCCGTTACCTGTTACCGTGATTGTATTGCCCTTAGTCTGTCCTTCCTGTGCTATTACATTTCCTTTTACATCTGAGTTTTGTAAAAAGCCAATCCAAGCCGCAGCCGCTAATAATATACTTAATAAAGTAATTGAAACTGTTTTTTTTGTGATTTGCATCTTTTCTCTCTCCTTTAGAAATAAACTTTTTATCCTAATTTTTAAAATATGCTAGGAAGCATTTCTTCACTCTTTAGGGTATTTTTAGAATTCATACTGCACACTAACATTCGTTACAATTTTAATTTGTCCACTAGATATCGAAGTCCTGCTGCTATCCATTGCAGCTTCATTCACTGCATATACAGGAAATGGATTACTAAAATTAGGGTTTCCTTGAACGACATGAATGATGCCTTTAATCTTTTTATTTTCCGCTTTTGCAATCACTTCAGCTTTGTTCTTCGCATTGTTCATTGCCTTTTCAATAGCAACTAATTCATACTCATCTGATTTTTCCGTGCCAAATTCAATGTTGTGTACTCTATTTACGCCTGTTTTTGTTAAGTCATCCAATAGTTTTCCAATTTGTTGTAAATCTCTATAAGTAATTTTCAAAGTATGGTTTGTTTCATAACCTAATAATACTGGAGCTTGATTCTCTTTATACTGATACTTTGGATAAACATTAAATCTAATGGTTTGCATATCTTCGTTATTTAGTTTATACGTACCAGAAATTACCTTCTCTACTTCTTTCACTACCTTAGCATTTTGCTCTTGTGAATCTTTGGCTGTATCTCCCTTAGTTTCAATGGCTACTGTTACGAAGGCAACATCAGGTTCAACTGTAAACTCACCTTTACCAGTAACCGTGATTGAATTAATGTCAGCAGCTAGCGTTTCTTCTGCCTGAACCTTTCCATTTCCATCTGATAATTGTAAAATGAAAAACCAAGTCAATGCAGCTAAAATACCGGTAAAAACCAATATAGACAACCGCTTCCACTTCATCGTCATTTGCAAATCCCCCTCTTTTTAAGACTCTCAAACAAATAGACGATACATGGAAACAAAAGGTTGCAGATCTAATTGAAAAATAAAAATTTTAATGAATTACTTAATATGTAGGAGAAAATAAAGAACCAGCATTTAAGCTTCCTAAGAAGTTAAACACTGGCTTGCATTGTTTATCATTATTACTGAGTTTCTAATTCTTCCTTGCTGCATAAATCAACTAGAGCGTTTACAGCTTGTTCCGCATCAGAACCTTCAGCACTAATATTAATTTCCGTACCTGAACTAATAGCTAGACTCATAATTCCCATAATACTTTTGGCATTTACTTTTTTATCATCTTTTTCTACAAAGATTTCTGAAGAAAATTTATTAGCTTCTTGTACAAACAATGCAGCTGGTCTTGCATGAAGGCCTGTTTTTAACTTTACAACGACTGGGTGATTTACCATTAACTTCAATACCCCCTATACTACTTCTATAAATATTTATATTATACCACTATTAACATTTTAATTCTATAAAGAAAACTCCCCTATTGACGAGCCATAAAGGCGATGGCAGAGGGGTTGGTGCCCTTATACTTTCCCCCTTAATTCTAGGATCCCCAAAAATATTAGGATTTAACATGTAGAGTTACTTCACTTTTTGGGATATTTAATTTCGAAGCTGGTCTGCTATCTTATCAATTTTTCTTAGTCGGTGATTCACTCCTGATTTACTAACTTTATCTGTTAAAAGTTCACCTAACTCCGTTAAGTTTAAATCTGGATGCTGTAATCTTAATTCAGCAACTTCTCTCAATTTATCTGGTAAGTGATCCAAACCCATTGTCTCTTGAATCAGTTTAATATTATCTATTTGTCTCATCGCAGCACCAATCGTTTTATTAAGATTAGCTGTTTCACAGTTTACCAACCTGTTTACTGAATTACGCATATCTCTCATAATTCGAACATCTTCAAATTTGAGCAATGCTTGGTGAGCACCGATAATATTTAACAAATGAATGATCTTCTCCCCTTCTTTGATGTAAAAAATGAATCCTTTTTTCCTTTCAATACACCTAGCGTTTAAATCAAATTCATTTGCCAAATCACAGAGAGCATTACAATGATCCTCATACATTGAAGCAATTTCAAGATGATACGAAGAACCTTCTGGATTATTAACAGATCCTGCTGCAAGGAAAGCACCTCTTAAGTAAGCTCTTTTACAACATGTATCTTGAATGATTTGCTGATCAATATTCGTTTTAAAAATAAAACCTTCTGATACAATTTTCAGATCAGACAAGAGTGATTGAACTTGATCAGGGATTCGAACAATATAAACGTTATTTTTCTTCAACCGCATTTTCTTTTGAACTAAAATTTCAGTATGAATATTAAATTGTTTTTTTATTAAAGAATACATTCTCCTTGCAATAGCTGCATTCTCAGTTAAAATATCCAGGACCACTCTCTGATTGGTTATTTTAATCGTTCCATTCATACGGATTAATGCAGAAAGCTCAGCCATTGCACAGCAGCGATCCACTTCAATCATTGTTAGTTCTTTTTTCGTTTGTGCCGCAAAGGACAAACGAATCACCTCTTCCTTAACATCCCACGCTCAACTAGTCTATAAATATGCATGCTCAGTTTTTCGGCATCATGCCTTAAATAAGTTCTATATAATACAAGATTGTCAGATATGACTTCAAAACCGTTTTTCATAATCTCATCTAAATCAACTTTTACGGGTATAGCTCCTTTTTCTGCATACTTTTGTTGAACATGTGATGGAATATCTTCATTATTTACAATGACATAGTCAAAAAAATGATGTCCTATATGTTGATAAATCGCTTGTAAGTGATCATTTACCGTATAATTATCTGTTTCTCCTGGTTGCGTCATTACATTGCTTACATATATTTTAACAGCAGAAGATTGATCGATCGTATCCGCTATTTGTGGGACTAATAGATTCGGAATGATGCTAGTATATAAGCTTCCAGGACCGATCAAAATGGCATCTGCTTCCTTAATCGCTTCAATTGCCTCCTGTAATGGAGTAACTTCACTTTTTTCAATAAATACCTTCTTTATCTTTTTACCCACTTTTGGGATTTGAGATTCCCCAACAATAATACTACCATCTTCCATCTCTGCTTTTAAAACTATGGCTTGACCGGAAGCAGGTAACACTCTGCCTCTAACAGCTAATACCCTACTTAGTTCTTTTACACCTGTGACAAAATCACCAGTAATATCTGTCATAGCCGCAAGAATTAAATTACCTACACTATGACCAGCAAGCCCCGTCCCACTTGTAAAGCGATGAGATAAAACTTGAGATAGTATGGGTTCAGCATCTGCCAGGGCTGTTATAACATTCCTAATATCACCTGGTGGAGGAATTTGCAGTTCAGATCTTAGAATGCCTGAGCTCCCACCATCATCAGCTACTGTTACAATAGCTGTAATATCTAATGGCTTCTTTTTCAAGCCTCTTAACATAACAGAAAGACCTGTACCCCCGCCTATGACTACTATTTTAGGAAGCCCTAAGTTACTATCCATATAAGCTCCCCCCAACTAATGATCTCTATCTGAATCTCTATGGCTAACTCTAATCACTTCTGACTCACTATTACCAATCATTTTCCCTAAATATTCAGCAATAGCAACAGATCTATGTTTACCGCCTGTACATCCTATACCTATCACAATTTGACTTTTTCCTTCCTTAATATATTGCGGGATCAAGAAATGTAGTAAATCTAATAATTTCGTTAAAAATGTTTGTGTGTCTCCCCACTTCATGACATAATCATAAACCTCAGTATCTTTTCCAGTATGAGGTCTAAGCTGTTCTATATAATGAGGATTAGGTAAGAAGCGAACATCAAAAATTAAATCAGCATCAATAGGTGTCCCATATTTAAACCCAAACGACATCACATTAATATGGATCCCATTTTGTTGGTTTTTAGTAAAACTAGATGTGATTTTTTGTTTAAGTTCAGCCAATTTTAGATAACTCGTATCCACAACCAAAGTTGATGAGCCTTTTAATTCCTCAAGCAATTTACGCTCTAATTGAATACCATCTAGAGGTAATCCTTCAGCGGCCAATGGATGACGTCTACGACTTTCTTTATATCTTTGCACCAAAACAGAGTCTGTAGCATCTAAAAATAGGATTTCACACTTTATTGTATGGTTGTTCTTTATATATTTTAGAGAGTCAGATAATGCTTCAAAAAACTCTCTTCCTCTTAAATCAATCACTAACGCTACTTTGCCAATTCTACCATTTGATTGTTCAATCAAATCAGCAAACTTAGGAATTAAAACGGGTGGTAAATTATCTACACAGAAAAAACCCAAATCTTCTAAACATTGAACAGCGACAGTTTTACCTGCACCTGACATCCCTGTTATGATCACTAATTTAGCTATGTGATTGGAGCTCTCCATGATTTCTCCCCCTTGAAGTAAGGCTAAATTTTAAATAAATTTAATCCTGCAGCACCAACGATCCCTGCATCATTTCCCAATGTTGCCGGAACGATATCCACACCTTCTTTAATTGCGTCTGGTGTGAATTTCTCAAAATTCTCTCGAATTTGATCAAATAAAATATCCCCTGCTTTTGATACCCCACCTCCAACAATAAATCTTTGTGGATTTAACACAAATGCCAACATAGACATCGACCTTCCTAAATAATATGCCGCTCGCTTTACAATTCGAATGGATACTTCATCATTTACTCTCGCCGCATCAAAAACATCTTTCGCCGAAATAGTCTCTAGTAATGATAGAGATGTTCTTTCCCCTCTCTCAACAGCATCTTTAGCCATACGAATAATACCTGTAGCTGAAGATACTGTTTCAAGGCACCCTTTTTGTCCGCATCCACATTGAATTGCTTCCAAATCAGGAACAACTGACATATGACCGATTTCTCCAGCCATTCCATTGAATCCTTGATGTATTTTATTTTCTATAATAATACCACCACCAACACCTGTACCTAAAGTATAACAAATGACATCTGAAACACCCTCACCAGCGCCACTCCAAACTTCCCCTAACGCCGCAACATTTGCATCATTATTTACAATGACTGGCTTTCCTATTTTCTCCTCTAGAATGTGCTTCACATGAACATTTTCCCATCCTAAATTAGCCGCTCGCTTTACTAATCCTTTTTTATCTACAAATCCTGCAATACCCGCACCAATACCATGTACATTCTCCCAGCTATAAGTAGATTCTTCAACAATCTTTTTTACATAGGTTGTGATATTGTCTGTAACTTGTTCATAACCTCCTTCAGATTCCGTAGGACCTTCATGGGTTTGAATTAGCTTGCCTTTACTATCACATATTCCAACTTTAACGGTTGTTCCTCCTAAATCTACACCTATATAAACCTGCTCCGACATTGTTTACACCTCAAATTTTTTATTAATTTAACTACATTCAATCTAAAAAGTTCCATTTTCAGCATCGATGACATTGGTCAACTTAATCTACGCTGACATCATATAATGAAAAGGGGACTTTTTAAATTAAAAAAATAAATGCCCAATCCACTATGACTGTCTTTAATTGATTCCGCTTAATGCGGGTTATTCAAACAATCTTTTAACTCCAACTATAAGCTATGCTTTAAACTAGGTCAAGACACTATAAATAGCCAAAGAATACTATGGACTATATTACCATTAAGTCGATATACACCTTAAGTCAAAAACTGATTTTTTTTGACAATGTTCAATCTTATCAGCAAAACAAAAAGAAACCCGCCTGATGGCGAGTTCTTTTGTTTTTGTAAGTATTATAAAGTTTGACTCCAGTCGTGGACTGCGCTTCCTTCTAAATACTTTTCTGCATCTAATGCAGCCATACATCCTGATCCTGCCGCAGTAATGGCTTGACGATAAATTTTATCTTGAACATCTCCACAAGCAAATATACCTTCTACATTCGTTTGTGTAGTACCTGGTTTAACTTGGATATATCCTACTTCATCTGTTTCTAAAATTCCGTTTAAAAATCCTGTATTTGGACGATGACCGATAGCAACAAAAATGCCATCTGTTTCAATAATTTCATCTTGTCCCGTTTCATTATCCTTAACCTTTAAACCAGTTACACCATTGTCTCCAGCTATAACTTCAATCGGTGTTTTGTTTAACGCCCAACTTACTTTGTCATTATCACGTGCACGATCCTGCATAATCTTAGAGGCACGTAATTCATTTCTACGATGTACAACCTTCACATCTGTAGCAAACTTAGTAAGGAAGTTTGCTTCCTCCATTGCAGAATCTCCTCCACCAATAACGATGACTTTCTTTCCTCTAAAGAAAAATCCATCACAAGTTGCACACGCGCTTACCCCACGTCCCATATTCTCTGATTCACCTGGGATACCCAGTAATTTAGCAGAAGCACCAGTAGAAATAATAACAGATTCCGCCTCAATTTCCTCTGATCCTTCTAAAAATAATTTAAAAGGACGTTTAGAGTGATCTATTTTGTTCACCCATCCAGTTTTGAACTTAGCACCAAATCTTTCAGCTTGTTTACGCATGTTGTCCATTAATTCAGGTCCCATAATTCCATCTGGGAATCCAGGAAAGTTTTCTACATCTGTAGTAATTGTTAACTGTCCACCTGGTTCCGGTCCTTCTATAACTAAAGGCTCAAGATTTGCACGAGCTAAATAAATAGCAGCAGTTAGTCCTGATGGTCCTGTTCCTACAACAACTGATTTATACATCATAATTCCTCCCAACTCGTTATTTATGTTTTTTATAATAAATATCATCTAATAATTATTATAAAGTAAAATAAGAAAAAATAAAGTAATTTATATTACAAAACGTTATCTTTTATTAAATCAACATTTTTTTTAATCGTAGACACAGATATTTGATATCTTTCTGAGACTTCACGATAGGTGATTTCAACATTGTACATTTTCGCGATTAAATACTCAAGTGCTGCAGACCAACCTTTTGGCTTATTTATTTTAGGTACATTTGGGTATTTCATGGTAAGAAAATGAACCCACAATGTATACAACTCATATTTTTGCTGTAAATCATATCGATCTTCCATGTGTATTAAGGCAGCATTGATAATCAAATGCCATTTCTCATCCCAAGTGATTAGCTTATTGGAAAGAGGTAATAAATCTATATTTAATTTTTCCCCATTTGTTATCATTTCGTAAGGCTCCGAAGCTTTCATAGTTCGAAGTAAAAAAACAGCCATTCTTTTAAGTTTATCTTTTTCAGTTGGTTCTAAAAGAAATTTTCTTAATAAGTCTTCTACATCTTTATTCTGGATAAAGCTTATGATTTCCAGAACTTGAAGTTTATTTGTCATCGTACCATGAAACAAACCCCATTTTAGCGAGGTTCGAACAATATGATTTGTATTCCACTCATTTAATACATTTTCCTTCCATTTCCCAAGCATATGAAAATGCTCTTCAAAAGGTAAAAAATAATGATAACTTAATATTATATGTTGATTGGTTATTAACTTATCAAATTCTTCAATAAAAAAGTTGGGTACAATCTCTTTAGCATCTAAATTCTTTGCCTGTTTCCACAGGTTCAACGCTTTCTCATACCTTTTCGTATTAAAAGCGGCAACAGCTGCATAATGAAACAAAGACGGCTCAATAGCCTCATCGCCTGTTTTTATTAATCTTAAAAAATGATGGTATGCCATTTCGTGATTACCTAATAATCCCAAGGTCATTGCAAGTTTGTAGAGCTGATCTGGAAGATATGGATACGTTTTGCTTAACAATTGTAAAAGTTCTGATAATTTGTTCTCTTCTTGAATTTGTCTATAATATATAGCTAAATTACATAAAGCATGTAAATTTCCTGGATCTACTTTTAAAACATCTTCAATGTGTTCAGCTGTTCTATCATAATCACCTATATAATAATATGCTAAAGCTAGGTTATTCTGAGCTGCAATAAAATCTGGATATTTTTTAATAATTTTTTTTAATAAATGAATGGCCTCAGGACATTTTCCCTCTTCTAATAAAAGTCGTGCACGATCGTGTTCAAAAAACTTTTCTTTCGACTTCATTTTTTTGATGGGAATATCTCGATTGAGTTCAATACTTAAAAGTTCAATCATATCATCACATTCTTCTAAATATTGTCCCTCAACATCTTTTTCTAAATAAGAAACTAATGCCTCTTCAGCTGATTCAAATAAATCCATATTCATATAATTATTCGCCATATAAAAATGACACTCTGTCATGGAAGGATCCACTTCATCGAGTACCTTTTTTAAAATTTTATTCGATTCTCTATAATCACCTAATTCAGAATATACGCCAGCCAAGTTAGCATGATTAACCGGATTTTCCGGTTCTAACTCCATGGCTCTTCTAAAATATTTTAGTGCCTTAGCATATTGATAACGATCCAAAAAATGGACAGCTTTTTCATAAAAGAATGTGGCATTCATGCTAAGTGATACAATATTCGTTTTATCCCTTTCAACCACTGTTCTTTTTCTTTGCATTTCTGTAGGCACCTCCATATAAGTACAGGTTCAAATAACCTCTATTAGAAAGAATCAAACAAAGTATAACATATCTTAACTACCTAAAAAAGTAACGTTCATATCGAAACCCCCAAAAAGCAAAAAAGAAGGAAGCCCTTTTTCTTTACCTTTTGGGGATTTTTAAAGTGATGATTTGACAAGATAATACTCAAATCATGTTATTGCTAAAACAGGTTTAAACTCCACCTGACTTAAATAAAGTACTGATAGATCCACCCTCCATAATAATTTTTATAGCGTCCGCAAGTAACCCTGCCATTGAGATCACTTTAAACTTAGTTGGATGATCTTCTGGCAATGCGATGGAGTCAGTGACTACAATTTCTTTTATATTTGGATGATTTAACCGTTCCAAGGCTGGACCAGAGAATACAGGATGTGTTGCACATACATAAACATCATTGGCACCTTTTTCTTTTAAACCTTCTACTACATTGACAATGGTAGTTCCAGTATCAATCATATCTTCGATAATAATAGGGGTTTGTCCCTTAACATCTCCAATAATATGTGTAATAACTGATTCATTATGTGCAGGGCGTTTTTTAATCATGATCGCAAAAGGTGAATCTAAATAATTGGCCAGCTTTTCTGCAGTGGATGCTCTACCTGCATCTGGAGAAACGACAATTGGATTTTCAATATTTTGCGCTTTTAAATAGTGCGTGATATGATCCAATGCTGTTAAATGATCCACTGGAATATTGAAAAACCCTTGAATAGCAGGAGCATGTAAATCAATTGTAATAACACGGCTAGTCCCAGTAGTAGTTAATAAGTCTGCAACTAACTTTGCTGAAATAGGCTCACGTGGAGCTGCTTTCCTTTCTTGACGAGCATACCCATAATAAGGTAATACAACTTGAATGGTTCTTGCAGAAGCTCTTTTAGCAGCATCAATCATAACAAGAAGTTCCATCAAATGTTCATTAATCGGGTGTGAAATAGATTGAACAAGAAAAACATCACAATTACGAATAGATTCCTCATAATGGACATAAATCTCACCACTTTTAAATCTGGAAAGTTTAATCTTCCCTAATGATTTACCAAGATTATTACATATTTGTTGTGCCAGCTGAGGATTGGCAGATCCTGTGAATACTTTCACACATTCATAATTCATGATTTACCTCCTGAAAATTTATAAACATACCATGATCCGCTTACGTTGATCATACGTAGCCAACTGAGTGTAACCTATTTTTTTCAACAAATTTCGCGCTTGATCTAAAAACAATCCAAGCTGATCTGGTTTGTGAGCATCTGAGCCAATCGTTAAAGGAATGCCGAGTTTATGAGATTCGATTAGAATACGTTCACTTGGAAACATTTCTTCAACGGGCATACGTAAACCAGAGGCATTTAATTCTATCGCTAAATCATGTTCCTTAATGAGATTTAACGTTTGCCTCTCTTTCTCTATCATATCACTTTTTGGCTTCCGACCAAACCTTTTTATCACATCTAAATGACCAATATAGTCATAGAAACCTGTTTTTACTGCTTTTTGAACTGCATCATAATATTGTGTAAACACGTCATCCACATCTTTATGATCCCACCCATCTAATTGTCTAGAATCTGAAATATCCCATTCTCCTAAGAAATGAACAGATCCAATGACATAATCCCATGCGTAGGAAGAGATGATTTTTTCAATTTCAGCTTCATATCCTTCAATGTAATCTGCCTCAAGTCCAACTTTAATCTCAATTTGGCTTTTATATTTTTCCTTTAATAAAAAACATTCTTCGACATATCTTGGAAGTTCATTTGCAGGCATAGCCATTCCAGGTAAATACGTTTTTGGGTCTACATGAATTAAAGGCATATGATCCGATAAGCCTAACTGCTGCAAACCGATGTCAATGCCTTTTTTTACGTATTCCTCTAAGGATCCAGAAGCATGTCCACAACGCTCATGATGTGTATGATAATCAATCAACATGACGCTTCTCTAACTCCTTCATTATATTTTTAATTGGTAAGTCTCTATCTTTTAACAATACCATAATATGAAACATTAAGTCACTTACCTCGTAAGTCAGTTCTTGATTGTCTTTATTTTTAGCTGCAATGATAACTTCTGCAGTTTCTTCACCAACTTTTTTCAATATTTTATCGATGCCTTTTTCAAATAAATAAGTCGTATATGCCCCTTGGGTTCTTTCCTCATATCTTTTTGAAATGACAGATTCTAAAACAGATATTATTTTAAAATCATCTTCTCCAGGATCTTTTGGTACATTATCTTCTGACTTTGAAATAGCAACTTCATTAAAAAAGCAGCTTTGTTCTCCTGTATGGCATGCAGAACCTTTTTGATTGACAAATACTAACAAAGTATCTGCATCACAATCATATTTCAACTTTACTATGGATTGAGTATGACCAGATGTCTCACCTTTGTGCCATAGCTTTTGACGAGATCTACTCCAAAACCAAGTTTCTCTTGTTTCCAATGACAACTTTAATGATTCTTTATTCATATAAGCCATCATTAATACATCTTTACTGTTTTGATCTTGAACGATTGTAGGAACTAGACCTTGATCATCCCAAGTTATTCTATTTAATACCTCATTTAAATCTTTTAAGTGTTGCTTTGCCAACGTACTTCCACCCCTTTTTCCTTTAACTCTTGTTTTAGGTTATCAATGGATAATTCTTTATAATGAAAAATAGAAGCAGCAAGACCGGCATCTGCCCTACCTTGAGAAAAAGCATCATAAAAATGCTCAGATCTGCCTGCACCTCCTGATGCAATGACAGGAATACTCACAAGATCTGAAACTGCCCTTGTTAATTGTATATCAAATCCATCTTTTGTGCCATCCGTATCCATACTTGTCAATAAAATTTCACCAGCACCTAAGTTTTCAACTTCTTTGGCCCATGATAAGGTTTTAATACCTGTAGCATTTCTTCCTCCATGTGTATAAACTTCCCAATCTTTCCATTCCTCATTATACTTCGCATCAATGGCTACAACGATACATTGAGACCCAAATTTACGAGCACCTTCTGAAACTAGAGTAGGGTTCTGAATAGCAGCTGTATTTATCCCTATTTTATCAGCTCCTGCTCGAAGCAATTTCTTCATATCCTCTACACTACTTATACCCCCACCTACAGTAAAGGGAATTGCAATCTCACCTGCCGTTTGTTTAACCACTTCTACCATTGTTGCACGGCCTTCAACGGATGCAGATATATCTAGAAAAACTAGTTCATCAGCACCTTCTTTATCATATATTTCTGCTAATTCAACTGGATCACCGGCATCTCGTAGATTAACAAAATTAATTCCTTTTACGACACGTCCATCTTTCACATCTAAACATGGGATAATTCTTTTTGCTAACATAAATTAGAATCCTTCCTCTATCGCTGTAGCCAAATGGATTTTATCTGTATAAAGTGCCTTTCCTACAATTGCACCTATAACACCATCCTGTTTATGAGCCGCCAACTTCTTTAAGTCATCTGATTCACTTACACCTCCAGAAGCTATGACAGATTGTCCTGAAGATTTAGCCAACTTAACGATGGACTCCACATTCGGTCCTTGCATCATCCCATCTCTAGATATGTCTGTAAAAATAAATGTTTTTGCTCCTTTTTGTGCTAATTGCTGCGCTAGTTCATCTGCCTTTACTTTGGAAGTTTCCAACCAACCTCTAGTGGCAACGTATCCATCCCTTGCATCTATTCCAATGGCTACCTTGTCTCCATATTGTTCTAATACATTCTCTACAAAATCACGATCTTCTATCGCTGCCGTTCCAATGATGATTCTAGAAACACCCAATTTTAAGAGTTGCTCTATATTTTCTATTGAACGTATGCCTCCACCCACTTGAATAGGCACGTTTACGGAAGAAGCAATGTTTCCAATCACTTTTTCATTAATAGGATAACCGGCCTTTGCACCATCCAAATCTACTACATGAATCCATGATGCACCTTGCTCTTCCCAAGTTTTTGCAACATCAACCGGATTTTGATGGTATACTGTTTCTTGATTGTAATCTCCTTGCACTAATCGTACACATTTCCCATCTAAAATATCAATCGCAGGATAAATTGTAAATGATGACATGTTCGTCTCCTCCATAATTAACTTTATTTCAAAATAGATATTTCTGATGTTTTCAAAAAGTTACTCAATAATTTAATCCCCATCGTTCCACTTTTTTCAGGGTGAAATTGCATTCCATATACATTATCTCTCCCTACAATCGCTGTAACCTCTTGAAAATATTCTGTCGATGCTAATAAATCGGTAGGCTGATCAAGTTTCACATGAAAAGAATGCACAAAATAAACATGACCTTCCTCTAAACCTTCAAATAATAGATGTTTCTGTTTAACAATCAATTGATTCCAGCCCATATGTGGAACTTTATAATCACCTTTAAAACGAGTCACTCGACCAGGCAACAAATTCAAACCCTCATGTTCCCCGTATTCTTCACTACTTGAAAAAAGAAGTTGCATACCTAAACAAATACCCAGCAGAGGTTTTCCAGTGAGTACAAACTTATATATAACCTCTTGAAGTCCGGTTTGTTTTAATTGTTCCATTGCATCACCAAACGCCCCAACTCCAGGTAAAATAGCTCCATCAGCATCAAGTATCTCTTGTTCATTAGAAGTAACCAAAGCGGCGTAACCTAATCTTTCTACTGCCTTACTTACACTGTGCAGATTACCCATACCATAGTCAATAATTGCGATCAATGGTTATAACACCCCTTTCGTAGAGGGAACTCCTTGAACACGTGGATCAATCATAGTTGCTTCATCCAATGCACGTCCGAGACCCTTAAACACAGCTTCAATCATATGATGCGTGTTGTGGCCATAATGCACAATAACATGTAATGTTAATCTAGCTTCAAGTGCAAACTTCCATAAAAATTCATGTACAAGCTCAGTAGAAAAGCTCCCAACTAAATTAGAAGGATACTCAGCGTGATATTCAAAGTGTGGACGATTGCTGACATCTATAACCACTTGTGCTAATGCTTCATCCATAGGAACAAAAACACTAGCATACCTTTTAATTCCCTTTTTATTTCCAAGTGCGTTGTACAACGATTGTCCTAAACATATTCCGATATCTTCAACCGTGTGATGATCGTCAATTTCTATATCTCCTTGAGCCTTAACTTCTAAATCAAATTGTCCATGTTTTGTAAACAGATCCAACATATGATTCAAAAAAGGGATGTCAGTTTCAATTTCCGTTTTCCCAGTACCATCAACTGCAAGTTGTAGAGAAATGTCCGTTTCGTTTGTTTTTCTTTTAATTTCAGAAGTACGATTGTTATCCATCCTACTCTCCTTCCTTTTCTAATCGAATTTGTATTGATCTAGCATGTCCTTCAAAACCTTCTTGTCTAGCAAGCTGCATAATATATTCACCATTTTGTAAAATGGCATCTTTACTATAATAAATAACACTTGATTTTTTAAAAAAATCATCCACATTTAAAGGGGAGGAAAACCGAGCGGTTCCATTTGTGGGTAAAATATGATTAGGGCCTGCAAAATAATCACCTACAGGTTCAGCACTATATCTGCCTAGAAAGATTGCACCTGCATTTTCAATCCTACCTAAAATACTCATCGGATCATCGACCATAATTTCTAAATGCTCTGGAGCCAATTCATTAACCACCTGAATCCCTTCTTCAATATGATCAACAATTAGAATAGCACCGTTCTCGTTTATAGATTTACTAGCAATCTCTTTTCTAGGCAGAACGTTCAATTGACTCTCTACTTCTTGTTGAACTTGAGATGCTAGCTCAGAAGAATTTGTTACTAATATTGCTGTGGATAGTTCATCATGTTCTGCTTGAGATAAAAGATCTGCAGCTACGTAAGAGACATCGGCTGATTGATCGGCTAAAATCGTAATATCTGTAGGTCCAGCAATGTTATCAATATCAACAACACCATATACCTCACGTTTTGCTAATGCTACATAAATGTTTCCTGGACCACAAATCTTATCTACAGGTCTAATCGTTTCTGTTCCATATGCCAAAGCCGCAATCGACTGTGCTCCACCTACTCGATACACTTCTTGAATGCCAAGTTCCTTAGCTGCCGCTAAAATATACGGATTAATCCCTTCTTCCCCGTTTGTGGATGGAGGTGTCACCATGACGATTTCAGAAACACCAGCAACTTGCGCAGGTATTGCATTCATTAATACAGATGAAGGATAAGCAGCTGTTCCCCCAGGCACATAAATCCCTACTCTTTTCAAAGGTCTTATGACTTGTCCTAATAAGCTTCCATCCTCCTGTAAATCCATCCAAGAATTGCGCTTTTGTCTTTCATGAAAATCTCTTATGTTTTCAGAAGCTTTTCTTAAAGCGAATAGAAATTGATAATCAACTTGGCCATAAGCCTCATCTAGCTCTTGTTCAGATACTCTTAAATTTGCACATTGCACACCGTCAAATTGCTTTGTATATTTAATTAAGGCTTTATCCTTTTCACGAATAACAGCCTGGATAATATTTTGTACAACTTTATTTTGTTCTACTGAGCCATATTCAACTTCTCGATTTATAGCAAATTCTTTAGCACGTAAAATTCTCATCCTATTACACCTCCTCCATTTTCCTATTTTATACTTTGATTTCTATTACCGATTGAAGCTGATCACAAAGCAGTTGAATTGCATGGTTTTTCATCCTATAACTCACTCGATTTGCGATTAAACGACTTGTAATAGAAAACATTTCTTCTAACTCTATCAATCCATTTTCCCGGAGCGTTCGGCCTGTTTCTACCATATCTACAATTCGATCTGACAATCCAATTAAAGGAGCAAGTTCAATGGAACCATTTAATTTAATAACTTCCACTTGATGACCACGTTCTCTAAAATATTGACTAGCTAGATTAGGGTATTTTGTAGCAACCTTTGGATTCATCACTTCCTTCCAAGTAGGAAGCCCAATCACAGACATTCTGCATCTAGCAATTCCAAGGTCTATAAGTTCATAAACATCTCTATTTTCCTCCATTAATACATCTTTGCCTACAATACCAACATCAGCTACACCATATTCAACATAAGTGGGAACATCTACTGGTTTCGCCATAATAAACTCCATATTTGCTTCTGGAATAGGTATAATTAATTTTCGAGAATCGTCAAAATCATCTGGTATTGGTATGTTAGCATCACGGAATAACTGAGATGCTTGTTTAAAAATTCTACCTTTAGGCATGGCTACTTTTAATATTTCCATCTACTTACCTCCTCTCGTCATATTTATAATGTCTGTGTAATTTTGCAATAGATGAGGCGTTAACTCAAATGTGGACGTTGTTTTTCTAGTTTCAATGATTTGACCGTCAGCTCTTAACATTTGTGCATGTTTTAATGCTTCCGTACGATTTTGTTCATCATATAAAATTAAGATACGAGGAAATTCACAACTAGAATGCTGACTCACAACCTCTAAAATTCGATTTGTTTTTAATGAGAATCCGGTCGCAGGTGCGGGTCTACCAAACTGCGTAAGTAAATTATCATACCTTCCCCCACTGCATACTGGGAAACCAAGTTTACCTGCATATCCTTCAAAAGTCATTCCTGTATAATAAGAAAAATCTCCAAGCATTGTTAAATCAATAACGACATGTTGAGAAACTTCATAAGCTTCTAATACTTCCCACACTTCACATAAATGGTGAATGGATTGTTTTGTTGATGGATCATTAACATAGGTTTTAGCATGCTCACAAATTTCTTTTCCGCCTCTTAACTTTAGTAGACCTTCTAACTCTTGTTTTGCTTCCTCTGGAATAGACAAGTGTTTAATTGCCTGTTTATAACCTACATAATTTTTATTCAATAAATGATCTTTCAAGATGTTTTGTTTTTCTTGAGCAATGAATGTCCCTTCAAATAAACCTTGTAGAAATCCCATGTGACCCAATGCAATTTTAAAATTCTCAATACCCGCTGCTTTTAAAGAAGATATAGCAAGTGCAATGATTTCAGCATCTGCATCAGGAGATCCATCTCCGATTAACTCCGCTCCTGTCTGTAAAAATTCAGCGTCTCTCCCCGCTTCATCCTTCATCGCTCTAAACACGTTAGAATGATAAGATAACCGAATGGGAAGGGGTTCATCTTTTAATAATGATGAAACAACCCTTGCAATTGGGGCAGTGTTATCTGATCTTAATACAAGTGTTGTACCTTTTTTATCTAAAAGCTTAAAAAGCTTGTGGTCTGACGTTAAACTTGCCATACCTACAGTATCGTAATATTCTAATGTAGGTGTATGAATTTCCTGATACCCCCACTTTTGCATGCAATGTAATACATTATTTTCTATCGTTCTCAGCTCTCGTACAGCGTAAGGCAAATAATCTCTTACGCCAGATGGTTTTTCAAAAACTTTTGGTTTTGACACCGACTTCACCTCATTCAATACTTCTCATTAACTCAAAACACTTTAGTATGCTACCAAGTTAAAGAGTAATCAATTTTAACACAAAAAGAGCAATAACGTCAACGGTTATTGCTCTACGCACATTTGATATAGAAAAAAATCCTTTTGTTATGGTACAGTAAGATATAAGAAGATCATCTTCAACTATTTTTATTTTTGTTGAAGTTATTATTTATGACCTGAATAGGATTCCCGCCAACAAAACTACCTGCTTCTACATCCTTATGTACAACTGATCCTGCGGCAATCACAGCATGATCTCCTATGATAACCCCTGGTAAGATGGTTGTATTTGCCCCAACTAATACATTTGAGCCGATATGAACCTCCCCTAAACGATATTCTTCAATGAGATATTCATGAGCAAGAATGGTTGTATTATATCCAATAATAGAGTTTTTTCCTACATGAATTTTTTCTGGAAAAAATACATCTACCATAACCATTAATGCAAAGGCAGTTTGTTCCCCAACCTTCATACCTAATATATTTCTATAAATCCAATTTTTCAGCTTTAAAGAAGGGGAGTAGCGAGTAATTTGGATAAAAATAAAATTGCGAAACCCCTTCCATTTACTTACAGTTTTATATATTTGCCATAATGAATTGTTTCCTTTCATAGGGAAACGTTCTGTATTTCTCAAAACTTAATTCCTCACTATCTATTCATAATACGTGTTCATCACTACTAAAAAACTACAGCTAGTAACGTTCGATCGGGTCTGAATACTTTGGAAGATATGGATTTTTCATTCTACGTATAATAATCATGATTACTGCAAACACAATCAGCAGTAAACTAATGAACTGGGCAATTCTAATGTTCCCGTATGCCATATTCCCTGCATCACCAAAGATCAGTGACATCGGAGCCCATAAAATATCCATAAAATCAGCTAACAATTGAGGACCTGTAAACGCCAAACTATCCGTACGTAATCCTTCGATAAAGAAACGCCCTAATGAATACCACATAATGTAGGTGAAAAACACTTCACCGGACTTTATAAATGATCTTCTTCTCAATACGAATAATAACAATAATCCAGCTAAATTCCAAATGGATTCATATAAAAACGTAGGGTGATAAAATAGACCATCTATATACATTTGATTAACAATAAAATCAGGTAAACGAAGAGTATCTCTTAAAAAAGATTCAGCTACTGGCCCTCCATGAGCCTCCTGATTCATAAAGTTTCCCCAACGTCCAATCATTTGTCCTAAAATTAAAGATGGTGCACAAATATCTGCAATACGCCAAAAACTGACTCGCTTCACTCTAAAGTAAATAGCCGCTCCAATAACAGCACCTATGAGAGCCCCATGGATAGCTAGTCCACCATTTTGAATCATAATAATTTCTAACGGATCGTTTCTATAACTATCCCATTTAAATGCTACGTAGTATAACCTTGCACCCACAATTGCAGATGGAACACCAATTAACAATAAGTCTAAAAAGAAGTCAGGAGACAAATTAAACCTCTTACCTTCTAAAATAGCTAATAACAAACCAGCTAAAGCTGCACTTCCTAATATAATCCCATACCAATGCACATCAATTGGACCGATTGAAAACAAGACAGGATCTATTACATAAAACATTCAATTTCCTCCTTTTATTTCTTTTGAGCTACCTATTAAATTAATCAATGTCATCTTCATCAGCTATCGTTTCAGTTAATTTATTCGTAAATTGCATTGCTGCGTTATATCCCATGCGTTTCAAACGATAATTCATTGCCGCAACTTCTAGAATAACTGCAAGGTTACGTCCTGGCCTAACGGGAATGGTAACAAGAGGAACTTTGGTATCAATAATTTGAGTTGTTTCTTCATCCAAACCTAATCGATCATATTGTTTTTCTTGATTCCATGTTTCCAATTTCACAACAAGTGTTATTTTTTTAATATTACGAATGGCTCCAGCACCAAATAAAGTCATTACATTAATAATGCCCACACCACGAATTTCTAACAGATGTTTAATTAAATCAGGTGCACTACCATAAAGATCGTTGTCAGCAGTCTGTCTAATTTCAACGGCATCATCAGCAATTAAACGATGACCTCTCTTAACTAATTCTAAGGCAGTTTCACTTTTACCAATTCCACTATGTCCTGTTATTAACATTCCTACTCCATTGACATCTACCAAAACACCGTGAATCGTTGTAGTAGGAGCCAATTTATTTTCTAAAAATCCTGTTATTCTGCTAATCAAAATCGTTGTTGAATAGGCACTTCTTATAACTGGAATATTTTTCTCAGCTGCAATATTTTCTAATTCTTCTGGAGCTTCCAATTTACGCGTAATAAAAATACAAGGTGTTTCTTCGTGACAAATTTCATGCATTCGTTGAAATCTTTCTTCTTTACTTAAAGTTTTAAAATAAGTTAATTCTGTCATTCCTAAAATCTGAACACGTTCTTTTGGATAATATGCATAGAATCCTGCCATCACCAACCCTGGTCGTGATATATCTGCAACCGTTATGTATCGATCTAACCCTTCTTGCCCACACACTACTTCCAAGTCTAATTTCTTTACTAATTCTTTTACTTTTACTTTTTTGGGCATATGACTATGTTCTCCTTTTGACACCCATAAATTTATATTTTTATCGTAATGGAAATGATCTGAAAAAACAAGATAATTACTTCCAATATTAAAAAGGTCAGCATTAGCTGACCTTTTTCGAATTCAATTAAACTTAATTTTCAAATACATTTAATTCAGTATCTTTATCAAAAATATGAATTTTATTCATATCAAAAGCAAGTTGAATATTTGAACCTTCTTTAATATTAGCACGACCATCTACACGAGCTACAAATATCTTATTTCCAAGCCCAGAAAGGTATAAGTTCATTTCATGTCCTAAGTTTTCAGCAACATCAATATGTGCATTAACAACACTATTCGGAGATGCTTCTAAGAAAACAGGTTCTTGATGAATATCTTCTGGACGTATACCTAATAAAATGTCCTTTAATAAATACCCTTTTTCACGAAGAATTTTAGCTTTTCCTTCTGGAATTACAATATCCACACCTTCAGCTGTGAAGTGTACGTCTTTACCCTTTTCCTCCAATTTACCTTCAACAAAATTCATAGATGGAGAACCAATAAACCCAGCTACAAACATATTAATAGGATGATGATATACTTGTGTAGGAGAGTCTACTTGTTGAACTATACCATCCTTCATAATAACGATGCGGGTTCCCATTGTCATTGCTTCAGTTTGGTCATGTGTTACATAGATAAAAGTTGTTTCTAAACGTTTATGCAACTTTCCAATTTCTGTACGCATTTGTACACGTAGTTTTGCATCAAGGTTAGATAAAGGTTCGTCCATTAAAAACACTCGTGGTTCACGAACAATAGCACGGCCTAGAGCAACACGTTGACGTTGTCCCCCTGATAACGCTTTTGGTTTACGCTCTAATAAATGTTCAATATCTAAGATTTTTGCTGCCTCACGAACACGCTCTTCTATTTCTGTTTTTTTCATTTTACGTAATTTCAAACCAAATGCCATATTTTGATAAACTGTCATATGTGGATATAATGCATAAGATTGGAAAACCATCGCAATATCGCGATCTTTTGGCGCAACATCATTAACCAAACGATCTCCAATATACAACTCACCTTTTGAAATTTCTTCTAATCCTGCAATCATTCTAAGCGTAGTAGATTTTCCGCAACCAGAAGGACCTACGAGTACCAAAAATTCTTTGTCTGCGATTTCTAAATTAAAATCAGATACAGATGGAGTTTCAGAATTTGGATATATTTTATAAATGTTTTTTAGACTTAGACCTGCCATGATGAAATTCCTCCTAGAGATTTATTATATCCATTATTGTATCCTAGCAAGATAAAAAAGCCTATGTGCAAGTTGTACAAAATAACTAAGATCGATTTGTTACTTTATACAACAATAAAGATACCTTCACTAATACCGCCTGATTAAAAACTCTTACATCTAGTCCAGTTTCATGTTTAAACTTATCTAGTCGATAAATTAATGTGTTACGATGAATAAATAATTTCTTAGCAGTTTCACTCACGTTACAATCTGTATTGAAAAATTGCTCTAAGGTCGTTTTCATTTCTGCATCTAGTATAAAATCAACTTGTTTAAATACATGTTTTATAAAGCCGCTTCTCGCTTCATCCGGCAAAATATCTAATAATGATTCTAATTGTAAATTCCATGGAGAGTAGATGTACTCATTTTGATAATATTTTCGCCCTAACTCCATAACTTCTCTTAATTGTTTAATGACAAATAACACTGATTCACATGGTACTATAGGATAATGTACTGAAATATGACATTTACCTATCCATTCACTTAACAACATCTCATATAAACTAGAACTAAAAACCTGTAAAGATTCCTCTATTTCCAACTCTATGTCTTTACCCTGCTCCTCTATTTCCTCTTCCAATAAATCAAGTGAACATAATAATACATATTCTTTATTAGAAAGAGGAATTAATACGATTTGAGAACCGTAAAAAGACTTCAATAGATTTAACAATTCTTCTTCTGTATTTTCCTCAGATGCATTAGTTTGTATTAAAATAGGTATATTTTTTGTAAGAAGTTGAGGCGTTTGCACCAAAGGCTCAGGCAGTTTCTCATAATGATTTGAACCATACTGAAGTTGATTCAAAATCCAGTCACGGAGAGTAATAGAATTTTGTTCGTCACTAGTTGATTTCGTTTGCCCCAGATTTGCTCGGTATAGGCTTAGGGTCATTTCAATCAAATTTTTCTCAGATGGAGTTAAGGATGTATGGTTTAAGGAAAAGGTATAATCATGATTTCCTTCAGAATATAAGTAAAAATAAATTTGATTGTTTTTTTCTATTACATTACGATCAGAAAACCAATCATTTTTATGTAAAACTTCCCTTTTAAGTCGCAAATCTAAAATTTGTTCTAATTTCGCTTTTATTTCATCCCAATTCATTACATGAACTCCTTATTATGTTATACCTAATCATTGAAGTGAAGTAGAAATTTTTTAAACTAGTCTTATATATAAGTCACTTTATTATACCGTTTAGAGTGTAAATATACCAATCAGAGCAGCTTCACATTCATATTTCCCAACCTATATGAGAGCAATAAAACTATTTAAATAAATTAACATTTTAGGTTGCTTAACATTTATAAATGTTTTATACTGTAAATAATCAAAAAGATAAAGGTGAATTTTTATGGAAGATATCACTGCTTTTTATTATAAAAGAATAAAAGCTTCTTCAGATGCTCTGAACACTATATTTTTAAATGATTATCACAAATTTGTAGATAAAGAAGTGCTTAATTTAACTCCTAAACAAAGCATTTTATTAGATTTGCTTAATGAAAAACCTTTGACAAATAGTGAAATAGCCAAACATTTTTCTATTACGCCTAGTGCAGCAACACAACTTATAAACAAATTAGAAAAAAAAGGTTATTTAAAAAGAGAGATAAATTTAAATAATCGTAGAGAAATCATTGTCCACCTTGATGAAAAAGGAATTGAATACAATCAATTGATGTTAAAATTTGAATTACATCTCATTCAAAAATACTATTCGAAATTAAGTGAAAAGGATTTAGAAAATTTAGTGGACTTACAGGAAAAAATTTATAAAATTGCTCTAGAAATTCAAAAAAGAGAGGGAAACTAAATTTTTTTTATAAATTAGTTAAGTATATTTAATTATAAATATAAATAAACTATTTATCAAATTAAATTATTAATATAGATAATTAATGTATTTTTTTGGAATATAGTTAAGATATCTTAATTTTTTATATAACTAATCTATTCATTATTTTGGAGGTATTTATGTTAATGTTATTAAAAAACAGAGTTTTTGTAGTTATTGTTTTTACTGATTTAATTCAACAAACTGCGATTTGGATTCGAAATATATCACTGTTATTTTTTGTAATGGAATTAACTAATAATGATCCTATTTTCGTATCACTTTTAACTGTGATTGAATATGCTCCTATTTTTATATTTTCATTTATTGGAGGTGCATTAGCAGACCGATGGAATCCTAAAAAGACTATGATTTATGGTGATTTTGCCAGTGCATTATCGATTATCATTATCATCTTTTTTGTGACAAATGGAAATTGGCAAGTCCTATTTTTGGCTACACTTGTATCTAGTATTGTAAGTCAGATATCGCAACCTTCATCTTCCATTATGTTTAAAAAACATATCCCTGAAGAAATGATCGCACCAGCTATTGGAATCATTCAAAGTTTGCAAGCATTATTCCTCATTATCGGACCCATCATTGGAACGTTAATTTATAGTTGGTTTGGACTGATTACATCTTTAATCTGTATCACAGTTGCTTTTCTTGTTTCTTCAGTTACTTTATTATTTCTTCCAAACTCTAAAAAAGAAGAAAAGAAACAATTATCTTCTAATTTTATAAAAGAAATGAAGGAAGGCATTCATTATGTGAAAAACTCAAAAAACCTTAGTATTATTGCGATTGCATTTATTTTTATTGGATTAGGTGCTGGAATTGTTCAGCCTCTCGATATTTTTATCGTTATTAATCGACTAGGATTAGAGAAAGAAAGTATTCAATGGTTTTATATGTTGGCTGGTATTGGAATGTTTTTTGGAAGTGTAATAGCCGCTGTTCTAGGTAATAAATTAAATATGAAAACTGTGATAGTTGGTGGATTATGCTTCTTATCCATCTCACTCATCATTGAAGTTTTATCTGTTTGGACTATATTAACTGCAACTATGAGATTTTTAACAGGTTTAATATTAGCTATGTGGCAAACCATACTAGGCATGATCATTATAAAAATAGTGGATGAAAAATTTGTTGGAAGAACAAACGGTATATTAACACCTCTCTTCATAGGCGGAATTTTATTGGGATCAGCAGCTGCAGGTCCATTATTATCATTTACTTCATTAATAACAGTCTTTATCATCTCCGCTACTATTATTTTCATAGGTGCATTGATCAGCACGGAACTTGAATTAAAGAACGATCAAAAAATATTGAAAAGTAATACTCGCATCGAATTACAAAACAATAAATAAAAAAAGGCTTCCATATATATAATGGAAGCCTTTTTTTAAATCAATACTAAATCTGAATTACTCATCTCTTGCATATGTTACATTGTTGAAAAAGCTAAATGAGTAAATGGCTGCAATTCCTACAATCACATAAATTGTACGGGATAGACCTGAATCCATTCCACCAAAGAGTCCTCCAACAAGATCCCATTGGAAAAGCCCAAATAACAACCAATTTAATCCGCCTATGATAACTAAAAGTAACGCAATCACGTTTAGTGTTTTCATGTGAAATTACCTCCTGACATTTCAAGAAAAATTTATCATTCATATAATATGATACCCATTAAATGTAATTTTATTATAAAATAACAAAAGCTCCTATCTTAGCCTCTATAAAATTCTTAATGTGATATTAAAAAACTTCTTCTACTTGTGAGGTAAAAGAAGGATCTACACTGAAAAGTAGGATACATTCCTAAACTATAAGAAAAAACCTGCTTTTTCAAGCAGGTTTTAGAAATTATAAATCGGCAAATCTTATTTCATCTTACTGTTGATTAATTTTGTTGAAAAAAGACAATGAATAAATCGCAGACAAACCAACAATAATGTATACTATTTTAGATACAATTGAATCCATGCCTCCAAATAATTCAGCAACTAGGTCCCATTCAAAGATTCCAACTAATAACCAATTCAAACCACCAATAATGACAAGAAGCAGAGCAATTACATTACAAGTCTTCATAGGTAACTCCCTCCCATTTAAGCTTATGATGAATTTACTTTCACTAACATGTATATTGGTAATTTAATTAAAATATGTGCTGAAACCACCACATTTCACATCACTAATAATCATGCTTCCAAAATCGGTCATCAACATCAATAGGCATGGAGGAATAGTGCTCCCTTATATAAACTTTTCTGTTCACTAATATAAGTAATGTACTCAATTTAAATCTCTCCTTATTCTTTTCAAATTATGTTGCAGCAGCAATTTTCCTCTTTCCTTGCTGCATTTGATACATTTGATAATAATTACTTTTATTTTTCATTAATTGTTCATGACTACCTTTTTCTAATATCTTCCCATGGTCTAACACAATAATCTGATCCGCATTTCGAATTGTTGAAAGACGATGTGCAATAATAAAAGTTGTTCTACCCTTCTTCAGTACATCTAGTGCTTTTTGTATAATAGCTTCTGTTTCTGTATCAATATTCGCCGTTGCTTCATCTAATATCAGAATTGCTGGATTAAATGCCAACGCTCTCGCAAAGGAAATAAGTTGACGCTGACCAGCTGATAACGTACTCCCTTTTTCAATTACAGGTTCATCATATCCTTTAGCTAGATTTTTTATTAATTGATCGGCACCAACATCTTGTAATGCTTTCTCAACCTTTGCTCGATCTATCACTGGATCATTCAGACTTACATTAGAAGCAATTGTGCCCGTAAATAGAAAAGGCTCTTGTAATACAATGGCCATGTGCTGTCGAATAGACTGCTTTGGCAATTGCGAGATATCTTGATTATCAATGGTAATAGTGCCTTTTTGGATATCATAATAACGTAATAATAAGTTCATGATTGAACTTTTCCCAGAACCTGTATGTCCAACTAATGCAATGGTTTCACCTGGTTTTGCTTCGAACGAAATATCCTTTAACACATAATCTTTTTCCTTATAAGCAAATGAAACTTGATCAAAAACGACATGACCTTGATATCTTTCCACTTGTTCATCAGATAAATTTTCTGCTTTTTCATCTAATAACTGAAAAACACGTTGACTTGAAACTATAGCTTCTTCCATGTGACCCAACTGATTGACAACTCCAGTAATTGGTTGAAATAATCGATTTAAATAATCAACAAAAGCATATAATGCACCAATAGATATAAAAGTACCTACACCTAAAGACTGGCCTCCGAAATACCATATAATAGCTACATATGAACTATTTCTCAACAAGTTTACTAGGTTATGAGATGTTAATGCGTTTAGATTTAATAACTTGTTTTGATGTTTAAAGTATTGTTCATTTAAAAATTCGAACTCTGAAGTAGTTTCCTTTTGACGACGAAAAGCTCTTATGATCGTCATACCTTGAATAGATTCATTAATCATTCCATTAATTTCACTCAATCTTGCTTTAATAACATGATTATATTTTGATGCAAATTTTCTATAAATAACAATCCAAGCAGTTAATATTGGAATAATAATTAAAGTCATCAAAGCTAATTTATAATCTAAAATAAATACAAAACCAAATATCCCAATCATATAAACTGCACTTGTAAAAAAACTCGCTAATACATTTACAAATAACTCTTTAATGGATTCAGTATCATTCGTTACTCTTGATACAATTTTCCCAGCAGGTCTGTGATCAAAATATTGAACGGGTAATTTTTGAATGTGTTCAAAAACATCTGTTCTCATTTTTTGGATAATTTGATTGGCAGACTTTTGCAAATAAAATGTCTGACCATAATGAAATACAGCTGAAACCAAGATTAACACCATGTAAATCCCACTTAATTGAATTAAACTCTTCGTTTCAGGTTTATAAAATTGAAAGAGTTGGGCAGCTGTCAATTTTGTAGCAGAATAAGTTGCTATTTCCTCACCCTTTGTTATCGTTAATGTATTGTTTTCAACACTTCTCTTTCCATCAAATAAAACGGGTTCATCTATAAAATAATAATCTCTTTCTACTTGAAGCACTCTTATTTCTTGTCCTTTGTATTCATTTACTTCAAAATGATCACTACGTTTATATAAAAGACCTTCATATTCAACGGAATATGCATCTTGTCTTGTAGTTTCATACCACCCATATTCAATTCCTAAAATGTGTTTATCAATCATTTGCTTCGCAATTAAAGGACCTGATAATTCTGCAACAACAGCTATAGATAACATCAACAAAGCTAATATGATTGTTTTTTTAAACTTTAGTGCGTATGCAAATAATCTTTTTCCAGTACTCACATTTCCACCTCTTTCTATTCCACGTCCTCAAGCTGCTGACGTTCGTACTGTTCTTTATACCAACCATCTTCTTTAATTAACTCTTCATGAGTTCCCTGCTGAACAATTTTTCCATGATCAAGAACTAATATGTTATCAGCATGTTGAACAGCAGATAAACGATGGGTTGATATTAGCGTTGTTTTCCCTTTTCTTTCTTTTTGTAAGTTGCCTATGATTTTTGCTTCTGTTTTTCCATCCACTGCTGAAAGTGCATCATCTAGAATTAGAATTTCTGGATTAGCGATAATCGCTCTCGCGATAGAAACCCGCTGCTTCTGTCCACCTGATAAAGCTACACCCTTTTCTCCTACTAAAGTTTTCAACCCATCAGGCAATGTATTCAAATCTTTCTTCAATGAAGCTAGATCCAGTGCTTTTTCAATGTCACGTTCACTAGCATTGCTTTTTCCAAATAAAATATTTTCCCGTACCGTTTTTGAAAATAGGATTTGCTCCTGAGGTACGTAACCTATCCATTTTCCTAAATCATGAAGTGCTATATCATCTATAGCTGTTCCAGAAATCTTAATTCTTCCTTCACCTAGTGGATATTCACGTAGCAGTTGTTTTAACAATGTGGTTTTACCACTGCCTGTTTTACCTACAATTCCTAATGTTTCTCCACGTCTAATAGAAAATGAAACATTTTTTAAATTGTCAAAAGTAGATGTTGGATATTTAAAAGTTACATCGTCAAAATGAATATCTTTTGCAGCAGCAACTTTTATCGTTTCTTCTTTATCTCTAATATCAGGGTCATAAGAAAGTGTTTCACTTACACGATCCAAAGAGGCATTTCCGCGTTGCATCACATTAATCAATTCACCGATCGCAAACATAGGCCAGATCATCATGCCAAGATAAATATTAAATGTAACAAGCTCTCCTAATGTAAGATCGTTATGAAATACAAGATAACTTCCGTATCCTAACCCAATTAAATAACTGCATCCAACTAATATTTTAATAGTCGGTTCAAACAATGAATCTACCTTTGCTACTGAAATATTTTTATTGTAAACGTCTGTTGTTGCATCAAAAAATCTCCCTTGATCTGCTTTTTCTTGCACATAAGCTCTAACAACACGTACACCTGCAATCGATTCGAGGACTTGGTCATTCATTTCACCGAATGAATTTTGGGCTTCAGTAAATCTCTCATGTAAAGCTTTCCCATATTTATTCATAGCCAAAGCCATAAGCGGTAATGGAATGATAGCTGCTAAAGTAAGCTTCCAACTAATCATAATCCCCATAGACAGTAAGATAACTGAAGCATATATTGATGAATCTACAAGCGTCAGAACCCCGAACCCAGCTGTCATAGAAATTGCCTTTAAATCATTTGTTGCTCTTGCCATTAAGTCCCCTGTTTTATTCTTTTCATAAAAAGTAGGTGTCATTTTTAAAAGGTGTTTCATAAGTCTAGAGCGTTTAGTACGTTCAACAAGAAAGGATCCGCCAAACAATTGATACATCCATACATAGGTAATTACATAAATAACTACAGCTAATCCACCCAGTATGAAAATAAACTCAAGCAATTTATTAAATGTTAGCGTACCATTCTGTATGTAATCAATGGAAACACCTAACATTTTTGGTGGAATGATTTCCAAAACTCCCACAAAAATAAGTAAAAATATGGCTATACTGTAACGAATCCAATGCTTTTTAAAAAACCAGCTTAATTTCACTAATACTGAAAACAAAGTTTTTCCCCCTTTCATAAACTGAAATAAAAAATACCGAACACATGTTTGTTTTTATATTATCATACAAACATTTTTTTTCAAGTTTTTTTCTAATAAACTTCACCTCCATTAAAAATATCAGTAATTTCCATATATTATCCGAGCTTCTTGAAAAACTAATAAAATATTTCTTTTGCTTTTATATTTAAAAGTTAAAATTTGCAAAAATAAATACTTCAGAAAACAAAAAAGGCAGTATCATTTAATGATAGTGCCTTTTTTTAGAAATTAAAAAGGCACAGATCAACTAGTGACCTGCACCATCGTTTATGTAATAAAATGGATTATTTTTTAAAATAAGTCCACCGATGGAGAGGTCTCTAAATCGATTTGGAATGTTCTAATATCAATTCTAAAGTCAAACTTTTGAAATAACATTGTCATGAAGTTCATTAAAAACCCTCCTTTTCTAAAAATTTCTTTATAACCTTAACATTGAAACAAGAATGTTGTCAATTCATTTTTTTAGACAGTCACAAATTTATACATAACGAATTATTTAAAAATAAGTAATATTATAATGGACATCAATGAAAAAACAACACCAACTAAATATAAAAAAGAAACCGTTTGAATTTGGGTAAGTCCCCATTTCATTAAACTATGATGTGTATGAAGATTGTCTGCTTTATGTAACCCTTTGTTTTGAATCATTCTTCTGATTAATACAAAAATCGTATCAAAAATAGGAACTCCGATTGCAAATACAGATACAACAATAGAAACCACTGTCGCACTTTTTAATGCTCCATCCAAAGAAAGAATGGCGAGTGCATAACCTAAAAAAATAGCACCAGCATCACCCATAAAAATTTTTGCCGGATAAAAATTATAAGCTAGAAAAGCTAAACAACAAGCTACAATTATGATTGCCATTATGGCTGATCCCTCTTGACCTTTTAACATTGAAACTACAAATAAAGTACAGGCCGATATTGTCACAATTCCCGTTGCTAATCCATCAACGCCATCAATAAAATTCACCATATTTGTAATGCAAAAAACCCAAAGGATCGTGACTATCCAACTAATCCAGCTGGGGAAAAATATCATCCCCTGACCCGTAAGATTTGTTATACCTTGAATTTCTAACCCATAATAAATTGGAATAGATGCTGCTAAAACATAGACAATAATTCTAGGTAATATGGGAAAATCTAATCCTTTTGTTTTATACCAATCGTCCATTAATCCTGTCAATAACAACATCGTACCTCCAATAAGCAATGTTAAAGTTCTTGGTGATAGCCCATCAAAAATCAACATAGAACATATACAACCGATATAAATAATCACACCTCCCATTAAAGGAATGGGAGTATGATGTATTTTCCTCTTACTGGGCTGATCCACAAACTTTATTTTCACTGCTGTATCTTTCATTACAGGCACTAGAGCATACACTGTTCCAAAAGCCACGATAAATGGGATTAGATAAAGTAAAATTACGATCACATCCTCTTACATGTCAATGATCGTTAGTTTTTCCGAAATTAACTTGCCTCATACGACCCTCAGTCCATAAATTTAATATAAATCACAAAATTCAATCATACATTTACAGAAGGCGTAGTGATCACGTTTTTTTAACAACAAATAACTATAATAATAAAAACAACCTAATCAACATTAAATGTTGATTAGGTTGTATACCCATTTTTAACCATTCAATTAAACAACTTGTGTAATATTACATAACTCATCCATGTTAATTTATAATTATTTTCTTGATTTTAGTCTAGTACAGTGCATTTTTTTAGATGCCATGTTAATATTAATGACATGTAAATTAGGGTTTAATATTTACATTATTTTTTTAAATTTGTTTCACTGCCCAATGGAAAACATTCCCTCAATTTTTCATTGGGCAAAAAATTAAAATTTTTATAAACAAAACTTTTAACTCCATTCAAGTTAAGCGATTACAATAATTCAAAAGTTGCCCCTTTCTTCATCCACTTTTATTTTAGTTCCTCATTTTTATTAAAATGGATGGTATTACCTTACCTTTCTCTGTTACTAAGTTGATTTCAAAAATGACCTTTTACAGATTAAAGAATGTATAGCCAATAATTCGTATGCAATGGAACTGCTTTTATCCATATAATCTTCTGTTTGCTCAACATCAATTTGTCTGTGTAACAAATAAAAAAGCTCTGATATATTTTGATGAATTTCAAAATTTTTCTCAGTATTTTTGTGTTCCCAATCAAAGTATATAGAGATATCAGACCAAGCTTTCATTAATATATCTTTATCGTTTGTATGCATACATCGATCTTCTGATGTTAGATACAACATATCGTATACATGATGATTAATTTTATCTAATAATTTCAACTTTGTCTGTATTCGTTTTAATATTTTATATTCTGTGTTTTTAAATCGATGATAGCGGTATTCTTCCTTCTGATATTCAATTAACTTAATCGTATGATCTAACCTTTTCTGTAGAGAAGTGAGTGAGTTTTCTAGTTCTTCTTGATTTCCTTTTTGATCCAATTGAAAAGAAATAATTTTATCAACCAAACTTTTAGTATCACTCATTAAATTTGTTTTGGCTTTCGTTATTTGCCCCATAAAATTAGGAGGAAGTACAAAAAAGTTTACGGCAACAGAGGTAATAATACCTACTGAAGTAGTGCCTACTCGAGTTAGAAAGCTGACAAGAAAATCATTTTCAGTTATAGCGATCATGTTTACGGCTGTTAGAGTAGCAACAATTATTGCATCATCCCAACGAAACTTATGGCATAGCAATATCGTAACGAATGCTGCTAAAGCATAAGAGATTGGGGTTTGACCTAAAGCAAAATCAAATATCATAGCAACACCAGCCCCCATTGCAGCAGCTGGTAGACGAATTTTCCCTTTTTGAATCGATGCATTCACTGTAGGTTCTATCGTTACGATTGCAGCAATGATTGCAAACAATACAGGCCAATTTAAAAATTCACAAATGGTTGCCGTTATAAAAACAGATAATCCAGTTTTAAAAATTCGTTTGCCAAGTAATAAAGCTAACCATTTTTTTACTTTATTCATGTCTAAATCCCTTCAATTTCTATTACTTTAATATACTAAGAAAATCACCTATCTGTGATTTTTACCTTATACAATCAAATGACTTGAAATATACTACAATAAAAAAGTAAGTATACTTTCATTCACTTTATTATATAAATTTACTACTTTTGTGACTATAGGTCTAGAAAAAAGAAAAAACCGTTTTTGAAAACGGCCTTTATTATGAAACTAAAAACCGCTCCATTATATTTGATTTATATTTTTTTATGGCTGACAACCTCTACATCTAATATTTAGTCTTTCAGTATCTTTCTTGCTTCTAACAATCGTTGCAATCCCGTAATCATTTCTACAATAAAAAATAGAAGTGTAATCCATATTAACCAATCATTTAATAAAATCATAAATGAAAATAAAATAAATCCTTCTGTACGTTCTGCTAATCCTGCTTGATAATAAAAAGATTTAATTCCTTTTTTTTCTGATAATGCCCCAACAGTCAAAAATACAGTCATTGAAAAAACAATCGATGCGGTTAATAACAATAAAACAAACTGAGCTTCTGGAAAAATGATAGCTAATCCTATGATCACAGATAACTCTACTATTCGATCAAAAGTAATATCCATGACCGTACCCCAAGCTGTTGTCTTTTTCTCCTCTCGTGCCATCGAGCCGTCAACTGCATCTAAAAAACCAGAAACCCAGAGTAAAATAACAGAGATAACAAAGAAATGAAAATATATAAAAATACCCGAACTAATCCCAATCATAAAAGCAATCCATGTGACTTGATTCGCTGTTAATCCTAAGTTTAAAAATGATTTAGCTGTTTGATTAATCACTGGTTGAACTATATGTCTTGCATGTGTATCTAACATTATAACTCCCTCCTCACACCTTATTTTGAACAGATTACACCTCAATCATCTGGTTTTATCATTGGGGGATAAAGTGTAGTTTTTTTATATTCAGCTGTAAGGTTACCTGATCATTCACCAAAGGTAAATCAGATTGATTTGTTTCTATTACATAAAGAGATTGTCCTTTTATATCTACTTTATAATGAACAAAACCGGAACGATAAGATACTTCCTTAATTCTACCCGTAAAACTCTGTATGTGTACATTATTAACAGTTTGATTTAGGTCATTAGGACACATTCGTTTGAATAACTCTGGGCGAATAATCAACCAGCCTTTAGTTTTATTCATAAGGTTATAACCAAGTGATACTTCAAAATACTTTCCTATAAATTTATTCTTTGAAACTACACCTTCAATCATATTCTTTGAACCTAAAAACTGAGCTACTTTAATATGATCTGGTTTTTCATAACAATTTTTAGGTGTCCCTACTTGCAAAAGCTTTCCTTCGTGCATGATGGCAAGTCGATCTGCTAGTTGAAAAGCTTCCTCCCTGTCATGGGTAACCATCAAGACTGTCACTTTAAACGTTTGATGAAGCTGTTTTACTAACTCTCTCATTTCTTGTCTTAAATCTGGATCTAATGCGCTAAATGGTTCATCTAAAAATAATACTTTGGGATTCATGATAATCGCTCTTGCTAAAGAAACTCTCTGCTGCTGTCCCCCACTTAATTCATAAGGATGTCTTAATTCATAACCAGATAAACCCACAGCTTGCAGCATATCTTTTGCTTTATCAAATCGCACTTTTTTATTTATTCCCTGCATTTTCAAACCAAAAGAAACATTATCTATCACCTTCAAATGAGGAAATAATAAAGGCTGTTGAAATACCATAGAAAACGGTCGTTTTTCTGGAGGAACATAGGTTAAATTTTTCTTTCCTAACAACACATTTCCTGAGTCAGGAAGAATTAATCCAGCAATACATTTAAGAAAGGTCGTTTTTCCACAACCTGATGGTCCTATAATTCCAAAAAACTCACCTTCCTGAATACTTAGGTTCATTGGGTATAATTGAAAAGAAGGATTTTTACTGGGATTTCCATTATGATTAAGGTACTTTTTTTCAACACGATGAATAACTAACTCTCCCATGATATCCTCCTAAATAAAAATAATTTAACCTATGAATGTAATACGAGCTTTATAATATCGTTTTAACAACGTGTTCATTGTCCACAGAGATAAGAGAGCAAGACCACTAAATATTATCATATACGCAGATCCTATTCCTATATCCCCTCCACTGATAAATGGAAATAAAATGATAGGAAGGGTAACAACATGACCCCCTCCTATAAGAAACGTAATTAGATACTGACTTAATGAAACAAGGATGGTCAGACTAGAACCTGCTACTATACCTGGGAGTATGTGTGGCAGTAAAATAAAACGAAGGCGATTAAATTTTCCTGCTCCTAACATACTTGCTTGCTCCTCCCATTGCAACCCTATCGTTTGATAACTAATGATTAATGCTCTTAACATATATGGCAAGGTAGGTGCGATATGAGCTATCATTACGCCAATAAGAGACTCTGTAAAGCCTAAATAAATGAAGGTAAGATGAATTCCCATCACTGTAATAAAAGGCGGTATAATTAATGGGGCATATAAAATACCTTCAATCAAAATTTTTCCTTTAAAATTCATTCTAGCGATGACGTTTGCTGCAGGTAAACAAAGAAGAATGTTTACAAAAGTTACCGTTATTGCAATGAATATACTGTTTCCAATCGCTTCCCACGTGCCAGCATAAGGTGAAAAAACATAATTCCAAGCCCTTAAACTGAACTGATCTGGTAAAATTTCAGGCCATCTCCACCCTGCAGAAAAACTTGTGATTATAAGGGGTATTATAGGAAAGGAAAACAAGATTAAAAAAAGAATCATAAGAAATTTCCATCCAACATTTTTTAGCCTTATTCCCATCCCCTCCTCTCACTTGATAACCAACGTTTGCTTAATAAATAGGATATGATTCCTAAAATTCCTGTTATAAATGCCAGAATAATATTTAATGCTAACGATTGCGAACGCTCTTCCCATCCTCCGTGCATAAATAATTCAAAAGAGTAAACAGGAAGCAGTTGTGGATAAGTCACCCCTAATAAATAAGGAATTTCAAAGGCTGAAAATGTAAATGCAAAGACAATAAATATAGACGACAACCAGGCCGGCAACACAAGTGGAAATGCAACATTTTTAAGAAATTTAATCATGTTTGAACCATATAACCTTGCAACTTCATACCATGATTTATGAACTCTTAACAAAACTGGATACACCATTAATGTAATAAAAGGGGCTTCTTTCCATGTATAGGTTAAAATGATGCCCCAACCAAAAGTATCATTCACAAGAATAGGAAACTGATAAATTTCTTCAATCCAACCTAATTGAAAGCTTATTCTAGACAGCCAACCACTCTGCATCAAAAGTAATAAAAATAAATAACCAGCAGCTAGATGCGGAATGACTAATGGATATTGAAATATACGATATAAAAATGGAAAACGATTAGTGTTATATGCTTTTAAAGATATTATAAATAAAATAAAAGCAATGATCATACCTAATAAAGCCGATAATAAAGTGGATAAAAAAGCAATTTTAAAAGTAAGGCTAAGAGATTGCCAAAAATCTATAGATTGAGCTAGCTCCTGATAAGCTTTGAAAGTAAACTGTGCATCATCATGAAAAATCGATACTCCCAGACTTTGAAGCACACCCTGCAAGATTCCACCAAAAAAAAATATAATCATAAAAAATACAGCTGGTAACACATATAAATATGGATTACCTTTTTGCCACATGTTCAAACCAGCCTTCCTCTAACCATTTCACATAATTTGCTGGTATTTCCGGAACTTTATATTTAGCTAATTCATCCGCTGGTAAAGTAGCTTTTCCTAGATCCAACAAGTGTAGTTGTTCTCTATCCTCATTAGATAGTTTGGAAGGATCTAGTGACATGCCTTCACCCCAATGTACTGGATCCATCTTTGCAAACTGTGCCTCAGGTGATAATAAATAATTAATAGCCACCATTGCCCCTGCTTGATGTTCAGCATTAAAAGGAATGGACAAATAATGTGTATTAGATAACGTTCCTCCTTCTAAAACAAAAGTACGTGTTGTTTCAGGAAAAACCCCTTTTTCAATTTGACTAGATGCCTTTCCAGGATCATAAGCCATCGTCATCCAAACTTCTCCATTGCTATAAAGCTGATCTAACTTGGCTAAACTCTCAGGATAGGTTTCTCCACCTCGCCATAAATTAGGTTCAATTTCATTTAAATAATCCCATAAAGGAATGAAGTCCAATTCCTCTTCATTTGCAGCATTTAAATACTGTTCGTATCCACCTGTAGTTTCATATAATGCTTGCCTTATAAATGCACTTCCCGTAAAATCTGGAGGTGCAGGATACGTAAACTTACCTGGATTTTGTTTGATCCATTCTCCAAGCTCTTTTATTGATTTCGGAGGTTGTGTTATTTTTGCCTCATCATAGATAAAAACAAATTGTGCTTTGCCCCACGGGACTTCCATTCCTTCTGTATGTTCACCAAAATCGTATTGAATGTCGGGAGCATTGATGTCTACATATTGCCTTACATTGGGTAACTGAGAAGCAAATGATCCCCATAACAACCCATTGTCTTTAGCTAATTTAAAATTCTCACCATTTATCCAAATGATATCTACAGTCCCATCTTTTTTATTAACAGATTTTTCATTTTGAAGTTTATTAATCACATCTTTTGTATCTGTAATTGCAACGCGATTTAAAGTAACTCCTGTTTCTTCTTTCAATCTAGGTGCAATAAATTCATCTATATAACGGTTATAACGGTCATCACCGCCCCACATATGAAAATTAACCGTTTGATCCTTAGCCTCTTTTAAAATCGTCTCCCAGTTTGTTTCTAGCAGGTTTAAAGAGATGTCTTCTTCTGCTTGTTCTTGTTGAACACCACATCCTGCTATTAAGATTGAAATAGTAAGAATTAAACATGCAAAGTTTATTTTATTCAAAATAACATCCCCCTAATAAATTCCTTAGATATTCGTATTAGATATACTTTTTCTTTTTTTTGCCCACTTATATACAGTTGGAACGAGCATTAATATTAACACTAACGTAATTGCAATATAAAATTGTGATGAAAAATTATGAAATGAAGCCCCCAAATAATTGTAAGCAAAAGCCCCGGGTAGAATACCAATGAGAGTAGCCAGTGCATAGTCTCTAAGTCTTACTTTTGTTAGTCCTGCTCCATAATTTATCACATCAAAAGGAATCAACGGTACTAATCGAACAAATAAAATGGTTCTAAATCCTTTTTCCTCTGAAATATCATCCATCTTTTTCAATTTATCACCTAACCAACGTTCTACTGTTTCTCTCCCCAAACTTCTTGCAATGATAAAAGCTAAACAAGCTCCAAGTGTTGCGCCAATTAAATCATATAATGTTCCCCACCACGGACCGAACGTATAACCGCCTGATAAAGTTAATACGATAGCAGGAAAAAAAATTAAAGGTCTAACCGTATAAAGAAATATATATAATAACGGTCCCCATACTCCAAAAGATAAAATAAAATCCCTAATATTTTCTGGCGTAAATCGACGTAAGTCAAAGACAAATAAAATGGTCACTCCAACAGCAATAAATACTACGAATAATAATAACTTTTTGACTGCACGATTTTGCATATTTTTTAACCTCCTCTCACCTAAACCATTTCACATACTTTTTTAAAATATTAGTGATTGAGCTTGAAACCAGCTTTTCTCTCCAATATAAATCCGCCGTTCTTTGAACACCCCCAACATGTGTCGGATATGCATGAATGACATTGGATATAGAGCCTATTTTATGCCCATACTGTTTTGCAAAAACAACCTCTTGCATGAAATCCCCTGCACCTGGACCCACTGCATGAGCTCCTAAAATCATTCCTTTTTTATCAGTAATGATTTTGATTAAACCATTAGTTTCATGATCGGATACAAAACGGTCTACATCATCTAAAGGTGTTTTATATACTTTAATTTCTTTTCCTTTGTTTGTGGCTTCTTCCTCAGTTAGTCCTAAATGGAATAATTCAGGGTCTGTATAAGTAACCCAAGGAAGATTAGAATAATTAGCATTCCTCTTCAAACCAAATACAGCATTGGAAACGACTAATTTTCCTTCGTAACCAGCTTTATGAGTAAAAGGATAATATCCATTGACGTCTCCAATAGCGTAAATATGAGGTACATTCGTCTGTAATTTTTGATTTACTGTAATAAAACCACGATTTGAGCGAATACCCGCATTTTCGAGCTCTAATTTATCAGTATTTGGAACACGACCAGAAGCCAATAAAATCTCTTCAAATAACAGAGTTTTTTGCTGATTGTTTTGTTCAATGATGACTTGTTTTCCAGAGTCCATGTTTTCTGCTTTTAGAACTTTTGCACCAGTAATGAATTCAACTCCGTCTTTTTTTAATGATCCAATGACATAAGGTACAAGCTCTGAATCTTCTTTGCCTAAAATAGAAGTTCCCATTTCAACTACGGTTACCTTAGTTCCAAACCTAGAAAACGATTGTGCAAATTCCAATCCGATAGGACCTCCACCAACAACGATTAGCGATTTAGGTTGTTTTTCTAGTTGAAGAGCCGTTTCATTGGTTAAGAATCCAGTTTCTTTAATCCCCTCTATCGGTGGAATCATAGGTCTCGATCCTGTTGCTATAACAATACGTTTACCTCGTATTGTTGTTTGTCCGTCTATACGGATTTCGTTGGCATTTTTAAATGATGCTCCACCGTGATATACATCAATCCCCATGTCAATAAAACGCTGATCATCATCATGTTTTTGAATTGTTGCAATAGATTGATTTAAACGCTCTTTTGCCACTTTAAAATTTGGATAACCATGAACTTCCAAGTCAAATATATTGGCTTTTTTTGCTGTATGCAAAATTTTAGCTGATTGTATCAAAGATTTTGTAGGTACACACCCAGTCCATAAACAATCTCCACCTAATGAACCTTTATCGATTAAAGCTACTTTTGCCCCAAAATTTGCACCACCTGCAGCTGCAGTTAAACCACCTGCCCCGCCTCCAATGACAATTAAATCATATTGTTTCATATATTTTCACACCTTTTCCCGCAAAGGATATTTTCGTTCCTTAAAGTGAATATAACAATTAATTATTACATTTATCTGTAATATAAATTACATCCACATTAATTATGTATGAATTTAAATCACTTGTCCAAAAAATCAAAGGAAATCTTTAAGAGTGAGGAGTAAAATATTAAAGGAGAAAATAAAAAAATCACCTATCGGTGAGTTTTGTTCGGATGGTGCGCGTGAAGGGAGTCGAACCCCCACGTCGTAAGACGCTAGATCCTAAGTCTAGTGCGTCTGCCAATTCCGCCACACGCGCATATTATGAAATTGCTGCTCACAATTATGATTGCTAGTTGATGTTATCATATTTTTAAGCCAAGTGTCAACTAACTGGTTAACATTTCAATATTGATTTAGTTAAAATGTATCAATTCAGATATAATTTCGTTATAAAATATCATTCATGTACATTTTATCTTCTTCAGTTGGTTGTAATATAGGAAGATCATCCACTGATTTATTTTCTATTAAAACTTGATTATCCTTATATATAGATAATAAATTCCTTATAAACATACTAAAATTTTTCCGTTCACTAGTGCACCATTCGTAAAGTTCTTTTTGTTTTTCATTTTCCATATTGAAATAAACTGTTTTTCTTTTATAACTCATGATTCAACCGATTTTCCTATGCGATAGTAACCAATTGCATTCGCATATAAAGGATTTTGTAATGTTTTTACATTGGGGAAGTATGGTTGTAACAGACTTGTTAACTCCCGTGCACACCCACCAACTACCCATATTTCATCGTAATCTCCCCATTTTTTACTTACTTCTCCTGCTATTCGATTTGCAAGTTCCTTATGATTGTTAGATTTATTCGTGCCAAATCCAAAAGGAAGTGATCCAGATTCACGATCAACATAACGTCGATTAAACATTGTTACATAATTAATGGTTTTACTGCCTCCATCAATAACTCGAATTAAACCGTCTTTAGGTGACGACCAAAAAGCTGCTCCACCTTCTACAGCTACTTTCACATTAGAGATATGGAAATTCCTCTTAATCCCGTTTACTTCAATTTCCCAATAACCAATTAATAAATCCTGTAATTCTTTTTTATTTGAATCATTATGTTGTGCTACAGGTAGCCCTGTGACAACTGTGATATTTTCGGATAATGCAGCTTTATGAACAGATATTAATGCTAACAAACGTGCGTCATCATGAGATTTATTCTCTGTCATCATATGTCTATAAAAATCTGATTCGTTTTGCGCCAGCGCGCCTACAAAAAACCTCTCCTCATTGTACTTGCACTCAATTGCGTTTTCTCCATAATCTGTTATTAATTTACGTTCTCTCCATTCTCCAATAATAGCAGGAAAATGAAATATTTTAGAACCTGTATATGATTTAACATAACTTCTTCCTATATCTAACCCAATAACTCCGCTCATCAATTCCCCTCCCTTGCACATAAACATAAATATGTTACATACATATAATAGATATTTATGTACGACGGATTGGTCAACATGCTATTTTATTGACTGACAAAACAGAGCTCCAATCTTGTTTATTAATAAAATAAAAAAACTTCCAAATAGGAAGTTGATTTAAAATAAATTAAATGGTGAGCCATGAAGGATTCGAACCTTCGACACCCTGATTAAAAGTCAGGTGCTCTACCAACTGAGCTAATGGCTCTCAAAATGGTGGAGGATGATGGATTCGAACCACCGAACCCGATGGGAACAGATTTACAGTCTGCTGCGTTTGGCCACTTCGCTAATCCTCCACAAGTTAATATTCAATTTGAAATGGTGGCTCGAGACAGAATCGAACTGCCGACACGAGGATTTTCAGTCCTCTGCTCTACCGACTGAGCTATCGAGCCTTACTATATACCCGAATAATTGAGGTTGATCAATGGCGGAGCTGACGGGATGCTCTTACTTCATGCGAGACTACGATGTAATCCTTTCGAAGTTTATGCTCCGACGAACCCTTTTGGGTTCATTATCCCTTTTTATGATTGTAATGGCGGAGCTGACGGGATTCGAACCCGCGATCTCCTGCGTGACAGGCAGGCATGTTAGGCCTCTACACCACAGCTCCTAATTTTAAAATGGTGCCGTCGAGAGGACTTGAACCCCCAACCTACTGATTACAAGTCAGTTGCTCTACCAGTTGAGCTACAACGGCGTATGGTGGACGCTGACGGGATCGAACCGCCGACCCTCTGCTTGTAAGGCAGATGCTCTCCCAGCTGAGCTAAGCGTCCTTATCTTTTTGACAAGACTTTTACTATATTATCATGGTCTGTCCACTTTATCAAGTACTTTTTTGGTGGCGGTGGAGGGGATCGAACCCCCGACCTCACGGGTATGAACCGTACGCTCTAGCCAGCTGAGCTACACCGCCCTATTAATATTTTGATCTGGCGGAGAGAGTGGGATTCGAACCCACGCACGCATTACACGACTACTCCCTTAGCAGAGGAGCCCCTTATAGCCACTTGGGTATCTCTCCAATAAGTCAAATCAATGATCTCAGGTATTATTCCCTGAAAACTAGATGCGAAACAAAGATTAGTTATGGAATGTTTTCCCTACTCAGTGTTATGAACCCTATTAGTTATGGGTCGTCGGAAAGTAATCGGTCGATCATAAACTGCCACTTCATGTGACAATTCCGACACCAGTTCATCCATGAACTGGGAATCACTACGATGTACTCCACTTTTTGGGGTATATA
>NZ_SIJB01000049.1 GCF_009910845.1 Chengkuizengella marina | reverse complement strand
TTAAATAGCGAAAAAATAAAGGAGGCAACGGCTTTTCCTCCCACCCCTGAAGGAGTGGGTTTCCAAGCCGAAAAGTATATGAATATTAAGAAAATTGGTATTCCCACTAGTATTGCCACTATTATTTCTAAAAAGTTTCTTTCTATTAAGAATAAGCTTAAAACTAAGATTAACATAATAATAGATATAATTAGTGGAATCTTATTATGATTAAGGACATTTTTCATAATGATCTCCCTTTTATAAATTTATATTGTTTGTGATCAAAATAATATACTAATATTATCACTATTTTGTCATTAATTTAAGGTGAAATAAAATTATCATTTTAACGAAGAAAGGAAGAGGATAAAAATATGAAAATTGAACAAATTGCAGAGCTATGCCACAACGTCAATAAAGCATATTGTGAAAGTAATAGAGACTTTTCACAAGTATCATGGGAGGATGCGCCTGAATGGCAAAAAACATCAGCTATTAATGGTGTTGAATATCATCTAGAAAATGATGTTACACCTGAGATGTCTCATGAAAATTGGTTGGAACAAAAGTTAAAAGAAGGTTGGGTATATGGCAAAGAAAAAGATCCAGTAGAAAAAACACATCCATGTATTATGCGTTACGAAGAATTACCAAAATATCAACGAACAAAAGATTTATTATTCACTTCAATTTGTAGCACGTTTAAAAAATATGGAGTGCAAGAGTGATTTGATAAAATTGTGATTTTATTTAGAAAGGATTAGGAATAATGAATGTCAGTATAGAGGAAATGGAAGTGATTCTAGATGCAATTATGGATTCGATTATTAAAGGAGATGAAGTTCCTAAACGAAGGAAGGATGACTATGCTGCATTAATGAGTCGTATTATATTTGAAAAATCATGGCAAGAAACAACGAAAAAAGAGCCGTGAGGAAAAAAGCGGGAGAAACCTCAACGACTCTTTACCCAAAAGAATAACCAGTTTTTCTAAGATGTGTTAATCATTATTTACTACATCCGATAAAAGGATACTTTTTATCTAAAAAATTCAATAAATGATAAATAAAATAAATATAGATGGGGGTGTTTAATTGGCTAGAAAAGTCATTTGTAAGTTAGAGAGCTGTAAGAAAAAAGACTCTTCGGATAATATGATTCTTCATATTCATGAAGTTGAAAGTGGAAGAACTTATAACAAATATTATTGTAAAGGTTGTTATCAAAATTTTATTGAGCAGCAAGAGTTTTTAAAGAAAGAGCAAAAAGAGATGGATCAATTGATAGAAATTATTAAAGTAGTTCACGAAATCGATAATGTACCTGGTCAGTTCTATCCATTCTTACAAGACTTAAGAAATGGATCATCTATTGTTATGGGAAAGAAAAATAGACGATATAAAGAAGGATTTGCTTTTAAAGTAATTTCTGAAACATATCGAAAGTACCAAGATGATATAAGGTATTGGAAAAATAGGAAGAACTTTGAGGGAAGTACTCTAAAAGAACTAAGGTATTGTTTGGCTATTGTAATTGATAAAATTCAAATGGTAAAAAAACAAATTAATCAATTAGAGCAGCAAGAAGCAAGAGAGAAAACAAAAGAAATCGTTCCTGAATTTGTTGAACGTGAGATCACATATAAAAGGAACCAGAAGGATAATGGAATTCTAGAATTTTTAGATTAAGTGAGGTGATTTTCATAAACAATTACGATCATACTTTACAAGATAAATCTGAAATGTCTGAAGCATACTTTACAGCATTATTTTGGAACAACCCTGAACTTTATAATATGTATCCAAAGAGTAGCGTTGACGTAAAGACTTTTCAAAACAAAGTGTATGGATTCTTCTTTGGACTTGGCCGACATATGCACGAAAAAGAATTAACAAGCTTCGATGATATCTCATCTGCTAAGTTTGTTAAACAACTGAATATTGAGAATAAATACTCTGAATATGGTGGATATGAAACTATCGGGGATATTATTAGCGAAGTTTATGATAAAGAAGAGAATGTACAATCGTATTACAATGATGTAAAAAAGTATTCTCTTTTAAAGAAGTTGTGTGACTTGTTTGGCGAGAAGGTTTTGAGACGAACTGATAAATACAACTATGAAAAGATGAGTAATGAGCAGTTACAGGTGTACTGGGAAGATAAGGTTAATCAAATTTCGCTAGGTGAGGATAGCCACTTTGATGAATATAACTTATTAGAAGGATTGAAAGATGGGATACAGGATTGGAATGAGAATCCTGCAACTGGACTACCTTTTTACCAATCTAAACATATGACAAATATATGTACTGGGTGGGATTATGGAAATTTATATATTCTTGGTGGATTTGGTGGATCTGGAAAAACCTCTATGAGTTTTAATAAAGTTGTGATGAGTTGCATTGAGAAGCAAGAAAAATTATTGATTATTGCCAATGAACAATCTATAACAGAGTTTAAAAAGATGCTTATTGTAACGGCAATGGGTACAGGGACTGAAAAAAGTATTAAACGTCAAAAACTAAACGAGGGTAACTTTTCTAAAGAAGAGTTTGAAAAGATGAGTAATGCCGTTGACTGGGTGCATAAACTTTGTGAAGGCGAGTTGGATCTAATTAAATTCGTATTCATGGAAAACTATGTAATGGACGATGTTAAAAGAATCGTTAGGCATTACAATACTCGCGGATATAGAAGAATCCTGATAGACACTGGAAAACCTAGTGAGGGAGGCGTTAGTCAACAACGTTGGGAAAGATTTACTGATGATTTCAAAGAACTATATAAACTAGCGAGACCAGATGGCGGGGGATTAAATGTATCAATATGGGTAAATGTACAGCTCAGTGATGCAGCATTAAAAAGTAGATTCTTGAATGAGCATGCATTTGGGGAATCTAAAAAAATTAAAAATGAGGCAAGTGTGGTTTTCATGATTCGTGCTGTTTGGGCAGATGAATATGAAGGTGGAGATAGAGAACTAAAATGCTATAACTATGTGAAAAATGATGAAAAAAACAACCCATTTGAAAATAGTAAATACATAAAAGATACCTTTACTTTATCAAAAGAGGATATATATTATTTAGACTTCACTCCTAAAAATAGGCGAGGACAAGACAATAAAACGGGATTAGATGTATTAGTAATGAAAGTAAACTTCAACAATAATACCTGGGATGAAGTTGGATGGACGACTGTAAGGGATGATAAGAATTACTAGAGGGAGTTGATCTATGAATGATCTTAAAGAAATCAAAAAACAAATATATGAAGATGGAAGAATTGAAGAGATATTACATGCGTTAGAATGTGAAAATATAAGATGCGAACAACAGGGAGATTTATTTGTAGCACAATTACCAGATAGGTTTGGGTCAGATCATACACGATCTGTTCAAGTGAAAAATACCGAGGGACTCCAGATTGATATTAGAAGTCGTGGGGTTAGTGGAGATATATATGCTTTAGTTTCATATATAATTTATGGGAAAAAATCTAACGATGAATTTAAAGCCAATCTGTCAAATTCAAAACAATGGATTTTAAAAGCCTGTGGTTATAATGCTGATTCATTTACTCCTAAAAAGCAACATAACGTTTGGTTAAAAAATATTAGAAAGAAGAGAGCTAAAAAATATACCGTTATACAAGAAAATAAAGTAATAAGTGAAAATGTGAAAAAGCAATACACAATGAATCCCTATAAAGGATGGATAGATGAAGGAATTAATTTTGAAATTCAAAAGATCTTTGAAGTAGGATTCCATTTAAATAGTCAACGAGTAGTTACTATGGTTAGAAATAGTAAGGGAGAATTAATTGGAGTTAAAGGTAGATATGTAGGAAAAAATGAAGTTACTCAGAGACAACAAAAATATTTATACTTACATAGAATGAATAAAAGTTTAGAGCTGTTTAATTTACATAATGCAATCCCATATATTAAAGAATCTAAACAAGTAATTTTGTTTGAAGGTTATAAAAGCGTCATGAAATCTTGGCAATTTGGCTATAGAAACTGTGTAAGTGTTGAGGGGGATCAGGTTTCAGAACACCAGGTGAAGCTACTTAAGGAATTAGGGTTAGGTATTGAGGTAATCTTTGCTTTTGACAAGGATAGAACAGTTGGATATATAAAAGACCTGGCAAAAAAAATTAAAAATAGGAAGATTTCATGTGTCATAGATAAGGGGGATATTTTGAATGATAAAGATTCTCCTGTGGATAAAGGATGTGATAATTGGCACAATCTTTTTAAAGATAGATATAGATTATTTGATAGATTTAGATAGGAGACTGATATAATTGGAGTGGATTAAAAGAAAACCTGTTAAACGAATAAAAAACACAGATTCAGTACTTGAAAAATTAGCTAAAATTCGAGGGATTGAAGATTTAGATAAGTTCTTAAATCCATCTAAAAATTCATTACATAACCCATATAAATTAAAAAATATTGAAGAAGTGACAAATAAAATAATCAAGGCAGTTTATCAAGGTAAACGTATTTGTGTATCTGCTGACTGTGACAGTGACGGAATATTTTCTACAGCAATGATGGTTCGATTCTTAAAACAATTTACAGATAACATATATTACATATACAATCAGCGATCTATAGGTCATGGAATCGAGAACCAAATACAATATATAAATGATGAAACAGACTTACTTATCATATTAGATTCATCAACAAATTCAACTGATGCTTGTAAAGCGATAAGCAAAAATGGAATTGATATTGTTATTATTGATCATCATGCGTTTGAAAGAAAAAATCCTTATGCAACAATAGTTAATCCTCAGTTAGATCATTATCCTAACAAGAGTATTTCGGGAGCTGGCTTAACTTTTAAGGTTATGCAAGTGATTGATGATAATTTAGGTAGTGAAACCTTTGAAAACTACATAGACATGTGTGGAATGGGTATGTATGCTGACATGATGGATTGCTCCGTTCTTGAAAACAGATACATGATTAGTAAAGGGTTAAAAAATATAAATAATCCTGGAGTCCAAGTAATTTTAAATCTGAAGAATATTGATGTGATATCCATAGATAGTCAAACTATTGCATATATAATCAGTCCTTTAATAAATGGCTGTGCTAGAATGGACAAAATAGAATTAGCACTAGAACTGCTTATTTCAGATGACTATTTACGATGTGTTGAAATAGTTGAAGAAATGATTGAATTGAATGAAGAGAGAAAACAAATACAAAAAATTTTATTTGAAAAATGTCTTCCACAAATTAAAGAGGAAGATAAGTTTATAGTTGCTGCTATAAAAGATATAAGTAAGGGTTTTAATGGTCTAGTTGCACAACAATTAACAGACCAATTCAACAAACCCTCTATTGTTTTAAAGGGAGGAGAGATTTTAACTGGTAGTTTTAGAGCATGTGGCGAGTTGAAAAATATGAAAGAGTTTTTAAAAAAAACTGGAGTAGTAAATAAAGCTGAAGGTCATGAATTTGCTGGAGGAGTAGAAATATCAAAAGATAAGTTAAATTCTCTAAAGACTTTTGTTAATGAAAAGTTAGAAAAGTACAAGTTTACACCTGTTTTCGAATACGATTTAGAAATTTCGGTAGATGATATCTCTTTTGGAATGATCAAGGAAGTTGAAAAGTTTAATCATATATCGGGTACTGGATTTCCAGCAGCTACTTTTAAAGTAGATAGAATAGTTACTGGAGAGAGAAAAGTGCTTGGTAAAAATAAGGATACAATCAAAGTAGTATGTAATGAAATTGAATTAATGAAGTTTAAGACTGATAAAACTTATGCAGAAGATGTAATGGATTTAGATGAGCTAGAGGTAGTGGGACAGTTGAAAATTAACGAGTTTATCCCAACATGGGGTAAAGGAAAGAAATTAGTTAGGAATAAACAAATTATTATAGAAGATTATAAAGCAGTTTAAAAGTGATAAATAAAATAATATAATTATGGAGGATGAATTTTGGAGTTTATTACAGACGAGTTTATGAATAAAGTAGTGGAGGAAAATCCAAAACCACTAAATGAATTAGGTGAATTTGTATACTATAGAACTTATTCAAGGTGGCTTAGTGACAAAAGGAGGAGAGAATTATGGCAAGAAACTTGTAAAAGAGCTGTTAATTATAATATGAATTTAGCAAAAAAACATATTGAAGAGATCGGATTCCCTATTGATTTTAAAAAGCTAAGAAAAGAAGCTCAATTATTTTTTACTAATATGTATAAAACAAAGCAGTTTTGCTCAGGAAGAACTTTATGGGTAGGTGGTGCTAATTCAACTATAGAAGAAAAATTTGTTTTAGGAAATTTCAACTGCTCATTTTTGAACATTTCAAAATGGAATGATTTAAAAGATCTGTTCTATCTTTTAATGGTAGGTACAGGAGTTGGATTTAGGTGTTCAAAAGAGATGGCTCGACGATTACCGAAGATTAGAATTGATACAACATTGCTTCATTCTGAATATAATCCTGTTCCAATAGGTCAAAGACTTGAGAATACAAAGCTATCTTTGTTTGATAATGGATTTGCAAAAATTTATGTTGGGGATAGTAAAGAAGCGTGGCGTGATGCATTAGGATTTTATTTAGAATTGCTTACTATGAAAGAATATGAGCATATTCATACAATCAAAATTAGTTATAATTCTGTTAGGCCAAAAGGGGAAAGATTGAAGACTTTTGGTGGTACGGCTAGTGGTCATGAACCATTAAGAGAAATGTTTGTTGGTTTTGATAAAACTTTAAAAAATAAAATTGATCCACATCTTGAACCTATTGTTTCAGATGAAAAAGGATATGGTCAAGTCAGACCTATTCATATTTTAGATATGGGCAATCTGATAGGAGCAAATGTAGTTGTTGGTGGTAAACTTTTCTGATGCCTCCAACATAAAAAAACACTTCTTTAATTCGGTGAAACTCCCACAGGGACAATACCGAGCGAAGCTTATAATGTTTGACCAACAGCCTAGTTATATGGAATATATAGCTATATATTGATGTAGAGGGTTGGTTTGTATGTTCTATGTATATGAATGGTTTATTGTAGATACTTTTGAAGTATTCTATGTAGGTAAAGGTAATGGAATTCGTAGGTTTGAACTTCATAATCGTAGTAAGTATTTTAACAATGTATATAACAAATATAATTGTGCTGTACGTTTAGTTCATCAACACTTAACAAATGAAGAAGCTTGTAAATTAGAGATTGAAAGAATTGCAGAGCTTAAGTGTATAGGTCAAGCAAGATGCAATTTCACTAGTGGAGGTACAGGTTTTTCCGAAGGGAGCCTAAATCCTAGATATATAAATCCGCCTATTGGCAAAAAAAATCCTATGTATGGCGTAAGAATGACAAAAGAAGCCAATCATTTTTATGGTAATAAGCATACAGAGCAAACAAAGCAAAAAATATCAGCTAATCGCAAAGGTAAAGGTGCTAGATATGGCAAAGATAACCCTATGTTTGGTAAGGGATTTAAAGGCAAAGATAATTATATGTATGGGAAAACAGGAATTAAACATCATAACAGTAAGGCATATAACATTACCTATAAAAACGGAGATATTGAAATACTTCACGCTAAAGCCTGTGAGAAAAAGTTTGGAATTGCTTTTGTGCGGGTGCGACATACAGGTGGCTTGCTACATTACAAAAAGAAGAGTAAGAATGACATATACGAAGGAGCAAAAGTCGATATTATAGGAACGTGTAACGACTAGCCGAAAGGCGTAGGATGCAAGCGTTTGGCATTCGAAACAGGAAGCACTTTATTAAAAGTGAAGATATAGTCTAATCTCATAGGTAACTATGAGTAGTTCGCAATAGAACACAATGAGCATAGCGAACTCATTGGAATGTATTTGGTTAGAAGAACTGCCGAACTTTTTTTATTAGATTCTGATGATGACGAATGCTTACTTGCTAAATACGGAATCAATGGTTTCTGGACTGAGGAACAGTTAGAACATCATAAAAAAGTAGGCGAACTGCTAGGAGACAAAAAGCCAAAATGGTTTGATGATTTAAAAAATATTGGCGATGGTAGATTTGGGCTTGATCATAGAAGAATGAGTAACAATAGTGTGGCATTTACAAAAAAACCAAAAGAAGAAGAATTACATTTACAATTTATGTTGTTAAGAGGAGAAGGGGAGCCTTGTTTTGTAAACATGGAAGAAGCATTAAGACGTAGACCGAATGCTGAGGGATTAAACCCCTGTGTCGAAATAGTTTTAGACTCATATGGTGTATGTAATTTATCAACCGTTAATTTAGTCCAATTTGTTGTTAAAAATGATGACAAACATGAATTAGATATAAAAGGATTGTTAGAAGCACAACGACTATCTGCTAGAATTGGACTACGAATGACTTTGGCCACACTTGAATTGCCACATTGGGATAAAATTCAAAAAAGAGATAGATTGTTAGGTACATCATTGACTGGAGTAAAAGATGCATTAGCGATGTTAAAATATGATGAGCAGCAAGAAGAACAGTTACTTAAATTATTAGGCAATACTGCGAGAGAAGAAGCAGATCGATATGCTGCAGAATTAAGAATCAGCTCTCCTTTACTTGTCACAGCAGTTAAACCAGAGGGAAGTATCTCTCAACTTGCCGGAGGTGTTTCAAGTGGATTGCACTGGTCACATTCTCCATATTATATTAGAAGAATTAGAATTAACTCTACAGATCCTTTAGTGGAAGTTGCAAAACTATTAGATTGGAGTATCAATCCAGAGGTTGGAACAATAGGAGATACATTTGAAGAAAAGATGAAAAATGCTAGAACTCTAGTTATTGATTTCCCAATTTCTTCAGGATCTAATGAAACAAAGGATGACGTTTCAGCAAAAAGACAATTTGATACTTATTTTAGATTCCAGGATAACTATACTGAACATAATTCTAGTAATACAATTACTGTTAGACCTGAAGAATGGGATGAGGTAGAACAAATAGTTTGGGATAGTTGGGATAATTTTGTGGGAGTATCGTTTTTACAATTAGACGGAGGAACCTATCAATTAGCCCCATATGAAAAAATTTCTAAAGAGGAATACGATGAACTTAAGGCGAAAATGAAGCCATTCGATGTTTCATTATTGTATTCAATAGAAAAATCAGAAACAGAAATTGATCTTGATAATATGGAGAGCTGCGAGAAGGGTGCATGCCCAATTAGATAAAGAGTAACAGGATATTTCAAAATAAAATTATACGATAAAAGGAGAATTTTAATGCAAGTAAAAATTAAAAAATTAAATCAAGCCGTAAATATACCAAAATATAAAACAAAAGGAGCTGCAGGTTTTGACTTACCTTCGGCCGAAGAAGTAATTATTGCACCAGGAGAATCCGTAGGAATTTCAACTGGATTAGCTTTCGAGATCCCCGAAGGTTATGAATTACAGGTTAGACCACGAAGTGGGGTATCGTTTAAAACTAAACTAAGATTCAGTAATACAGTTGGTACTGTTGATTATGATTATAGAGGAGAAGTTAAAATCGCTTTTGATAATTTCTATCGATCTACTAGCAACATGGTAAATAAATTAAATCTATTAGATGGAACTAGTATTGAAACAAATGAATTGTATGAAGAAGGGACTTATTTGATTAGTTTAAATGATCGTATTGCTCAAGGAGTTATTAAAGTAGTACAGCAAGCTGAATTTGTAGAAGTTGAAGAGTTGAGCGACACAGAACGAGGTACAGGTGGTTTTGGATCCACTGGCGTATAAAAAAATAGAGTTAATAAAAGGATAGTCAACTAAAGGCTGTCCTTCTGTAATGCTATTATAGCTATAGATGCTCATCTTAATGAACAATAGTTTGTCCAAAGAGAAACAGATATAACCTTTTACAAAATAATTTCCAAAAATATCAAAAAAAAACTATTGACTAATGATAAATAAAATAATATAATAAAAGAAGGTTAAAACAGTTTAGATTAAACGGTATTCATAATATGATTTTACATAATTTATTATATCGTATCTTAAATGAAAAATAAAATTGAATAGGAGGGTTGCGATAAAAGAAGTGTTTTATTGGATGGGAAGGAGGAATCAAAATGACACAATTTGAAAAGGAAAGTTTATTACTTTCAATATCAGAACTTAAATCAATTATAGAAACAATAGATTTTAAAATTAAAGAAGATGAAACATTGTCAAATACTTACTGCCATGATGTTTCGGAAAAAATAGACGAATTATCTGACATAATACATGAAAGAAAATAAAGTAAAATGTTCATTTTATTGAAGGGAGGAGTTACATATTGGAGGTAGGATTTAATATTTCTATTCATAAGTATAGCGAGGATTATATTAAAAAGACTTTAAGTCAATACAAAGAGGTAGACTCAATGATTGTAATTGAACATCCAATAATTCATATGTATGCAAAGAAAGATACATATGATGAATGTGGAGAGTTGAATGGATACGTAGATTCATTATTTTGTGAATATCACTTCTATGACTTAACCAAGTTACAACTTTTTAAATCTAGGAGATTTCATGATGGTTTATGGTTCGGAGAAGGAGTTAAGCCAACTAATGTTAGGCTCTTTAAAGATGGTAGCACACTTATACAGTTAAGAGGGAAATTTGGCATAATGATTGGAACATCTGTACATCTGGAGTTATTTCAAGATTAGTCAAATAAAATATTCGTTTTATGGAAAGGAAAGAGAGATTTTTAAATTAAAAAACCTCTCCCATTTTAATAAACGGTATAAACTTATCTGTCACAGAAACATAATAGACAATGTAAATTATAAGGGGAATCATTGCTACTTTAAGAGTAAAATATAGTTTTCTTTTTCTAATAAAAAGTAATACAGAAAGGATAATTAATGCCAATGCTAAAAAGAAACTTAATATTAAAGTTGTCCAGAACATATATATTACGGCTTGGACACTTGCAAATGTTATATAGGTTATTGAGAGTTCAAAAGCGATCAAATCCAGTATTAAATATATAGAAATCCAGAAAGTAAAGAAATATATAACTGATAAACCGACACATAGAAATATCTCTAATAATTTTTTCATATAAACTCCTAGTTATTATAAATGTACAGAAAACTATTATAACGGATTGAGAACATCAATACTAGGATTACTTTAGATAAAAGTTCAATTTTATTGAAAGGAGGAAGTCATGAAAATATTATGTGAAAGAAGTGTTCCAGCCATCAATACTGGTGAGATATTATTTAAAAGTGGTCAAGAATATGCTGCTAAGAAGATCGGAGATGGAAAGAGTTGTTCTGTCAAAGATGAATTTGGAGCAATACAGCTACTAGTTTTCAACAATAAGTTTTTCAGGAAAAACTTTAAGATAGTAGAAGCTTGAGAAACAAAAATACTCATTTTATTAGGTCGAAACTTTTTGCCTGAATTCACGTCTTACAAATATAAACAAAAAAAAGGAAGCGAATTTTATGAAACAGATTATTTTTTTGGCAGTAGGGTTATTATTTATTGGGTTATTAGTAGTAATGGTAGGAGATGACGAGAAAAATAACTCAGAGCAAATTCGAGAAGCTACTAGATATGCAGATAGGATCATATCTGATTCAGGAGAAGTTACGGCAATGTCATTTGATGGTGACCGTTTGGTTAAGTATAGAGTCATGGTTGAAGACTCTGTGACGAAAGAACAAGTTGAGGGCATAATCAATGAATTTATGGAATTATCGAAAAGCAAATATACTGATATTTGGGAAGATGCGAATTTGAATTTTGATTTTAAAATATGGAGCAATGGAGATTTAATCTATAAGGGGCATAAAGATGCTGGATCAAAATTAGATTGGGATTAAGCTTTAACAAATAAAATGTACGTTTTATTAGGTATAAATGATGAATTTAGAAGATTAAAAGATAAACATGATGATATAAGTAGACAAATGAAAACATTAAATAAACTTAAAAGTAATATTGGAGAGTTGATGAAAAAAGAATGTTCCCATAAAAATATAGAAGTTTCCTTTTCATTTAGTTGCTGGGATGATTCAGAGGATAGTTATAATTATTTTCTTTAAAATAATGGTTTTATCGGTCTCTAGGATCTACAGTAAAATATTCAAAACAATTAGGTGAAAAATAAAATGAATTAAAATATTTGAAACATTTTTAACTTTTCTGCGTTTAATAATTACAAGTAAATTTTTCCTCCAACGATTATAAAAATTGATTGACTGGGTATTGGCATCATGGTAGTATTGTAATACAAATAAGAACAAATGTTCGTTACTGTGTTCGATTTATTATTTGAGGTTAGAGAGGAGCTATTCTATTTGGGAAAATGGGCTTACCTTGTTGGTGAAACATGGAAAGAATTTGACACAAAAGAAGAAGCAGTAATAAAAGGAAGAAATTTTTATAGAGGAACTAGTGAATCGAAGTTTAAAATAGGAAAAGTCAATGAAATATGTGTATGTGTAGATTCTGATCTAGTGATAGAGCAGTTATGTTCGGATATGCAAGACCAAGGTTTGAACCCAAGCTTCAGGCAATATATCGGACAGGCTGAGACGGATCGGCTAACAACATTACTTTCTAATGTAGCAATTAATTGGTTAGAGGCTACTTTGGAAGGAACGAATGAGATGCCTAGTTTGAAGAGAATTGATTGTATTGAAATTGTCATGGTTGAGTGACTATTTCTCAACCCAATTAAGTGTAAAATAAAATAATTTATGGAGGGGACGAATTGAAATTACTTTTGGAAATTGAAGAAATTTTGGTTGAGCAAATACAAAAAGGGAATTTTGACCTTGATGCTTTCAAATATTATGAAATTTTAAAAGAAAATATGGATATATTAAAAGATATTGAAAATAGTGTCTATAAAATTGAGTATCGTCAGGATCAATCTAGTGGCTATTCAAAAGGATCTATAGTAATTGAATTAAAAAAAGAAGTTCCTGAAAAATACGAGATTACATTGTTACCAAATTTCATACATGGGAATGAAACTGAGCTAGACGTATCTATCGATGTTGTAAATGAAGTGAGATTTGGTAGTTTTCATTTTGATGGCGATGAGAATCAGTTAGATAAATGGAAAGAGAAACATCTTTATCTTGTAGTAGATGAAAAGAAACGTAGAATCAAGAATATTAATGATCAGATTAGAGCATTACAAAAAGAAAAAGAAATGATTCTTATAAGTGAAAAATAAAATAATTTATTGAGAGGTGTTTTATGGAAATTAATATATCTTTAGGATGCAACTGTTGTAAGAATGAATGGGAAGAAGCGATTGAAATTCCAACTGATGAATTTTTAGACAAGGAATGTCCTCATTGTAAAATTTCAACCTACGGTAACTTCTTTTTAAAAAGTATAGAAATTGATTAATGTTTTAAAAATAAATATTATAGGTTAGATTTTAATATTTTATTTATAAATATATATATTTTAATAAGTAATTTTAATCTAAACTAATTGCTAATTATTTTAGATTAATTAATAAAATCATATTTCTCAGATTATAATCAACTATTTAAAATTAAAATATTGAATTAAAAATTTAAAAGTTATTTATATAAAACATTTTATTTAAAAAGTAGTTAAAGGAGGTTTAAATTATAATGATGAATGATCAGCAGCGTAAATTAGTAGAAGAGAATTTAGAGTTTGCTCAAACAAAAGCTGAAGAGTGGAGCAAGATAGCAGAGCATGATCTTGATGAATGTGTTTCAATTGCTTATGAAGGATTGTGCCATGCTGGAGCAAGTTACATATTCTTTTAGTAATCTAGCAAATGTATCGATAGATTATATGATGGTTAAAGAATTAGTGTTATTACACTCTAAAAGTGAAAAATAAAATTAGAATTTTATCGGAAGGAGAGTATGTATATTGGACGAAAATATTATCAAGCTCAAGTTTAGGGTGATCAATAGGATATCAAATTTTAGTTTATTAAAAGAAATAGATAGTTATCAAAAAGATGAGATTCTAGCTTTTGCAAATGTCATCGAGGCAAAAGCAAAAGAAATTAAAGAAATCCTGAAGTGACTAGATAAAACTAAAATTTTAACAGAAGAGATTTGGGTGATAGATCAATATGAAAATCATTTCTTTGAAAAAGTTATATAAACAAGATATAAAGTAACACCAATAATTATAGTAAGAAAAAAAACATCGCCATATATTTCATTTCCTTGTGAAAATGAGTCGATATATTTCCATATTCCAAAATAACTAAACAATAAATAGAGAAGGGTTAATAAACTAAATACTTTTAATATATGAAGAATTGTTTTTAAAATTTTATATTTAGTATCAAAAAAGACACCGCTTAAAATACTAAAAATGGCAATATCAATTATTCTCGAAATATCCATTGTGACCTCGCATAAAAATTTATTGTTAATTATATCACATCGTTTTTATGGGGTTTTATCAAAAAGATAATCTCCTCATCTTAAAGGAGATAATGAAACAAAATTCATTCGAATAAACTTAAAGTTACCGTATTAAAAATATTGCAAGGATAATCAACAAAACAGATACAAATATTATCGCCCAACCAATCATCATTGTACCTAATGCTCTCCAAGCTGAAAATTTATGAGCTTCAGCTAAACACTTTAAAGATACAATGAAAGTCCATATAGATATTGACATAATTAAAATCTCAAAGGGTAGAGTTGAAATTTCAAAAAAGAAAGATTCAATTATTTGAAAGATCATAAGTAATAAAAATGAATAGATTGAGGGGATACAAGTATAGCCAACAACATAACGAATCTCTTTTGTAGTGCCTTTTCCTCCTAATATATTGCCTATCCACCTGAAAAACAGTGGGACTAAATAGTAAATAACTGGTATACCAATAGCTAAGATGAGGATAAAATGCCAAAACAATTCAATGCTAAAAGAATCTATTGAAATAGTTTGATCTTCATTAGTTAGGAGACTTGTAAAGATTACTAAACAAATCAATAAAAGAACTTTACCTGCTGGTGGATTTGTATTTAATATGTATCTCATTGTAGCACGGGGTTTAAACATAATTGTTGTCCAAGGGTTTAATTTTACAACGGTTTTAGATTCAATTACTTCATTTTTTTGTTCGATATCCAAGAATGATCAGTCCTTTATGTGAGTTTTGAAACAAAGTATATTATACCATTGTTTTTATAATTTATAAGATAAAACAAGGATTTTAATGGAGGAGGGAGCGATGAATACTGTGAATGATACATTGCAAAATTGTATTCAAGAATCAAATAAAGAACCAGAAAGTCAAAACATTAAACTAAAAAGGGAGAAGCTTAAGAAAATAGAATTAAGACTTAAAGAGTTGGAAATAGAGAAGCTAAGTTTAATTGATGAAAGATATTTTTTAAATGAGCAATTGAATCGTTAAACTAGTACCATTAAAAGTGAACTTTTATTGATACACCTTTAGTAGAATTAAGATCGCTATTTGGTCTTTTTTAAATTTCATTTCACTCTTTTATAAATTTCACATAATCAATTGGATTAAAAAACCTATGTATTTTATTAATCACATGGTAAAATAAAGTAAATTTGAAATATAACAGCAGGAGGAATCAGAAAAATGAAAAAAATATTATTTGTAATAATTTTCGCACTAATTTTAATTTTAACTGCATGCATTCAAGAATCTGTGGAAGTTGAAATCTCACCATCCAACACAACAACTAATAAACCGACTGAGAATCAAGAAAATAATCAAGATATCACTAATGATGTTACAGAAGAAACTGAAGAAGTTATAACTGAAACTCCCATAGAAAAAGATCCTGTAGAAGAAATAAATATTGAAGAACCCATTTCACAGGATTATTATATGAGTGAAAAAAGCTACGATATCAAAACAAAGGATGAAAGTATAAACAAAGATATTGTTTTATTAACATTTGACGATGGCCCAAAAGAAGAAGAAATGTTAACTAAAATGCTTGATATCTTAGATAAACATAATGCAAAGGCAATCTTTTTTGTTAATGGATATCGGATTGAACAAAACCCAGATCTATTAAAATTAATTTATGATAGAGGGCAAATTATTGGAAACCATTCATGGGATCATATTAATTTAAAAAATGAATCAAATGAAAAAATCAATCAACAAGTCGAGGACGTCCAGAACATTGTAGAAGAATTAACAGGGGAAAAACCAATATATTTCAGACCTCCACATGGTGCAGGCAATGAATATTTAAGAAAAAAAGTTAAAGAGGAGGGTATGTTGTATATGACTTGGTCAAATGGATCAGAAGATTGGGTTAAAAAATATCAATACTCAGAAGGAGTCATACAAAATGTGATGGGTCGGTTAAGAGCTGGAAGCAATATTCTCATGCATGAATTACCATGGACTGTAGAAGCTCTAGATACCTTATTATCCAGTATTGAAGAAGAAGGTTATAGATTTGTGGATCCTAGAGCAATTGATATTGAATATGAAATACCGCAAAACTAAAACTTGAAGTAAAACCCAACAAGAAATGAACCATTGTATTTCGCTTTTTAGGTTATTTATTTTATATTTTCTAACTCTGCTTTTTCAAGGTTTACAATTCTTGCTTTTTTTGAGGTACTTATTTTGCAGCATATTTGTAACTTTTATGTTTTTGCACTTTATTTATAATAAGAATTAACAACTAAAGGGACGACCATGCTGTAGATATAAAATAAAGATGCACTGTTAGGTAAAAAAGTTAGATTTGAATTAAAATTTGATCAAATATTCTAGTAAACATGCAATCTATCTTAATGAAATAATAATAAGAAAGATCGATCAAAACATAGCTTTCTCTATTTAGAGTATGACATGTTTTCATTTTTTCAACTTAAAACCTTATAAAATTAACGAATTTGTAAGATATTTATTGTATTTGTATTGAAAAACAATAAATATCTGTTAAAATAAAATATCAGTGTGGAAGATTGTTTTGCTGGCCAGCTTACAATACATAAAATTTATTACTAAAGGAGTTTTATAATTTTCATGATGAAAATAAAAAAATCGTTACTGGCAATTATATGTGTACTAACATTACTAACTACATCGACATTTACCTCCCATGCTTTAAATAATGCAGAGGAATCTTCAGGGGAAAAATTCCACAAATTGCCTAATGTTATCAATCAATATATGGAAGCTATTAATAATAAAGATTGGGAATTGTTTGTAAAATCTTATTCACCTGAAAGACAAAAAGGTTATGTTAATTTTCCAAGTGAATATCAAATAGAAAATCGTACAGGTATTCTATCAGTAGATTCAATTCAAATTTATCAAGCAAAAAAACTACCTAAACCACATATCGAGAAAATAGAGCCTTATTTTAACGAAATCAATTATTCATTATACGATAATGTTCGATTTTATTATGTTGGTTTCGATTACAAGGTTAATGAAGAAAGTGAATTTTATTATAACGGTGTACGATATGAGTTATTAGCAATTGGTAGCATTAATGATATAGAGTATATTATAGGTCATGAAAATGTTTATGACTTAAGCGAATTGGAAAAATTTGGATATTTATTTAATTCTAATGCTGAAAAAAAGGCTCAAAACGTTGTTAAGAAAAGAGAACAAGGTATAATTGTTAATTTTAATGATGAAAAAATAGAGCAAGATTCTAATGATGACTTAGAAAATGATAAAATAAATATAGAAGATAAGCAACAAAGTTTTAAAAACAAAAATACTGTTAAAATTCTAAGTTCTACAACGCCTCCATCAACTATTAAACTGTATTTGACAAGTACAGGTCGATTAATAAATGTAGGATTTGATGATTATGCTAAGGATGTACTACCAAACGAATGGTATTCTACTTGGGATCATCAAGTCTTAATTTCTGGGGCAATTACAATAAAAACTTATGCTTGGTATAATGCTACATATCCAAGAAGACCTGCTACTGATTATGGTGCTCATTTAACAGATAGATGGCAAAACTATCAACACTATGTCCCTGGTAAAAGAACAACTGCCACTAACAATGCAGTAAATGCAGCTTCTGATATTTTTATGGTGAATTCAGCTGGTAAAGTCTTTGATGCTCAATATAGGGCTGGTACTTCTGGAGATATAAGTGGGAAATATGGTGGAACTTTAAGTCAATGGGGTTCTTACACTCTAAATCTAGCTAATCCAATGACATATTTTCATTTTCAAATCCTAGATTATTATTATAGTTATTCTGACAAAAGTAGTGGAACTATAAGACTTAAATACTTTTGATGAATATACCAAAAATTATTATTAACTAATTAAATATTATCTTTTTTACTAGAATAAGTATACTAGATTCTTTGATTAGGAATAACGATTAAAATAGTAAGCCATCAATTCTTGTAACATTAAAGTATTTTGATGGCTTTTTTTAATAGATTTTATTGACTTTAAGTCCCCTAATATTTCTATTTTATGGTAAAATATAAAATAAGTATTACTGAAGGAGGTATTTATGCGAAAAAAAATATTATATATTTACTTATTATTAGCTGTGCTTATTCTCTCATCATGTACCGAAGCTAGTCAAATACAGAAAGAAACAGCGAATTTAAACAACCAACCCAACCAAATTGATACCCATGCTCAACTTCTGAAGGTATATACCGATTTGCCAGAGAACGAGGGATGGTATGTTGTTCCCAAAAACGTTCATGAGATGACTATATATGCTGAGGCTAAAAATGTAGACACAGTACTATTTTGGTTAGCTCAGACAGGGACGGAAACTTGGAGTAAAAGACAACTCTTAGGTTACGATCAAGATGGAAGTGATGGATTTTCTTTAAAATGGGAATTTGGTAAACAGGTATTGCTCGATCACATTTTTATTCAGGCATTGGGAAGTGACTTTTCTACAATGGATGACGCGACTATCAATGTAATAACACCAGAAGAGTGAATAGAGGGGTTTTATCAAAAAAAGCACGAAAAATATACACTAAGCAAATTTCGACATGATAAAAGACAGTTTTTCCTATGCTGAATTTAACCCGAATTCTGTACTTTTAAAAGTGATGGATTCGGTTTTTTGTATTCACCCACCAAATGTGAGGACAGGAAATGAAAATAAGTAAAATGGCAACTTCGTTTGTGTGTGCTTTAGCTTTAAGTTAGTTCTTTAGATAAAATTTCTATTTTAATGGAAAGAAAGAGAATAAAGATAGATCGTTATTTAGGTCTATCTATCTTAAGTTTACCCAGCACTATAGGAAAGATCTAATGAATGAATTATGTCCCAATAGTCATTCAATAGCTTTTCTGCTTCTACTAAGCTTTCATATGCTTGCTTTTTAAGTTCTTCATCTTGCTCTTCAATCGATGCTTGCAACAATTGAAATGCACCAAGTCGACTTTGTACCGAATGATGATATTTGCCACTTATCTTTTTAACTTCTTTTGTTTTAATATAGAGTCGGTTGGATATATCGTTTACTTTTTGTTGATATAAAGTATATTTTGGAAGTATTTCTTCAGTCAATGTATCATACAAAATTTTATCATTTGTATAATGTTCACCAGTCACACTCTCAAATAACGTAGTTACTTCTTCTTCTATTTCAGAAATCAAGGCTTTTTTATGTAAATAATTTTTAAAATCTTCTTGTATTGAAACTGAGTTTAAGCTAGCGTACACAAAAGTAATAGTATTCGTAATTAGTATTATTGACAGCCAGAGTAGTATTTTTTTCAATTTTCCTCCCCCTATACTAATTGAATCATATAATATCTACTCATTTTTATAAATGGTAATTATCGGGAGAAGGGCGTTATATGTTTTTTAAGTTATCAAATAAAATGATTGTTTTATCATATCAATACCGTTATTATATGATGTAACCTTAATCAAGAAAATTATAAATATTGAGAGTTGAAAAGAAATATGAACAACATTAGATTAGACATTCAAAAACAATTTTATAAAGTATATAAAGGTCATATCAGTGTATTAGAATTTGAAAAGTGGCTCTATACTACGCAAGAAATTGAAATTGTCTTTGGGCAAAATTTTTACTATAGTTTCTTAGATTTAAATTATAGAAATAAGTACGTAATTAATGAGCTAAAAAAACTTATTAAATTACATTTTATTTTTGATGAATTAGAACATAATAGAATTTTAACTCTTTTAAACAATCTAGTAACTGAAAAAGGAGACGCTATCGAGATATTAGAAGAAATATACTATGACTATTGTAATGGATATACATTTTTAGAATATCTGTCAGTTACTTATATTTCTGAAATAGATAATATTCCTATGAATGATATAGATTTTTATAAAAAAAGAGAAAGTTTAGAGAACAAAAAGTCGTATATCAAGAATGAAGCAAATAGATTAATATCATACTTTAAAGATGGGAAACTTAAAATAACTGATGAATATAAATTTAATGATGACCGAAATGAAGAAGAGAAATAGGATTTATAACATTTGAGGATACAATGAGAAAAGATCAAATAATAACCTTTTAATATTTATGTAACTAATGTTCATGTAAATTAAAAGAGGAGGTAAATATAATGGTATACAATTGGAAAAATTCAGTTAAGTACCTTATCTATGGTGTTGGATTTATTGTTTTGCTAATTTTTTTAAGTGAAATGTCTAATTATTTTCAAAACATAATGAAACGAACATTCAATTTTTATCCCTGGACAATATATTCAACTTTAACTTATCTCCCAATTGGGATATATCTTGGACTTCCTAAACTATTAAAAGAATTTAAAAAAACAGGAAAGTGGAAAATAAATTTTCAAAAGTTAATTTTTATAGGATTACCAGCTCTATATTATGCATTTTATTTGTACTTACCGTTTTTCCGTCCTCTGCCGAGGTTCTTATTTCCTTTAAATAGTATTTTTAGTCTTAGCATTATTATGGTGGGTTATATAATAATTGATAGTTTTATCAAAGTAGAAGAAAACGAAAAATAGCAAAGCATTCTTGCGATACTTTGCTATTCATCAATCTATATAAAATTAAAAAGGGGTTTTAATTAATTTCTATGATACAACGGAAAGCTTAATGCAGTATTAATCTAGTATTTCAATTTGGTTACAAGTTGTTCAATAAAAGATTACTTTTATTAGACCAGTTGACTAATGATAAATAAAATGATATAATATTGAAGAAACATTAAGTGGTAGTAGCACTATGTTGAAGTGCTGCTATTATCATATTAAAAGTGAAAAATAAAATAATTATTTATGAAAGGAGGATATAATTGCAGGAAAACTATTTTTTATATCATGTTCATTCCGACTTGAGTAATCCTACTACAAGTATGAGTGTAGATTCTGTGACTAAATTCAAGCAGTATCTCGACTTAGCCCATCAGTTAGAAATGAAGTCATTTTGTTTTTCCGAACACGGATCAGTATTAAATTGGATTAGCAAAAAAGAAGAAATTGAAAAACGCGGTATGAAGTACATCCATGCTAATGAAATATACGTTACTGAAAACATCGACAAAGAACGTGGGTTAATTCGCGACAATATGCACTACATGTTAATAGCAAAGAATTACGAAGGCGTTAAAGAAATCAATAGATTAACTTCAATTTCCAACAACAGAGAAGATGGCCATTATTATTACAATCCAAGGCTATCATTAGATGAAGTTATGTCTACCTCAGATAATATTATTATGACTAGCGCATGTCTTGCTTCTCCGTTATGGAGAGCAATTATGAATAATAATAAAGAGATGCTGCAAAAACTACAAGACTTTTTTATTACTAATAAACATCGCATGTTTTTAGAGATTCAATATCACCCACATCCTGAACAAATTGAATTAAACAAGTATTTATATGATTTTCATAAGCAGACAGGTATACCTTTAATAGCTGGAACTGATACACATGCTTTGAATCAAGAACATGCCGAAGCCAGGAAAATATTAATGAAAGCTAAAGGTGCTACTTATGGAGACGAGGATAGTTTTGATTTAACATTTAAAAACTACTCAGAGCTAGTAAAAATGTTTAAAACGCAAAATGCTTTACCTAGAAATGTCTATCTAGAAGCCATTCATAATACAAATGTCATGTCTGACATGGTTGAGGAATTTAAGCTAGATAAGACTCCAAAGTATCCAAAAATGTATGAAGCTCCTGAAGAAGTATTTAAAGAAAAGATTAATATAGGTGTTAAAAAACGAGGTATAGATAAATTTCCAAAAGAGAAAAAGACTGAATATTATAATCGAATTAAAGAAGAATACGAAACTTACAAAAAATTAGATGCAGTTGATTATATGCTGCTACAAAAAAATATCATTGATTGGTGCCATGTACAAGAAATTTATCAAGGATATGGAAGAGGTAGTGTAAATGGTAGTTTAATTGCATATGTTTTAGGTATTACGGAGATGGATAGTATCAAACATAATCTAAACTTTTTTCGTTTTTTAAATCCACATAGAGTCTCTTTACCCGATTAAATAAATTCTAATCTTTGTACACATTCAGATAAATTAATAGAAAGGAGGATGATCTATATCGCTATACTAAAAAATAAAAAAAATAAAATCCAAAGTTATTTACTAAATAACGAGCGAGTTGTAGAGGCTTATAATCTATATAAAAAAGGTCACTCATCGGTAGAATTAGGGGAACTGTTTAATGTTCATCATAATACAATCCTCAGAGCCTTCGAAAGAAATAATTTACCTATACGAAGCAACAAGGAAAACTCAAGAAAGTATAAAGTTGAAAATGAAAGAAGTTTTAAAACAATAAACACAGCAGAAAAGGCTTATTGGTTAGGTTTTATATATGCAGACGGATATATAAGTATTAGAAAAAGTGGTCAAAAAATTTTTGGAATAGCGCTCTCTTCAATCGATGAAGATATGTTATTTAAACTTAATAACTTTTTAAAAAGTGAGTACCTTATCAAAAGATATATGAGTAAAGGAAATAATACATATAAAAACACTCAATACTCAAGATTAATAATTACAAGCGATAAATTAGTTGAAGATTTAATAAAAAACGGTGTGGTTGAACATAAAACCAATATTTTAAAACCGCCCAACATAAAAGAAAATTTAATAAAAGACTTTATCAGAGGGTATCTAGATGGAGACGGTTCTATTATTAAATCAAAAAGTAAACATGGCGGATTAAATTTTACAGTGGGATTTATAGGAACCGAAGACCTTCTCAACTATATATCGATATATTTATTAAATAAAGAGCTTATTAACAAGATTAATAAATATGAAAAAAGAAAAAAACATCAAATTGTATCAAATGTAAGGTATGGAGGAAATATCCAAGCTCAAAGAATATTGGATCACCTGTATAGCAATACCGATCTATATCTTTCAAGAAAATATAATGTGTACAGAGATTTAAAAGAATACAATAATAGTCGCTCATACAAGTAATTGTATGATGATAACCCTGTGAACCTAGAAATCTAGGGTGTGATCATGTTTGATTGCTAACGATGAAAACCTAAGTCTGAAAAGATATGGCGATATCGTGCCAAGCCTATAAATGGGAAGGTGTAACGACTATGGAGTGGTGTCCAGTAGGCTGTAGGTGAAACTCCTATACCGAAGCGCAGGGAATCCTATTCATTAGGATTATGAGATAGTCTAGTCCGACTCTCAAAAGAGTGAGAGTGTTAAAGTATTCCGAAAGGAACGGTATTAACGATTGATATAGATTTTCCTACTAAAAGAAGGCAAGAGGCTATCGATTACGTTGCTCAATTACCAGGCATCGATTTTAGCGAAATCATAACTTATAATACTGTGGCGTTAAAAGGATCCATACGAGAAGTGGGTCGAGGATTAGGAATGGATTTAGATACAGTAGATATAATAGCAAAATCTGTACCTGAAAATGAAAAAGATATTAACAAAATACCTAAAAAGTATTTAGAGCAATACCGTGAATTATTTAAATATGTTGAACTAATAAATGGAGTGATTATCAGTATTGGTTCCCATCCATCTGGCTTTGTGGTATCTCCTATCAACTTAGAAGAATCTATCGGCTTATGCTACACGAAGGAAAGTAAATATGCTGTCTCTCAAGTAAATATGAAAGAATTGGAATCAAATAATTATGTGAAATTAGACATGCTTGGTTTAAAAAATATTGAAATTATTAATGAAACTTGTAAATTAGCTGGAATTGAAAGGCTTACTCCAGATAATGTAAACGCTAAGGATGAAGCAGTGTGGGGAACAATCAGAGAATCAGGATTAGGTATATTTCAATGGGAAAGCGAAAGCGCACAAAGATATTTAAAAGAACTTTTTAGTGACAATACGATTGAGAAGATTAAGAATCAAAACGAAAATTTTAACTACATGGATCTGTTTAGTATCGGTAATGGTGCTATTAGACCATCAGGTGATTCATATAGGAATGATTTAGCAGCAGGAACATTTAAAGATAATGGTCATGAGGCGTTAAATGAATTTCTAAAGAATACACTTGGATATTTAGTTTACCAGGAACAAATCATGAATTGGTTAGTTGAATTTTGCGGATATTCAATGTCTGAAGCCGACACAGTTAGAAGAGGGATCGCTAAAAAAGGTGGGACAGAGAAACTTTTACCTGATATTAAAAAAGGCTTTATTGAATATATGAAGAAAAATTATGACGAAAAAAATCCAGAATCAATTTTAAATCCTTTCATACAAGTTATTAAAGACGCTAGTGATTACGGATTTTCTGTAAATCACTCTGATCCTTATAGTTATATAGGCTACGGTTGTGGGTATTTAAGGTATTATCACCCTTTAGAATTTTTAACTACTATGTTAAATACAGCAGATGGCCAAGAAAAAATGAAGGACATAGCAAAGACAACAGAGTATGCAGTAAGCTTAGGGATAAAAATTAAACCAATTCAGTTTAGAAAGTCGCAAGCCGATTACAACCATTCAAATGAAGAAAATGCAATATATAAAGGTATGGAATCTATTAAATTCCTTAATAGGAAGGTATCTGAAGAATTATATGGCTTAAAAGAAAGTCGATACGAAACATTTTGTGATTTGTTAGTTAATTTAATAGAAAATACTTCTTGTAACGCAAGACAGTTACAAATACTTATTAAACTGAATTTCTTTAAAGAATTCGGTGGGACAAACGAATTACTTATGATATACGAAGAATTTGCGAACGGAAAAGAAGCTTATAAAAAAACTCACAAAGACTCCACAAAAGAGAAGCGATTAGCTGCTAAAAAAGAAAAAGAAAAAGAAATCAGAGAAAACCTAAAAGAGAAAGATTTAGAAATTGCAGAAAGAGCTATATTTCAAAAAGAAATGATGGGGTATTGCGACATTACTTTCCCTAATTTAAAAGAAACCTACTACATTGTTTTAGATATTAATAAGACAAATAAACCAAAAATCTATTTATATAATTTTAATACAGGCGAAGAAAGTATGTTAAAAATGAAAAAGAATAAATTTTATAGCAATAATACAGACGGCCTTTTAGTAGGAGACATAATTAAAATTAATAGAATAGATCAAGAGGCTAGATGGAAAAAAGATGAGAGTGGAAAGTTTGTACAGCCAGATCCAAATGATACAGAACCACATATAGGCAGTTGTGATGTGGTTAAAAGATATAGTAAAAGTGAAAAATAAAATAAAGGAGTGTGTTTTGTTGGTAGATTTGATGTTAATACTGGGATTTCTATTGCTTTTGTTTAGAGTGAACTCATTTAAAGTACTTTATAATTTTGAGGCTGAAAAAGTCAAGCTTGAGGACAATATAGTGAATTTTTTACAGTTCTTCGGTAAGAAATTTTTATCTGGATATCTAATAGCTTTTTCTCTATTTTTTAATGGACTCTATTTAGCTTTTATTTTATATCTAACGTCGGTTTATGGAGGATGGTACACACTGCTACATGTAATTACTGTTGGTCTCGTAGCATTATTCCTAGCTGAAACAATTGAGGTGGCTAAAAAGATAGATGAGTTCGAGATAAGAAAACCTAAAATCATACAGTATTTAGCTAATTATTATATAACATTTTATATCATATTCTTTATGCTAAAACTTTATTTTGAATTTTAAAGGCTACAGATAGATTTTATATATTGAAATTTAAATGAATTGAGAGGATTGATCGTATGAAATTGTATCAACTAAAATCAGGTATTTATGAAAAATACTGCAGCACAGTTAAAGGGAACAAAAATACTTCACTAGATATTGTTCAGAAAAAATTAACCAGAAACATTCACTTAGCATTCAAAGTGCCTAAACAAAATGAGAATGAAGATAAGCAATTATATATGTACGGCAATCTAAGAATATTGGTAGTCAGAAATACAATTGTATGGATAGAAAATAAAAAAAGACAAGGGACTAGACATTGGTTTTACTTGGATAAAAAGAAATATAATCAACTAAATAAGAAACTAGGTATTAAAAAAAATTCAACAAACAGGAAGAGTTATTTAGAAGGGAATTTTAACTTCTTCCAAAAAGTGAAATATAAAATAAATTATGGGTTAAGGTGGTTATTATAGGATATTATGAAACACGCTTAGATTATGATCAAAAATTCATCAAATAAAAGCACAATTTTATCGGATAAATTAAGGGGGAATTGAATGGGAAAAGATTCAATAGGGAGTTTAAAGTTAAACAAAATCTATCAGACGGATTGTTTAAAAGGAATGGAACTAATCCCTGACAAGTCAATAGACATGATTTTATGTGATTTACCTTATGGAACAACTCAAAATAAGTGGGATTCAATTATTGATATAGAATCGCTTTGGAATCAATACAAAAGAATAATTAAAGATAATGGAGCAATAGTTCTAACTGGACAGGATAAGTTTTCTTCTCAAATGATGCTTTCAGAACCAAAACTGCATAGATATAATTTGATTTGGGAAAAGTCTCATGCAGTTGGATTCCTAAATGCTAGAAGAATGCCCCTTAGAAAGCATGAAGATATAATGGTGTTTTATAAAAAATTACCTAAGTATAATCCTCAACTTGAAGATAAACCAAAAGAAAATATAAGGCCTATTACAACAAAAAATAGATTAACAACAAACTATGGAAATTTTGATGAGGGCAATCATAGAACCATCCCCGAAGATAAAACTTATCCAAAAAGCATCATTAAAATATCCAATGAATCAAAGACTAGCACTTTTCATCCGACTCAGAAACCAGTGGCATTATTTGAATATTTAATCAAAACATATACAGACGAAGGTGAGATTGTATTGGATAATTGTATGGGATCTGGAACAACCGCAGTAGCAGCTATAAAATCTAATAGAGAATTCATTGGATTTGAAATTAATAAAGAATATTTCACTAAAGCAAATCAACGGTTAAAGTATGCTATGGATGAGACTGTTGATAAAAATGCAGTGTAATACTTCCGATAAAACTTAGATTTTATCGGAAAAGATAGGAAAGGATTTGATAAAAATAGATAGATTTGAGCAAGGACTTAAAGATTCGCAAACAACAATATCATTATTTACTTGTGATGTAACTGGATGGGAAATTTATGATGGCCAAACATATTTAGAGGTAGAGGGGAAAGTTATACAGGATAGTTTTATTACGTTAATGGAAGCAGTAGGGGCTGTAAGGAAAACTGCAGGAGAGGAATGATTTTATATAAGGTATGTAGGAATTGATCCTTCGACGAAGACTGGGTTAGTTATTTTAGAAAGAAATGGAGATATATTGAATAAAGAAGAGATATATGCTATCGGTGCTAAAAATGATCCTAAAACTTTAATAACTTTAACAAATGATGTTCTTTCTTATCTGAATAAAGATGATAAAATTTGTATTGAAGGTTTTAGTTATGGATCCACAGGTCGGGCAGTAGATTTTCAATATGGACTAGGTTGGAAGATAAGAACAACGTTATATGAAAAAGGAATGAAATATGTTGAGGTTTCTCCTGGTGGCATTAAAAAATTTGCTACTAGCACAGGCAGGATTAAAAAAGAAAATATGATATTACCAATTTTTAAACGATGGGGATTCGAGCATGATAGTGATAATGTGAGAGATGCCTTTGTTATAGCACAAATTGCTAGGGCGTTAAACGAAGAAATTGAATTGACTAAGTTTCAAAAGGAAGTTTTAGAAGTACTTAAGAAATGGAGAAAATAATGGAAATATGTAGAAGTGATAAATAAAATAAGGAGTGAATTAATGGGAAAGTTATTTGTCATTAGTGGTAATTCAGGAGCTGGTAAAACTACTATAATGCGCGAATGCATGGGAAATCAGAAGGAAATTGTATCAGTAACTACAAGACCACCTAGAGAAAACGAAATTGATGGGATTGATTATTATTTTCTAACTCAGAAGCAGTTTGAAGAGCTGTATAAAAATAATGATCTTGCTGAATACAACGAATATGAAGGACATGGTTATAACTACGGAGTTACAAAAGAAGAGTTGAACGAAAAATTAGATGCATATAACTGTTATGTTATTGCTGATTATAATGGAATGCAACAGTTTAAAGAGTTATATGAAGATTGCGTGACTATATTTATATACACATCAAAAGAAGACGCTATTTTAAATATGATTTCAAGAGAAGATAAACTGCATCAAGTAGAAAAACGAATTGGTACATATGAGAATGAATTAGAGAATAAAAAGTGCTATGATTATGCGATTAGAAACGATAGAGGAAGAATGAAAAAAACTTTAAAAGATGTTGAATCTATTCTAGTTAATTTAGTATAAATTTAAGAATGATACATACCACAGAACAAATTAATTACAATATAACTGTAGGGTAATAGCGGTAAAAAGGATGGGAAAAGAAGTAGAAATATTTACCGCTATCCGATCCATTTTCTATATGATACTCTAAAAAAACAGAAATTTCATGATATAATTAGTAAAATTATTATTTTTGAGGGGATTTATATGTGTTGCCTTCAATTGATGACCTGTATAAGTAATAGAGTTTTAATATTAAGGTAGCTAATTTTGTGGAGGTGAAAGTTTTTATCTATGATAGTATTTGCGTTCATTAATGTATATTTCATGCCAATTTTAGCAATTATATTTTGTCTTAACCTTGTAGAAATAATAAAAAAAGTAAAGAAAGACAAACCTACTGCTACTAACACATTCTGGTTAACAATATCTTTTGCTTTAATTGTATGGAGCATTGCTATTACTTCTATGTCTGCATGGTAGCCTAAAAAAAATGCAGATATAGGGGTAGCGTCAGGATTTTGCACCCCAAAACAACTAAAATTTCTTTCATAAATATATCACTCATCATTTTGTTTTATTATAACAAAAAATCTTATTTCAATAATTTTTCTTTCACCTATATAAATAACCATAAACAGATTGATCAAGTCTCATCCTTTTACTGCATTCTTATTCAATGTCAATTGGTATATATTCATTTAAAAGAAATCGCGTTTGTTTACTCTCTAGTTCTTCTTGAACCCAGATTAAGTTAAAAGTCATATTTTTTATTTCATTCTGATATAAATAAGCATATGGTAAATTGATAACATAATCAAATGAAACTATATTTTCTTCTTCTTTTGTTTTTTCTAAATTAATCTCAACTCCAACATCTTTAGCCTTAGTCGGTAACAATGCATGTAAAATTGAATTTGAACCTTTTCTAAAAGTCACGTTCCCTTTAATCATATTTCCTTCATGAACTGAGTGCATCTCATATATATGCCATTCATCTTCTTTACTCAAATTGTATGTGGGATATTTCCATTTTTCAAAATAAAATTGCCCTGTATGAAGGTTCAATGTCTCTCCAGACTCTAAATCAAATTTAATTCTATTAAATCCAGGAGTATATTCATGTATGGTAATACTTACTTTATTATCCATAGTATCTGATATGTTTATTGAAATATTCTCGTTTACAATTTCATTCTCTTGTAATAGAACTCCCTTTTTTATATTAAAACCATTCAGATCTAAGGGGAAATACAGTGTTAATTCCCTACTTTCATTATCATAAAAATAAAGATAGTTCACTTCCTTTTGTTCATGTTTCTCTATTGAGCTAATACTATTATCACTGTCTATATTATCTTCTAATGTATTACAAGATATAAGTAGAAACATAAAGACAGAGATAGATGCAATTATATATATTCTTTTCATCAACATAAGTCACCCCAATAATAATACCATTTTGAATAATTTAAATAAAATATTGAAACTCTCATATCAAAAACAAAAGTTGTTTCTTTTAAACTTAACTTTTGTTTTTTTATTTATGACAAATTGATTCGACTATGAATTAATACAATAAACAGAGCTAAAATCTAAAATGATTTTTTAGTTGTAATTTTACTTATATGGATTGTGACACATTCCATATAAGCACATGATACACAAGGTAGTTATCAATTTAATAGACTATTGTACAAAAGACAAGTTTTGTGTGGTAGATAGAAAATAAATCATTGAAAATGAAAAACATCCCCGACCGATCGATCGACGACGATGGTAAAGGATGATTTTCGCTTAAAAAAGTCATGGAATTGTAGTGTATATTTATTATAACTTATAAAAAACCTTTAGTTCAAACCTATGCTTTATCAATTTCGTTTGTATTCCATATATAATTCCTTTAAAATAAACTCTCTGTTTTTTTCTGTTCATTTTCATCATTTCTTATGTATCTAATTGTTTCAAAAACGAATGCAATGGTAATTACTATAAACACAATTAAGCTAAGGAATTCTTTTTTATAAATCACATCAAATAACACAGTAATAGAAAGTGTGAAAATACCAAAGGCATTAATCATTGTAAAAACAACTTTATCAGTGCTAGTTTTTAATCCATTTTTCTCTTTTGCTTTAAAGAAAATTCTTGATACTACTAAACATAGTGCTGTCATAAAAAAATAACTATTCATATCCTATTTCTCCTTATCTCATTTTTTGCCAAATCAAGTACTACTGCTAGTTTAATATTTGATTGATTAATTGATATAGATTTTATTAATGGTTTTATATCTTGATCATACCTAGATAACTCAATCTTTGCAATTAAACTATCGTCAATAAGATTCTTCCTTCTTTTATTAAGTATTTTCAATATCACTTTTTAAAATGCTTTTCCTATATAAATTCGAATTTTATTAAATTTAATCATATAAAATTTATTATAAATAGTATAGTAAACATGTTTACAAATATAATTATAATTCTTACAATAAATGTACATTTAAATATAAATAAACGAATATAATGTTTATATGTTTATAATTGTAAACTATTGATGGGGGAAGATGAAATATGGCCAAAAGACCTTTTTCTATTCGTGTTGAAGAAAGTGTTGTCAACCAATACAGAGCATTATCAACAGTGCTGAATAAAAAACAAGAGGAAATATTATCAGAACTAATATTTATTAAAGTAAATCAATTAAATGAGGATCAACGCCATGCATACGAAGCATTGATAAAATTATGGAGAAAAGACAATTAAATCATTAAGGATATTGGTAATCTTGTTATTGGTTATAACCTTGATTGGAAACGGGATATAAACATTGGAAAAAGTAATAATCAAAAATTTACACAGATTCCACATGGTAATCTTAGATTGAAACCCGAATCGCTTTGTGAGCGATA
>NZ_SIJB01000048.1 GCF_009910845.1 Chengkuizengella marina | reverse complement strand
ATCTTCTCTTTCTTTGCTATTTCTCATGACATAGATAAATAGCCAAACAAAAAGGACCGCAAAGGGTCCTTGTGTTAAAAAATATTGAATGATATTTAATTCCAATCTATCCACCCTCCTTAACATTAAAGAACCCTGCTTTAATAGGCAGGGATTTAAATTTACTATATAATTTATCTATTCACATGCTCATGAATTCTTCCGTTAGTAGCTAATAAATGGTGGACAATTCGTAGTAAATGGCTGATTTAATGCTGCGCAATAACGACCACTTGCAGCAACTATAATGATAACTAAAAGTATGAATAGTACTAGAACAATTCCTGCTCCAGTAGCAGAACGTCTTCCATAAGCACTCATTCGAATTCCTCCTTTGTATAATAATGTACTATATACTATGAAAGGATAATCTATTTTGACTGGACTGGTGTTCTCGTACATGTACACATTTTTCATAGATTAAAACCCCACTACATAAATAGTGAGGTTTACACCGTAGAGAGATTCTATGAGTGCTACCATGTTTAAACCCTTCATTTGGTATAGACAAGTGACTTGCTTGTGTGATTGATCTGAACTTGTTCCATACACTTCTTGAAACCAGCTGCTTTTCCCCCTCATTTACTTTTGATTTATTTTCCTTTAAATCATATATAAATCTCTTTCATATTCCAATTGAAATAAATTCATTCTGAGGCTATGATCTAGAATTAAACAGTTTAAAAAACTTTCATAAAATGTTAACAGAATAAATAATCAGAAGAAATATTAAATCCTCTCTTCTTATCTATTATTCTCGTAACCCTTCCTTACTTTTTGTTATCCTTTTATAATTTGTTTCTACCATGTAGCACTTGTAAGGATAATAATTGATCCTGTTGTTTTTATCCTGCTTCCTCCCCTAGCACAATGGATGATATTTTCCCAACAAAAAAAGACGTATCTCTACGCCCTTTCTGTTAACCGTTTAATCATAAAATTTTATTTTTAAACAAAATCTATAAAATAAATACCGTTGCTTTCAGACTTCTGGATGAAACAAAAACAGGAAGATTTATACTTGTTCCTACTACACGTGTAGCTCTGAGATCATACTTATTGATCCCATTACTTGGATTTTTATCTACTATCGGAAAGTTTGGGAAGTTTGTATGTCTTTGGAAGTTAGGTGATGCATAATCCATTTCATCATTGATCGTTGCGATAACATTGTCATTACGCAAGAGTTCATACGTTACTTCAAAAGTTGCAGATCCATCACTAGTCCCAACTAAAGCAATTTGAGCCATTGAATTCAGTGATATCTGTGTTTTCAGTGGCTGTGTCACACACACCTCAACACTAGCTACAATTGCAGAATCACCATCTTCAAGAAGATCAATTACGCCTTTTCCCCCATATGCATTATTTGTTGAAACTGTATCAGATACGACAAAGGGTCCTTTAGCCACCGCTTTAAGACTTCGGGATGCAACAAAAATATCTTCTACGTTAACTTCATTTGCAGTAACTCTTGTACATCTAAGATCATACGTATTAATTCCAGCACTTGGATTACAATCCAGTATTGGAAAGTTTGGAAAGTTAGTGTGTCTTCCATCAGGACCTTGAGATTGATAATCCATTTCATCATTGATTGTTGCAATGATTTCACCATTTCGTTGGATCTCATATGTCACTTCAAAAGTTATGGGACCACCGTCATCAGAAGTATCCGCTACTACAGCAATTTGAGCCATTGAATCCAGTGAAACTTGTGTTTTCTGTGGTTGGGTAACACATACATCAACGGTAGCTACTACTTGAGGAGTTCCATCAATAGGAAGACTAATTACATCTGGATCAGAACCATTATACGGATCAGCTACTGAAACTGTGTCAGCAACAACGAAAGGACCTTTCTTTAATCCCATAAACGTACCTCCCAACTTCTTAAATTATCTGTTCATCTTATCTTATGATCAATCTAATGTAGTTGCTTGGACTCCTATCTATGGGCAGGAATGTAAAAAACCAACTGTTATATTTTAATTGATAATTGGGATAATATAAAAGCAAGCTGTCTGTACTAGTCCTTATTAAGAGTATTCTTAGTAGGGACTTTTCTTTTATCATCCTGCTTTCCTGTCTTACACCATCTTGTGCAAAGTCAATGACAATATCTGATTGAGTTGCTAATGTCATTCCATTTTTATAGAATCCCATAATCTACTTGAGAAAAAATGAAAGTAGATTATGGGATTCTAATAACTTCTACAGTAGAATCTAATTTCACCTGTGTGATTTGAGGTTGTGGCACACATACTTCAACTGTAAGGACTGTACTTTCTGTATCTGCGCCCAATCTTTTTGATTGTGTTGATTGATCACACACAATCAAAGGTTCTTTTTTAAAAGACATTTGAAGGTACTCCCTTAATAAGTTTCATTTAATAAAATATCCTATGAATTAAAGAATTGATCCATGATTGGACATTTATCTTAGGTTACAAAAAAATCCACATTTTTCTGTGTATGTATTGAACCTCTCATGACTGAAACCATGAGATTCCTAAGTACAGAAATGTAATAATCTCTAGTTGATTAGGATAGCCCCGTAGTTCCTACGGTTGAGAGACGAAGTACTTATATAAATAGAAAGACCGGATGCGTTAATTTTTTATTATTCAAAATATCAATCTCAACACTCCAACCACATTTACATGTTCTTTTGAACACTTTTTCATCTATGAACAATGTCCCAGCTCCGTTAGCAACATAACGACTTCCACATTGCTCACAGACTTCATACTGTTTAATTAATTCCATCGCTCTAACTACATTCATTTTTTCAAAATCCTCCACACATAAATTTATCGCAGTTATTTTTATTAAGGACATTGACCTGGCATGCTTAAGTCCTTATTAAGAGTGATCTTAGTAGGGACTTTCTTTTTTATCATCCTGCTTCCCTCCCCTGGCACAATGGATGATATTTTCCCATCAAAAAAAAAGCGCAATCAGCGCTTCCTATTAACAATAAAATCTAATGTTCAAACAGTATTCTATAATGTAAATACTGTTGCTTTCAGACTTCGAGATGCGACAAAAATAAAAGATGTAGCTGATAGCCTTGTACACACTAGATCATACGTATTGATTCCAGC
>NZ_SIJB01000047.1 GCF_009910845.1 Chengkuizengella marina | reverse complement strand
ACAATTTAGTCAGTTGGTCGTTGGTTGTTCCATTCCATTTACTTTGACAGATAATCAAATGCCTGCAGGGGAAAGTACGTATTATATTTTATATATTGGTAACCCAGCTACAGGTGGAATAGAAGTGGGTAAATTTGTAGGGAAAACGAATGCCATAAACATCTCGCCTGAGTTATATGACATATTAAAAGATAACACAGATGAAGAATTTTATGTTGTGAAAGAAGTCCTTTATAATGATGATACCCTCCGATCCTCAGCTGTGAGAATGCCTGGTCAACATTTTACAGTGACAGAAACTTCATTTCTGTTTTCAGAAGCAGGATTCAATGGGGATTGTGTTACAGTAAGTAAGGATCAATCCGTAAATTTAAATCAAACAGGTTATGACTTTGATAACAAGTTGTCATCGATGTTGGTGCAAGGAAATGTATGGGTTGTACTATACCCACAAGCAAACTATGGAGGTTATTCTCAAGCGTTTTTCACCGACGAGGACAGTTATGCTCATATTCGTGACTTTGACGAAATGATTATTGGATCAAAAACTGTTTCTTCTATAAAAGTACGTGAAAAATGGCATGGTGTCTATACTTTTGATGGACCAGATTTTAGTGGATCTTTTGATTTATATAATGATGAGCAATTTGCTAGAGATTCAGGTGGCCATCAAGCAAATGATTGGATGGGTTATCAAAGAGGAGATGTTTATTTTAAAAAAGATGATTCTATATCATCAGTAAAAGTTGTAGGTCCATATGCAGCAGCTCTGTATGAGAATTATAACTGGTCAGGAGCATATGCTTTAGTTAAAGAGAATTATGGTGGTCCAAATTTAAATAGTAATATAGATAATAAAGCTTCATCAATAAGTGTATTTCATGGTGAAGGTGTATGGTTATTCGATATCCAAACGTATAGAGGAAATTATAAACGTTTCCTACCAGTTGATGCTAATACCCCTTACAATTGTCGCCATAGTTCTAATGAATGCGGATTTCCTGGTGATACTTTATCCTCTGTACTCGTGATTGGGGACTACGGTGTTACATTGTATGAACACCCAGATTATAATGGTAGAGTGCAAGCAGTGAAAACGTTTGATCAATATTCGGGAAGTAGTGGAGATGTAGGGGATAATCTAATGTCATCATTTAGAGTATTTCCAAAAGGTGTTTATTTAGGGCAAGAACTTAATTTTACACCCGGACGATCAATTATAGTAAAAGACCCTGGAGAATATAGGTATATAGAAAGTATACAAATTCTAGGAAATAATATTCAAGATAACTCACTGAGCTCAATTTTTATTGTCGGTGATTATAAAGTAACCCTATACACAGATCCTGTTTTTCAAGGAAATACTCTAGAGATGTATGGCTGGCTTGGAGATTTTAGGAGTCATCCTATCGGGAATGATACAATTAGTTCTTTAAAAATAGAAGAACTGTAATTAAAAGAAATGAAACGAGGAGCAATCCAACTAGTGAGAATGTTTGATTAAAGACACTATAGGGAGATTGCTCCCCTTTTATTTTATATTAATTCATTTTTAGAAAAGCTATGGTTATGGTATGAATCACAAAAACAAAACCGTTATTCCTATACATATGAAATCATCATAGAAAGGGATGATATTGGTTAAGTAGTTGAAAAATCTGGTAAGCTTCATTGTGAATTTTTTCTTGTTTGATATAATAAAGTTACACATACCTTCCACTACAGAGATATGTAGTAAATGGGTATGCACTAAAGTAGTAGAACATTTTACTTAACTTAGGAGGAAAATTATGAAATTTTTTATTGATACTGCAAACATAGAAGAAATTAGTGAAGCTCATGCAGTAGGAATATTATCTGGAGTAACTACGAACCCAAGTTTAGTCGCAAAGGAAGATGTCTCTTTTCATGATCGTCTACGAGAAATTACTTCTATTGTGTCTGGTTCAGTTAGTGCAGAGGTTATAGCAACAACTGCACCAGAAATGATTGAAGAAGGAAAAGAGCTTGCAAAAATCGCACCGAATATTACGATTAAAGTACCTATGACAATAGATGGACTAAAAGCGGTTAAAGCTTTTTCTGATGAAGGAATTAAAACGAATGTAACACTTATTTTTAGTGCAAATCAAGCTTTACTCGCGGCAAGAGCTGGAGCTACATATGTTTCCCCTTTCTTAGGACGTTTAGATGATATCGGGCATAATGGAATAGAATTAATTTCCACAATTTCTGAAATATTTAATATACATAATTTAGATACAGAAATTATAGCAGCTTCCATTCGTCATCCGATTCATATTACAGAAGCAGCGTTGAACGGTGCTCATATTGCAACTGTTCCTTACAAAGTCATCATGCAACTTTGCAATCATCCGTTGACAGATCAAGGGATTGAAAAATTTTTAGCAGATTGGAATAAAAAAAACGACTAGAAAATATTTTATAAAGGGTCATTATTAAATCTAAAATGAAACAAGTTTTTATGAAATTTATGATGTCATTCAACAGAATTTTATGAATACAAAAGCCGCCCATTTCGGCGGCTTTTATTTTTTGTTACACAACAAATATGATTTTAAGTGGATGAACACATCCTCTTGTTCAACATATAGAATTGATCTGGTGGAATGAGATCGAATTAGAAGTAAAATTGTCCAATTAATAGATGGGGATCTAAGCTTTTTTGTTATAGTATAATTCACGAATATTAAAGGAGTTTTTTTATCTGAAAAAGTGTGAAGTATGTGGATATGAGTTAAGATATGATCAACAAAACTGGATAAACGATAATGACGAATTCTATATTATTGAATCTAATTTCTATAATATTAAAATATTAGAGGAAATAATACTGCACGCACGTTCGAAAGATAGCAGTGTAGATACTATCTTTATTGATGAATGTATTCCGACTATAGTTAATTGTGAAGGATGCAACTTAATTTATATAAGAAGTAGGAGGAGCATGCATGATATAGAAGAAAGGTATAACATTAGAATTAATTTTTCCTTTTAGCTTCAAAGAAGAGATAGTTATTTATCTCTACCGCAATGCCCCTAAGGCGCCTTGAAGTCAAGCACATTTCCTTAACACGGTGAATAGAATATTTAATAAATCTCAGAAGGGATTGTGAAGAATGTACTACGTTCCTTGTGTGTATTCATATCCGTATCAAAATCCTTATTATGTTAATGTGCCAATATATCAATATGCTAGACATTCTGTAAATTGGATTGTTGATTATGAAGATAATCCATGGCGCTATTCGCAATCATCAAATAGAAAAGAAAGAATTCAATTAAAAGATTATGGACAGGAGCCGTTTGTTGTAGATATTAATGAGGCTACAAAGGAAAACAATACGTTCCGTACTGCTTTATGGACAGGAGATCATTTGCAAGTTACATTGATGAGTATAAATGCAGGAGAGGATATTGGCTTGGAAATCCACCCTAATGTTGATCAATTCTTACGTCTTGAACAAGGTCAGGGTGTTGTTCAAATGGGCAAGAGTAAAGAAAATTTAGATTTTGAAAGAAGAATCTTTGATGATTATGCCATTATGATACCTGCTGGAACATGGCACAATATAACCAATACAGGTAATACTCCGTTAAAACTTTACTCAATATATGCTCCTCCTAACCATCCATTTGGTACTGTACATGTAACCAAATCAGATGCATTAGCTGCCGAAGAAACAGTATAAGAATGTCCTATTAGAGAAAAGGGAAAAGATGATGGACTTTTTTAATTATCATGGTATATGATGATGGCGAAAAGTTAACCGTTGTCTTTTTTTATTGCGTCTTAAATCAAATAAATGTGCTCACAATACAATCTTTAAAATCATGCCTTTTTTGAAATAAGAGGGCGTCATTATATTGATTATTAAGAAGGAAATTATTGACAACCGAATAAACATGGTGTACTATATAACTAGATCACTAAAACAATAAAACGCTAGTACATTAAATACATGACATTGTATATGAAGATCTTGAACAATTGTAAGCAAAAGAGCAATAGAGTTTAGTGGTAGGGTCAAAAGATTCACTGTTAAACCTTCCGAATAAATGATGGAGTAAAACTTATAAAAAAAATGAAAGGGCTGAATCTTATGAAAGCGATCGTATATGAAAAATACGGGTCACCGGATGTCTTGCAGCTCAAAGACATAGAAAAACCTACTCCCGAGGACAATGAAGTATTGATAAAAGTACATGCTCGAACAGTAACATCAGGGGATATAAGAAAGCGAAACGGATCCAGAAAAACATTGCCTATCTGGCCTATCTCAAAAATGGCTATAGGCTTTAGAAAACCTAAAAAAAATATACTAGGGTGTGATTTTGCTGGAGAAGTTGTTTCAGTAGGGAAAGATGTAAAGCGATTTAAAAAAGGGCATCAAGTTTATGGATTATATGGTAAAAAAGGGACGTACGTTGAATATATTTGTATGAGTGAAGATGGGGCAGTAGTACAAAAACCATCCAATATGACTTACGAGGAAGCCACCTCCGTGCCTTTCGGAGCTATATCCGCACTATATTTCCTAAGAAAGGGAAACATACAAAGCGGACAAAAAGTTCTTATTTATGGTGCATCTGGTTCTGTAGGTACTTTTGCTGTACAGCTTGCCAAGTACTTTGGTACAGAAGTTACAGGTGTATGTGGTACCACAAATCTAGATATGGTCAAATCTTTAGGAGCAGATCATGTAATTGATTATACGAAAGAAGACTTTACTAAAAATGGTCAAACCTACGACATTATTTTTGATACGGTAGGCAAAACTTCATTCTCACGATGTAAAAGTTCACTAAAGAGACAAGGATTCTATGTTTTAGCTGTCTTTAGTTATAGACAGATATTACAAACGTTATGGACTTCAAAGATAGGTAACAAGAAAGTAGTAAGTGGAGTAGCATCAGAATCAAATGAAGATTTAATGTTCTTCAAAGAGCTTATTGAGGAGGGTAAGTTAAAATCGGTCATAGATAGTTTCTATTCGTTTGAAGAGATTCCAGAAGCTCATGGGTATGTTGAAAAAGGACATAAAAAGGGAAATGTAGTTATAACTTCAGGATCATAATCATTTATCATTTTAATTAAATCAGTTTGAGTACCTACTTGGAACCGCCTTATTGTTAATATGAGCCTATCATAGTTGAATTCATTTAAATTTTAATTAAAAAATTTTATAATTGTGTGTAGTTGGGCTGGTTGATAAACTCTTCTTTTTTTTGTATTTTTGATAAAATAGAAGCATATTTATTTCATTCTAATATTAGGCTAAAAATTAGAAAAGAGGGATCATTTTTAATGACACAACAAACACAATACCCAGAGGAATACATTGATTATTTAATATATTTTCATGCTGAACGTGACTATTTTGAATGTCATGAGATATTAGAAGAATATTGGAAAGAAAAAGAAAGACCTGAATTAGATGAGGCTTGGATAGGTTTGATTCAGGTTGCTGTTTCCTTGTATCATCAACGTAGAAATAATATTAACGGTGCCGTTAAAATGATGGAGAGTGCAATCACTAATTTAAACATAAGGGATCTGTACATTTTAGGCATTGATGCTGAGGTCTTTATAATCCAGCTGGAGAACAGATTGAAGGAACTAACATCAACAGAGTTAAAAAATTATTCTGATTTAAATATTCCGTTAAAGGATGATCAATTAATAGATAGATGCAAACAAATTTGTAAAGAAAAGAATATAGCCTGGCAAAGCGCCAGTGATCTTATGCATAAGGAACTTATTCACAAACATACATTAAGAGATCGCACAGAAGTGATTAAAACGAGAGAATGGGCAAAAGCACAAAAAAATAAAGGGAATTAAAAAAGAGTAATTCAAACTAAAAAATGTAAGAATCATAACAAAGCATCTCAATCTATTATCAAAATAGTTTAAGATGCTTTGTTGGAATTAACTATGTTGATTAATAAGTTCGTATAAACTATTTTGTAAATTAGGGATATCTTCCTCAGTATAAGTGAAACGAACAACACTTTCGTCTTTTTCTAACATTTCAGATAGTAAACTTTTAGAACCCCTAGCTTTTCTATCTATTTCTAAAATAGCTGATACTTTATTTTCTTCAACAAATAATACTACTTCAAGTTCATCTAATCTAGCATGAAATGGGCCAGATTTTGCCTTGAATTCAAACTCTTGTATAAAAGGAAGTCTGTTTCTTAAAGTTTTAGTAGTTTCACATTCGACCTCATACATTCGAAACCCTATATCCTCCAATGATTTAAATAAGCCATCTACTAAATGGTTAGGTGTAACTCTAATATAGTCTCTGTCACTTGGATCAATCGCATTATCAATATCTAGTCCAGTTTGAATCCAAACTTTGGTTTTTCCTAGCGTTAACGGGGTATCGTATGAAAGTTGAACCTGAATTGGGAATTGTACTCTTTCACCTTTCCCTATAGTAAAAGCATCAATGATTTTAACTTTACTTAACACCGCTTGTTTTGTCATTTCCATTTCTTTTTCTTTATCACCAAATTCAAACTCTTTTATTTCAGTATATGTCGCAACGATAGATAGATAGACGTCTTCAATTTTTTGTTCTACCTTTCCACCCTCAATATGTACAACACCTTCAATGATCTCGCCAGGAACAAATTCATCATTGTTTAATACTGTGTCTACTTTTGCTGATCCAATTCCAATACTAGATAACATCTTCTTCATAAATGACGACATATATATTACGACCTCCAAAAATAAATTATCCAATAATATTATCTCATTTATTCACAATGGATTCAAAAAAAGTGAAGTTAATAATAATTTAAAGTACAATATTTGTTGAAAAATTGTCATATTTAGCATATAATATGGTCATACCATTATACATTAAGACGTTTAAAGTGTGAAAGGTGGTGATATCACTGTGTAAGTAATGAGCTGTTCTATTAAAGAGAACCGGAAACTCAACGTTATTTTATACAATTCAAATATGTTCAAATATTCCATAATTTCCTTTATTTTATAGCCTCTATTCATTTATATTTCAATTTCTTCAGTTTAAACATTCTTCTTATAGACTAAGTATTATTCATTATTGTTTTTCTCTATTAAATCAAATCATTTGTAGTTAATGATAAAAATAGATGAAGTTCTACTTTTTTCTACAGTTATTCATATATTTACACAGAAAAAATAAAATATGACATTATATGTAAGCGTTTACAAAGAAGGGAGGTGGTCATTATTGCTGTTTCTTAGAAGTAGATTTTGAAAAATTATAAAAAGTGGAGGTATTCTAGTGAAATTATTTAAGAACAATTTTATAAGTAAAATGTTTCTGTTATTACTTTCTATCAGTATTATTTTCCCCTCGAGTAATAGTGTTTCTGCACAACATGCTAAAGTACAGAGAATGAGCAACGAGTTAAGAGCACCTGTATTTCCGATTCAAAAAGATCAAAGGTTGCAAAATGAAAAAAGCATTCATATAAAAGATAGTTCTGAATTAGAAAGGTATCGTCCAGCTAGGCCACCAAGAGCTGATGGACAAAAGACATTAGACAAATTATCTGTAGGTATTGCTTCAAACCATGAATATACATTTGATGATCTTAATCGCTTATCTTATGCTGATTTGGTAGATGTCTTAGTAACGATAAGTACTGATGAAATTTCAGATTTTTGGACTTATAGTCAGGATGTAGTTGATTTTTATAGTGATAGGCAGCGTTTGTTGTACCTTATTGATGAAATTGAATATAGAGGCTCTCAGTTTACGGATAGTGATGATCGTGGTTTGGCTACTTTAATGGAAGTGCTAAATAAGGGCTTTTTATATCAATGGGATTATCCTGATCCTGATATGGAATATTTAGAAGATTTATCTTTTAGAGGAGAGGTAACCCCAGCTGTTCTATCGGTGATGAACAATCGGGATTTTACCCTTGGAACTCAAACGCAAGAGGAGGTAGTTCAACATACAGGTTATTTAGTTAGTCATTCTACAACAGATATTGACATGTTTGATGAAGGCTATTCCGTCATTAGCTACTTTAATAATCGAGTAGATAACTATATTACAGATCTATCTAAAACGGACGCGATATATGCCTTATTAAGCGGTTTGGAATATAATTTATACTATAATTACCGTTTAGGATCTTATAACACTCCTAATCAAGCTCCATGGCATGGACAAATAGATACATTTTTTAATGAAGTGGCGTATATTTTAACTTTTAATCAATTTGCAGATACGGATCATGAATGGTTAATCGATAATGCTGTTTTTGTGATCACGGAAGAAGGACAATTTCATAGCAATTCCAATTTTGCTTTAAATACATTCGAGGATTCATTAAATTTATATCCTTATTATGGTGGAATTTATCTAGCACTTGCGAGTGCAGTTGATGATTTAGGTGGCAACATCAACTATGCAGCCATCGTAGCAGATTATGAAGATTACTATTACGGTAATCATTATTATTTTGATAATGGAGAAATCATAATTAAAGCTGGAGATAGAGTATCACAAGATGATATTAAAAGGATCTATTGGGCAACAAAAGAAGAAAAAGCACAATTTCATCGATTGTATGGAATAGATGAACCTGTTGAAACAGGTAATCCTGATGATATATTAACGGCTATTATTTATAATGATAGAGATGAATATCGTATGAACTGGCATTTAAATGGTGTAGGAACAGATAATGGTGGAATTTATATTGAGAGTTGGGGAACATTTTTTACTTGGGATAGAGTAGTGCCAGCAGATAGCATCTATGAGTTAGAAGAGTTGTTCAGACACGAGTATTTCCATTATTTGCAAAGCAGATATTTGGTTCCTGGTATGTGGGGAGACACACCTATGTATAATTACGATCGATTAGTATGGGTTGAAGAAGGTGGCGGTGAGTTTTTTGCAGGTGCTACTAGAACAGGGATCGACACCAGATCTACAAAAATAGGAAATATTCATTCAAATCCATCTGATCGTTATACACTGGATGAAGTTTTACACGGGACTTATGGTTCTTGGGACATTTATGATTATTCTTATGCTTTTTACGATTTTATTTACAATAATCATATGGAAATTTTTGATCAAGTAAAAGAATATATAAGTAATGAAGATGCATCAGGATTTGACAGATATATGGATGACTTATCGAGGGATTCTAGTTTAGAAGCGGAATATCAAGATCATGTGCAAGCATTGGTTAATGACGGTGGTAGAGTAGTATTAGTAGAGAATGATTATTTGGATAATCATTCAACTAGATCCCTTGCTACAATCAGCGCTGATATTACAGGTGAAATTAGTTTGCGTAATGTAACAGAAAGAACCTATACTTCAGATTTATTTGATACTTATACAGTAGAAGGTAGATATGAAGGAGGAAGATCAACTGGAGAAACAAATGATAGAGAGCAAATGAACAACATTGTAAATCAGGTGTTAGGAAGTTTGGATAATCAATGGAGTGGTTATAGAACGGTCACAGCCTATTTTGTAAACCATAGCGTTAATGCAAGTGGAAATTATGTGTACGATGTTGTATTTCATGGTTTGCTTACAGGGGATGGTTCGGGGAATACAAATCAAAGACCTACAGCTTTTGCTGAAAGTTCATCAACAAGTGTAGATGTCGGTGAAAACGTATCATTCTATGGAGATCGTTCTTCTGACAGCGATGGAACCATTGCATCTTATGCATGGGACTTTGATGATGGATCTACAAGCACCAGACAAAATCCAACACATTCATTCTCTTCTGCAGGTCATTATAATGTAACTTTAACGGTGACTGATAATGAAGGGGCTACGGCTACGGATACGATTACAATTACTGTAGGTAACACTGCACCTCCTTCTTCGGGTACTGAAACGGAACCAAATAATAGAAAGTCCGATGCTAGTGCGTTTACAGACAGTGTTAGTGCTCATCTTGATGCGGATGCAGGCGATCATACAGATTGGTTTACATTTGACGTTGCTTCTAGCGGTGATGTAACGTTTGATTTAACTTATACAAGTCCAGATTTCAATATAGAAGTTGAGGATGCAAGTGGGGTTGTAGTTGCTCGTCCATTAAGAAACGCTACAGCAAATCTATCTGCAGGCACTTATTACATTATAGCTTATACATGGACTGGTTATCCTCCTCTTGATTATACGATTACTGTTTCAGGCGGAGGCGGTGGTTCTACAAACAATGCACCTGTAGCAGTTGCTGAAAGCTCGACAGTAACTGCAGATGTCGGTGAACAGATAACCTTCTTTGGAGATGGCTCTTCTGATAGTGATGGAACGATTACGTCTTATGTATGGGATTTCGATGATGGAGATACAAGCACAAGTCAAAATACAAGACATACGTTCACTGCCGAAGGAACCTACAATGTATCTTTAACCGTTACAGATGATCAGGGAGCTACAAGTACGGATACGATTACCATAACTGTGGGATCTGTAACTCCTCCAGATGGTGTCATCCTTGAGGTAAGTGGGACGTTGGATAGTCAAAACGTTGAGGACTTTCATTACTTTACTGCTGTTGGAAATGGTGCCACCACTGTTATATTAACGGCTGGAAGTGCTAATGATGCGATCACTTGGCAGTTATATGAAGCAGCAACGGGCACACGAGTAGGTTGGGCTAGGCAAAATGGAAATATTCATGAATATACGATGGATCTTGTACCAGGAACCGAGTATGAACTGTCCGTCTATACTTGGGAAAATTTCACCATTAATTATGATGTCGTTGTGACTGAATAGATAATAAAGAGAATCTTTCAATGTGAGTTTTTATATCTCCCTCTAGTTAAAAGTTCATCAAGCAGTAGAAGAGGTGATTCATCCTTCTACTGCTTGAGAAAGAAAAGTAAATTTATAAAAGGGGTAGGAAAGTGCCAACTATTTTTTAAGGAGTAGATTACATGATTCATATTGAATAAAAGAATGATAGTGGTCACAATGATTATGGAAATACTAGATTTTATCTAAATGTAAACGTTTTCCAAATGATCAAAAAAATCTATCTTCATATCTAAATACATGATAGAATGAAATAGATTTTAGTTTGGTGTAAAAATATAAATAATAGGTGATGCAATGAATTCTCAGATTCAAACAACAAAAAATAAAAAACGTGTGCGAAGAATGAAGTGGTTTTTTTCCATATTAAGTGTGATCGGTTTTTTATTTATTATATTTCAAATTCTACCTGTCAAAAAACAAGAGAAAAATATGTTTGTAAGTGAAGGAAGTCCTTTTGTTATAGCTCATCGAGGAGGAGCTGGAATCACACCTGAGAATACATTAACGGCTTTTAAAAACGCAAAGGAAATAGGTGTAGATGCATTAGAGTTTGATGTCCATTTAACGAAAGATGGTGAAATCGTAGTTATACATGATGAAACTGTAGATCGAACAACAAACGGAACTGGAAACGTTGCAGATTATACGTTAGATGAATTAAAACAACTTGATGCAGGTTATCATTTTGTTGATGAGCAAGGGGAATTTTCATATAGAGGAAAAGGAGTAACGATTCCATCATTAAGAGAAGTGTTTGAAAACTTTTCTGAGCTTCCAATGATCATTGAAATTAAACCTGAAAATAAAGATCTCACCGGGAAAGTATATGAAATGATAAAGGAATATGGTTTAGAGGATAAAGTCATTATTAACTCTTTTTATGAAAGTGTATTAGTATGGTTCCATGAATTTGCAGGCGATGAGATTGCCATCGGAGCGGGACCCGATACGGTTAAAAAATATGTAATTTCTAATCTATTTTATTTGGATAGATTAGTATCACTTGATGTTCATGCCTTTCAATTGCCATTAGAGCAATCTGGAATTGATTTAGCATCAAAAAGAATTATCCAAACGTTACAAAAGCGTAATATAGCTGTTCAATATTGGACGATAAATGAAGTGGAAGAGATGGAGGAATTAATAGATTTGGGAGTTGATGGTATTATAACGAATTATCCTGATCGATTACTTTCTTTATTAAATTAAAATAATAGACTAATTTTTTTTCAAGGAGTAGAGTATAGACATGACAGCTTTTAATAACAGAGAGCTCATTGAGAAAAGTGAGAAAGTATATTTTTTTGTAGCTGCTTTTATTAGTATATGTTTATATATTGTTTTGTTCTTTTCATTTGTTTTTATTCCAATTATAGTAGGCCTCTTTTTATTTATGATGTTTGCTCATTGGTTAAATCTTGCGATGATTAGGAACAACGGTGTGAAAATTGGGGCACAACAGTTTCCAGAATTATATGATATAGCTGCTGAACTTTGTTCAAAGATGGGAATAAAAACAGTTCCAGAGATTTATATCATGGAGTCGTCAGGTATTTTAAATGCTTTTGCTACTAGATATTTTGGGCGAAATATGGTAGTAATGTATTCTGAGATTGTAGAGTTGATAGAAAAAGAAGAACATGATGAATTAAGATTTATAATTGCACATGAATTGGCACATATTCAAAGAAGTCACATTAGTAAAGATTTACTGATCATGGGAGCCAAGTTTATACCTTTTCTATCATCAGCTTATTCTCGTGCGTGTGAATACACTTGTGATAGATTTGCTGCTCATTATACTAATCATTATAATGCAGCAAAAAATGGGTTAACAATTTTAGCCGTTGGAAAAAAATTATATAGAACAGTGAATCACGAATCATTTCTTAAACAAATTTCTGAAGATAGAGGTTTTTTTACCTGGTTAAGTGAAAAATTATCTACTCATCCTACATTGCCAAAACGAATTCACAGCATTGCTGATTTTTTAGGTAAAGACGATTCTGATGTTGTCCATTTAAAGAAATCAAATCCTTATTTTTGGATCATGGTTTCCACTACTGTGTTGGTCTTATCAATCATTTTCCTTACAAGTCTAGTAAAGAGCTCAATGTGGGAGAACTTAATGTACAAACTTGATGGAACAACTCCCTTGATTTATGCCATTGAAGAAAATGATATATCTAAAATTGAACATATCTTACAAGATCAATCCATAGATGTAAATGAATTAGATCAGAATGGTTTACCTGCATTAGCCCATGTATTGTATAACGTAGATATCAGTTCTAATAATCAAATTATTAAATTAATACTAGAAGCAGGGGGAGACCCAAATTTCAGGTTAGAAGAAGATTATAATCAGACATTATTTATGGATGCTATTGGAATTGTGGATACAGAAACGTTAGCATTATTTATTTCATCTGGAGCCGATTTAGAAACGACTGATCTAGATGGATGGACACCACTGTTATATGCAATTTATATTGGTGAACTTGATAAAATTACGTTTCTACTGGAATCAGGAGCCAGTATTCAAGTAGAGGATAGAATTGGGGTCTCCATTTTAGAATTTGCTGAGGAGTATGGAAATGAAGAAGTAATTAATGTATTACAAATGTATGGAGCAAGTTAAGATTTTACAGGTGATTCTTTAATCCAATAAGACTTCTTTTATAGGAGAAGTCTTATTGGAGTGAAAGATAAAATTGTTAACAGAGACAAATAAACTTTATTTGTCTTTAAGCCCGTCCACAACGACTTCAAGCTCTCCTGTTTCGGGATGAATAATTAATCCATGAACAGGAATTTCTGGAGGTAGAAGTGGGTGGTTTTTTACAATCGAAACACTATTTTTCACACCATTTTCTACACTGTCAAAACCTTTTAGCCAACTGGAAAGTTGGACGCCGGAGCCCTCTAAAGTTTGTAATGTTTCCTCAGTAATCCCTCGATTTTTAAACTCCTCCAACATACTTTCAGAATTTAACCCTGTCATGCCACAGTCATGATGTCCTATCACATATACCTCTTCGGCTTTTAATTTATAAATGGCAACTAAGATACTGCGCATCACATTTCCAAAAGGTTGTGTTATAATTGCCCCTGCATTTCTAATGATTTTAGCATCTCCATTTTTAAGATTCATAGCTTTAGTTAACAATTCTACTAAACGAGTGTCCATACATGATAAAATCACCATTTTTTTATCTGGATACCTTGAAGTTTTAAACTGCTCAAACTGCTTATTATCTACAAATTGTTTATTAAATTTTAATATTTCTGTTAGATTGCTCATATCTCTTTTCTCCCATCCTAGTATTATGATGCTTATTTACTTGTTCCTTCACTATTTTTTGTATAGATTCATAGATGCATTGTATATTTGTTGTTTGCTGCTTAATGAAAAGGATTTTTTGTTTGGAATATAATCCAGCTTCATCTCTTGCTCAAAAAATACTTCATGTCTTGAATCATACAAGATTGAAAATGGCTCGGAGTTTGACTCTAAATCAAATTCATCTTTTTCATCAACGATCCATAATTGTGCGACACCACTCATAATACAACCACAGCCTTCGGCATCATGAGCCAATTTAATATAATATTGATCTGTATTCACTTTATTCATGAGCTCATTTTTAGCACTTTCTGTTATTGTAATCTGCATAAATATTCACGTCCTTCACATTATTTTATCATAATATTTTAACCACTTATATAAATTTTGAATTTATTGTAGGTTATTTGTATACTTAAGTTTGAAAAGGAGAGTGATTAAATGAGTCATCAAACACTAACAATATTTAAAGAGTTAGTCAAAAAAATAAATGAATATAACGAGGCACTTTCTATTCTTTTTTGGGACTTAAGAACAGGTGCACCTAAAAAAGGAGTAGAGGGTCGTTCTGAAGTGATAGGAATGTTATCTACAGAACAATTTAACCTTTCAACTTCACAACAAATGGGGGACTGTTTATCTCAGTTATCTGAAACCTCTGTTTTTGAAAGCTTGAATCAAACAGAGCAAAGAATGGTAACGGAACATAAAAAGGATTATGACAGAAATAAAAAAATTCCAGTTAATTTATACAAGGAGAATGTCATATTAACCTCAAAATCTGAATCGGTGTGGGAAGAGGCAAAAGATCAATCAGATTTTTCAATATTCCAACCGTACTTAGAAAAAGTTGTTGAATTAAAAAAGAAGTTTGTAGAGTACTGGGGTGTGAAGGGTACACCTTATGATACTTTGCTTGATATTTATGAACCTAACATTACAGCAAGTCAATTAGATCAAGTCTTTGGCATGTTAAGAGAAAGATTAGTTCCATTAGTAACACAAATTGCTGAGTCCACTAATAAACCAAACACAACTTTCCTTCATCAGTCTTTCAGTGAGGAAAAGCAAAGAGAATTTAGTTTATTTGTATTAAAGGAAATAGGTTATGATTTTGCAGCTGGCAGATTAGATAAAGCTGTTCATCCATTTATGATTAATTTAAATCTAAAGGATGTTAGAATCACAACGAATTATTACCCAGATGATATTACCTTCTCTCTATTTTCTAGTTTACACGAAGGTGGACATGCTTTATATGAACAAAATATTTCAGCAGAGTTAGTAGGCACGGGACTATGTACAGGTGCTTCGATGGGAATTCATGAATCTCAATCAAGATTTTGGGAAAACATGATTGGAAGAAGCTTGCCTTTCTGGAAAAGATATTATAAAAATCTACAAGAAGTTTTTCCAAACGAATTTTCCTCCGTTTCAGTAGAAGATTTTTATAGAGGAACTAATGAAGCGAAACCATCCTTAATTCGTATTGAAGCTGATGAATTGACTTATAATTTACATGTTATGATTCGATATGAATTGGAAAAAGCGCTTTTTAATGAAGATTTAAAAGTGGCAGATTTACCTCAGGCATGGAATGAGAAGTATACAGAGTACTTAGGAGTCACTCCAGCTCATGACGGAGAAGGTGTTTTACAGGATGTGCATTGGTCAGGAGGGGATTTTGGATACTTTCCTTCATACTCTCTAGGAAATATATATGCAGCACAATTTATGAACACAATACAAAAGCAGCTACCTGAGTTTGATACATACATTGAAAATGGGGAATTATTGCCAATTAAACAGTGGTTATCAGATCAAATTTATCAATATGGCAAACTGCTGACACCTGCTGAAATCATAAAACAAGTAACAAATGAAGAGATCAATCCAGAATACTTGATTGCATATTTAGAAAAGAAGTTTAAAGATATTTACCAAATTTAATAAAGTAAAAAGTTGAATTGAAATAAAGTTCAGTGGGAAGAATTCTTGCTGAACTTTTCTTTAACAAAAGAAATCACATGAGGTGGACTATCATGGGAATTCGAATTATAAAAACAGCCGTTGCAGCTGTTATTGCAATTTATATCGCAACATACTTCAATTTGAATTTTCCTCTTTCTGCAGGTTTATTAGCTATATTAGGTGTTGATATCACTAAGAGAAGAAGTTTAATGAATGTTTTGCAACGCATTGTTGCTTCTGTTTTAGGTTTATTATTTGCTTCACTTCTTTTTGATATTATCGGTTTTTACATATGGATGATTGGGGCTTATATTTTACTTACTTATCCAATTTTGTCAAAGATGAAATTGAAGGATGGGATTGTAACAAGTTCAGTTATTGTTTTTCATGTGTTTAGTCAGCAATCTATCCATTATGAGGTGATTCTAAATGAAATATGGTTGTTAATTATTGGATTAGGATCAGCTACACTTATCAATCTTCTGTATATGCCAAAAGTAGAAAAAGATTTAAAATCTATTCGTATTCAGGTGGAGAGCCTTCTTTCAGAAATTTTTAAACAAATGTCAGCTCACTTAAAGGATAATTCATCTATTTGGCACGGAAAAGAATTAATTGAAGTAGAGAAGAAGATAAATGAGGGTTTGGATTTAGCTACAAGGTCAAGTGAAAATAATTTATTTCGTCAAGAGAACGGGTGGTTGAATTATTTTCAAATGCGGGGCAGACAAATTGAATCTGTTAACAAGATGGTCAACTTAGTTGCACAAGTATTTGAATCCATCCCTCAGGGGAAAATGACGGCAGCAGTATTTGATAAATTGATCAAAGAAGTGAAAGAAGAATATTATAGTGGTAGAATTTTAGATGATCTAAACCATATTTCCGAGGTTTTTAAAGAAATGGATTTGCCAAAAACACGGGAAGAGTTTGAGGTAAGATCTGCTATTTTACAGCTATGTTTAGAGTTGGAAGACTATTTGAACATCGCAAAAAAAGAAAAGAAAAAGTTTTTGTCACTATAGACCAATGTCCTGCATACAATTTTAAAGAATGATTGTATGGAGGAGGTTTATAGGATGTCACTCACAGATAAAGACTTATCGTATAGAGAAATAATTACGAAAGCTGTTTGTGGTAAAGGTCGGAAATTTTCACAAGTAACGCATACCATTACTCCACCTCATAAACCAACAAGTGTTTTGGGGGTATGGCTTATTAACCATCAGTATGAAGCGGTGAAATCTGATGATGGCATTGAAGTAGTTGGTACTTATGATATTAATTTTTGGTACTCTTACGACAACAACTCTCAGACGGAAGTAGCCAAGGAAACATTATCGTATGTTGAAGCGGTCCCTCTTTCTTATCTAGACCCAAATCATAGAAAAACTACTGCAGAAGTATTTGCTGAAACTACGCAAGAACCAAGTTGTGTTGAAGCAAATATCGTTACTTCTGGCAATGCTGTTCGGATCAAAGTTGAGCGTGAATTCAAGGTGGAAATGGTTGCGGAAACAAAAGTTTGTGTATTAGTGAATGAAAATGGTATCGATGATCTAGACGGCGAAAAAGAATTCGATTTTGACTATGATGGCGGAGATTTTGAAGATTTAGATCCAGATCTCTTAGATGATGATATTTAAATTTAATATTTATCTTATCATATGTTTCTACAGAGGTTTTGGAGAGGGCGTGAGCCCTTTTTTTCTCTTTAAAAATTAATAATTTTTATAATGGGCGAAAAAACAGGTGATAAAACATGAATCCATTGTTTTTGTTACATGGAAATGATCCAGCATTAAAATGTCTCTGGACTAATTCCTTAATTCGTCACGGTACCCATCTACCTAAATCTTTATCGAAAGATACTGTGATTATTCAATGGGATAATGAAACGCGGGTTTCAGCTGAGTATAAAGTATTAAATTCTGCCCATTTTACTGAGAAAGCTGCGGATAAAGAATTTATGATTAAAAGCCTTAATCATCAAGGTATTCATGTTCAAACTCCGTCTAGCCAAAACATCTACTTACAAGTATTCTTAGTTCCTGTATTTCATTTAAGAGTATTAGCTCTGTATAGATGCTCTCTTCATACAGAGAATATACTTTATCCACAGAGTGAAGTGAATTTTGATTTAAGGAATAGACAACATAGATTAATAAGTCGGTATGCAATCAGAGCAATTTATGCATTAGGTCTGGATTATGGTGTAGTTAAGGTTGGATTGATATCAGCTAGAAAATGCACTGTGTTAGATGTGATTCCCACACCAAAATTGGATCACAACATGAGAGAACTTTTTTCTAAAGCAATATGTTTATATCATGGGGAACTCATTGAGGAGAGAAAAAGAACAAATGAAGCTTTACTTGGCTTAGATGTTGAATTTTTATTACGTAATGACAAGGGGAAAATCACCTTTGCTTCTAATTTTTTTAATCGAAGAGGAAAAGTGGGCTGTGATTCAGTAGTAAATGGAAATAAGTGGATTTTCCCCATTGCAGAACTAAGACCTAACCCTAGTAAAATACCAAAGCAATTAACAATCAACATTTTTAAGCTTATGCACTTTGCTCAAGAACAAATTAATGACCCTTCAATAGAATGGTTAGCTGGAGGAATGCCTGTAAAAGGACTTCCTTTAGGTGGACATATACATATGAGTCAAATTTGGTTAAACTCTTTTTTGCTGCGAGCATTAGATAATTATTTAACTCTGCCAATCATGCTGCTTGAAGATCGAACTTCTTTGTTAAGGAGACCCAAATATGGTTTTTTAGGTGATTTTCGTACACAAACACATGGTGGATTTGAGTATAGAAGTTTACCTAGCTGGATTGTTTCACCAAAGATTACAAAGGGGGTATTAACTTTAACTCGCTTAATCGCAAATCATTATTGGGACTTAAAAAGCAGACCATTAAATGATGAAACAATACAAGTCCATTTTTATAATGGAAATAAAGAGGAACTGTATCCCTATGTGGAAAAGATTTGGAGTGAGCTAGAAGGACTTGATTCATACGCTTCTTATAGTAAAGATTTGCAATCATTTAAAAAACAATTATTTGAAAAAAGATCTTGGGATGAACAGTTAGATATTAGAACAAGCTGGAGAGTTCCTCCCTTTGATACCCTACCTTATAAGTAGGTTTTTCTTTTATGAACCAAGATTACTATATATGAAGTATTAAATCATGCTATAATAAACAAAAAAAAGATTGGGGTTTGGTATGGCTAAATATACTCCGATGATAGAACAGTATCTTGAAATTAAAGAAAAGGCGAAGGATGCTTTTTTATTTTTTCGATTAGGTGATTTTTATGAGATGTTTTTTGAGGATGCTAAACTTGCTGCACAAGAATTAGAAATCACACTTACAGGTCGAGAAGGTGGAGCAGAAGAGAAAATACCGATGTGTGGTGTGCCTTATCATTCTGCAGAACAATATATCTTTAAACTCATTCAAAAAGGTTATAAGGTTGCTATTTGTGAACAAGTGGAAAACCCTGCGGAAGCAAAAGGGGTTGTAAAGAGAGAAATCGTAAGAGTCATTACCCCTGGAACCGTAATGGAAGGAAAAATGATAGGGAAAAATCACAATAATTTTATCCTGTGTATTTCTCACTTCAACGATACATATAACTTAGCGGCATGTGATTTAACAACGGGAGAATTATATGAAACTTCTGGACAAAATTCATTAGATTTTATCTTAGATGAAATCGGAACCTATTCTCCAGTAGAAATTGTATCAGAAGCGTCATTATCCCCTTATATACATGAAAGAATCGATCAGATCTCAAGCACTATTTTAATGACTGAATGGGATGATAAAGATGAACATTTAGTTAAGGAGCAATTTACTACAGAGCTATGGCAGTCACTAAGCTTATCTTCACAACATTGTATATCTTTATTAATGTCATACTTAAAAGAAACACAGAAAAGAGCTTTATCACACATTACAAATATTCACTCTTATGAGCGTAATCAATTTATGACACTTGATCCATTTACAAGAAGAAATTTAGAACTTGTAGAAACAATCAGAGACCAGTCAAAAAAAGGCTCATTGTTGTGGTTGTTGGATAAAACAGTAACTTCAATGGGAGCACGTTTATTGAAGAGATGGGTGGACAAACCTTTAATGAATCAAACGTCCATCAACGAAAGATTAGAAGTGACAGATACATTAGTTCAGCAATATATCGTAAGAGAAGATTTGAGGGAAAAGCTAAAAAATGTGTATGATTTAGAACGGTTAGTTGGACGTATTTCTTATGGCAATGCAAATGCCAGGGATCTTGTAGCATTAAAAAAATCCCTGGAGCAAGTTCCCGCATTAATAGAGATTTGTAATGATTCTGGGTCAGATAATCTTTCAGGAATTGTTCATTCTTTGGATCAGTGTTCTGATTTAAAGGATCGTATCGATGAGGCAATTATTGACGAACCTCCAATATCTGTAAAAGAAGGAGCAATGATTAAGGAAGGATATCATGATTATCTAGATCAACTTCGTGAAGCTAGTGTCAATGGGAAACAATGGCTGGCAGAACTTGAACAAAGAGAAAGAGAAGTTACAGGTATTAAAAAGCTGAAAATTGGTTACAACAAAGTATTCGGATATTTTATAGAAATCACGAAAGCAAATATTAATCTTATTCCAGAGGGAAGATATGAAAGGAAACAAACGTTAACGAATGCTGAGAGATTTATTACGCCTGAATTAAAAGAAAAAGAAGCATTAATACTAGAAGCAGAAGAAAAAATGGTTGGAATTGAGTATGAGTTGTTTAATGAATTACGAAATGAACTTAAATTCCAAATACCAAGATTACAAAAACTTGCAGGTATCATTTCTACTCTTGATGTTTTTCAATCTCTGGCAAAAGTAAGTGCTGAATATGAGTATTGTAAACCTGTGATAACAAAAGATTATGACTTGAACATTAAAGAAGGAAGACATCCTGTTGTTGAATCTATATCTAAAGATCAGAGATTTATAGCTAATGATTCGTTATTTGAATCAGGGGATCAAAACATCTTGCTTATTACTGGACCGAATATGGCTGGTAAAAGTACTTATATGAGACAAGTTTCTCTTATTTGCATCATGGCTCAAATTGGATGTTTTGTTCCTGCAACTGAAGCTAAGATACCAATCATTGATCGTATATTCACCAGAATTGGAGCAGCTGACGATTTAGTAAGTGGTCAAAGTACGTTTATGGTGGAAATGAAAGATATCCAAGTGATGACTGAGAAGGCTACTGAGCAAAGTCTTGTCATCATTGATGAATTAGGGAGAGGAACTTCAACAAGTGAAGGTATGTCCATCGCTCAAGCTGTTATAGAATTCCTTCATCATGAAATAGGGTGTAAAACGTTAGTTTCGACTCATTTTCATGAACTGGCACATCTAGAAAAGCAGTTGCCATACTTAAAAAATTACAGTATGTCAGTCAAGGAGAGTGGAGATGAAGTTACATTCTTACGCAAACTAATTAAAGGTGCAGCAAGTACAAGTTATGGGATCTATTGTGCTCAAATTGCTGGAATTCCTAACTCCATTATTGAGAGGTCTTATTTGTTGTTAAACACTTTTGAATCTCGTTCAGTGAACCAGGACTTAAAAGGTTTGACTGGTGATGTAAAGCGTGAGATTGCTGTTACTGAGCAATCTAATATGGAACAAGATGTCATGCTTAACAAAGTTGATACCATTCAGTTGAGCTTATTTGAAGAATTAGAGGATCATAATACGGATGTAAATAACAACCTGAAGCAAAATAAAGCGAACATAGTTGAAAAAGAACTTCAGTCTTTAGATTTATTAAATATTACACCGTTACAAGCTATTCAAATTTTATCAGATTTAAAATCTAAACTTTAATACAATTTGAGTTTGCTCTTAGTCACTCTACCTGCATAAATAGCAAAAGTTACTCATAAGGGCAAACAACTAATCGTTAAAATTATGGGAAAAGGTGATAAAACAATGAGATTAATAGATAAGTTACGCATGATCACAGCTTTAATTATTATAATTGCTTTACTTGTACCAACTGCTGTTTTTGCAGAAGAAAATGAATTTAGTTTTGAACAGATGGCTGAAATATTTGAAAAACTTAGCGATTATCATGTAAGTGGAGTAAGTGAAAGTGAATTATCAGAAGCTGCAGCAGATGCAATGTTGAAAGTGTTGAATGATCCATATACTGAATATTTTACAGAAGAAGAGTGGGATGCTTATGAAAGCAGTTTACAACAAAATTATGTTGGAATAGGCGTTCAACTAAACGAGGATGAAACAGGAATTTTTATTGATATCGTATTTCCAGGTTCCCCTGCGGAAGCGGCAGGTTTGAAGGCAGGGGATTATTTTACAGAAGTTAATGGAGAATCCATGATTGGTATTGAGATGAGTGAATTGGTAAGCAAGGTAAAAGGACCGGAAGACACGACCGTTAACATTACGGTAAAACGAGGCCAAGAAATGATTGGATTCGAACTTACTCGTAAACAAATTCAATTACCTGTTATCACATCAGAATCTTTTGATGGGTCTGTTGGATATATACAATTGACAAGTTTTACTGATAAAGCAGGAGAATTATTTGTAGAAGAACTTGAAGCACTTCAGGAAAATGAAGATTTGAATGGATTAGTAGTTGATCTTCGAAATAACCCTGGGGGCTATTTACATGCAGCATTGGAAATTGCAGAGCAATTCATAGAAGATGGAGTATTAATGTATACACGTGATCAGGATGGAGACACGGAGGCGATTGAAATTGAAGATGGTAACTCTCTTTCCATTCCAGTCGTTGTTCTGGTTAATGGAAACAGTGCAAGTGCTTCTGAAGTATTATCTGGAGCTTTACAAGATTATGAAATTGCAACTATATTAGGAGAGCAGACGTTTGGAAAAGGGAGCGTGCAGAATCTTCTTCCTTTATCAGATGGTGGAGTATTAAAAGTAACAACATATGAATATTTAACACCTAATCAAAATAAAGTGAACCAGGTTGGAATAACACCCGATATTGAAGTTGAGAATGGTGCAGCACAACTTATAAGAGGATTATATGAAGCTGGAGCAGAACAAATAGAAATAGCCATAGAGGATGAAAGTTGGGAACTTAATGGAGTAGAATTTAAAACAGTAATTGATGTCATTGAAGAAGATAAAAACAAGTATGTTCCCTCAAGAATTTTATCTGCTATTATTCAAGGAAAAATCACATGGAACCCGGAACTAAAAGCAGTTGAAATCACTACAGAAGAAACTTCAGCCACTTTTCCAATAGTGAGTGAAGGGTTAATGAATGTTAATGGAACAACTTATATTGATTTAAGTGAATTTGAGAAACAATTCCCTGATTTTAATTGGGGAGTTAATGAAGATATTATCACATTAGATGTAGATTAAGGAGTTTTTTATGGGGAAAATTCACATTTTAGAGGAGCAAATAGCAAATCAAATCGCAGCAGGTGAAGTTGTGGAAAGACCTTCTTCAGTAGTAAAAGAATTGGTAGAAAATTCAATAGATGCTGGTAGTTCAAAAATTGATATTTCTATTGAAGAAGGTGGTCTTCAAAGTATCAGGGTGATCGATAATGGTTCTGGTATTGATAAGGAGGATTGTGAATTAGCATTCTTACCGCATGCAACTAGTAAAATATTAACTAGTAAAGACTTGTTTCAAATTCACAGTCTTGGATTTAGAGGAGAGGCACTTCCTAGTATAGCCGCTGTTTCTAAAATGTCGTGTATTACCTCAACTCAAAATACTGGATTAGGTTATCAAATTGTGAATGAAGGCGGAATATTAAAAACAATAGGGGAAGTAAGAGCTTCAAAAGGCACGGATATTACAGTAAAGGAATTATTTTATAATACACCTGCCAGATTAAAATATGTAAAAACGATTCAAACTGAATTAAGTCATATCTCAGATTATATTTATCGATTAGCGTTAGCATATCCTAAGATTCGATTCACTTTAACACATAATGGAAAAATGTTATTGCAAACATTAGGTAATGGAGATTTATTGCAAGTGATTGCTGCTATTTATGGAAGAACGATTGCTAAATCAATGGTTCAAGTGGATTGTAGCAATCTCGATTATTCCTTACGTGGATATATTGCTAAACCTGAAATGACACGTTCAAATCGTTCCGCAATATCTTTAATCGTAAATGGAAGATATATTCGTAACCCTTTTTTGAATAAAGCGATTTTAAATGCTTATCACACGCTGTTACCCATTCATAGATTTCCGATATGTGTTCTTCATATTCAGATGAATCCAACACTATTGGATGTTAATGTACACCCAGCAAAACTGGAGGTTCGATTTAGCAAAGAAAAAGAGTTAATGATGTTTGTAGAACAGGAACTTAGAAAACTACTTCAACAGCAAATATTAATTCCAGCCGCAAAGGAACCAAAAAAGGAAAAAACAGTAGTCATTCAAGAAAAATTAAACCTATATTCAAATCAGCAAGCTAATGATAACTCAACAATGAAAGAATCAAAGGTAATAAATACAAAAGAGAGCTTATTAATAGATTCTGACTGTAATGAACAAAAATCAAAGGATCATGATCTTCATAATCAATATAGCCGATCAAATAATCAATACGACCGATCGAAATACAATACAAATGATGATAAAGGTTATACTAGAACGAATAACAAGACTTCAAGGGAAGCAGTCAATCAGTTTATTTCCACTCAAAATCAATCAATTGAGGAAGTAACCGATGGTTTACCAGAATTTCCAAAACTACATCCTATTGGTCAGATGCACGGAACTTATGTTATAGCACAAAATGAAACAGGTCTATATCTTATAGATCAACATGCAGCACATGAAAGAATTAATTACGAATACTATTACCAAAAATTTGGTAATCCAGAACCTGTTAGTCAAGAATTACTGCTTCCTATCACAATAGAATTCACTCCCACTGAAGTGGAGATATTGAAGGATCGTTTACATTATTTTGAACAGGTTGGGGTTCAACTGGAGTTCTTTGGAGGCAACTCTTTTCGTGTAAGCTCATATCCATACTGGTTTCCAAAGGGTGAAGAGAAAGAGATTATTACTGAGATGGCGGAGTGGCTATTGTCAGAGAAAAAGTCCATTGATATTGCAAAGCTAAGAGAAAAATCCTCAATACTTTGTTCTTGTAAAGCTTCTATAAAAGCAAACCAATACTTAAGCTCAGCTGAAATCGAGGCGTTGTTAGATAAATTAATCGGATGTAAGAACCCTTATACATGTCCTCATGGAAGACCGATTGTAATTAGTTTTTCTACGTATGAACTTGAAAAAATGTTTAAAAGAGTGATGTGAATGTTGAAATGATTATTTCTACATCTTATGATGCTTCCATAGATATCATTGAAAAATCTCGAGTCTTTGCTAAGGAATTAAATGCAACATGGGTTCCAAGAAAGAAAAACTCTATAACAAAAATAAAAAAAATGTACAACAATCAACCTTTATTGATTGTTTCACAAATAGAACTGAAATATTATGGAGAAAATAACACAGATTCACCTTTATTTTTTCATCCTAGCAGTTCATATTTTCGTATAAAACGATTAATCAAAGGAGAGCATGATCCTTTAATTAAATATTCTGGTGTTAAACCAGGAGACATTGTATTAGATTGTACTGCTGGGCTTGCTTCTGACTCTATTGTTTTTTCTTATGTTACAGGTTCTTCAGGAAAAGTGATCTCATTAGAAAGCGAAAAAATCCTTTACACTTTAGTTAGAGAAGGGCTGCACAGTTATGAATCAGAACTTGTAACAGTGAATGATGCCATGAGACGCATTAAGGTAAAACATACAGATCATGAAAGTGAATTGATTCATTTGGAAGATAATAGCATAGACATTATATACTTTGACCCTATGTTCAGAATTCCTATTCAAGAATCAAGTTCCTTCAAACCAATGAGAGGTATTGTGAATTCATCACAAATCAGTTTAAAATCAATCGAGGAAGCTAGAAGAGTTGCAAGAAGAACTATCGTAATCAAGGAGAATAAAGACAGTCCAGAGTTTGAAAGACTTGGATTTAATACAATACATACGTCATATTCACAAATAGCTTACGGAGTGATTAGAATTTGAATAAAGCTACGGAAAAACCAAAACTTTTAGTATTAATAGGACCAACTGCTGTAGGTAAAACGAAAATGAGTTTAGACATTAGTAAACAATTTCACTGTGAAATCATTTCTGGGGATTCCATGCAGGTTTATCGAGGTTTGGATATTGGTACTGCAAAAGCCTCCGTAGAAGAAAGAAATAGGGTTCCTCATCATCTCATTGATATTCATGATCCTGATTACCCTTTCTCAGTATCGGACTTTCAAAACAATGCTAAAAAAGCTATTCATGAAATTACAGCACGCGGACATATCCCTTTTATCGTTGGGGGGACAGGTTTATATATTGAATCTCTGTGTTATAATTTTTCATTTAGTACTGCCGGGTCAGACGAGATATTTAGAGCAGAACAAATGAAATTTGCAGATGAACACGGAAAGAAGGAATTATATCAGAAATTAAAAGAAGTAGATCCCGAAGGGGCAAAGAATATTCATTTCAACAATGTACGGAGAGTGATCAGAGCACTGGAAGTTTACCACATTACAGGTAAGCCATTTTCTGAAAACAACAGAAATCAATCAAAACAATCACCTTATCAGCTTTGTATTATAGGACTAATGATGGATAGATCAATCCTTTACAATCGAATTGAGCAAAGAATTGATCAAATGATAGAGCTGGGTTTGATTGACGAAGTAAAGAATTGCTTAGACCTTGGTTATAAAAAGGGAATGGTTTCTATGCAGGGGTTAGGATATAAAGAAATCATATCATATTTAGAGGGGGACATCAGCCTAGATCGTGCAATATATTTATTGAAAAGAAATACGAGAAGATTTGCAAAAAGACAGTTATCTTGGTTTAGGCACATGGATGCTATTAATTGGATTGATGTAACTAATTATGAAAATTATGATGCTCATTTGAAACAAATTCATGATATAATAGAGGAAAGATTACAGTAAATTCTGAATATACTTTTTAAATACCCCAACATATTTAATTATGTATGAAGAAATGAATTTAATAGGGAGGGTTCCATTGATGAATAAATCCATTAATATTCAAGACACATTTTTAAATCAACTTCGAAAAGAAAGTATTTCTGTAACAGTGTATCTAACAAATGGTTTTCAACTTCGAGGTCTCATTAAAGCTTTCGATAATTTTACGATTGTTATTGAAAGTGAAGGGCGACAACAAATGGTTTATAAACATGCGATTTCCACTTTTACACCTCAAAAAAATGTATCTTTGATGTCAGATAATCAAAGTGAAGTTTAAATTTGGAAAACGTTTTACATAACCATGCTCTGAAACAACCCAAAAATTTTTGGGTTGTTTTTTTTAAGAATTTTATTTAAACACGAACATTTATATTGACAGGACAAAAAACATTCATTTATTATTAGATATATAATTGAAAATATGAATTATTCAATAATAATGTTCGTATATCCTTGTGAATATGGCGCAAGGGTTTCTACAAGGAACCATGAATTCCTGACTACGAATGGATACTTTTTAGTGTAATTGTATCCATTTAAGTAGTCAGGTTTTTTTATTGATATTAGCAAGAGGAGGTAAAAAATAGTGGAAATATATGATTTTATCATCGTAGGAGCAGGTCCCGCTGGAATATTTGCCAGTTATGAAATGACGATAAAAAAACCTAAAGCGAAAATTTTATTAATAGATAAAGGACATGAAATTTATCATCGTAGATGCCCGATACTAGAAGAAAAGATTGAGCTTTGTCCTCCTCCCGCAGGAAAAAAAGATTATGCAGGTTGTCTTCCTGCTTGTTCAATTACAGCAGGTTTTGGGGGTGCTGGTGCGTATAGTGATGGCAAATTTAACATAACAACTGAGTTTGGTGGTTGGATGACAGACTATATAGCCCCGTCAAAGGTCTTAGAATTGATTCAGTATGTAGATGATATTAACTTACGGCATGGGGCGACTGAACACGTTACGGACCCAACAACAGAATCTGTAAGAAGCATTGAACAACGAGGGTATGCTGCTGGTTTGAAGCTGCTCAGGGCACAGGTAAGGCATTTAGGGACAGAGCAAAACCTCGAAATCCTGCAATCAATTTATGAGTACTTAAAAACGAAAATCAATTTTTTGTTTAAAACAGAAGTGGCAGATATTATAACTGAAAAAGTGGATGGAGCTCATGTTATAAAAGGAGTATCTCTTAAAGACGGGCAACAATTTAAAAGTGACAAGGTTATGATTGCACCGGGTAGAGACGGTTCAAAATGGTTATCACAATTATTCAAAAGTAGAAGATTGAAAATGGTTAACAATCAAGTAGATGTGGGTGTAAGAGTGGAAACTTCAGATGTCGTTATGAGAGAAATTAATGAACATTTATATGAGGGTAAATTTATTTTTAATACGAGTGTAGGAACCCGTGTTAGAACTTTTTGCAGCAATCCTTCAGGGCATGTAGTAGTAGAAAATCACAGTGGAGTTATAGCTGCGAATGGTCATTCATTTAAAGATCCTAAACGTGGTTCATCTAATACTAATTTTGCTTTATTAGTTTCACACAAGTTTACTGAGCCCTTTGATAAACCGAATGAATATGCAAGAGAAATATGCCAGCGTGCAAATGATTTATCTAATGGAGGAGTCATTGTTCAAAAGTTTGGAGATATTAAGAAAGGCAGACGTTCAACAAACCAGAGAATAAAAGAGGGATTTCTTGAACCCACCTTGAAAGAAGCTGTTCCAGGTGACCTTGGATTGGTATTACCATACAATACCATGGTTAGCTTAATCGAAATGGTAGAAGCTTTGGATGAAGTAACTCCAGGGATTGCATCAGAGCATACCCTTTTCTATGGGGTTGAAGCAAAATTTTATTCTGCAAGACCAAAGTTAATGGAAAACTTTGAAACTGAAATAAAAGGATTATACTGTGGTGGAGATGGAGCAGGGATTACACGGGGGCTTGCACAAGCTGGTGCTGCAGGTGTATGGATAGCAAGAGATATCATCAACAATAAAATGTAACTTCTTAAATCTGTTCAACTTGGTACCATCTAACTAAGGGATGTGCTGGGCTGCCTATCAATTACTCACTTTTGTGGGTGTATGAAGAATGTGGTAAACTAGAGGTATTACTTTTAGATACATTCTAGTATTTAATTAGTTTTGGTGGTTTAATTTCGCTTTTAACAACAGGGAGTAGATCAACATGAAGGAAAAGTCACCCTCAAATGAAACAGTAAATCAGGAAGAAAAAAGTAATTCTCAAAAATTAAATAAAAGGAATATGAAAAGTTTCTTCAAATGGCTCACAATATCTATCGTGGTGTTTATTATACTTTTATTTGTGGGTTATTTGTTAATTATATTTAATGGTGAAAGATTATTAAAAGAAAACTTAAAAAAAATGGATATGTTAGAAACCTCCATTATTTATGATCATAATGGAGAGGAAATTAGAAAACTTTTTAAAGAAAATAGAGAAATTGTTAGTTCAACTGATATTCCGGAGTTAATGATTGATGCATTTATTGCGACTGAAGATAAACGTTTTAATGAGCATGGTGGCGTAGATCTTTGGGCAATTGGAAGGGCACTTTATAGAGATGTAGTATCAGGGGAAATTGTTGAGGGAGGCAGTACAATTACTCAGCAGCTTGCTAAAAACATGTTTCTTTCATCAGAAAAAACGCTATTTAGAAAAGTTCAAGAAGCTTCGATTGCAATTGCGCTTGAAAATCAATTCACCAAAGATGAAATCTTAGCAATGTATTTAAATCAAATTTATTTTGGACAAGGAAATATTTACGGAGTAAAAGCAGCATCTAAGTCATACTTTGGAAAAGATAATTTACATGATTTAGAGTTGTGGGAAATTGCGACATTAGCAGGGATACCTAAAGCTCCATCTTACTATAATCCTATAGATGATGCTGAAAAATCTAAGGATCGTAGAAGTATTGTATTACAGCTTATGTTTGAACAAAATATCATTTCCAAAACAGAGATGAATGAAGCAAAGAAAGTGGAATATCAACCAATTGCAGTAGAAAAACAAAATAATGTGTCCTTCATTGATTATGTCATATTAGAAGCTGCCAATAAGGCAGGGATTTCTGAAGATGAACTTCGTGAAGGTGGTTATAAAATATACACTACATTGGATAAAAACGTACAAAAAGCTTTAGAGCAGACATTTGCTGAGGATGAATGGTTTCCTGAAAGTGGTCCTGAACAACAAGTACAAGCTAGTATGGTCATCATGGATCATCATAACGGTGAACTTAAAGGTATGATAGGGGGAAGAGATGTGGTTCAAAAAGGTTTGAATCGAGTGGTCATTCCTCGCCAGCCTGGATCTTCTTTTAAACCTATTGCAGTATATGCCCCCGCATTGGAAACAGGATCTTGGCAGCCATACTCTTATTTAAAGGACGAGCCAATAAAATTTGGAGATTACGCTCCAAAAAATTATTATAATAGGTATCTTGGTCAAGTTTCAATGGTAAAAGCGATAGAAGATTCCATCAATATACCAGCGGTCTGGTTACTAAATGAAATCGGGATTCAAACTGGAATTGATTTTATTAATCAAGTAGGGATCGAACTTGATGAAAATGATCGTAATTTATCCATTGCATTAGGTGGACTTACTACAGGAGTGACCCCACTTGAAATGGCACAAGCATACAGTAGTTTTGCGAATAATGGGACATGGATTGAAGCGACATCCATTCGAAAAGTAATCAATGATTTAGGTGAAACAATATATGTATCAGAGCCTGAAACGAAAGAAGTAATGTCTAAACAAAATGCATACTACATGACAAAAATGATGGAACAAGTTGTTCAGAAAGGAACAGGAACAAAAGCACAGTTGAATACATCAGTTGCAGGGAAAACAGGTTCTACTCAAATTGGGTTATCCGAAGTAACGGACCCAAATGCAACGCGAGATTTATGGTTTGTAGGTTATACACCAGAATGGACAGGCGCTGTATGGATGGGTTTTGACAAAACGGATGCACAGCATTATTTAAAAGTGACTAGTAGTTACCCTGCTCAGCTCTTTTCACAGGTTATGTCTCGGGCGCTAGTTGATGTGCCCCCAAGCTCGTTTGTCAGACCTGAAGGGGTGGATGAACTTATTGAGCCGCCATCAGCAGTATCTGACTTAAATGCTTCATATAATGAGAGGAATAGAGTAGTGGAATTAACATGGTCACCTGTGAGAGGAAATCATAACCTATATCTTGTATATAAAAGAGAAAAGAAAGATAAAAATTATGAACTTGTTTTTTCAACTCCAGATTCATATATACTTGATATTGCCATTGAAGAGAAGAAAGAATATGAGTATTATGTTATTACTTATAACAATGCTTATGAAATGTACAGTAGGAAATCAAATACGGTAAAAGTTGAAATTCCAAAAGATAAAAATCGATTTTTCTTTGATGATATACCTCCTTTATTTGACTAACCTTTAATTAGAGGAAGGATGTTAGTTATGATTGTGAGATTAAAGTGTAAGTCATGAAATTTAAGTGAACGATATGAGTGATTTTAACTTTTTAAGTAAAGAAATGTTAAAATAAATTGTGTTTGGTACAGAAATTTGGATATAATGATGAAGGAAAAGAAGTAGAGATCTAGTGATAATGAAAAATTCAGGAGGCACATTAATATGACAACGAATCTTCCACCAAAAACTTGCACTATCGAAAGAATGGTTACGGATAAGGACGATGTAAAAAGAGTTTTAAAAGGAGAAAAAACAGCAACAAGAAGAAATGGTAGATATGCAGATATTGGAGAAGTCATGGAGTTAGAAGGAAATAGATACGAAGTATATAACGTGTATCAACAATCACTAGGCGATATGAGAGATGAACACGCTAAAACTGAAGGTTATCCGGATATGAAATCATATAAAGATAAAATCATGGCACTTCATCCTGGAATGCCTTGGTTACCTCATATGCAAGTATGGGTACATGAATTTCGTAAAGTAGACTAATTATACTTTTCAATCTTGATTACTTAACAAAAGCAGTGTTCTCACTATGAAAACACTGCTTTTGTATGTATTATATTCAAATTATTTTATATCATATCAATCTAAAGAAATATAATAGGAGGTAGGTCTACATATGTATACGATTTATATTATTATTTTATATTTGCATATATTTAGTGTAATCCTATCCATTGGTCCAATATTTATTCTGTTTCCTTTGTTAAACAAATTGAAACATCAAGTAGATATTGAAAAAACGGTATTAGATTTAATACGTTTTATAGTAAGGTTATCTAAACATGCGGGACATGTGTTGGTTACGACGGGAATTTTATTAATTTGGTTAGGGGGATGGAATTGGCTGGATTCTTGGATTGTCATGACTGTGCTTGTATTGATGTGTTCTATTTTTTTTATGGCCCGTGCATTCTCACCAACCATTCGAAAAATTGAAAGTGGAGAAATAGATCGTATGATTCTAATCACTAAACTTAAACGATCGGTTATTTATTATATTTCTATTTTATTAATAGCAATGTGGTTTATGGTACATAAACCAGTTTTGTGGTGAGGTTGTTAAAAAAAAGAGGAAGTGAAGCAAAGAATACATATCTTTTAAATATATCCTTGCTTCACAGGATCTTTATTCAATTTTATCTTTTATTGTAACAGGTGTAGCCAGTTTTTTAATACTTAAAGTGTAAATTCCTTTCTCAACTATTTTGTCACCTTCTCCTAAAACATCTCCAGGTACAATCGCTAATTGTGATACAGGAATTTCTAGTTCAACCGTTTTGGTTTCATTTGGTTCAAGATGAACTTTTGAAAATGCAGCTAGTTTTCTAACTGGAGTAAGGACAGAGCTTAATTGTTGATCAACATACAATTCAACGGTTTCTGATCCTGCAAGATCACCACGATTAGTTACATCAACGGAAACTTTTATAACACTGTCTAAGGTGACTTCTTTATCTGCCTCAAAGTTACTGTAGTTAAACTTAGAATAACTTAAACCATATCCAAATTCATAAAGAGGCAAATAAGCTTTTTCATTTGCTGTGCTTTTCGGGTAGTGGTTATAAAACATTGGTAGTTGTCCAATTTCATTTGGCCAGCTAAAAGCAAGTTTACCACTCGGATTCTCTTTTCCAAATAATACATCTGCTAAAGCATTGCCTCCTTCCGTACCAGGTAGGTATGCCATAATAAACGCATCCATATCACCGACTAAATCCGTCACGATAAGAGGTCTCCCTGCAACTAATACACCCACTACAGAAGTTTCTGTTTCTGCTAGCTTTTTAATTAATTCGACTTGGTTGATAGGTACAGCTGCATTCGTAGTGTCCCCATCAAATTCAGCATAAGGACCTTCACCGAAAACAACGATAGTAACGTCAGCTTGTTTTGCGGCTTGAACGGCTTTAGCTGTATCTGTTTCAAAAAGTACATTTGTATTAGGTGGGGCAGCGTTTTGAATTCCTTCTAGAAAGGTGACAGCAGGGGGCACTCCTTCTTCTGTTAACCCTTGCCAGCCAATCGTCCAACCACCCATTTGATTTGCAATATTGTCTGCGCTTGGACCTGTGACAAGAATGGTCTTTACTTCTTTAGATAATGGCAATACACCATCATTCTCTAATAGGGTTAAACTTTCAACCGACGCCTGTCTTGCTAGTTCTCTATCTTGATCTAAAGTGAAAGCTTCTGCTTTTTCAGCATTAGTATAAGGGTTTTCAAACAATCCTAATTCAAACTTTAAAGCAAGTATTTTTGATACTGCATCATCAATGCGTTCCATTGGAATGAGCTCTTCATTTACTGCATCTATTAGGTTCTTTGTATAATCTTCAATACCAACAGGTAACATGGACATATCTACACCTGCATTAATGCTTCGAACTATAGAATCTTTATAGTTGTCTGTAATATTATATTGACTATGCAAACGGATGATATCCTCCCAGTCGGTAACTATTACACCTTCAAAGCCCATTTCTCCTCTAAGAACATCCGTTAATAAGTATCGTGATACATGAACAGGGACCCCATTAATAGACCCACTATTGACCATGACAGTTTTCGCTCCATTTGCTATCGCCTCTTCAAAAGGGGGGTAAAAAACTTCTTTTAGAGTACGTAAAGGGATTTCTCCAGATGAACGGTCCTGACCATTTAAAGGTTGTGAATAACCTAAAAAATGTTTAGCAGTGGATGCAACTTTCTCGTTTGAGCTAATATCTTCTCCTTGTTGCCCAATAATAGAGGCAGTTACCATTTCTGTAACTAGATAAGGATCCTCACCAAATGTTTCATAGAAACGACCCCAGCGTAAATCACGTCCTACATCTGCAACTGGAGCAAAGTTCCAGTGGATTCCAGTTGATCTCACACTTTTGGCTGTACTAGCTGCTAACTTGTTAACTAAATCTGTATTTCTTGAAGCTGCTAGCCCTAAGTTATGAGGAAAGATTGTTGCTCCAATGACATTGTTATGACCATGTACCGCATCAACACCATAAATGATAGGGATATTTAGTCGTGAATTTTCAATTGCATTTTTTTGAATTTCATTTGTCATTTCAGCCCAATATTTAGGTTCATTTGAAACAGGAGTGGTGCCTCCTCCGCTTAATACTGAACCCACATGATAGTCTTTAAAGGCTTTCACTAACCATTCTTTATTTAATGGACCTGCATCCCATTCTGAGCTTCCTTGTAAATTTGTAACATTGACCTGTGTCATTTGTCCTGCTTTTTCTTCTAATGTCATACGGGATAATAAATCTTCCACGCGAACATCAATAGGTTGAGTAGGATCTGTATATAGAAGCTCTCCTCCTTCTACAATTTGATTGCCATCTTGTCCATTTTTGTTAAAGAAATATACCAAAGCAATAATAATTACGACTAGGGATAAAATACCTACAGTAATTATTTTCTGACTATTTGATTTCACTTTTTTTCGCCTCTCTCTTTTTTATGGTAAAAAAATTAATGAAATGGATTTCAATAATTATATTATGGATTAATTCTAATTCATATTCAAGGAAATGCGGTTTTTTGATGATAATATTGAAAATCTTGTTTTTTCAATCTTTGAGATTCGTTATTCTTGAATAAGCTTATGGCAAATGATACAATTTTTTTATTAAAAATGGATGGAGATGGGCATAAAAGATGAAAATAAAGAAAAGTATACAGTTCATCACTATAGCAATAATGATTACAGTTATGCTGACTGGATGTGCAACAGAACAAGATCAAGCTGAAAAAAATAATGGACAAGAAAACAAAAGCTGGAGTCAACCTCCAGAGATGTTAATCGATTCTTCAAAAAAATATTCTGCGGTTATCCGTACTTCAAAAGGTGAATTTACAGTTCAATTATTTGCGGATACAGCACCAGTCACAGTAAATAATTTTGTTTTTTTAGCAAATGAAAACTTTTATGAAGGGGTTATATTTCATCGAATTATAGAGACTTTTATGATTCAGACAGGAGATCCAACAGGTACAGGCGGGGGAGGTCCCGGCTATCAATTTGAAGATGAATTAGATACACCGTATTTGTATGAACCAGGAATTGTTGCCATGGCAAAAAGTGGACCAAATACAAATGGCAGTCAATTTTTTATTTGTACTGGAGAGGACAGTCGAAACCTGAATTTAACTCCAGATTACACTATTTTCGGAAAGGTAATAGAGGGGATGGAAACAGTTACAAATATTGCACAAACTCCAGTAACTATGAATCCAAACGGAGGAGATTCTACTCCGAGCTTGCCAACGGAAGAAGTAACGATTGAATCTATTGAAATCATTGAATCCTAACCAATCTGGTTTATTTTCAATGGAGATGAAAGGAAGAAAATTCTCGTGGAAAATCATCAAAGAGCATGTCTACTCATACATGGATTTTCGGGAGGTTCATTTGAAGTAGATCCATTAGCAGCCTATTTAAGAGAACAGGGATGGATTTGCCATGTACCAACTTTACCAGGACATGGAGAAAATTTAAAGGGTTTAAAGAATATAAAGTATCACCAATGGATGGAAGCAGTAAAAAAAGAAGCGATAAAAATGACCGAATTATATTCTAAGTTTGATTTAGTTGGTTTTTCAATGGGCGGTGTACTCGCAGCTTATATCAGCAATCACTTTTCAGTAAAAAAACTAGTTCTTTTAAATGCCGCAGTGATCTATGTTAGTCCAGGACGATTTATGAAATTGACTTATAAACAAATGAGAAATAAAGATTGGAGTCGTTTTAAAAAAATAAATGGCGTACCTCTGTCCGCTACTTGGCAGTTTATACAGTTAGCCCATCGTTTAAGAGCTGAATTTAGGAAAGTACATACACCAACTCTAATAGTGCAAGGACAACAAGATCATATTGTACATCCTTATAGTGCTAGTTATTTAAATCGAATTATACCAGCAGAAAAATCAATCGTATATTTTCCGTTATCCACTCATGAAATATGTTTAGGTGAGGAAGCGGATGAAGTTTTTGAGACAGTAGGAGGTTTTTTGACGTGAGAATGAGTGACAGCATTCAGTTAAATACAAAACGAAAAATCAATAAAAGGTCTAAGCTGTTGAAAATAGTTAGTGTATTTTTACTTTTGTTTGTTTTATGGACTTGTTATGTTCAATGGAAAATCCAATCGGTGGAGCAAATGCAGTTGCCAAAGTCTTCAGATGTAGGTATTGTCATGGGCATGGCTTTAGGGGAAAATAATGAAGCAAGTTTGGGGTTAAAAGAAAGATTAGATCATGCATTTGACTTATATGAAAAAGGATATTTTGAAAATATTATTGTATCAGGTGGTTTAGATGCAAATGGTGCCACAATTACAGAGGCGGAAGGCATGAAGCAGTATTTAGTGTCAAAAGGCATACCTGAAGAAAATATTATGGAGGAGAGGGAAGCAACAAGCTCATATGAGAATATATTGTATAGCCTCGAAATTATGAAGGAACATGGTTTCGAATCCACAGTGGTTATTACGCATGCATATCATGGGGCAAGATCGTTAGATGTTGCTCAATTTTTAAATTTAACGGATCCTGTGGTGTCTACAACACCATCAGAAGTCATGTTTATGCCATATCACAAAAGTAGAGAGACATTAGCGTATACAAAGTGGCTGATGGATAAAATGTTATTCAAAGTAGGTGTGAAGTAAGATCTTATGCAGAGGTGAAATTTTATGAATGCAAGATTGAAACAACAAATGGAATTTATTATAGAAATTGATAAACTAAAAACCATCTTAAGGCAAACAAATGTCATAGGAGAAACAAGACAGGAAAATGATGCAGAACATTCTTGGCATTTAGCGATGATGTGTATGGTTTTTTATGAATACGCAAATGAAAATGCTGTAAATATGTTACGAGTTTTAAAAATGCTCTTAATTCATGATATCGTGGAAATTGATGCAGGTGATACGTTTGCGTATGATGATAAAGGGCATGAAGATAAAAGGGAGCGGGAAGAGCTGGCTGCGAAGCGATTATTTCATCTCTTGCCTTTAGATCAAGCGCAAGAATTTATACAACTTTGGAAAGAATATGAAAATCGAGATACACCTGAATCTCGTTTTGCACTTGCTTTGGATAGGCTTCAGCCAATGCTTCTAAATTATCATAATCAAGGTGCTGTCTGGCAAAAACATCATGTGACAGGAGAAAGAGTATATAACAGAAATAAAATCATGGCAGAGGGTTCAGAAACTTTATGGGAATATGCAGAGAAACTGATACGTGACGCTTTAGATAAAGGTTATTTATTGACTTGATGAGGACAAACAAAGGAAGGAACTTTAAAAAAAATTTAACTAGATATTAAAAATTATGTAAGCAAAAAAAAGGATGATAAATCATTGTCAGAAATTACATTGACTTGGGACATACTTACTGTCATCGGAGTAGTTGCTTTTGCAGTTAGTGGCTCTATTGCTGCTATGGAAGAAAGATATGATATTTTAGGTGTGATAATTTTAGGACTTGTAACTGCTTTTGGTGGTGGGGCCACTAGAAATTTATTATTGGGTATCCCGGTTTCAAACTTGTGGGAACAGGGAAACTTATTCGTAATTGCTATTACATCCATGTTCATTGTTTTTTTACTTCCAAACCTATGGTTTCATTTTATTAAACAATGGATGTTTTTTGATGCAGTTGGATTGGCAGCCTTTTCAATTCAAGGGGCCTTATTTGCTGTGGATATGAATCTTCCAACTATTGCTGTCATTGTAGCTGCGCTACTCACCGGTAGCGGTGGTGGTATCATTAGAGATTTATTAGCAGGTAGGAGACCACTAATTTTTAGAGATGAAATCTATGGATTATGGGCAATGTTAGTAGGGTTAGTCATAGGTCTAGGCTTGGTTAATTCTCCTATTGAGTTTTATATTGTATTTGTACTCGTTGTATTGTTAAGAATGTTATCTGTCTATTTTGGACTCAAATTACCTAAAAAACCAATATATAGGAAAAAATCAAAAAAAGTATAAATCTAAACAATATGAACAAAAACAAAATTAGACTCAAAATAGCAATTATTTACTTTTATTTTATTGTATATGAAATATAATAGTAATAACCGTGTCTAAAAATTCAGAAAACTAGGAGAATTTGTATGTTAGATAAAAAAGCATTTCTATCAAAACAAGAAGATGTTGTCCAAAAATTCTTAACTAGATCAGACCTCAGTATTTATAAACATCTTTTTGAAACTTCTCCGCATGGGTTGGCTATTGTTTCCCCCTCTGGCTCATGTATAAAAGTGAATCACAAATTTTGCGCAATATTAGGCTATCCAGAACAGAATTTCCCTGATCCTATAGAATCAAGCTTTCATATTAAAGATTTAAAACTAAATAAACATGAACTTGAACCATTGATATATGGGAAGATAGACACCTATAAAGTTGAAAAAAACGTTAATTCATTATTATGGATATCGATAGATGCTTCTATATTTCTTTATGAAGAAGTTCCATTTATTTCTCTTTCAATTGAAAATATTACTTCACGTAAACTGAATGAGGTTAAAATAAAGGAAGAGTTACAATTTTTCAAATCTTTTCAAATATATAATAACCTTCCAATTATCTCATGTGATTTAGAAGGTCATATTGTTTTCACAAATACAGCTGTTGGAATAAAATTGGGTTATAGAAAGGAAGAGTTATTAAACCAACCTCTTACAAACTTTACGATTCAACAAAATATCAATGATTACATAAAAAAACATAAGGTAATTTTAGATGGTGAAATCTATACACATGTTAAGGAAATAGATATCATCTGTAAAAATGGCCAAACTCTTTCTATTGAAATGAAATTTTTACCTATTTATGTAGATGACAAATTGGCTGGATCTCATGTTATCTTCTGGGAAGCAAGTGAATATAGAAGTGCTTTGAATTTGATTCATCACTATAATGGATTGATATTTAAATGTAAAAAAATTGATGGAGAGTTTATATATACTACATTTGCCGGTTCTATAATGAAAAGAGAGAAACTTGAACTAAAAAATCTAGTAGGTAAAAAGATTAGTGACTTTTTTAATGGTAGCGAATTGAAAAGAGTAGAAAAGTATTATAGTCAAGCATGGGAAGAACAAAAAATAGTTTCCTTCGAAGGTATTTATTTAAAAAACACTTATTTTTTAGTTACTTTAAAGCCAGTGTTAAAGAATGGTGACACTATTGAAGTGGTTGGAACATATACCGAAATTACAAATTTGGATCATTCACGGATTAGATATCAATCACTCTTAAATAATTCAATTGTAGGTATCTTTTTATATCAAGATGGAGAATTTAGTTTTGTAAATGCAAGATTGTGCGAGATGTACGGATATTCTCATAATGAACTATTAGAAAAAAATATACTTGATTTATTCGTGACTGAAGAAAGAAATGTGATTCAACGTAACCTACAGAAATTGATGGACGGTTATATAAATAAATTTGAAATGAAATGTAAAGGATTGCATAAAAAGAATACGATCATTAGTTTGAAATTACAGTTTTCATTAATGGAGTTTCAAGATAAACCAATGATTATTGGGATAATAGATGATGTCACAGAAACAAAATTACAGAAAACAACGAAGCAATCCATAGTGAGTCAATTAGCTGCTGGTTTTGCTCATGAAATCAGAAATCCATTAACTACACTAAAAGGTTTTGTTAGAATTATGGAACTAAATATGAAAAATAAAAACTGCCCTGACACTTTAAAACATATTGATATTATGAAATCTGAATTAGAGCATATTCATGTGATAACGAACAAATTTTTATCTTTAGCGAAACCACAAGTTGTTGAGCTTGAAAAACATGATCTTCATAAGATCGTCAAGGATGTCATTTCTTCTATGAAAAAGGATGCAGGGAAGCATAATATTCAAATTCACTTAAAAATAAAAACCAAGTTAATGTATATTAGGTGTGATGAAAAACTATTAAAAAAATGCTTTAGGAATATAATTGGAAATTCAATTGATGCGATGCCAAATGGTGGAAATATAGTAGTCAAAATTAAATCCATTTGTAATAAGCTGATCGTTTGTGTACAGGATGAAGGAAATGGGATTTCAAGTGAGCGCTTAGCAAAGTTAGGAGAACCTTTTTATACTACGAAAGAAAAAGGCACGGGTTTAGGTTTAATGATGTGTTATAAAATTTTAGAAGCACATCATGGAAAAATCCATATTAGCAGCAGGATAAATGAAGGAACTACCGTTGAAATTTACCTGCCTGATTTAGAAGGTGTTTATTTAAATTAATAACGTGCAAAAAGTACCCATTTATTCAACATAGGAAGTATTTTATTTATGGAAATCATCGTATGATGATTTTCTTTTTATTGTTAATAAACGAACATATGTGTGGTAAGATAAAATGTATGATTATCAGTTAATGATTGATAGGAGGAATTTATGGTATGGTTCAATTTATTTTTAATCCTTTTCCAACGTTAAGGACGGATAGATTAATATTAAGACAACTTGAGTGGAATGATGCAGATTTTATTTTTGAATATCAGTCCAATAAAGAAAATTTTAAGTATGTTGACCTGCCAATATATACGAGTGTTAAAGAAGCCTTAAATTATATCAGTCGTATGAATACAGGGATAGAGAACAATAAGTGGATTATATGGGCAATTACGGATGTAAATACAAATAAAATACTTGGCACCATTTCCATTTGGAATATTTCGATAGATCAACTAAAAGCAGAGCTAGGTTATGCATTATTCCCTAAAAACGTAGGTAAAGGGATTATGACTGAGGCATTAAGAAAAGTTGTTGATTATGGATTTAACAAAATGGAACTTAGATCAATTGAGGCCTGTACCAGTTCTTTAAACAGTAAATCAATAGCATTATTAGAAAGTAATAAATTTAGTAAGACCTCGTCATTTGTTGAACAAACATCAAATGGAGAATCTATAAAAATGGACATTTATAGTCGTATGTGTAGTGATTGAATGATTACGCAGTAATCTAGTATGGATTTACTCATTTATTAAATACCCTCTTATTCATTTATTAGTTTACATATAGTAAAACCTCACTACATAAATGAATAGTGAGGTTTTTTCCTGTAGAGATAGATAAATGAGCGCATAGTGGTGGATAAATACCTCCTATTGCTAAGAGGTAATATATATTATGTTCAAAACCTTCATTTTGTATAGACAAGTACCCTATGATAAGAACACATTTTTTAGTATTTTATACAATAAGGATAGCTTTTAATTGGACTAGAACCCTTTTTATTACTCCTTTTGATATAAAATATATGATTGTAATATGTCTAAGAGAGACATGTAAATACATTTTAGTAATTTAAGATAGTCTCAATGGGAATCTGATCTCCACTGAGACTATCTGTTGATTTATTCAAAGAAAAATGATTCTCCGATATTGATCTCGGAAATTTGGTTAACTGTTACTGAACGTTATTTGATTTTAAACGTAAATCGCAGCTGCTAAGATGATAACTAAAAGAATGAATAGTACTAAAACAATTACAGCTCCTCCACTACCAGAACGTCTACTATAACAACTCATTTAGTATCCCTCCTTTTTCTATGACGTAATATATACTATGTTAAGAATATTTAACTTGATTGGACTGGTGTTCTGATGCAAGCGCACATTTTTTCACATCTTCCAGTTATTGATGTTAATTTAGCTGTGAGTTTTTATGTAATGAGTGATCATTGTTTTAAACTGTGGGTATTACACATAACTGAAATCATCGAATGGTGATTTTCTTTTTATTTTCAGCATAAAAGTATGAAATACGAACCTTTTTTTAAATAGGCACTATAAAAAATTTAAACACTTTTATATAGGCATATGCGTATACTGTATGACCCTTACCTCTGAGGTGATGATTTGATGGATGGAAATGTTTTGAGCAATGAACGTACAATTGTTACAAAAAATACGCGTCAAATTAATGTTGTTTTTAAACATGTTGAACGTCAACATATAGTGTCGTCTGAAAAATCAAAACTTCAATTAAACGGGAAAGCGATCCCACTAGAAAAAAACGAAAAATTATCAGAAATCATTTCTGAACTTGAACAAATGATAGGTTTAGAAAAAATCAAAGATCTTGTGTATGAAATTTATGCTTTATTACAAGTGACAAAAATGCGTGAAGAAGCGGGTTTACAAAGTAATAAACATGTGTACCATATGATTTTTAAAGGAAATCCTGGAACAGGTAAAACCACAGTAGCTAGAATAATAGCTAAAATGTTTCATGCACTAGATGTTTGTAGTAAAGGTCAATTAGTAGAGGTTGAGCGTGCAGATCTTGTTGGTGAATACATTGGACATACGGCCAATAAAACAAGAAATTTGATTAAAAAATCTGTGGGTGGTATTTTATTTGTAGATGAAGCTTATAGCCTTGCTCGAGGTGGAGAAAAAGATTTTGGTAAAGAAGCGATTGATACATTAGTGAAAGCAATGGAAGATTTAAAACATGATTTCATTCTCATTTTAGCTGGTTACTCCAATGAGATGGATGATTTTTTGAAAATAAACCCTGGATTAAGTTCAAGGTTTCCAATTCAAGTAGAGTTTCCTGACTATTCCATTGATCAGCTAGTGAAAATTTCTGAGTTGATGATGAAAGAAAGAGAATACACCTTTTTACCTCAGACCTTAATGAAATTGAGAAATCATTTGTCTTATGAAAAACGTTATAACTCTCATCAATTTAGCAATGCAAGACATGTCAGAAACCAAATTGAAAAGGCGATAAGGCATCAAGCAGTTCGTCTTCTAAATGAAGTAAAATCACCTTCAAAACAAGACTTAATGAATATGCAACCAGAAGACTTTAAGTTTGAAACTCACTCAAATCTAGAAAAAAATGTATAGGAGGATCAACTTTTTAATGCCAACCCATCACTCAAATAATAAAAACAAAGAAAAGGTGTTGCTAGTCAGCCTTATTTTACAAGATACAAAACAATTAAAGTTAGAAGAGTATTCTTTGAATGAATTAATATTACTTGCTGAAACAGCTGGGTTACACGTTATGGAAACGATAAAACAATATCGAAAATCGATTGATTCAAAATGGTTTATTGGCAAAGGGAAAGCAGAAGAAATTAAGGAACAAATAGTTGAGCTAGAAGTGGATACGGTGATATTCAACCAAGAACTTTCAGGAGCACAAGTTCGAAATTTAGAGTTTTTTCTAGATGCCAAAATTATTGATCGAACACAACTGATTCTAGATATATTTGCTGGAAGAGCTAACACTAGGGAAGGTTACTTACAAGTAGAACTAGCTCAGTTAAGTTATCTATTACCTAGATTGTCTGGACATGGTAAAAATTTATCGCGTTTAGGGGGAGGGATTGGCACAAGGGGTCCAGGTGAAACCAAATTGGAAATGGATCGTCGACATATTCGAGATCGAATTACAGATTTAAAAAAGAAACTTCAAGAGGTTACTCGACATCGAAACTTACATAGAGTCAGAAGGAAAAAATCAAACCTCTATCAAGTGGCCTTAGTGGGTTATACAAATGCAGGAAAATCAACTTTGCTTAAACAAATGACAGGTGGCGCTAACATATATATTGAGAATCAGTTGTTTGCTACTTTAGATCCAACATTAAGGACATTGAAATTACCAAGTGGTAAAAATGTTGGATTGACTGATACAGTCGGATTTATCCAAGATTTGCCTCATGATTTAGTTGCAGCCTTTAGTGCTACACTGGAAGAAGTGCGTGAGGCAGATCTTATTTTACACGTTGTAGATAGTACTTCAGAGTTGATTGAAGAGCAAATGAATGTTGTTGATGAAGTTTTACTTGATTTAGGTGTACAAGGAAAAGAAACCATCGTGGTATATAATAAAAAGGATATTTGTGAATCTTCCCAAAAGAAGATGATATTTGCAAATAATAGTGATCATTTGTTTATTTCTGCTTTTGATGAACAAGACATAGAGCAATTAAAATTATCAATACAAAACAAACTTTTAGACCAGGTAAAAACTTACTCCGTTTCTACAAAAGAAGGAAAAATAATTGCTCTAATAAAAAAAGTAAGTGATGTGATTGAAGAAAAGTTAGATGAAGACAACTTGATTTTGACAGTTCGTATCCATTCCTACGATGCGGAAATGATTGAAAAACAGATCAAAAAAATAGGAGAAAAAGTGTAATGTATAAGCCAGAAGATATACAACAAATCGTTGAAGAAGTAGAGGCACAGATTGAACACAAGTTAAAAGCAGTAGATGCCAGAATTGATACTAATCAATGGAAGGTTATCGATGCTTTTCAAAAAAACCAAGTGAGTGATTTTCATTTTAATGATTCAACGGGATATGGATATAATGATAGAGGACGAGAAATATTAGATAAAGTTTATGCAAATGTATTTGATGCAGAGTCAGCTATCGTTAGACCCCACTTTGTTTCTGGTACCCATACGATCAATACTGCTTTGTTTGGTTTATTAAGACCTGGGGACCATTTACTATTTATTACAGGCAAACCATACGATACATTACATAATGTAATAGGTAAATCAGGTGATGGTTTAGGTTCTTTACAGGACTATGACATTCATTACAGTGCAGTGGATCTTCTTTCGGATGGAAGTGTGAATTGGGAGGAAATCATTAAAAATATTAACAATCAAACGAAGGTTATAGGTATTCAACGTTCTAGGGGATATGAATGGAGATCAGCATTTTCTATAAAAGAGATCGAAAAGATGATTTCAAAAATAAAAACAATAAATCCTGAACTGATTGTATTTGTAGATAATTGTTATGGAGAATTTACAGAAACTCTTGAACCTACCCAAGTAGGAGCTGATTTGATAGCTGGCTCATTAATTAAAAACCCTGGGGGTGGAATTGCTTCCTCTGGTGGATATATAGCAGGTAAAAAAAAGTATGTTGAATTGGCATCTTATCGATTAACAGCTCCCGGTATTGGAGGAGAGGTGGGTGCAATGTTAGGTACAACACGTACAATATACCAAGGTTTATTTCTTGCACCTCATTTTGTAGGACAAGCTTTAAAAGGGAGTATCTTCGCTGCATCCATGTTTGAAAAAATTGGATTTGAAACACATCCAAATTGGAAAGACAGCAGGTCTGATTTAATTCAGGCGGTTCAATTTGAAAACAGAGAACAATTAATTTCATTTGTACAAAGTATTCAAAAAGCTTCACCTGTAGATGCACACGTTGTTCCTGTGCCTTGGGATATGCCAGGTTATGATCATCCGGTTATTATGGGAGCAGGGACTTTTATTCAAGGGGGAAGTTTGGAATTATCTGCAGATGGACCTATTCGTCCACCGTTCATTGCGTATATGCAAGGAGGGCTTACTTATTCACATTGTAAGTTTGCTGTCATTAATGCTGTAAAAGATATGTTATATTCAGTAAATTCATGAATTCATGTTTGACTTTTAGTATTTTTAACTCATGAAAGCTTTGTTTTTTAAACTTGGGGAGAGGATTTTTAACATAATGTAATCTTTATTGTAATAAAACATAACATTAACTTGACGTGTTCACAATTCAGCGTTACAATTTATGTAGATACTTTAAGTGGAAGGCGCTGATCTAATGAGTGATGAAATACGCAGAAATATGGCTTTGTTTCCTATCGGAATTGTAATGAAATTAACTGATCTAACAGCAAGGCAAATTCGTTATTATGAACAACATGAATTGATTGTTCCAGCAAGAACGGCGGGTAACCAACGTTTGTTCTCACTTAATGATGTAGAGCGACTTCTTGAAATAAAATCATTAATTGAAAAAGGAGTTAACATTGCTGGAATTAAACAAGTTCTCTTACCAATAGAAAAAAATTCAGATGATGCAACAGTCATCAATGAACAAACAGAAGTTGCTAGAAAAGAACTGACAGATTCTGACCTACACAAGTACTTAAAGAGACAATTGAGAACAAAACGTCCTGGTCAAGTTTCCTTGATTCAAGGTGAATTGTCTCGTTTTTATAATAAATAATTAATACTTATAACAAGAGGAGAGATCGTATGTCATTTACTAAAGAAGAGATTATTCGTAGTGCAAAAGAGGAAAAAGTAAGATTTATAAGACTTCAATTCACGGATTTGTTAGGTACGATTAAAAATGTTGAAATTCCAGTTAGCCAGTTAGAAAAAGCGCTAGATAATAAAATGATGTTTGACGGTTCATCCATTGAAGGATACGTTCGTATTGAAGAATCTGACATGTATCTATATCCTGATCTTGAAACATGGTTAATTTATCCATGGTACGAAGAAGATAAAATTGCTCGTTTAATTTGTGATATTTATATGCCTGACGGTACTCCTTTTGCTGGTGATCCAAGAGCCATTTTGAAACAAAATTTAAAGAAGGCTGAGGAACTAGGTTTTACGTCTATGAAGGTTGGTCCTGAACCGGAATTTTTCCTATTTAAAACGGACGAGAAGGGAAGCCCAACTTTAGAGGTAAATGATCAAGGAGGATATTTTGATTTAGCTCCTACAGATCTTGGTGAAAACTGTCGTCGTGAAATTGTTTTAACATTAGAAGAAATGGGATTTGAAATCGAAGCATCACACCATGAGGTAGCTCCAGGTCAGCATGAGATTGATTTTAAATATGCAAATGCAGTTAAAGCAGCAGATCAGATCCAAACTTTTAAATTAGTCGTTAAAACTATCGCTAGAAAACATAACCTCCATGCAACTTTTATGCCTAAACCATTGTTTGGTGTAAATGGATCTGGAATGCATTGTCATCAATCCTTGTTTAAAGGAAAAGAAAATTCATTTTACAATGAGAGCGATATGTTAGGTTTAAGTGAAACAGCTCGTCAATATATGGCAGGTATTTTAAAACATGCTCGTGCGTTTACAGTATTAACAAATCCTACTGTAAACTCATATAAACGTCTTGTACCTGGATACGAAGCTCCCGTATATGTTGCTTGGTCAGCAAGTAATCGTAGTCCTATGATTCGTGTCCCTGCTTCAAGAGGTTTAAGTACTCGTATTGAGGTTCGCAGTCCCGATCCTTCCGCCAATCCTTATCTAGCACTAGCAGTTATGTTAAGAGCTGGACTTGATGGAATTGAAAATAAACTTACACTTCCTGAACCAACTGACCGTAATATTTATGTGATGTCAGAGGAAGAGCGTATTGAAAGTGGAATTCCGGTACTACCTTACTCTTTATCAGAAGCTTTGGAAAGTCTTCTAAATAATGAAATCATTTGTGAAGCTTTAGGAGATCATGCACTAGAACATTTTATCGAGTTAAAGGAAATAGAGTGGGATATGTATAGAACACAAGTTCATGAATGGGAAAGAGATCAATACATGACATCTTATTAAGAGGTAAAACCCTTGGTACCATTGGTATCGGGGGTTTTTGTTTTTGGGGGCAAGAGAGTGATTTGGAATTAGATTTAAATTAATGCCCCTGATTTGCCCCCGAGTTATTCAAAATGTGATTTGTAAATTTTTCGAACTTATCCATATTGGTTTCTTCTAATTTTTTTGAAATATGCGAATATACATCAGCTGTAATTTTATAACTTCCGTGACCAAGACGTTCTTGAACATATTTCATGTCTGCTCCTGATTCCAATAGAATGACTGCGTGAGTGTGTCTTAAAGAATGAATCGGTAGTGTTGGAAGGTCTGCGCGTTTAAGGATACGAGAATAAGCATTAAATAGAGATGATTTTGGCATAAAGTTTCCATCATTACGACAAAGTACAAGATTTAAATCATGATGATAAGCTTCATTTAAAGTAAGTTTGTTTTGATTTTGCCAATTCATATGATATTTTAAATCATTGGTTAACGATTGGCTAATACGAATGGTTCTTTCAGATTTATGAGTTTTTGTATCACCAAACAACTCACTCTTATCTTTCGCTTGAAAGTCTAATGTTTCATCAATTCTTATTATTCGTTCTTTAAGGTTTACATCTGTCCATTTCAAGGCAGCAGCTTCACCTTTTCGCATACCTGTTTCAATTAACAACTTGAAAAAAATCCAATAGATGTAACCATATTGATATGAAGTTTTCAAAAATTTTGGTATGTCATCAGATTCAATAAACTGAACTGACTTTTTCTTTTTCTCTCCTCTAATTTCAACCCCATTGCACGGATTTTTCTCTAGTTTTCCAAGTGTAACTGCTTTCTCCATGGCATTATACATTGTAGTGTTAACTATTTGAACTGTTCGTCTACTATAACCTTTACCTGCTAATTCATTTAAGAATTTTTGATACATGATAGGTTTTACGTCAGATAGCATAATATTCTGGAAGTAGGGGATGATATGATTTTTTACATTATTTTTGTGTAGTTCAATCGTGTTTTTTCTTACAGTTCCTTTTTTATAATCATTGATCCATATTGTCAAATAGTCAGCAAGTTTGATGTCTGTTTGTTCGTACCCCTGAGCTAACTTTCTTTCAAATTCTTCTGCTGCTTTTCGTGCTTCTGGTTTTGAGGAAAACCCACGTTGAGACTTTTCTCTAAATTTTTTTGTAATAGGATCTTTATATTTAAGACGGTATTCCCATCCAGTATTATGTTTTTTAAAACTAGCCACTAGATATTTCTCCTTTCAATTTTTTATTTTTTATCGTCTAACATTACTTCCATTAGTCGCAAAATTTTTTCTTTTTCCACTTTACTTAAAGGTTTACCGTCAAATGACATTTCTGTATCGTCCTCCAGCATTTTTTTAAAATCGCGTTTTTCGTTATAAATATTTAAAGATTCATTTTTTTCAACATTCTCTCTAACACGTTCGACCATTCGAACAAAATCCTGAAGGAACTTCTGATCAAACATATCTTCACAAATTCCCATTACACCATCTGGTGTATATTCGAATTCCACATTATATTTCTTTCTTATCTCTGTTGATTCTTCATGGATTGTATTGATTGTTTGATCTGTAAATTTTTTGTTGGGATAGTATCCATAAGTTATTTTGTCTACATTAATTCTAATCTCATCATATAATTTTCTACATTCTAACTCATCTTTCGTAGCGCCTAATAAAAAACTCGAACTGACACCAAGTGCTTTCGCAATAGAGTTTAATGTTTCAACACTTGGGTTGTATCGATCACGTTCAACATCAGCTAAATAAGATCTAGAAAGATTAGCGCGGTCTGCTAACTCTACTTGGGTAAAACCTTTACTTTTACGAATTTGTTTAACATTAATTCCAATAGACATTTGATTTACACCTTCTTTATTTTGTCGGCATGCCCGACATTTGTTTCCATTATACTAATTAAATGTCGGCTTTACAAGGCATTTTAAAAGACGGAAATACAAGTAAATATTAGTATTATGACGAAAATACAAGCAATAATGTGATAATAACTACATATTGCCAATTTTCCCTCCATTTCCGATTTTACATAATGTCGTGAATACTATACATTATAACTACAGGAGGTGATTGATAATGAACAAAAAAGCTCTTGGAGTTGTAATTCAAACATATCGAAAAGAAAAGAAACTCAAACAACATGAACTTTCTGATACTACAGGTTTGTCAAGGAATTATATATCAGATATTGAGAACGGGAGGTACGCTCCTAGCATAGATGCATTACTAAAGTTAGCCAATGCATTAGATGTGGATTTAAACATGTTGAAAATGACGGAAATACAATATTTTGATAAATGTTCAGAAACTAGAAAGCATGGTGATAGAAAATGTTAACTGTTCAAGTGGATAAAAAAGAAATTCAAGAACTTTGTAAACAAAAAGTTTCTGAAATAGTTAAAGAAATTGACTTAGAATATGTTTTTTGGGACACAGCAGAATTAAAACGTCGTACATGTATGAGTTGGAATACTATACAGGACACATTCTTTTTTGATCCGAGATTCCCGAAAAGAAAAGTAGGACATAAGTGGTACTTTCCAGCAAGAGAAACAAGGGTGTTTCTAGTGACATGGTTAGAGGAACAACCTTATTAATTTTTTTCTATCAAGTAAAGGAAGGAGACAGACTAGAGGGTCAAGCATAATTATTGTATGCAATAGTAGCCATACTAATTAAAAATAATTAGGTGGGATAAGTAAATGAGAAAAGAGAAAGATCAATTATCAGAGGAAACAATTGAGTTAATAAATGCTCTTGTAATAAATGTTGTTGAGTTAGTTGTTAAATTAAAAACTTATATATCAGTAAAATCATTAACATCAGTACAAAAGGGATTTCAGGACGTAGATTTTCAGGATAAGAGACTAAATATATCAAAGAAGCAGCTGAGTACACAGGTATTTCAGATAAATTACTATATCGAATGTGTAAAGAAGGAGATATACCTCATATAAAGCTTGGTGCTAAAGATTCTCAAAAACCAAGAATAATATTTAGGACAAGCACACTTGATAATTGGATGAGAGAGCAAGAGAGCTTGAATTATACGAAAAGTGAGGAAGTTGATTAGAAAACTCTAATAAAGGAAGGTGAAAGAATGAGTCAATTAGTTTATATCGAAAACAATCGATCAGTAACAGATAGTTTAAAGTAGAAATGATTGAAAAATTATAAGAGAGGTGAAGTTATTATGGAAATCAAAGGGAATGTAGTAGAGGAGTATATGTCTGGTAACACAAAGATGATTTTCTGTGATGACGCTTATGTCAACAAAACCAAAGAGGAAGAATTAGAAATACTTAATAGATTCTATCAAGCAGTTTGGAAATGTGCTCACACATTAGTTGAAAAAGAAGATGTGTGAAATTCTATTTTTTTAATCTCTAATCTATGAAAAAACATGAAACTATTTAATAGAAGAATAAAAAGCTTATTAATCAAAGAAAGAAGAATAAAATTATGAATTATTAGTATCTTTAGTATTTATTGCAGTTATTGAGTGAGATGGACGGAGGTTGATAAAAAATATAAAGTACAGCAATCCTTAAATAAAGGAAGGTGAAAGAAAAAAAGAAATCCAAATAAATCCATACGGTAATAGCCCATACTAATTAAAAACAATTAGGTGGGATGAATATGAAAGAAATTAATATTAGAATCCAAATTTCTGAGGAAACGATTCAATCTATAACTGAACTTGTATCAAGTGTTTTAAAGAATGTTGAAAAAAACAGAGCTTATTTATCAGAAGATTATAAAAAAAATGAAAATAAAAGTCATTATAGCTTGGATAATTACATTCAAGATTTACCAGATATCTTATCCGCACAACACATTAAGAAGATACTACATATATCTGAAAGGCGAGCTTATGAAATTATGGAGTTAAAATCATTCCCTTTAATCAGAATTGGAAGAAGTAAACGAGTTTCAAAAGATTCCTTTTTTAGTTGGCTACATGAGCAAGAAAGGAAAGATGAAGTATTACTAAACTAAGAAAAATTAAAAGAGAGGTGAAAGAATGAATCAATTAGTATACATCGAAAACAATCGACCAGTAACAGATAGTTTAACAGTAGCAAAAGTATTTGGGAAAAGACATGACCATGTAATAAGGGATATTGAGAGTCAGATAGAAAAATTAATTGAAGCAGGGGAAGAAAAATTCTCACTCCCCAACTTTGGGGAGACCCATTATGTACACCCTCAAAACAAACAATTGTATAAGAAATATCTTTTAACTGAAGATGCTTTTACATTAATCGCTATGTCTTATACAACAGTTGAAGTAATGAAAATGAAAGTGAAGTTTATTGAAGAATTCAAACTAATGAAGGATGAACTTCAAAACAATATACCAAACTTAACAAAAGTTGAAGCTGAGGCGTTAGCTCTCCATAGAACAGCAGACATGATTGTTAAGATACCAAAGCTAGAACAAAAAATTGAAAGTGTTGAACAAAAAGTGGACAAGCAGATAACAATCACTCAAGGTGAGCAACGAGGATTACAAAAAAAGATTTCATCAAGAGTATACATGTTTTCTCAAGACAAAGAAGAACGTAGGTATTTATTTGCTGAGATATACCGAGATATTAAGGATCGCTGGGGAGTACCTAGTTATCGTGATGTATTAAGGCAAGATAGAAAAGATGTTGTTAAATATGTTAACGCTTGGGTTCCTAAAAAGAAAGACGAAGAGAAAGGAGAGATAGCATGATGAATTTGGATAGATTTGCAGGAAGTAATGAATCACCAGTATTTGAAACAGTAGATAACTTAAATACATGCGGATGTGGAAATCAAGCGGAATGGTTAGTTTATAAAGATAAACAACCACATTGTCCAGAGTGCTTTAAAGAAGCAATTGAATGTGGTGATGTAGTGGAGGTGCAATACTTATGTGTGTAAATACGAAAGATATTGTTACGGATACACTGGATCGCATTAGTAAACAAGTAATTTGTCAGATTGATGAATACATTCATGATTATCCATCAGTACCTCAGTTAGCCCTTATTAATATAGTGGAAAATCAAGAGTATTGGATGCAGCTAGAACCTTTCAACAACATGACATTTCAATATGAACATGCTGTATTTTCGTTCATTCAATTATGTAACTATATAGAATTATTTTTAGGAGTTTCTAGTGAACGAATATTTGTACAAGAACTGACTAAACAAATGATAGAAATGGTACAAGGAAGGGTTCAAAAATATATTGATGATTTAAGAATTGAACAACAAATGATTCTAAATGTTGAACATGAAAGGGGTGTTGTGGCGTGAGCCAATATGAGGTATGGAAACAGATTTATGAAAAAAATACTTTTACTGATCACAAAGCTATAAAGGTTAAAGAGACTGCTAGAAGGCACATTGAACGAATAGAAAAAGCGAGCTGCGGCAACAGCTACGCTTAATAAATTAATAAATATTTCGAGGCAATTATATCATTAATATTCTAATTTTGAAAGTCGGTGAAAATTTTGTCTTTACATTTAAAAATGCTGAATGTAATGCAAGCCATTGACTACCTTGTAAAAGATGATCATATACAGTTTGGACAAAACCATTATAAAGCAATTACAGAAGAAAAAGTAACTTCAAGAGTTAGACAAGAATTAATTGAAAATAAATTAATAGTGTTCCCTATTGAGCAGATTCACAAGAGAGAAGGGACACTATCCACCGTAGATGTGAAATACAAGATAGTTGATGCCGAAACAGGTGAATATGAAATATTAGTATCAAGTGGTACTGGATCGGATACACAAGATAAAGGTGTAGGAAAGGCAATGACATATGCATTTAAATATTTATTTTTACGTTCTTTTGCAATTCCTACTGGAGAAGATCCAGACAAGATAAGTAGTGAAGAACTGGACGAAAAAGAAAAAGCTGTACTAGAGAAAAAGCTAAAGGAAAAATTATCTAACGTTTTAT
>NZ_SIJB01000046.1 GCF_009910845.1 Chengkuizengella marina | reverse complement strand
AAAACACAAGTATCACTGGATTCAATGGCTCAAATTGCTTTTGATGCGATACAGTTTTCTGCAACTTTTAAAGTGACCTATGATATTCTACGTAATGATACTGTGATTGCAACGATCAATGATGAAATGGACTATGAGGCATCACCTGACTTTGTAAAGCACACGAACTTTCCAAACTTTCCTATACTAGATAACAATCCTAGTCCTGGAATCAATACGTATGAACTCAGAATTACAAGGGTTTCAACAGATGGTGTAGATGAGATTTTTGTTGGCTCTCGAAGCCTAAAAGCAACAGTATTTGAATGCTAGATACCAGTTTGAAAATAAAATTTTATGATTAAACGGGTTAACAGAAGGCGTAGAAATACGTTCTTTTTTTGTTGGGAAAATATCATCCATTGTGCTAGGGGAGGGAAGCAGGATGATAAACAAGAAAGTCCCTACTAAGATTACTCTTAATAAGGACTATGTACAGACAGCTTGCTATTATATTATCCCAATTATCAATTAAAATATAACAGTTGGTTTTTTACATTCCAGCCCATAGATAAGAGTCCAAGCAACTTCATGAGATTGTTCATAAGATAGTGTGAGATGATATTTTAGTTTAAAAAGTTGGGAGGTAATTTTATGGGTTTAAATAAGGGGCCTTTTGTCGTAGCTCAATGTTTTTCAGTATTGGATCCGTATGATGTTAATGCTGGTGCAATTCCTCTTCCTGATCCCTTTCCTACTGAAACACCTGTAGTTGTAGCTACCGTTGATGTATGTGTTACTCAGCCACAGAAAACACAAGTATCACTGGATTCAATGGTTCAAATTGCTGCAAATGGTAATGTCGCTGGTGCTTCAAGCGCATCTTTTGAAGTAACATATGAGCTATTTCGTAATAACGTAGTTATTGCAACGATCATTGATGAAATGGATTATGTTCCAACAGGATCATTTCCAGATGATGGAAGACATACAAACTTTCCAAACTTTCCTGTCCTAGATAATAATCCAAGTGCTGGAATTAATACGTATGATCTAGTATGTACAAATAAGGGTGGCAGCTTTCCGCCTATCTTTGCCGCATCCAGAAGCTTAAAAGCCACAGTGTTCACATTATAGATTACAGTTTAAAAATAAATTTATTCTTAAACGAGAAGGGCACATATAGTGCTTTTTTTGTATGGAAAGGATGTGAGAGATCATGGAATCCGCATACATAATAAAATCTAGTGAAGGTTATTATATAGGACCAAGGTTTTATGATTGGACAAGACGTGAATCTCTTGCACTGAGGTTTACCCACTCAGAAGTAAAAGAAGTGGTGAAAGATTTAACTAGCATAGGACATAGGTGTGAGGTTTGGCGTGTGGATCTATAAAAGCGGTGAGCGTTAATAATCACCTAAAAAGAAGAAAGTCCTCACTAAGAATTAACTTAATAAGGACTAATACAGACAGCTTGCTTTTATATTATCCCAATTATCAATTAAAATATATCAGTTGGTTTTTTCCATTCCAGCCCATAGATAAGAGTCCAAGCAACAACGTTAGATTGTTCATAAGATAGGATAAACGGATAATTATGAAGTTTGGAGGTGAGTTTATGGGACTTAAAAAAGAACCTTTTGTTGTGGCTCAAAGTTTTTCGGTTGAGAACCCATATGGTGGTGAAGGGGCAATTGAACTTCCTTCACCTATAGCAGGTGTTCCGATACCTAGAGTTGTAGCTACAGTTGATGTATGTGTTACACAGCCAATGAATACACAAGTCTCTCTGGATTCAATGGCTCAAATTGCTGTTGTAGGAGACCCAGACACTTCTGTATCTTTTGAAGTAACATATGAAATCATGCGCAATAGCACTACCATTGCGACGATAAATGATGAAATGGATTATGATGCTGTTTCTGAAGGAAGACATACAAATTTTCCAAACTTTCCTGTTCTAGACGATAGTCCACCTGCTGGAATCAATACGTATGATCTCGTATGTACAAGGGTTACAACAAATGAAGTTGAAGTAGACAATATCTTTGTTGGATCCAGAAGTCTAAAAGCAACGGTAATAACATTATAGATAACAGTTTGAAAATAAAATTTTATAAATTAAACGGTTAGCAGAAAGGGCGTAGATATACGTTCTTTTTTTGTTGGGAAAATATCATCCATTGAGCTAGGGGAGGGAAGCAGGATGATAAACAACAGGATAAATTATTAACTAACAGGTGCTACATGTTAGAAACAAATTATAAAAGGATAGCAAAAAGTAAAGAAGGATTACGAGAATAATAAATAAGAAGAGAGAATTTAATATTTCTTCTGATTATTTATTCTGTTAACATTTTATGAAAGTTTTTTAAACTGTTTAATTCTAGATCCCCATAGCCTCAGAATGAATTTATTTCCATTGGAATATGAAAGAGATTTATATATGATTTAAAGGTAAATTAATGAAAGTTTTAGTAATTGAAGGGGGAAAGCTGGTTTCTAGAAGTGTAATTAAGAAATTTACATAATAACATAAATATTAGGAGGAATCATATTGATTATTAAAAAAACAGTAACTTTACTTTGTATATTTCTATTAGTATTTTCAGCTGTAGTTATAGCAAAAGAAGTTGAAGATTTGAATAAAATGACTGTTTCAAGTATCAACTACATTCAACAACTGAAAAAGAACCATATAAGTGCAGGATCTAATTATACAGTTGGTTTGAAAAGTGATGGAACTGTAGTGGCAGTGGGTAGAAATCAGCATGGTCAAACGGAAGTAAGTAACTGGACTAATATTGTAGAAGTTTCTACAGGTACTTATCATACTACAGGATTAAAAAGTGATGGGACCGTAGAGGCAACAGGAAATGATGATTATGGTCAATTGGGAGTTAGCCACTGGAGTGACATTGTAGGAATATCATCAAATTTTTATCATACTGTTGGGTTAAAAAGTGATGGGACCGTAGAGGCAGTAGGAAGAGATGATTATGGTCAATTGGGAGTTAGCCGCTGGAGTGACATTGTCCAAGTATCCAATGGTTATATTCATACAGTTGGGTTGAAAAGTGATGGAAGTGTAGTAGCTGTGGGTAATGATAGAAACCATCAATTGAGAGTAAGTGAATGGAGTGACATTGTCCAAGTATCTGCAGGATATTATCATACAGTTGGATTGAAAAGTGATGGAAGTGTAGTAGCTGTGGGTCGGAATGAGTATGGCCAATTAGAAGTAAGCGAATGGAGTGACATTGTTCAAATATCTGCAGGGAATCATTATACAGTAGGGCTGAAAAGTGATGGGACCGTAGTGGCAGTAGGGGAAAATGAATTTGGTCAATTGGATGTAAGCGAATGGACTGATATTGTCCAAGTATCTGCTGGATTATCTCATACGGTAGGATTGAAAAGTGATGGTAGTATAGTGGCAGAAGGTCGGGATCATTATGGTCAATCAAAAGTAAGTGAGTGGACTGATATTGTACAAGCATCTGTAGGAACATATCATACCGTAGGATTGAAAAGTGATGGTAGTATAGCGGCAGAAGGTCGGGATGATTATGGTCAGTTGGGAGTAAATAATTGGTCTGACATAGTAGAAGTTTCCACGGGTTCTTATCATACGACTGGGTTAAAAAATGATGGAACTGTTGAGGCAGTAGGTTACAATAATTATGGTCAATTGGATGTAGGCGAATGGACTGACATTGTTCAAGTGTCTGCAGGTGTTTTTCATACGGTAGGATTGAAAAGTAATGGAAGAGTAATTGCAGAAGGGTATGATTATTACAAACAATTGGGAGTAAGTGATTGGACTAACATACACCAAATATCTGCAGGAGACCATCATACAGTTGGATTGAAAAAAGATGGTACCGTAAGAGCAGTAGGCTGGGCTAGTAGTGGAAGATTAGAGGTGAGCGAATGGACTGACATTGTTCAAGTATCTGCAGGAGGTTCCCATACAGTTGGATTGAAAAAAGATGGAAGAGTAGTGGCTGTGGGTCAGGATGATTATGGTCCATTAGAAGTAAATGACTGGACTGATATTGTACAAGTATCTGCTGGATCATCTCATACGGTAGGATTGAAAAGTGATGGAAGAGTAGTGGCTGTGGGTCGGAATGATTATGGTCAATTAGAAGTAAGCGAATGGACTGATATTGTACAAGTATCTACAGGACGTACTCTTACTGTAGGAGTAAAAAGAGATGGTAATATACTTATCGCAGGTATGGATGCTTATAAACAAGTAGAAGGAGTATTGTTATGGGAAGATATGAAAACTTTTTCCTCTCAACCTGATCAACCTACTAATATAATAGTAACATCTAGTGATGGACAAGTTCAAATTTCATGGAATGCAAGTAGTGATACAGAAAGTTATACAATTAAAAGATCAGAAGTAAGCGGTGGTCCATATATAACTTTAGCTAGTGATGTAACCTCTACAAGTTATATTGATACAAATGTAACAAACGGAACAACGTACTATTATGTAATTAGTGCAGTGAATA
>NZ_SIJB01000045.1 GCF_009910845.1 Chengkuizengella marina | reverse complement strand
GAGGTTCATCTAATGCTGTTATGATAGTTTCTATGCCTGTAGATTCATCATCGTAAATATCATACGCTGTAACGGTAAAGGTATAAGTTTCACCCTCAAGCACATTAAACGTAGCCGATGTATCATTTGTTGTGATTGTTTCAGCGCCGTATCCCACCTTATATCCAACAAAATCTAGTAAATCTATGGGTTGATCCCATGCTAAAGAAATGCTACTCCCTGTGTTTACTGTAACCCTTAAGTTAGTAGGTGGGGAAACCACTTTATCCTCTACCTGTAAGAACCAATTTCCTCTATGAGTGTTAGTAAAACGATAAGTGCTTCCTGGATCTACAAAAATGACTTCACAACTTATACGGACACAATTTGGAGGTAAATTATTTACGTCACCACTATAATTTCTTTCACTGGTATAATCACTTTCACTCTTATAAATGGCTAATTTATCACCTTCACGATCATAAGCATTGATTTCTACGGAATCTACATAATCATCACTTGTGTAAGGTGGAGTGAAATTATATGATGTGATTTTTCTATAAACAGACTGATCTATTGAAAAATCCAGTGTAATCCTTGCATAGTTATCGTTAAAAAGATCAATATTCACATAGGATGAATCTGGTTGTGTCGATGTGTTTAATTCATCCTTTTCACTACTAAAGTCCAAAAAATTCCCTGAGAAATCCAAAGTACCACCCCCTATTGATACGTCAATATTAGCTCACCGTTCTGATCTAAGTATCCCTGTATCTCTCCTGTTTGCGTTCTCCATGCATTCGGTGTGATTGCTGAATTACGCTCTCCTTCCTCTAACTTAACTAGTGGTTTACCTTTAATCGGTAACAGTAAACATACACCATTTTGACTTGTATCTATCAATCCAGTTTCGTTGTAGATACTGACAACTAGTAATTTGATCTCATTTTCATGCATCACCAAATTACCGATAATTCCAACCATCGGCTTTTGTAATGTGGAAATTCCATATTGAGTGATAAAAAAGTCTCTAAATCCTGATCCATTGATTTGAATAGACTTTCCTACGTTTGCATTTTTTGAATCTGCAGCAAGTGGAATGTTTGCAAAACCAAATTCACCAAATACGTTTAAGCTATCATTCCCAACTCTGTAGAGTGGATTCATCCAATGGTGAGTACCTTGCTTATCTCCCACTGCACTAGATAAGTCTGAAATTAATATATCTCCTAATTCAGACAATACCGTCACATCTTCGGTAGTTTCCAATGGTTTAGGTACTGGCATATGATCATACCAAAGAGCCACACTATCAGTTATTCCTGTGCGGTGATCTGTAATTGGATATTCTAGCTTTATCTCCTTTGTTTCTTTACGTACTTTAACGATGTTGGATTTTATATAATCTACTTCTTCGGATAGTTCCACGTCTAGCTTGATATAGACAGTAGATACAATACTGTCTGAGTTCGCTCCTGCTGGATGTATACTCTCGACTAGGATGTATACTTTTTGGTTGTTTGTGATCAATCGATAGATATCTGATCCATAAACAGATGAATTGCTTACTGTTATAGTTTGTGGTGAATCGGATGAGTGTTTATTGCCATCATAATTTGGATTCCACCAGTTATTATTATCAACCCACCAATCGAGTACAACTCCATAAGCTAATCCACTTCCATTATCCCCTTGACCGTATCCAGTCCATGAAACAGTAAGTTTACGAAATTTATCTTTTAGCTCGAATAGGGATAACCCTAAGTGAGATAGGTCGAATTCGAATACATGCTGTGCGTAATTACCTTCTGTAGAGGTAGTATATGGATACAAAATCCCATCTAATTTACTTATTGAATTGTAATTTTCACTAGAATTTTCTGCTGTATAAGTTGAGGGATCATCTTGGGTTGTCCTAGTTCCCCTGTAAAATTTATGAGGGACACTAACATCATCCCCTACAACTTTTCCAAGATAGTTCAACGTGGTTTTTGATTTTCTTCCTGGTGTCCATGTAGAGTTAGGATTGATGCCTTTCTCTAGTTTAAAATTTCTTGCTTCATATGAAACGGTTCCACTCTCAGTACCAAGAAGGTAAAAAACAAACCTAAATGCAGTATTTTCATTTGTTACAGTAAATGATCTTGATACCTTAGTCCATTCCGTGGGTAGTGTTCCACTATATAAATCAACATTTACATTTTCATTCCCCAATCTTAATTCAGTTCTCAAAGCTGCATCTACATCACTAGCACTTCTGATTTCAGCAGACATTGTATATGTTACATTTGGAATGACAGGTGTTTGAACCGCATGATACCATCCAGCCCCACTTGATCCATCAACTATAGATGTTTTTATTACGCCAAAATCTGATATTTCATTGGTCGCTTCATCTAAATGATTCTCTTTATATCCTTCCAAATCCACAGGAAGCGCTTGATTAGCAGTCAATAAATTCTCTGTTAACACTGGAAACTGTTTTTCAGGAACTAACACATTATACCCAAGTTCTGATACATCGATTTGAATTTCAAGTTCTACATGGTTAGTGTATAAAGTCGATGGGGTTACTCCATCACTTGGGTCTGTGTAGGCTAGGAAATGTACAAAACCATTGTCATCTATTCGAACATCCATATTACCTGTGGAAGCTAATAAATCTGATACATCACTACTAGTATGACTATCTCTATTTTCCCATTCAGACGATTCTGTTCTCCGAATTGCAAAGTTTGCATTAAACCCACCTGGGTTCTCACCATAACCCCACCAATTACATATTATGATTTCAATTTGATCTTTCGCTCTTTGTATCTTATCCTCAATCGTCACGCAACCTTCAAAAAAGCCTTCGCCTAGTTTGTCTTGAATCACTCGAATGACGTTGAATCTGAATAACTTTTCTGCTTGCTTTCCTTCCTCTAAAATTTGAGAAATAGCAAGTTCTTCATCTAAACTCGAAATTTGATTATATGATGCTTGTGGTAGTTCAGTTATAAACATGTCAGGAGAAGCTAAACCTTCATAATGTTTGTGCCAAAAAGAATGAGGATTTAAGTCCGTATTACCCGCTGTTTTCCCCTCAAAATTAACCTTAATCGTGACAATCCCATCTTCAGACCTAACAACCTTCTGCCTATTCACTTCACCTTCCAACACTTCCGTTGGCACATGCTCAATTCCGTCCCCACCTGCATAGTTAACACTATATTCAATCAAAATATCTACTGTATTATCGCTTGGTACTGTGTCAATAATATAAGTTGCTTCACTCGTTGCTAGATTTGTCCATGTTCCACTTATTCCATCTGCTTTCACTACTGGTGTTGATGTGTCTGTTGTGGTTTCTACTATCCAATAGGTACTTATGTCAGAACTGTTGTATTCTACATCCGTTGAAATAATATTATTGTCAACGTCTATATCAATTACAGTAATGGTTAAACTGTAATCTATTTCGTAGTCTGGTTGCCAAAGATTATAAGTGTCTCCTATGGAGAGTTTCGACACATCAGTTAATGTGAATTTTGTAGAGTCTAAAGTTAAATCTTTGTGAGTTTGACCATCTGCATAGCTAATTACCCTAGTTAATGCGGTATCCACATCAATCACACCACTAACAATACCGTCATAACCATTAATCTTAATTGTATCTCCAACACTCCAAACACCTTCAACACTTTGAATCACTTCAAAATGCTTTAAATGGTCATTAGATAAAACTTCTATTTTATCGGACACTTTTTGACTTGTTTGTGCATCGGATAGGATGCGTTTTTGGTCGGTTAGATCGAATCTAGTATTCACATCGCCGTTGATGTAATCATATGGGATGTACCATTTACCGTGTGGTATTAAAGAATAAGGTATTTTTCCATATTCCACTTTGTAAAATATCGGTAATCTTAAAAGTTCTGAGTCTCCTGTGCCTGAGACATTCAGGACAACGCACTCTGCATATTTACTTCCAATTGGAGCGATGACTGATAATCCATTTTGAATAGACTCCGTTATCCTTCTACTCGTACTAGGGTTTTCTTCGGCTGTCGCATTGTTAAAATAAAAGTAAGCTTTTGCACCTGATTCTTCATATTCAGAACCGGTTAATATTCCATACTCTATTCCTTCCTGTACTGGAACAAAAAATGTATAGTGTCGATTAATACTAGTATCACTTTCAAATTTCACATGTAAACTGTCCAAAATAATTCCTTTTCCTGAAGAATAGTCATTCCAACCCTCATCAAAATTAGGTAACAAATTCTCAACAACATTAGGATAACTATTCACATAAGGAAGTTTTTTCACTAATTCCTCACCTGTGAATTCAGGATCAACATCTATTTTGTTGTAGGTTTCTTGGTCTATTTCATAAAGACGCATCCCATTTACTTTTATCGTTTTTCCATCTTCTCCAACTTCAGTGCGGTTGTATACCCCTGTCCATCCATCATTAATGGCACTTTCATTATAAAACTTTAAATAATACTTTCCACTTGTTTCAAATTTTCCAGTCAATAAAGTAATATCGTTACTAGCTGCAATTCTCATTTCTCCCCTAGCTCCATCGTTTATTTCTACATCAGATATAAAAATATAATGTTGGTTTTCACTCAGACTTACATTCGAACGAAAAACACATCTAGATGTAGTAGGATCTGCACTGTGGGATGTTAAAACCACACTGTTATACTCCTTTGAATTAGAAGGTTCAAAACTTATAGTATAATCATAGCTACCATTCATCTTCGACCAGAGCCCCAAATCATTATCTCTAAAACTAGCATCCCCTAGTATGTTCGTTAATTCCCTAGTAACTCCATCATTACCTTTCACTTTTACACTCTGCAACTCAGGTTCAATATAACTCGGTGCTTTCTCCAACCCAAAATACTCTTTTTTCATCTCAACATTTCCGTTTTTACCCTCTAGCAAACAATTAAATTCTTCTTGCATGACTTTGTTGTAATCTACACTTGTAAGGGATACTTTGTGACGTAGGTCCATGATGTCACGTTGATCTATGATGTTGGAGTATAGGTTGTCTGGGCGGTCTGATTCTAACCTTACAAAAGTAGAGGTTGATAAATCGTAATGCCATGTTTTATCTACAGTAAGTTTGTTGCTTTCATAGTCAATAGATAATATTTTAATATCTTTATAACCTGTACCTAAATATACATAATCGCCAATCATATAATTACTTGCATCAGTAACATGTAGCTCGTATGTGTTAGCAATGTAAGTTGATGCTAGGTTTACACCAAACCACTCCCTAGCCCCATTCCCATTGCTGACACTATATCCTCCACTATTTCTACGTTTAATACGAAACATAGGGATAGCATAGACATATCCGTCTGCGGTTTGGAGGATGTATTTAGAGGTATCATCAGGTCGTCCCGTTAAATATAAACCTCGATCATGAGACTTTGGCATCTTTACATTTTGTGTTTGAGAATCGTCAGACCTAGAAAAATTGTATAAATATGAATCCCCGTTTAATGGTTCGTTGTTACCTCCTTGTGGGATAGCGTATGTTTTACCTCCTTGAAAGCCATAATCATAACCAACATTGTATGCGATAGGAAAACCATCTTCAAAATTACTTTCATCAAAAACATCCACTCCTACAACAGTTCTAAATCTCCGACTCATATCATATCCATTACCCTCTATAGGGAACCAAGCTTCAAGGAAAACTAAGTCCTCACGTTTACCATCTGTTGGTGCTTCTGGTAGTTCAATTTCTGTACCTTCTGGGATAGTCAATATATATCCATTAATGTTGGCTTTTTCTTCTTTTAGTAATGTGATTTTGGTAGGTTCTGATAAATCAAGATCACTTAGATTCATAAAGCCACTGTGGATTGCATTTCTAGTTGTTTCTGCTTGTGAGTCCTTAACATTGATCTCTGCCTGATCTACGAGTTCATCTGTATGATTTTTTGCAGTATCTTCTGCTTGCTTAATGGCACCATCGATAGAATCAATTAGATCATTGTGGATTTCTCTATTCATATATTCATGTCCAAGTGGTTTAGGTAATGAATAGTTCTTGCTTTGTTCTGGCATTCATTTCACTTCCTTTTTTACTCTACTTTCAAAGTTTCGAACTCATTACGAGTTAAATCCATCGAGTCTATGTCATTCCAAGTAAAAGTACCTCGCTCTAATTCATTCCAAGTTATATACGTGAATTCAAATTCTATACCCTTATGTGCTGGCTTGATTTCCTCAATTAGATTCTGTAAATCTTCAAGGTTAGTAGGCACCCCACGAGTTCCTATAAATTTTACAATGATGGAATAAGGAGGATTGGGTTCCCCATTGGGATTTTCATATCTAACCTCTACTTGCCCATTCATAAAGGATTCAGCAACCAATTGTATGAGTTTAGAATCAGCTTTACCAAAGCCTCGCCACTTGGATTTGATTACACTTCGTCTTTCTTCAAATGTTTTTGTTTTATCCGTTTTGATTTTTAATTCTTTCTCATAAATATCTAATCCCCATGTAGCTGTATCCACTGAAAGTTGACTCTGCAAATCCTCTCTAACAACATTTAGTTGGTTAAACTCTTGTTCTTCAGCATTAAAAAGTTCTAAAAAAACCTTGCTTTTTCGCATAAAAATAGGAAGGTGGTTCATCATTTCAGACAATGTTGACCCCTCCCAATATAGCAACCTCTGTTTCACTAACACTAATGTTGTTGGCTCCACCATTTACTGTTAAATTCAAATAATCTTTAACCCCTTCACTCGTAAGTACTAGGTTTCCGATCATGGCATAAGATACGTATTCTTCATCAAAAGCAATTTGTTGAAGATAATCAGAAATAGAGTTCGAAACACTTTCAATAACATCGCCCTCACTATAACCAACCTCTGTTGTGACTGAGAATTGAATATTAACTTCAATGGCTGTAGCAGTATCTATTGTTGCAAATGCTCCTATAGGTGCCTGTCCTTCCCCCATGCCTGTTACATCTGGATCTATATATTGTTGCACTTCATCAATAATATTTTGACTAGCAGGATGCATGTTAGAGTCTATAACCATTACTTTCACAGTGTTATCACCGTCCCATAAAGGAAAAACTCTTGCATCTCCTACACCTGATACTTCCCTCGCCCAGTTGATATAATGTGCTTTATTTCCGCTTGTACTAGGTGTTTGTATTTTATCGTAATATCTTTCAAGTAATTCTGCATCAGATTCGGCTTCAAACCCATCTGCTGTAGGATTTGGATTATTTATTGAGGTTATGCCAGAGATTGTTACAGGAACTAACGTTATCTGATTTGATGGTACGTTACCGACCTCACCTGGTTCTATGGATCTTATATTTACAACATCACTTCCATTGATTGCTTTTGTTTCAGTTGATTCGAACTGTACCCCTGAACCTGTTTCAAACAAATCCCCATTAGCAATCTCTCCATTCCCTTCAACTAATAAATAACCTACTGCGTTTGTTGCTGGCTTACGTTCAATCCCTGCCCTTTCATTAATTCTCTGTTCTAATTCAACACCTTCTAAATTCTCAATACTCAACTTTCCCTCAACCCTATTCAAATCAGCATAAGCATTTTCAAATTCTATTGCTGCAGGTTTCGTTGCATCATAGATAAACGTCCCAACTGTTTTATCATAGTCATCACTGATATTGGCAAGCATTTCCTCATGAATTTCATTTCTATTCTTCAAATCTTCACCTCCTGCTCTAACGTTCCATAAATACTATGGACACTAAAACTTATAGTTAACCATGATCCGGATTGAGATAAAGAAAATGAATCCACTCTTGTAATGGAGTTATTTTGTAATAAAGCCTCTTTAATCATTCGCTCTATTTCTGATTTTAGGAACTCAGCTTTAAATGTGCTCCCAATTAGGGAGTGGTGTTCACTTCCATATTCGGCATTATCATAAATAGAGGTATATTTTATTGTACTGAGCGCTTTTTTACACCATTCTTTCACGTATTCAATTTTTGTAGCTTCAACAAGTTTTCCACTTACTACTTTCAAGTCCCTTGTCTCATAATCCCACACGTATGTTTTATGCACACTTTCAACTTCATTTGTCTGTTTAATTTCAAATTCCAATGCTGCTATTTTAGGTAAACTCACATGCTCACCACCGTATCAATCACATACCATTTTTTAAGTTCATTGTCGGGCATCATCATGACCTTATCCCCCTTTTCTGCATGACTATTATAAAATGTTTTAGAAATAACTAAATGACGAGATTCTAAAATTACACTTTGACCGTAACTTATACGTAATGGAGAAACAGCAATGACTTCTCCTGTAGTCATACCAATGTGATCTCGATTCTCTCTGTCCTTAAACATTTGAGCTAGTTTATCAATGTTCTTCATTACGCCACACCCTCTGGTAAGACTAATTCTAACTCCATTGTGTGTATTTGGTTTGACACTTGATGCTTTACTGACACAATCATAAAACGATTATTAATACCAGTCACAGGTTCAATAACATCAAAAAGACGACCCGACTTAAATCGTATGTCGCCCATCAGTTTTATTCTTACTGTCTCATGCACTCTTCCCAGCTGTCTTAGTAAATTCTTTACGACCTGTCTACTTTTAGCTGCATCTTCTGCATCTATTTTTATGGTTTCCTCTATCAATCCATAACGCTCTATCAAACTATTATCTTCTGCTTCTGCAGTAATTTCATATTCGGTTTCTTCATCATCTACAATTAATTTGATACGGTTTCGCATTTCTTCAATGCTTCTTTTGCGCTGTGGATCACCAATTGCATCAGTCACGTTATAATTAGAGTCCTCCGTTAATTTAAATTGTCCTTCAATCAACAAGTCATTTCGTTTTTCGAGATAAAGTTTCCCCTCTCTCATTTCCCCATTGATAGCATACCCTTCATGTTTTCCTACTTTGTCGATGATATCTTGAATGATCTTACCTGGGGTTTCTAGGATATAAATTTTATCAATAACAGTTGGCATTGTTAATATCGAACCAATTGAAATACCAAAATCGTTTAAAATTCTTGTAATTGCGTCTGTTGCAGAGATACCATTAAATTGATACACAGACTTGGATTGACCTAAATACCATGAAAAATCATTCGCTCGATACGTAATCGCATCCCTACCTTTTTTTTCTTCTTCAGTAAGAATACCTCTAAATATTTCTTCTTCACCTTTTGATAAAATCACCATATCTCCCACATCACAAGGGTTTTTGGGAAAGAATCGTGTATCACCGTTAACTACATCAAACTCTAATGTGGATGTTACTGTAAATTCACTATCCCAAGAAAAACCACCAACAAGTGTAGTAATATCATATTGTACAGTAGGTTTAATTAGAGTTAACTTAAACACAACTAACCACCCACCCTTATGATAGGAAATTCACGCAAGGATAAACTATATTCAATATCTTCGCTCTTACCAACCCCATAGCTGAAATCATCTATTGTTACAGCTAAATTTACAGCATATCCTTTGGGGTTTGTATTTGCGATAATCAACCTCAATGGATACCTACGATCACGCCATCTTTCAATCGTCTCAACATATTCCATTCCCCATAATTCTCTTGACTTAAGAAATGGATAATCCGTAACAGGAAAAAAACTATCAATACTCATTGTTTTGTTGCCACGAGTACCAATTAAATTTAATTCCTGTTCCATTCCTTCAAATGCATCATTATTAAAAGGGGAATCATTCTCTAGTTTTTCAGGAATAACAGGTAATTCAATGACTTCTTCGTTATTGTTTATAGATAAAAATATTGAAATCATTCAATTACCCCCTTTAGGTAAATAGTTTACGTTCAATGCGCGGTACAAGTTTATCTGCTATCTCTTCTGCGGTCAGATCACTGCCATTTACCGTTATATTGATTGTGCTTCCTCCACCTTTAGTAGCTTTCATTGTTTTTGTATTATCTTTCAATGCAGCAGTCATCCCTTGCATTACACTTGAATTTGTTTCAATCTCTGGTAGTGTAAATGTTTGATCTCCTCCTGTGTTATCATCCCCTAGTGCGTAATGTTTCCAAGTTTCATTTGTATTTCTCATAGGTTCATCAATTGAAAATTTAGTTGCACCAAAACTCACCTCATCAAGTCCGCCAAAAGAAATTGGTTTAATCTTTACTCCTGGTATGTTATTTAACCCATCAATCATTTTGTTGATTGGCTTAAGTGCTTTATCAACCATCCAATTCATACTTTTTATCACTGTATTTGCCATCCACTCTGCACCTCCTACAATTCCATTCCAAAGGGATTGACTCGCAACCTTTACGGTATCCCAGTTTTTAACTAATAAAACACCTACTGTAATTAACAACCCTATGGCTCCAACGATGATCCCGATGGGGTTTGCATTTAGTGCCACGTTCAGTGCCCATTGTGCGGCTGTCCATGCTGCTGTTTTTACTGCAAGAATGGTTGTGATGGTTTTGTATACAGTTAATGCACCCACAATGCCCCAAAAAAGAGGGGAAACTTTTGACCCATGATCAACAATAAAACCAAAAACAGTAGAAGTCGCATCATATATACCTAAAAATGAAGCTTTTAAAAAATGAAGCACTCCAATGTTATCTGAAATGATTGTTTTCATCGTGATAAATGCATCCGATGCAAATTGTTTTAGGTTCGGTATTTTATCTATGAGCCATTGAACTCCTTGATTGAAATAAGGAAGAGCTGGACCTGCAAGTTCTGCTGACAATCCCATCAGTCCCATTTTTAAATCCTTCATAGAGGTTTTTAATTTCTTACTATTCTCTATGGTTTTATCATCGATGATATTGGCTTTTGATTTCATGTTCTCTAATTGTTCTGCTGTCATATTCAAAATGGGGACTAATTCTTCCCCAGTTGTACTGAGTAGCGCTGAGGCAATCGCATTTCTTTTGGTGATGTCCTCCATTCCTTGCAATGCTTTAATCGTTTCGCTGAATATTTGTTCCTGTGATTTTAATTTTCCACTGGTATCGGTCACTTGAAGCCCTAACATGCCAAAAAACTCGGCTCCTTCACCGACCCCATTCGCTGCGTCCATTGCTTTTTCACCAAGTGCGGCTAAATCTCCATTCGCTTGTTCAGCAGAGTATCCAACTTGTTTCATGACGTAATCCCATTGTTGATATTCTTTACGAGTCATCCCCATGACTTGAGAAAATTTATCCACTTCAAAAGCATAATCCATCATACTGTTGGTTAATGTGGCAATTCCAACTGCTGCACTCGTAGCTGCAACTGCTCCTGCTGCGGCACCTACTTTTACAGCACTCCAAGCACTGTTTGCAGATTGTTTTAGATTTCTTAAGTTCTTTTTATATGACACCGTTTCTTTGCTGATTTTTCTTAAGGTCCCACTCACTCTGTCTTTTAGGGATAATGTTTTTGATATGTCTTTGGCCCCCATATCGCCTCACCTTCTTCCAAGTAGAAATGTAGGTGCAAATAAACTTCCCCATTTCTTGCTTTCTTCATCGATATACTGATCCATCGACTGAACCATAAAACGCTTAGTTGTTAAATCCAAATTTAATAAATATTCCAACGTAAATCCTTTTTGTACGTAGTGATGAAGAAAATAGAAATCCTCATCACTACTGATTAGTTTTTTAGTTCTTTGTCTACTTTCTGAACACCCTGACCATATCCAGCTAACTCTAAGACGTGTCCACTAATCGCTGATACTTCACCAGATCTGAAAATGATATCTACTATATCCGTTGGTTCTACACATTCAAACTGTTTTTGTAAATCCTTATCTTTTAAATTAGGTTCAATGACGCAATTGTAAACTACGTGTGCATCTGCCTGATCACTTCTTGTTTGATCTTGTGCCATTTCTATTGCTTCCATCGCAAATGCACGACTTGGTTCTTCAATGACGATCTCAGCATCAAGTGACTCAATATACAAAGCCATGGTCCGTTTCTTTTTCTTTTTCAACTGTTCCTTTTTTGTTAGTAAATCAGCTAGCGTTAATTTTTTACTCATGCCAATACCTCTCCTTTTATGCAATTGTATCCACCATTTCATAATCACTAAATGAAAATGGAATCTCTTCTTTTCCTAGAGCT
>NZ_SIJB01000044.1 GCF_009910845.1 Chengkuizengella marina | reverse complement strand
AAATTCCCTGAGAAATCCAAAGTACCACCCCCTATTGATACGTCAATATTAGCTCACCGTTTTGATCTAAGTATCCCTGTATCTCTCCTGTTTGCGTTCTCCATGCATTCGGTGTGATTGCTGGATTTCTTTCACCCTTCTCTAATTTCACTAGTGGTTTACCTTTAATGGGTAACAGTAATCCTACCCCATTTTGACTTGTATCTATCAATCCAGTTTCGTTGTAGATACTTACAATTAATAGTTTTAACTCATTTTCATGCATGACTAAATTACCGATTATTCCAACCATCGGTTTTTGTAAAGTGGATATTCCATATTGAGTGATAAAGTAGTCTCTAAATCCTGATCCATTGACTTGAATAGACTTTCCAACATTCACATTTTTTGAGTCTGCAGCAAGTGGAATGTTTGCAAAACCAAATTCACCAAATACGTTTAAACTATCGTTTCCAACTCTATATAGAGGATTCATCCAATGGTGTACACCTTGTTTATCTCCCACTGCACTAGATAAGTCTGAAATTAATATATCTCCTAATTCAGACAATACCGTCACATCTTCGGTAGTTTCCAATGGTTTAGATACTGGCATATGATCATACCAAAGAGCCACATTATCCGTTATTCCTGTGCGGTAATCAGTAATCGGATATTCTAGCTTTATCTCCTTTGTTTCTTTACGTACTTTAACAATGTTTGATTTTATATAATCTACTTCTTCGGATAGTTCCACGTCTAGTTTGATATAGACGGTGTTTACAATCGAATCTGAGTTTGATCCTGCTGGATGTGTGCTCTGGACTAGGATGCGTACTTTTTGGTTGTTGGTGATCAATCGATAGATATCTGATCCATAAACAGATGAATTGCTTACTGTTATAGTTTGTGGTGAATCGGATGAGTGTTTATTGCCATCATAATTTGGATTCCACCAGTTTTTATTATCAACCCACCAATCGAGTACAACCCCATAAGCCAATCCAATCCCATCATCCCCTTCACCATACCCAGTCCATGAAACGGAAAGTTTACGAAGTTTATCTTTTAGCTCGAATAGGGATAGCCCTAAGTGGGATAAGTCGAATTCAAATACGTGTTGTGCGTAATTACCTTCTGTAGAGGTAGTATACGAATATAAAATCCCATCTAATTTACTTATTGAATTGTAATTTTCACTAGTATTTTCTGCTGTATAAGTTGAGGGATCATCTTGGGATGTCCTAGTTCCTCTGTAAAATTTATGAGGAACACTAACGTCATCCCCTACGACTTTTCCAAGATAGTTCAACGTGGTTTTTGATTTTCGTCCTTCGCTCCATGTTGGGTTAGGGTTGATGCCTTTTTCTAGTTTTAAGTTTCTTGCTTCATATGAAACGGTTCCACTCTCAGTACCAAGAATGTAAAAAACAAACCTAAATGCCGTATTTTCATTTGTTACAGTAAATGATCTTGATACCTTAGTCCATTCCGTGGGTAGTGTTCCACTATATAAATCAACATTTACATTTTCATTCCCCAATCTTAATTCAGTTCTCAATGCTGCATCTACATCACTAGCACTTCTGATTTCAGCAGACATTGTGTATGTTACATTTGGAATGACAGGTGTTTGAACCGCATGATACCATCCAGCCCCACTTGATCCATCAACTATAGATGTTTTTATTACTCCAAAATCTGATATTTCATTGGTCGCTTCATCTAGATGATTCTCTCTAAATGAATCTAAGTCAACAGGAAACGCTTGATGCTGAGTGAGTAAATTCTCAGTCATGACTGGAAACTGTTCTTCGGGAACAAGTACATCATATCCAAACTCAGATACATCGATTTGGATTTCAAGTTCTACATAATCTGTAGAGATGGTAGATGCGGTTACTCCGTCAGATGGATCAGTGTAGGCTAGGAAGTGGACGAAGCCGTTGTCGTCAACACGACTATTAGGATATATAGATGTCATAGAAATTTTACTAATTTCAGAAGAAGAATGACTCCAACTTGTTCCTCCATCTTGCCAAATGGAACTATCAGTAAGCCAAAAACTCCCCATAGCTTTATTCCCATTCGGACACTGACCATATCCCCACCAATTACAACCAATGCTTTTCAATCTATCCTTCGCCATCTGCACTTTATCCTCAATCGTCACGCAACCTTCAAAAAAACCTTCGCCTAGTTTGTCTTGGATGACTCGGATGATGTTGAATTTTAATGGTAACTTAGCCATATACCCATTTACTGTTGTAGTCGGACTATATAAATTCCCATCTAAAGAATTGATCTTTGTGTAATCTGCTTCTCCAGAAGTAATGTCATAAGGACTTAACAGTGTCGAGCTATAACCTCTCTCAGCTATATGTGGTACTAAATCCGTATCTCCTGCTGTTTTACCCTTAAAATTAGCCTTAACCGTCACAATACCATCATCAGATTTAATAAGCTTCTGTCCGTTCACTTCACATTCTAACACTTCCGTTGGTACATGTTCAATTCCATTCCCACCTACATAGTTAACACTATACTCAATCAAAATGTCTGCTGTGTTATCGCTTGGAGGTGTATCTATAGTATAGGTTGCTTCATAGGTTGCTAGATTCGTCCAAGTACCAAAAATACCATCTGCTTTGACTACAGGTGTTGATGTGTCTGCTGTGTTTTCTACTAAAAAATAACCCTTTAGCAAAGTTACATTCCCATGATCATATGTTAATGTTAATTTATTTTCTATTGAATTTACATCAATAACTCTTATAGTATAGCTTCCATATAAAGTACCATCTGATTTAGCCATCCTAAATATATCATTTACTGTAATCCCTTCTGTATTATTAACAGAAACTGTTACGGTGCTTCCAACCTCTGCTGCATCTTCAATAATTACAGCCAATGTTGTATCTGTATCAATCACACCACTAACAATACCGTCATAACCTTTAACCTTAATCGTATCCCCAACTGTCCAAGTACCATCAACACTTTGCGTCACTTTAATGTGTTTTTGTGGAGTAGATAATACATTTATTGTGTCGGTTACTCTTTGGCTAGTCTGAGCATCAGATAAGATGTATTTTTGTTCAGTTAGGTCAAAACGTGTATTGTTTTCTTGGTTAGCAACATCGTATGGTAGACACCATTTGCCTTGTGGAACGAATACAAGGTTAGGTTCACCTTCTGTTAATATTGGCTTCTCAAACTCATAAATTCCTGCTCCACTTGCACCATTTGTAGCGTACAAACGAATAAATTCTGCATTTGATTCTGTTGTGAAAGTATATAAATTTTTACTATACGTATAAGAAAGAGTCGTATCACTAGAATCTTTGGTATAAATATGAAAGGAGTCCCCTTTTGTATAAAACGTGTAAATTGTATTTGAAAGGCAAGGTATATCAATAGTAGAATGTTGATTATCCTCTGTCGCGTTTAATTTTAATTGGTATGGTACAATAATTTCTGCATTTCCATGAATATTCCACTTATAAAATGGTGGTACTAAATTCTCAATAACATTTGGATAACTATTCACATAAGGGAGTTTTTTCACTAATTCCTCACCTGTGAATTCAGGATCAACATTTATTTTGTTGTAGGTTTCTTGGTCTATTTCATAAAGACGCATCCCATTTACTTTTATCGTTTTTCCATCTTCTCCAACTTCAGTGCGGTTGTATACCCCTGACCATCCATCATCAATGGCACTTGCATTATGAAACTTTAAATAATACTTTCCGCTAGTTTCAAATTTTCCAGTCAATAAAGTAATATCGTTACTAGCCGCAATTCTCATTTCTCCCCTAGCTCCATCATTTACTTCTACATCAGCTATGAAAATATAATGCTGGTTTTCTCTCAGGTTTATATCGGAACGAAAAACACATCTAGACGTAGTAGGATCTGCACTGTGTGATGTTAACACCACACTGTTATACTCCTTTGAATTAGAAGGTTCAAAACTTATAGTATAGTCATAGCTACCATTCATCTTCGACCAGAGCCCCAAATCATTGTCTCTAAAACTAGCATCCCCTAGTATGTTCGTTAATTCCCTAGTAACTCCATCTTCACCCTTTACACTTACACCCTGTAACTTAGGCTCAACATAACTAGGAGCTTTCTCCAATCCAAAATACTCTTTTTTCATCTCAACATTTTCGTATTCCCCTGCTAAGAGTCGGTTAAATTCTTCATTCATGACTTTGTTGTAATCTACATCTGTAAGGGATACTTTGTGGCGTAGGTCGATGATGTCACGTTGATCTATGATGTTTGAGTATAGGTTGTCTGGGCGGTCTGATTTTAGCTTAAATAAATTATCTCCTATACTACTACTATGCAAATTTTGAATTGTTACCTTGTTATCTCCATCTTTGCTTAATATCTTTATAGGAACATTATTTAATCCTTCCGCAAGAAGAGTATCACCTACAACTATTTTTTCATAATCACTTGTAAAAGTAGATGCTTGTCGTACTTCACCCGATATGACTGAACCATTAGTAAGAATATCAATTTTGTCATAATACTCCCTAGCCCCATTCCCATTGCTGGCGCTATATCCTCCACTATTTCTACGTTTAATTCGAAACATAGGGATGGCATAGACGTATCCATCTGCTGTAACTTCTAATAGAGTAGTGCTAGGATCGTTACCTGTAATATATAAGCCAACATCTCTAAAGTTTAAGAATAAATCCGATCTATTAAATGAAATTCCCGAATCTATATTCCCACCACCTTGAGCTTGAACATTAGGGTTTCTAGAACTAGCTAATTTTGAAAAACCATCTGAATAATACTCCTCAAAATCCACCCCTGCAACTGTACGTGTCCTATAAGTCATTTCATTACTATCAACAGGAAAATAAAATTCCAAAAAAGCTAAATCTTCTCTACTACCTTCTGTTGGTGCTTCAGGCAAATCAAACTCTGTGCCTTCACAGATAGTGTTTAAGTACCCATTTACATTGACTACCTGGTCTTTTAACAGCTTAATTTTATTGGGTTCGCTTAAATCAAAATCACTTAGATTCAGAAACCCACTGTGTACAGTATTTCTAGTCGTTTCAGCTTGAGCGTCCTTTGCCTTTACTTCTGCTTGATCTACGAGTTCATCTGTATGGTTTTTAGCATTGTCTTCTGCTTGTTTAATGGCATCATCGACAGAATCAATTAATTCATTGTGAGCCTGTCTGTTCATATATTCATGTCCAAGTGGTTTAGGTAATGAATAGTTCTTGCTTTGCTCTGGCATTCATTTCACTTCCTTTTTTACTCTACTTTCAAAGTTTCGAACTCATTACGAGTTAAAATCATCAAGTCTATGTCATTCCAAGTAAAAGTACCTCGCTCTAATTCATTCCAAGTTATATACGTGAATTCAAATTCTATACCTTTATGTGCTGGCTTGATTTCCTCAATTAGATTCTGTAAATCTTCAAGGTTAGTAGGCACCCCACGTGTTCCTATAAATTTTACAATGATGGAATAAGGAGGATTGGGCTCCCCATTGGGATTTTCATATCTAACCTCTACTTGCCCATTCATAAAGGATTCAGCAACCAATTGTATGAGTTTAGAATCAGCTTTACCAAATCCTCGCCACTTGGATTTGATTACACTTCGTCTTTCTTCAAATGTTTTTGTTTTATCCGTTTTGATTTTTAATTCTTTCTCATAAATATCTAAACCCCATGTCGCTGTATCCACTGAAAGTTGACTTAACAAATCCTCTCTAGCTACATTCAGTTGGTAAAGCTCCTGCTCTTCAGCATTAAAAAGTTCTAAAAACACCTTGCTTTTACGCATAAAAATAGGAAGGTGATTAATCATCTCAGACAATGTTAATCCCTCCCAATATGGCCACTTCTGTTTCTCCAACACTTATGTTATTAAGCCCATTGTTAACAGTTAAATTTAGGTAGTCTTTAACCCCTTCACTTGTTAGTACAAGGTTTCCAATCATGGCATATGATACATATTCTTCATCAAAAGCAATTTGTTGCAGGTATTCAGTAATAGAATTAGAAACACTTTCTACAACATCAGATTCACTATATCCCACCTCTGTTGTAACTGAAAATTGAATATTAACTTCAATGGCTGTAGCTGTATCTATTGTTGCAAATGCTCCTATGGGTGCTTGCCCTTCCCCCATGCCTGTTACATCTGGATCTATATATTGCTGTACCTCATCAATAATATTTTGACTTGCAGGATGCATGTTAGAGTCTATAACCATTACTTTTACAGTGTTATCACCGTTCCATAATGGAAAAACCCTCGCATCTCCTACACCTGATACTTCTCTTGCCCAGTTGATATAATGAGCTTTGTTTCCACTTGTACTAGGTGTTTGGATTTTATCGTAATATCTTTCTAGTAACTCTGTATCAGATTCAGCTTCAAACCCATCTGCTGTAGGATTTGGATTGTTTACTGAGGTTATGCCGGCTATTGTTACAGGCACTAATGTAATCTGATTTGATGGAACATTTCCAACCTCACCTGGTTCTATGGATCTTATATTTACAATATCACTACCATTGATAGTTTTTGTTTGAGTTGATTCAAACTGTACCCCTGAATCTGTTTCAAACAAATCACCATTTGATATCTGTCCATTCCCTTCAACCGTTATATATCCTATTGCGTTAGTAGATGGCTTTCGTTCAATTCCTGTTCTCTCGTTAATCCTTTGTTCTAATTCATCATCTGATAAATTCTCTATGCTTAACTTACTCTCAACTTTATTTAACTCAGAATAAGCATTTTCAAATTCTATTGCTGCAGGTTTCGTTGCATCATAGATAAATGTCCCTACCGTTTTATCATAGTCATCACTGACATTGGTAAGCATTTCTTCATGAATTTCATTTCTATCCTTCAAATCATCACCTCCTGCTCTAACGTGCCATAAATACTATGGACACTAAAACTTATAGTTAACCATGATCCGGATTGAGATAATGAAAATGAATCCACTCTTGTAATGGAATCATTTTGCAATAAAGCCTCTTTAATCATTCGCTCTATTTCTGATTTTAGGAACTCAGCTTTAAATGTGGTCCCAATTAGGGAGTGGTGTTCACTTCCATACTCGGCATTATCATAAATAGAGGAATATTTTATGGTACTGAGCGCTTTTTTACACCATTCTTTCACGTATTCAACTTCTGTAGCTTCAACAAGTTTTCCACCTACTACTTTTAAGTCCCTTGTCTCATAATCCCATACGTATGTTTTATGCACACTTTCAACTTCATTTGTCTGTTTAATTTCAAATTCCAATGCTGCTATTTTGGGTAAACTCACATGCTCACCACCGTATCAATGACATACCATTTTTTAAGTTTATTGTCGGGCATCATCATGACTTTATCCCCCTTTTCTGCATGGCTATTAAAAAATGTTTTAGAAATGACTAAATGACGTGATTCCAAGATCACACTTTGACCATAACTTATACGCAATGGACTTGTGGAAATCACATTCCCTATGGTTACACCAATATAGTCTTGATTTTCTCTTTCCTTAAACATTTGAGCTAGTTTATCAATATTTTTCATTATGCAACACCCTCTGGTAATACTAATTCCAACTCCATCGTGTGTATTTGGTTTGACACTTGATGCTTTACTGAAACAATCATAAAACGATTATTAATACCAGTCACAGGTTCAACAACGTCAAAAAGACGACCTGATTTAAACCTTATGTCGCCCATTAGTTTTATACTTACTGTCTCATGAACTCTTCCAAGCTGTTTTAGTAAATTCTTCACGACCTGTCTACTTTTAGCTGCATCTTCTGCATCTATTTTTATGGTTTCTTCTATCAATCCATATCGTTCGATTAGTCCAGTATCTTCTGCTTCTGCTGTGATTTCGTATCCTGTTTCTTCATCATCCACAATTATTTTGATTCGATTTCGCATTTCTTCAATGCTTCGTTTACGCTGTGGATCACCGATTACATCAGTCACGTTAAAACTCAAATCTTCGGTTAATTGAAACTGTCCCTCAATCAACAAATCATTTCGCTTTTCAAGAAACAGATTTCCTTCTCTCATTTCACCATTGATGGCATACCCTTCATGTTTTTCTACTTTATCAATGATGTCCTGAATGACCTTACCCGGTGATTCTTGAATGTAGATTTTATCAATAATGGTCGGCATGGTTAGTATCGAACCAATTGAAATACCAAAATCATTTAATATAGTCGTAATGGCTTGTGTGGCTGATGTTTGATTAAATTGATACACTGACTTGGATTGACCTAAATACCATGAAAAATCACTCGCTCTGTAGGTTACTGCACCTCTACCACTTTTACTTTCATCAATCAGAATCCCTCGGAATATTTCACTATCGTTTTTTATCAAAATCACCATATCTCCCACATCGCAAGGGTTTTTGGGAAAGAAACGTGTATCACCGTTGACAACCTCAAACTCTAATGTGGATGTTACTGTAAATTCACTATCCCAAGAAAAACTACCTACTAGTGTAGTGATATCATATTGTACAGTGGATTTAGCTAGAGTTAACTTAAACACGTTAACCACCCACCCTTATGATAGGAAATTCACGCAAGGATAAACTGTATTCAATATCTTCACTTATTCCAACTCCATAAGTAAAATCATCAATTGTCACAGCCAAATTCACTGCATACCCTTTAGGGTTTGTATTTGCGATAATCAACCTCAATGGATATCTACGATCGCGCCATCGTTCAATCGTTTCAACATATTCCATTCCCCACAATTCACGTGACCTTAAGAATGGATAATCCGTAACAGGAAAAAAACTATCGATGCTCATTGTTTTATTGCCACGAGTACCAACCAGATTCAATTCCTGATTCATCCCTTCAAAACTATCATTATTAAACGGTGAATCATTCTCTAGTTTTTCAGGTATAACAGGTAATTCAATGACTTCTTCGTTGTTGTTTATAGATAAAAATATAGAAATCATTCAATTACCCCCTTTAGGTAAATAGTTTACGTTGAATTCTAGGAACCAGTTTGTCAGCAATTTCTTCTGCAGTTAGATCACTACCATTTATAGTAATGTAAAAAGTAGGTCCTCCACCCTTCGTTGATTTCATCGTGCTAGTGTTTTCTTGTAAGGCGGCTGTCATCCCTTTCAACACATCCGTATTTGTTTCAATCTCTGGTGGTGTAAATGGTTGATCTATTCCTGTGTTGTCATTCCCTTGAGCGTAATTTTTCCAAGTTTCATTTGTAACTGTCATAGGATCATCCATTGAAAATTTCGTTGCACCGAAACTCACTTCATCGAGTCCACCAAAAGCAATAGGTTTGATATTTACTCCGTGTATGTTATTTAATCCATCAATCATATTGTTGATAGGTCCTAGTGCCTTCTCAACCATCCAATTGATTCCTTTGACTACTGAGTTAGCCATCCATTCAGCACCTCCCACCATTCCATTCCATAATTTTTGACCAGCCATTTCTACTTTGTCCCAGTTTTTTACGAGTGTCACACCCACCGCAATTAAAGATCCAATAGCCATGACAACTAACCCTATTGGATTTGCATTGAGAGCTACATTTAAGGCCCATTGTGCTGCTGTCCATAGCGCTGTTTTCATTGCAATGGCTTTTGTGATCAGATTATAGGCTGTTAATGCCCCCACAATCCCCCAAATCACAGGAGAAATAAAAGACCAATTATCTGCGATAAAATGATAAACATAAGCAGCTCCTTCATACACCTTCAAAAAAGAATCTCTTAAAAAGTATAAAACCCCTGCGTTTTCTGCAATCACTTGTTTGATGCCATTAAATGCATTCAACATAAACGCTTTCGCGGTTGGAATATTATCAATCACCCATTGTATCCCACTGTTGAAATAAGGTAATGCAGGACCAATTAATTCAGCAGACATTCCCATTAATCCTGTTTTCAAATCCTTGATTGATGTTTTAAATTTCTTACTGTTTTCTATGGTTCTATCATCAATCACATTCGCTTTTGATTTCATCTTTTCTAGTTCTTCTGCTGTCATATTTAAAATCGGAACTAGTTCTTCACCAGTTGTACTAAGAAGTGCTGATGCTATCGCATTTCTTTTTGTGACATCCTCCATGCCTTGTAATGCGGTAATGGTTTCACTAAATATTTGCTCTTGGGATTTTAGTTTTCCGCTTGTATCCGTGACTTGGAGTCCTAACATTCCAAAAAACTCGGCTCCTTCACCGACCCCATTCGCTGCGTCCATTGCTTTTTCACCTAATGCGGCCAAGTCTCCATTCGCTTGTTCTGCAGAGTACCCAACCTGCTTCATGACATAATCCCACTGTTGGTACTCTTTACGAGTCATTCCCATGACTTGTGAAAATTTATCCACTTTAAAAGCATAGTCCATCATACTGTTGGTTAATGTTGCAAATCCAACTGCTGCACTTGTAGCTGCAACTGCTCCTGCCGCGGCACCTACTTTAACAGCACTCCAAGCACTGTTTGCAGATTGTTTTAGATTTCTTAAGTTCTTTTTATAAGTCACTGTCTCTTTACTAATCTTTTTTAAGGTCCCACTCACTCTATCTTTTAGGGATAACGTTTTGGATATATCTTTAGCTCCCATATCGCCTCACCTTCTTACACTTTCCATTTGTTATTTTCATCTTCCATGTATTGATGCATGGACTGGATCATAAATCGTTTTGTCATGAAATCTACATTCAAGAGAAATTCTATTGAAAATCCTTTGTGTAAGTAGTGATGAATAAAATAGATATCCTCATCACTACGAATTAGTTTTTTATTTCACGATCCACTTTTTGAACACCTTGACCATATCCTGCTAATTCTAAGACTTGACGACTGATGGTGGATACTTCTCCAGGTCTAAAAATGATGTCCACAATGTCGGTTGGTTCTACACAGCCAAATTGTTTTTGCAGTTCTTTATCCTTTAAATTGGGTTCAACCACACAGTGATATACAACGTGAGTATCGGCTTGATCACTTCGTTTATCATCTTGTGCCATTTCCAGTGCTTCCATTGCGAAAGCTCGACTTGGTTCTTCAATAATGATTTCAGCATCAACAGACTCAATATACAAAGTCATGGTCCGTTTCTTTCTCTTTTTCAACTGTTCCTTTTGTGATAGTAAATCAGCTATTGTTAATTTTTTACTCATGCAATACCTCTCCTTTTATGCAATTGTATCCACCATTTCATAATCACTAAATGAAAACGGGATCTCTTCTTTTCCTAGAGCT
>NZ_SIJB01000043.1 GCF_009910845.1 Chengkuizengella marina | reverse complement strand
TAAAGTATTTGTTTTTTTATTATTCAAAAAAGATTCAATTTTAATCATTTTATATTTCCCAAAACAAAGATGCTGTGGTATACTAATGCTGTAAAGGAAAAGAGATGATCATAAATTCAATGGGACTTTTGAACTATTTTATAAAAAAATTGAAATATATATGAATTTTTTTGGAATGTTGTTGTTAAACATAAAAGAAAGGTATATAATAAACTAAGCTGATCTACCTTTGGTAGAATAGCGAATAAGATTAAACAGTCCGTTATACGAGGGAAATAACGGACTGTCTTTTTTAATTAAAGTTATTTTTAAAACACTTTAGGATTATTTTTATTCAAAATATGACTTCACAGCGGTCCTATAGAAAACTTCGCCATCTTCAGTAGTACCAACAATTTCATAAGTAACATTAATGGATTCAGAGTTAATTGTATTTATAATTTCTGGTTTTAAACTTTTGTTGTGATGTTTCCTTTTATTTATTTTTATCTTTTTATCAATTTTTAATTTCTTTACTTTTTTAGATTTATCTTTTTCATCTTTTGATTTATCATTTTCTTTATTTGGCTTTTTATTTGCTTCATCTTCTAACTGCGACCATTGAATATCAAGTGCATTTGAACCTTCAAAATTTGTTATAATGAGAAATGCATCTTCTTTTGAACTATTCATCGTGATCGTCCAATTTCCTGAATCAGGTTGATCAATAACAAAGGTTTGACTATAACTGCCTTTAATAATATGGTTTGCATCAGATGATTTGAATTGCTTAGATTTTTTTGTAAATTGTTTTCCTTTTGGAGAGGTAAGAGAAACATCAACATGCTCTCCACTTGTTAATATTTGAAAAGACACTTGATTATTACCTGATTCCACTGGAATTACTTCTGAAATAGATTGATTTATAGGTAATGTATTTCCACGTAGTAATTGCTCGGGGACATAGGTTGATTCAATATTAACTTCACTTGTAGAAAAAGAAGGAGAAGAGAAAGAATTTAAATTACTTAATAAGAGATCCATACTTTCAAAAGAAATATATCCCATTCGAATATTATCGTGATTTACGTCATCTCCACCGCTTAAAAAGTGTACCCCATAAGGGAGCTGAGTACTCGATACTGGTACAAGTCCATCACTATCTTCCCACAAATATGCTCCTCCAAACCAAAGAGCAGAGAATATAGGACCCCATCCTGTACCTGAAGCTGTATAATACGTATTTTTTAAAGCGTTTTCATGATTATCCGTCAATAATCTGAATTTCTCCATTTCACCCACTTGCATAGAATAAGTTCCATCATCTGTCTGTCCAATTAAATCTGCTAACCAGTTTGCCCACCAGCTATAAGCTAAATCAGCTGTAGGAGTACCGTAATGAGGAGCGCTAAGAGTAATCACATCATCAACGTAGGGCCAAGCTTCGTAATGTATTAATGCAGATTGTGTATCTACTCCGCCTTTACTGTGTGAAACTATGTTTACTTTTTCTTCAAAATGATCATGGATTTCCTTTAACATATTTGCAAGTAACTGACCATTATCCCACATATCAGCTGCATCTCCACCAGTTGCATCCTCTAACTGTACAAACGCAGTGCGATAGCCATTCGAATAGAAATAATCATACATATCATTTTCTCCGTAATATACCGTTTCCTCCCACCAATCTCTTGCATTTCCATGTAAACCTTGAACAAATACGATAGGCGACTTACTTTCATCTACTTCCAAAGGTTCGGCACCTAAATACCAGGTACCCGGTACGTCTTCAACATTCACTGGTGTTGGAGCCCTATTTAAACTAGCCCCATTTGCTGAAACGAATGATACTGAAGATACAATTAAAAGTAAAACTAAGAAGAGGATAATAACATATTTCATATACTCATCTCCCTTTTAATAATACTTAACTCCATTATAATTAATGTATATTAATTAGTAAATATGTTATATTTTTACACGGTTTAGATATTTATTTTATTTATGAGAATTTCAATGATCAGTTTATTAATAAATAGAATTAATAGGATAACTACAAGAAAACTAGTATTACTATGGAAAAATATTGAAAATATGCTATTTTAATGATATTTAGCTGATTATAGTGTTTTAAGGGTCTATTTTATTTGTGTTAAAATAAATTCGAATCCCGGGATGAAAATCAAATATTGTATGTATATGAATCATAAATAATAAGTCATCCATATGTTATTTCTCCATTCAGAATTTTATGAACAAATAACTATGTCCTGTTCTAAAGATTATAAAATGTACTTAGGAGATGATTCAATGAAAAAGATTTATATCCTTGTATTCAGTTTTATTATTAGTAGTTTGATTTTGTCAAATCAATATACATCTTTAGCTAAAGCAGAAGAGGTAGAAGGAGAGTTTTCATTATTAACTTATAATGTAGCTGGATTATGGGATCCTGTTTCATCATCAAACCCCGATAAAAACACCATTCTTATCAGTCCTAAATTAAACAATTATGATATCGTACTCGTTCAAGAAGATTTTAATTATCATAGTGATTTAATTGAAAAAGTAGATCATCCTTATCTTTCATCACATTCAGGTATCATGGGTTTTGGTGATGGATTAAATCGTCTCTCAAGATTTACTTTTACAGATTTCAAACGTGAGGATTGGAATGATTGTTATGGCATTTTTAGTCATGCTAACGATTGTTTAACTCCAAAAGGGTTTTCATTCGCCCGTCATGAAGTAAGTGACGGTGTTTTCATAGATATATATAACCTTCATGCTGATGCAGGCGGGAGCCAAGAAGATAAGGATGTAAGAAAGAAAAACTTTAAGCAAGTGTTATCCAAAATAGATCAATGGTCTACTGGAAATGCTGTTATTGTAACAGGAGACTTTAATAGTAAGTATAAAGCAGAAGGGGAAGTTAGGCAATTTGCAGATGCAGGATTCTTCGATGCTTGGGCAGACATTGAAAATGGAGGGGTTATTCCAGGAATAGGTGAGTCAGGTGATCGCATTGATAAAATCATATATCGTAGTGGTGATTTTCTACAATTAAGTGTCAATGATTATGCTGTTCCTAATGAAGATTTTCTAGATAGTAATGGGAACCAATTGTCTGACCATAAACCAGTCTCTGCAATATTTCAATATCATGTTTCAAACATACCTCAAATAGGAAATTTTAACATGAATAAATCAATAATTACAAATGCAAATGAATTATTGGATGGACAAAAGGTGTGGAAAGTTGAAACAGGAGGATTTGAAGATTACAGACAAAATATAAATTTTAAAGTAGAAGAAAATCCAAAAAATAAAGCTTACACATTTAGTGTTTGGCTAAGAGCAGATGACGAACATACTATAACACTAAGATTGAGAAATAAAGAAAAAACAGAGGGGGGACAGCAAAGTTTCACAGTTACAACGGATTGGGAAAAATATAAAATTACTGCTCCTTTTGAATTAGATAGTGAATCCCTCTCACTATTTATGTACCCAGCTGGATTTGATTTTGGAAATCAGGGTTATGTGTACGCATCAGGAGTACAATTAACAGAAAACACACAATTACTTGATTCTCCAAATGATTTTATGAAAGACTATTCGAGTCATTGGTATAAAAACACAAATGTTGAAAAAACTATTGAACCATCACCTGTTGCAGAAAATACTACTGTTAATAAAGTAACACCTATTGATGTGAATGATAGCATCTATCAACATACAGAAGTAGATCCAGCAGGAAAGACTTATACATTCGGTATTTGGTTAAAAGCAGATCAACCTCACAATTCAACAATAAAAATACAAAATGCAAATTATAGTGAATCTAATTCAAAATCAATTAATGTAACGACAGATTGGCAATACTTTGAGGTCATTAAAGAATTTACTAATCCTAGTGATATGGTAACCGTATTATTATGGCCAGGTAAATATAATGGTACTACAGATTCTGTTTATGCTTGGGGAGCAAGTTTAATAGAAGAGTAAAATAATTTAAAAATTAGGCAGATTTTCTCTTATGAGAAATTCTGTCTATATTTACTTAATACTTTTTCACAAAATCCGTATTTTGTACAATAGTCATACAAATTGAGAAATACCTTGTATATCATGCACTTATATGGAGTGTGTCACAATCCATATAAGTAAAATTACAACTAAAAAATCATTTTAGATTTTAGCTCTGTTTTTTGTATTAGTTCATAGTCGAATCAATTTGTCATAAATAAAAAAACAAAAGTTGAGTTTAAAAGAAACAACTTTTGTTTTTGATATGAGAGTTTCAATATTTTATTTAAATGATTCAAATTGAGATTTTATCCATATTTGATTTTGTTCGGCAATATACTGCTCAGCATTAATTAATAACTCCACTAATTCTAGCTTATTCAATTGCATATATCTTCTTTTGACACGTTCAACATCTCGATCAATTTTAATACTCTTGAAATCATGATCTCCAATTTTAATATGTTTTCTCGAATGACGTTTAGTCAGTTTTTTTGAAGATGAATGTTTTATATAATATTCATATAATTTCTTATTATTTTTAATTGTATTCGGATGAATACCTTTGTTCTTAATATCTAATTCTTTTGATTTATTTGAAATGCTGCGATAAGAAATTGGTTTCTCTTCACTAATTAAAGCATCAATTGCTTTCACCCCGAGTTTGTATCGATCTTCTTTTATCTTTTCATTGTTATTTTGCAACCATATTTTTTCATTTTGTGAATCGAACTTTTGGCTCATATAGTTCATCCTTTTCATATTGTTTTATTAACCTAATTTCGTTTAATTCGTTTTTTGCTCGATTCTTAGAAATTTTCATTTTTTTTGCTTCAAGTAGCATTCCTTTCTTATTAAACATAACTTCACTTTCTTCAGCCCATTTTAAATAAGCTAATATTTCTTCTTCGAATTCAGGACGAGGAACTTTTGCAGCACAACCAACACATGCTAATTTAGTAGGGCAAACAGCATCTGTAGTACATATTCCACCAACAACTTTTGACAGTGTCCCCACCCTTTCCTTATATTCATCGTATATTTCTTGTAACTCTCTTGGTGCTCTTGTGATCCCTTTATGAATATCAATATAAGAAGTCCAATTATCGTACAATGAATCTATAGATGAAGATACTTGCTCTTGGGTAGGAGCAGAGTAATATTCTGTTACTGTTATATCTTTTTGATGAAGAAGATTTTTAACAATATCTACGGGTAGCTTTTCTGTTTGAACGGCATGAGTAGCAAATGCGTGACGTAATAGATGAGCTTTGATAGATACTTGTTTCCCCTCATTCGTTTGAATTATAATACCATGTAATAAAAATCGAATAATAGCATTAATAGTAAATTCATTCATATGACGTCCTTGGTATTGGAATATATACTTTTTTTTACTCATTAAGTGTTTTCTTGATGGAACTGAATATTCCACGTCTGGTATGGAATCCGATTTATATGCTTCTTTTAACATTGATAGTATGTCATTCATCGAACGGAACACATCTTCAGGCATATAATAATTTTCCTCGATTTCCCTCCCTTTAGGAATTAATCGGTAGATGTAGTTTTTTTTAGCGGGAGTTGTACTGTTATCAATCGTAACTATACAGCATGATTTATCATAACTGATTTGTAGTAATTCGTTCATTCTTGCACCAGAAGAAGTAATGATGTCAAGAGCAAAACGTGCGAACAAACACGCTGCATATATAGGTTCCATGTTTATGAGAATTTTATTGAATTTCCTTGCATTTCGTGTAATAAAAACCCCTTGAGTTAGTAATCCAGGAGTTCTATGTGAGAATGGAGCTTGACCATTCTTAGCATCTTCATATCCCCATTTTTCTAAATAATCTATAATGGATTTTCTTTCATCTTCATCTAAATACTCGTTAGACCAACTACCTATTAATCTGTATTTTAGAATTTCAAGAAACCATAGACCGTCACCAGGACTTCCATCTTCTAATTTCTCTGCTTTAATAAACTCTAAAAACACTTCATTTTTTGTAGAAGTATTAACTCCATACTTGATACAAAAAGATTCCTTATCCCATAAAATGAAATGCCAACGTTCTCTAGCATATTCAGATTCCTCATAACTAAAATTAATAGGTAATGATCTTTGATTGTCATTTACTTTTTGTAATAATTTATTTACTGTTCTTCGAAGTCTCTTTACTTGATTCCATCTAAAATGACCTTCTGCTCTAATTTCAGGTAACAAAGGTGTAACAGCAGAGGTCTCCTGTTTACGGTATTGTTTTGCTGTATCCATTGCTCTTTCACGCACCTTAAAATCCCGATGATCAAATGGCATTTTAGGAAAAAGATATTGGGAAAATAATTGCTGCTGCTCATTCGTAAATTGTGTTGTTATCCATTTAGACATGTTAAAAACAAAACTATTGTAAGATGATAAGAACATTTGTCTCTGACGATCTGAATGTTCAGTTGCAATTTCTCCTGATAGATACTTTTCAACGACCGAATAATTAAATTGTTTCATATCATTTAAATTACATTCGTTAAATATTAGTAACAGTCTTGCATTTATTGTTGTCATTAAATTATATATTGAACTTGGTGAGAGTTTCCGATCCGTGACACAAAGTAAACTTAGTGCAAGATGATTTTTCCAAGGGCTATCTCCAACATTTTTTATAAAATATTTAATAGAACTATCATCAACATAATCCCAATAATACTCATCATCTATATTTTTAAGCGACAATAACTTGGGATCGATTTGACTATCAAGTTTTGTATACCACTTTTTAACTTCTAAAACTTTCGTCATTCATCTTCCATCCCTTCATAAAATTCATTTAACCACTCATCATCAAAATTATTATTTTGTTTTGTAATGAATTCATCAGTGGATTTCTGATTTATTTGGTTTTTAGTTTTACTTTTTAAATACTCTTTTTCTCGGTGTAAATAATTTTGTATTAATTTATCATGTAAGTCTCTATATCTATCTTCATCATAGTAATGTTCATATACATTAATGGTATCTGCATCTCTCCATTTCATATACTCTATGAGTTGCTTCTTCCTTTCTTCTATTTCAGCGGAAGAATTAGACATTTCATAAATACCTCTTAACATGGAGGTCACAAACCAATGTCGTGCTTTATGAGGATTTAGCTTGATATCTACAGACTTTGTGATTTTCGTCCAATTATTATAGAAGGAGTTATATGAATATACTGTACCTCTTTGTGAAATAAAAATTTGTTCATTATTCTCTAAATTTTTAAAATTATTTGGATTGTTTGTATATTGGTTTCTCTCAACATTGATATAGCGTATAAGTAATTTAAGTGTATCTGGTGATATTTTCAGAAATTTACTTCTTCTTTTATAACTACCCTTGTTAAAGGCTGATAATTCATGTTTATCAGTTCTATTTCTATAGTCACCGATTGTTAATCCTAGAATTTCAGATATTCGAGCGCCTGTTTCAAACATAAATCTAATGATTACTTCATCTCGCAGACTCCATTTCATTTTTTCGCCTGCATTATAAATGATATATGGTAGATCCAAGTCCCCAATAATCTCAGGAACCCACTCGTGGTTGACAATTTTAAAATATGATTCAGTTTGTTTTCTAAATGATTTGGGTTCTTCAGTTCCAGCTATTTGGGGCATTCTAGGTTTATTTTTCCTTATACCCAAATCCTCTCGTATATCTTGTTCCACTTCTAAGCTGACGAGTGGGTTTTTATGATGATATAATTTTAAACTAATCATACATTTATAAAATCCTTTTATAGCTGCGAGAAAATGATTTACAGTCTTATTACTTTTATTTGTAAGATAAACTCTTTCATATTTTTCCTGATCTCTTACTTTACACTGAAATTCTTTTTGTAAATATTGTTTAATTGCTGTTTTTATTAAATAAGTTTCTTTATCCCAAGTGATTCTTTCACCCAAATGTAAACTCTTATGTTTTAACCAGTAAAAAAATACTTCTAATGCATTCAGATAGGATAATGCAGTGCTATCACTAACTCTACCTATTTGCCAGTGATAATATTCAGTCAGAGGAATAAAAGGAGCTTTATTGTCATCAAAAACAATCAGAGAATATTTACTTTGTATATCTGATGGACAAAAATGATGGAAAAATCTCTTAGCCATATATTTGCACGCCTTTTCTAATTATTAAGAATATTATAGAATCTTTGGTGGCTAGTAACAGCAGGTAAATATATCTAATTGAGATTTGTTCAGTTAAAAAAAAACGACCTGATTGAGAAAATATTTCTCAAAACAAGTCTAAAAAATATGAATCTTATCTATAATTTGCCCTAATAAAAAAGAAAGACACTTTCTTATTAAAGAAAAGCGCCATATTGCCGAAGACTTGAATTTGAGATATATTTTTTATGACTCATAAAAAATACTTTTTCAACTATTGCTCCCGATAGTTCAGGAAGTTAAATCACTGTATATTCTTCAGTGCATTTTTATGTTTTTTTTAATCGTGATTTCCTTACCACAATTCCATAAGATAGAACCATGAATATAACACTTAAAAATAAAAATGTATTAGCGTATCCCATTAAATTTTCCCTATTTACACCATCAATTAATGTTAATCCAAAAAGTGTTATTTCCTCACTATTTTCCAAATTTGAAATCGGTAGATTCTTCATAAACACATATAAATCATAAGAATACTTTAAAGATACAAATTTCTCAATGAACAGTATACCAAAAGTAAAAAGAATGTTTTGGGTAACCAATACTCTAAACTTCGATTTGAATTCTCCATATATAAATGAGAAAATCAATGTTCCTATTGAAATGAGTATAACAACAATACCTATTACTAAAAACGTATTAGCAACATTCATTAAATCAGTCCATAACCAACCATCATCATCTATAAAGAATCCTAAAAATTCTGCTCCAATACCACCGCCATCAAAATAAACAGGACCACCGTTAAACTGAATTTCAAATAATTCATAGTATCGTTTTAAAGAGAAATATTTATTAATACAAGCGATACCAAAAGCAAGAAGAAGGTTTTGAAAGACTAATACTATATATCTCATTTTAATCACTCCTTTATAATTCACTTTCATATCGTAAAGCATAATTGTGTATAGTCTTCTTTAATAGATATCGAGGTAGAAACAGCATAATAAGTAATAACATTGCTTATAAGTATTAAAAACAAAAAAATGATATTTTTTTCAATTCCGTTCTCCATGGTGGTGTAAAAAACATAATTTATATTTGGATCTACATCACGATCTAGTTTATCCCCCTTTTACTCCTAATGATTCTGTTCAAATTCTTGTTCTTTCTACAGGCAACTATTCTGAAAAGTGCTTTCACCATAGACAATGCTTGGAGTTGTATGTAGGTTTACACTGGACCATATTTATTGTTGCTTTTATATATCCTTGTATTAAATATTGTGCACCCTCTAGGCCAGATTCTGCTCATCTTTATAATTATCGCCAAACACACTTTCATATAAAGTTATTAAACTTTATGGATGTGGCAAATCAGCTACACTAAATGTCTCGTTAATCCATCTGTCTTAAACTGCATCAATATCGATATTGACTTCAGTTGAAAACTCACAACTAGATAAGTAATACTATTAGTCAGAAATAGAAATAGGAAACAAATGATAATTACTTTTAGTTACTTCAATTGTTCACCCCCTTTAGCCATCTAATCATACAATAACTATATTTGTTTTTTGACTGGTAAATATAGGGGGTTGACAGTATGTTTCAAACAAATTATTATTACCAATCTCTTATTCTACAATCTGGCCCTTATGTTGAAGAATAAATTATCTGTTTCAAATTCGTATCTTAACAAAAACAACAAAATAAGGCACTCATTAAAGGTGACTTATTTTAAATTTATAGAGCTGATTATGGATTGTGTCACAATCCATAAATATATATGTAAATGCAGTAATAATCTAAATTATAAGTACATAATCATTACATAGTCTTTTGTACATATGTAAATGTAAACCCCTGAAAGAAAGAAATGACAAGAACTTGTATCTTTTTTTTGTTTCTTGGCTTAAACACACTCTCATATACAAGTATTTAGAGCTAAAACCTTGATCGGCGTTCCTTTAGTTTCTTTAAGAACAATCTAGGATCTAGATCTAATATTTTCTCAACTCTATTTGTGCCAAATCAAATGCTACCACTAGTTTAATCTGTTTAATTTTACTTAATCCATTCTTATATTGATCAATCAGTATGAAGATATTTTTGTTATCTCGATAACCTCTTTCACAGAAACTATAAATCTGACAATATTGATCTCTAATTTCTTTCCTTAAATGCTTAACTTCATGTACCAAACTTTCATCCTTTAGTATCACTACAAAAAATTCAGGTTGAATGCATTAAATGCTTCGAGAATGTGTTCTAATATATGTCCAGAAAGTGAGACATACGTTCGATCCATTGGGTCAAGAAAAATGAGGATATTATTTCTCTAACACCTCTATCTTAAGTAACTACTAAAAAAGGACATTCTGCTGATAATTTATATTTTGTAAATATGTCTTTGAATGGCTTAATTTAACTCTTATTTTTTAGGACTAAATACCACCCTAGTACTATCTTCAGTTATTATCTCATTAGAATAATCATCTATACTAAAATTAGTCCAAACTCTATGAACTTTTCCTGCCTTCAAATAATTTTCACTGGTAACTGTAGAAAGATTAAAATTATCAGGTTTAGTTCCTAACCAACCACCATAAATATAAGGTAAATAATTAGATAGCGTCAAACTGCTAGAAATATCTTTAGAAACTTCATAAGATAAATTTACATAAGCTACAATCCCGGTATAGTTGGAATTTGTTACTTTTTGAGGATCTACAAACATACGATCATAAATACCAGTTGCTTTTCCATTTTCGTATTTAACAATAATATAATTGTGAATAGTTGCTGTAATCAAGTTCTCTTTAGATACGATCTTCTTACCAATAACTTCTTTCAGTTCTGTAGTCTGAGTATTATAACCTAACACACCAATACTATCAAAGTTAGTACCAGTTAGTCCTACCTCTCTTAATTCATTTAATCCTATATAATTATTAGCCAAACTTCCTTCTTGCTCTAAATATCTATAAAGTATAGTAACAACTTCTGCTCTCGTAGTAGTTCTATCTAACCCAGCACTGCCATCAGGGAAGCCTGAAATTAGACCAGTTCCTTTAGCAATAGCCAAATAAGGAACTTCTTCATCATTAAAGCCTTCATTATAATACTCAGCAAAAGGGAGTATTGTGTGCTGCGTATCATGCCAAGCAAACCTAAAACTCGCATTAGACTGTATCAATCCATTAACTAACCACTTTGTCATTTCCCATCTAGTCAAAATTTCATTATAGCCAAACTCATCCCCATAATCCGATTTATCAATAATTCCGCAATTTACAAGCCTATCTACACTACCACTAGCCCAGTGACCAGAATCAGTAAATCCTACAGGACGCTGACTTGTATCTAGATTGCTAACTCTCGAAACAAAAGCTGCAAATTCAGCTCTAGTAATTTTATTATCTGGTTTAAATGTTCCATCTTGATAACCTGCCACATATCCATCTTCAACAGCATTTAATATATCTTTTTCTGCCCAATGACCCTTAACATCTGTGATTTCTGCCGAAGAAATTGTTGTTTCTTTGATTTTAATATTTTGATAATTTTCTTTTTCAGTTATGGGTTGTGAAGAAACCTTCATTAAACCTATTTGATCATAATCGCTTCCCTTAGCTAGGGTCGTATTACTCATACTCAATAAAAATAGTACCAAACACCCTGTAATTATCTTCTTCATACTTTATTAATCCCCACTTTTCTACTCTTTTTGTTCATTGGAGTTGATGTGCTATTTTATGGTAATATCTACTATTTTCGTTTCATGATCATACCTAACATCTGCACCTAAGGATTCACTAACAAATCTGAGAGGAATTAAGGTATTCCCACTAAAGATTTGAGCTGGTTGTTGTAAATGGATTTTACTATTATTTACGATCGCTTCCCTTGCGTTAATTTCTAATGTGATGGTAGTGTCCCGATTAGTCGCTGTAATTGTTTTTGTACTTTGATCCCATGTAACTTCTGCACCTAGAGATTCAAATATATTACGCATAGGCACCATCGTCGTTCCCTTGATTAGTAAAGGTGGGTTATCATAGTCTTGAATCTCTCCATTAATGTTGATTGAAAAACCTGATGAAGGATCATATTTTAAAACTCTTTTACTTCCGTGAACTGTGTAGCTGTTTTCTTTCTCATCATATTCACCCTTTTTTCCCCCTATGATGTATAGTGTTCCATCAGCGCACATAATTTCAGGTTTGTCTTGATTATACATGTTTGTCACTTTGGACCATATACCGGTATTTACATCATATGAAATTATACTTGTAAGATACATATTTATATCTTGTTTGAAGTAAATGTTTTCATCCATTGTACAAACTAAACTTAAATCATTAGTTAATAATTCTTCCGTAAGTTCTTGTAGATTACCAGCAGCTTCCCATTTATTTTTAGAAGCATTGAATACCTCAGCCTTTCCTTCTCCATCATTATCAAAAACATAAATTTTATTATTCATTACAAACGATGTAATGTTTCTTTTTGGGTAGTTTAAATTAGTGATTGTCCAAGCATCCGTTTCAGGGTTATACACTTCCACGTTATTTAATGTATTGTAATCACCATCAGATCCTCCAATAGCATATATTTTTCCTTCTAACACTTCTATTTGGGAATTTGCTCTAGGTATATTCAAACTAGAAACTTCAATCCAATTATTTGTATGTGGATTATACTTTTCTACACTTCTTGAAACAATATCGGAAAGAGCAGAACCATTTCTTTCATAACCATCAGATCCACCAATTAAATAAATTTCTCCGTTTAATACAACTGTTTGGCTAGATTCACGGTAATTGTAATTCGGTATTTTTGTCCAAAGATCTTTCACTGGGTCATATACTTCCGCATTCTCATCAAATATATAAAGTTTCCCGTTTAAGTCTACTGTATTAGAACCATATTTATTTCTAGGAACACTCATATTAGCTAACTGTGTCCACTTGTTTATTTGTGGATCATAAACCTCCATAGTCCTTGTAAATTCTAAACGATCTTTCCCACCAATAACAAAAATTTTTCCATTTAATTCTACATTTTCAAAACTAAACTTTCCATGATTCATACTTTCTACTTGAGTCCATATTCCATGGGTATCTTCTTTGCTTTTTGCATTTACTGACATAGAAAAAAAAGCAAGCAAAATAAGTACGCTTACTAGCAATACACTTCGAGTTAAATTTGATATATTTAATTGTTTCATCTGATACCACTCCATGATTAATTTTAATCTTTTTAAATTTAAATCAACATCAGGAGATAAACGATCCATCCTTTTGTTGGCTTTATAAAGAATATCATTTAAAACATGGTATGAATAGCGGTAAAAATTCCCCTCTTACTTCCGACAAAGAATAACACAAACATTTATACAATTGCACTATAAGCAATGAATGTTTGTGCTAAAAAATATGTAAACATCAGCATGAATTCACCCAACGGATATGTTTTTATAAAGCGATTCCAAGCTAGTATAGCATCTGAAATATAAAAAGAGATTGCTCCTAGTATAAGTATTATCTCCCCACTTATCACTGCTTTATATACCATTAAGGTTATAATACCCATATAAGCTAGAACAGCAATAATTAACAACATTCCCCCTTCTCTTCTTACTGCAGGAATGATGCTTAGAGCAAACACTATTGTGCACAGTATAAGTAGTATGGCTACTGTAATCGAATAACCACTTATCTCATGAAATTCTGGAAAAGCGACTACATATACGACATGAGCGATAAAGAATGAGATTAGTCCTTGAATAAAACGATCAGAAGGTAACATTAATAGAATGTCACCGATAATGGAAAATATTAAAGCCAGACATATGAGCCAACCATAGATACCCGCCTGATCAAGATTAACTACAACCAACATTAAGATGAGGAGCGTCGTTCCAGGTTTTAAAATATATTTCCATTTGGTCAAGTTATTAAATAGTGCATAAAAATAAAAAGCAGCAGATACGGCAATAAAAAATGTTAATGGAATGTACATGTTGTGTCCTCCATTCCCTTTTACTAACCATATTATACTACTTTTTTATCACTAGTATTGCATAAAATTACCTGGGAAAAGTCTTTGTTACTTACTTGTTTCACAACTCTTGAACCTAAGAGATTATGTATCATAAAAAATCGGGGGGAAAAATATCATTTTCTCCCCTTACATATTATTTCTCTTAACTACTAATCATTTGTTTTAAGTATTTGTGAATTCTATTAGCTTCACTTGCACCTGAAACTGCAGCGCCTTGATAACCCCCACCTGGTCGTGTCCATGCCCCCACTAATGAGAGCTGGTCTAATGGTGTCTTTCTTTCAAGCCGAAGTAATCCAGATTGTTCCACAGTTTGGGCAAATCCATAAACTGCTCCTGCAGGATTTTTTGTATACTTTTGCATCGTTCTTGGAGTTCCTAACTCTAGTACTTCAATTGAACTAGTGATGCCTGGGTAGTGAGCTTCCAGTTGCTCTAGGAAATAATTCGTCACCTCCTCCTTTTTCAGTTGATAATCCTCTTTATTTTCGGGCCAATTTTCTATAAAATCAATAAAGGCTAATACAATGACAGGTTTTCCATTTGGACTTAATTCAGGATCTAATTTATAATAATTTGTTATCCCAAAATTGGCTTTTTCATAGTTTCCGTTGTGTAAATAATCGTAATCCTTACTTAGGTCTTTTTCTTTTACAAAAAGAATATCCTCATCAACCAAATTATATTTCGATGGATCCTCCTTTAATCCAATATATAATTGAGTTACAGATGGACCTATTTCTAGCTTTTCAAATTCTTTACGATATGAAGGGTCTACATAGGTTTCACCAATTAATTTTGAAAATGTCATTTGAGGAGAGGCATTTGAGACGATCCACTTTCCTTTGAATATCTCTCCTTTTTTCGTCTTTATTCCAATTGCTTTATTATTCTCTACTATAATTTCGGTTACTTCCTGACGTAGATAAACTTTCCCTCCCTTCTCTTCAATTACTTCAGCAAGCGCATCAGCAATCGCTTGTGCCCCGCCTTTTACATAATATGTACCATCAAGATGATAACCTAACCATGGAACGAAAAAGTAATGTGAGGAAAGAGTTCTAGGCGGAAGACCATAATAAGGCCATAACAATGTAAAAAATGAAATAAATTCTTCATCCCTCACATATTGTTTCATGACTTCTTCCGTTGTCATCTGTGACCATTGCATAAACAATTTTGCTTTTATCGGAAATAATTGTTGTTTTTCTTCTTTTGGAATGGTTGAATCTTTTAGAAATATCATCTCTTTATTGAAAGAATATAGGTCTTGAAATAAATTCGATATCCCTTCTTTTTCGTGAGGGAACATTTCTTTTAAAACAGTTAAATACTGTTCAGGATTTTGAGGAATATCGATCTTCTTTCCTTCCCAAACAACTGTATAAGGATGGTCTTTTTTCAATGGAGTAATTCGATCCATAATACCGCACTTTGAAAAAACATCATAACATATTTCCCCTTCATCTAAACTGGCTATTCCATGTAATGATACATCAAAAGAATACTTTCCCTTTCTAGAAAAGTTGGTAGCATACCCACCTGGACGAATATGGTGTTCAAAAACAGCTACTTTATAACCAAGTTCTGATAATCTTGCTGCAGCACACAATCCACCAATACCTGAACCAATAACTAATACATCATAACTAAACATATCTTTCCTCCTTTATTAATATCAAAAAGATATATATCATATAGATATAATATTATGAGTTGAATCAAAATATGTCAATATATAAAATCCATGATATACTATAGAAATTCAGTTTCTTTTTTTGAATAAATAAAATAAATCAACAAGATATACTATGTTGATTTATTGTGGGTGAAAAGAGGGGATTAAATGTCTAGAGAAAATAAAACGATGTATACTCTATTGGGATTGTTAATGTACTCTCCTTTAACGGGATATGAAATCAAACGATCTATTGAAAATAGTATTAAGCACTTTTGGCAAGAAAGTTACGGACAAATCTACCCTACCTTAAAGAAACTCGTAGATCTTGAATTCGCAGTTGTTCAGGTTGAAAAAGTGGATGGGAAGCCAGATCGTAAATTGTATTCAATTACTGAGAAAGGAAGAGTTGAATTCATTAACTGGCTTAAAAAACCCATTGAAAAAATCCCTATTCATAAAGATGAATTACTTTTAAAGATTTTTTACGGGCAAAACCTAACTGTGGAAGAAAATATTGAACAAATTGTTCAGTACCAAGATAAAATGGAAGATTTTTTAGATACCCTAAACTCTACCGAGGAGTACTTAGTTACAAGAAGAAAAAAAGATCCCAACTTTGACTATTGGATGTTAACTCTATCTCATGGTCAGCTAATCGTTAAGGCAACCATTCAATGGTGTGAAGAAAGTATAGAAAAATTATTGAAGAAGTAGTAATAGTTTTTTATGTTAGATTTTGATTTTTATGTTATAAAGTTAAAACTACGTTTCCTTTCTTATGTCCTTTTTCTACATACCTATGTGCCTCCACGGCCTCTTCCAATGGATAGAGTCGATCTATGACTGATTTTAACTTTCTAGCTTCGTAAAGTTCTTTGAGAAGATTTAAATCTTCAGGTTTCCAGTTAAAATTTGCTGCAGTTCCTATTACTTTCTTGTTACCTATCATTGTAGTCCATAGCATTTGAAAAATATCGCTCAGACCAAAATGTGTTAAGAGATAGCGTCCATTTTTTTTGAGTGAGCTTTTACTTTGAGAAAATGAGCTCTTGCCTACCGTGTCAAAAATAATGTCATAAGTTTCACCACTTTGAGTAAAGTCATCTTTAGTGTAATCAATCACCTTATCAGCCCCTAATGATTTCACCAACTCTATGTTCATAGTACTGCAAACACCGGTAACTTCTGCCCCAAAGTACTTGGCAAGCTGTACTGCATAAGTACCAACAGATCCAGAGGCTCCATAAATAAGAACTTTTTCTCCCTTTTGAATAATTCCCTTATTTCTAAGGAAAACCAATGCACTTAATGCCCCGTTTGGAGAGGCGGCGGCCTCTTCATAAGTTATATTAGTAGGTTTTATTGCCAATAACCCATCTTCGGGCATACATTTGTACTCGGCATAAGCTCCAAAACTGAGGCCGGTATATCCAAAAACCTGATCCCCTTTTTTGAATCGTTTTACAGATTTACCTATGGACTCAACTTCTCCAGCTAGCTCAAATCCCAGGATTTTCATTCTAGGTTTTCTGAAACCAAAAAGTATTCCTGTAGGGAGCCAAAACAGAGGTGGAAATGTAAACCCTCTCTGTTTTGGGTCTTCTGCAGTAACAGTAGTTGCATAAATTTTGATCAGAACTTCATTGTCCCTGGGATTAGGTTTTTCTACCTCTTTGAGCTGTAAAACATCAGGTGGTCCGTATTTTTCATATACGATCGCTTTCATGTGTCACCTCCAAGTTAGATAACATTAATTTAGTTAATTATATCTGGTGAACCCTATTCATATAATCTTTTAAGATCTCTTTCATTTTTTTAGAACTTATCAACTAGCCTCATATACTTTTTTCAACCATTCCACAACACTCTTTTGCTCTTTTTCATGCAAATGCTCTACCTCTTTCATATCTAGAATTCGCCCATTTCGAATCACAATAATCATATCTAAAAGTGCTTCCACCTCTTGAATTTCATGGGTTGTAATAATCACTGTCTGTCTCTCTAAATCTATATATGAAAGCAATCCTTTGACTACAGATTCACGTACCATAGGGTCTAGTCCTGAAAAAGGTTCATCTAAAATAATATAAGGGACATCTCTAGCAAGCGACAATACGATTCTTAACCGACCTCTATTTCCTTTTGAAAGGTTTTTCACTTTTTGGTCGGGGTCTAATTTCATAAACTCCATAATTTTATATGCTTTAGTTAAATCAAAATCCTTAAATTGAGTAGAAAAGAAATTAATGGTTTGTTTTACAGTGTACATGACATAATAAGCATCAAGTTCAGATAAATAAGTGACGATTTCACTTACTTTTCGATTTGCTGGAATATCATTGACTTTCACTGATCCTTTTGAAGGACGAATTAATCCGGCCATCAGTTTTAGCATCGTTGATTTCCCACTTCCATTTTCTCCAATAATGCCAACAATTTTTCCGTTAGGTATTTTCAAGTTCACGTTATCTAATGCTTTTTGTGTTAAATAACTTTTTGAAACATTTTCAAACACAATCATTTTACTCTACCTCCTGTTGTTCAATATAATCTTGCAAACCCTTCACCGTTTCATCTTTACTAAATCCCATGTCTGCCATTTGAGTAATAAACCTTGAAATATGTTCGTTTTTCAGACTATCTCTTAACTCATTTAATTTCATTTCATCTTCCGTTACAAATGTTCCCTGACCTCTTTTCGTTTCCACAATATCCATCCTTTCTAACTCACTATACGTACGCTGTACAGTATTTGGGTTTACTCCGGATTCAACAGCCATATCACGAACTGATTTCAATTTCTCTCCTGCACGTAATTCATTTCGTACAATTTTATGATTAATTCGTTCCACTAACTGCATATATATTGGTTTTGTGGCTTGAAAATCATCCATTTATTACACCTCGACCTTCTTTTCTATCACCCATGCTGAAATAACAAATAATAATAATGCAAATATAGTATCAAACAAATTTTTACCTAAATAATTAGTAATCATCTGATCAAATTCACCATCACTATAGTTAAAAGATTCAAGTGTTGAAAATTCAAGCTTATATTCACCCCATTGAACCAATTGATTATAAACAGCAGTGCTTTCCAAACTTACAAACATCCATATGAATAAATTAATGAGGATGATAAGAACTAACACACTCCATCTACCAATTCGACTTTTAAGTACATGATAAATCGTCCAGAAAAACATGAAACATATACCTATTAAAAGTGATAAGAAAATTATATTTACTACAAAATAAAGTAGCAATTTTGTTAAGTCTCCCAGGTAAAAACTCACTTCAGATAAAAAAGGAATTAAATTGATCGTCGTAAGAATGATTAATAATCCTAAAGATAAAATCAATGCAATGAAACCGTTCACTAATTTGCTCCCTAACAAAACAATTGCTGACTGTGGATTGTGAAGCCACAAATGTAACTGTTTCCCTTCTTTGTTTAAACTCATCAAAATGTAATTCCCTATAAAAAGCACATGTATTCCTATAGCTATTACGAGAGGTATAAATTTGATCAAATCATTATTATCATACAGCACCCAATTTAATTCTGGTTGTTGAACAAATCCGATTTCACGAATATGCAAATACCAACCTAATGCAAATGCAGCTAAATCAATTAATAAAAAAACCAATAGTCTGTTTTTCATTAATAAAAAATCTTTTTTTAATAATCCTATCCAAGAATCCATAAAAATCCTCCTCAAATATGTGTCAATAATTTAATTGTTATATTGTTTTAGTGATCTAGTTACATAGTACACTAATTCTATTTTGAAGTCAACTTTATTTACTTAAGATATTTTCAAATCATTCAAATTTTTATCAAACTTTCCACATAGAATCTGCACATTTGTTTGTTAAATTACAAGTATAAATAAGATGTGAGGTGTTGAACATGAAAAAAAGATGGATATCATTATTGCTTGTAATCATGTTATTTACCATTGGAACTGCAGTATACGCTCACGAAACGGATCAAGAAATTAGCCTATTTAATTTTGATGAAATGCTTCCTTTTATGGAACAAATGCATCCAAACTGGTCTGATAAACAATTAGAGGATATGTACAATGATTGTCATGGAAATGGAAATTCAAATAGAGAAGAATATATGGATTGGTAGTTCAGAGTAGTACCCTATTGATTAGACATTTCACTTAAATTGTCTATCAATAGGGTATTTTTATGTAAGGCATGTATGTTCATTCAGGATTCTTGGATTCTTATATGTAAGAAAAAAACAAAATTAAAAGCATAAGCAAATTGCGCTTATGCTAAATAACAATGACAATATATAAATTAATGCTTTTACATCCAACTTGACATATATTCATGGTCTTCGATCAGTGTTGCTTCAGATACAACCTTTAATGGTTTAAACGTATCAATCATGACAGCAAGTTCTGCAGTTTCTTTTTTACCAATACTAGCTTCTATTTTTCCAGGATGGGGTCCATGTGGAATACCACTAGGATGAAGAGTTATGGAACCTTCAGTTACTCCTTTACGACTCATAAAATTACCATCAACATAATAAAGGACTTCATCGCTATTTACATTGCTATGATAGTAAGGTGCTGGGATAGCATCAGGATGGTAATCATAAAGTCTAGGTACGAAGGAACAAATAACAAAATTATGACCTTCAAACGTTTGGTGCACTGGCGGTGGTTGGTGAATACGTCCCGTAATTGGTTCAAAGTCATGAATACTAAATTTCCATGGATATAAATAACCATCCCAGCCAATAACATCAAATGGATGATTCAGAAACGTATGATCAGTCATCATTCCTCTTGATTTCGTTAAAACAGTATACTCTCCCTTTAGATCATATGTTTCTAATTTTTCAGGTCCATGTATATCCCGCTCACAAAAAGGACTATGTTCAAGCAATTGGCCATATTCATTCCGATATCTTCTAGGGGTCGTTATTTGACTGTTTGCTTCAACAATGAGAAGTGTCTGCTGTTCACTAGTGTCTGGTAGGACACGATAAATCGTCCCTATAGGTATAACGATATAATCCCCTTCATTGTAAAAGATACTACCGAATATCGTTTCAATTTTTCCTGAACCATGATGAACAAATAACAACTCGTCACCATCACCATTTCGATAAAAATATTCCATTTCTTCTGTAGGTTTGACAACTCCAATAACTAGATCATCGTTTCCTAACATATATTGCCTTCCTAATATAGCATCTTTATTCTTTCCACACTTATCTGTTAGCAAATGCCTGTGCTTTAATGGAGTGCTCTTCTCATACTTTAATTGATTGATTGGATAAATTTTGGATTCCTTAACTGTGGTAGGCATATTGTAATGATATAAAATGGATTGTGTCCCTGAAAAGCCTTTTGTACCCATTACTTGCTCACAAAAAAGTGAGTTATCTTCTTTTTTGAATTGTGTGTGACGTTTCTTTGGAATCGAGCCCATTTGACGATAGTACAATGTACCCCTCTCCCTTACTCAACAATTTTATTTCTCAATACTCCAAGCCCTGTAATTTCAAGTTCAACCACATCACCTGGTTCCAACCACCGATGTACATCAGTACCTAACTCTAATATACATCCACTTCCTACTGTTCCTGAGCCGATGATATCACCAGGATATAATGTTACATTTTGTGAAGCACGTTCGATCATTTCTGCAAAGGAATAATAAATACTCTGAAAATTCCCCTTAGATAATCGCTTACCATTTACCGATGCCGTCATTTCTAATTGAAAACGATCTCCAACCTTATATTGATTTATCTCATCTGCTGTAGCTATAAATGGACCGAGTGAGGTGGCGAAGTCTTTCCCTTTTGCAGGACCTAGACCTACCTTCATTTCCTTAGCCTGTATGTCACGTGCACTCCAATCGTTCATGATTGTATAACCAAATATATATTGTTCTGCTTGGTCTGCTGTAATGTTTCTCCCCTTTTTACCAATTACACAAGCAAGTTCAAGCTCAAAATCTAAACGAGAACAGTTCTTCGGTTTTTCAATCGATTCTTCAGGTCCTGTTATTGCTTTATGGTTTGTAAAATAAAAAACAGGGATCTCATACCACTCAGGAATAACAGTCAAACCACGTTTCTCTCGAGCCGTTTTTACATGTTCTTCAAAAGCATAAAAGTCTCGAACACTTGGTGGATGAGGTAATGGTGCACAAAGTGTAACCTTTTCTAAAGGATATATAGATTTCTCATGAGCTATATCCTCTATTAAAGTATAGTATGTGTCATAATTTTCAATAAAAGTAAGTAAACAATTTGGAAGTTTCCCATGACTAGCTTCACTCATATCAATGACTTTGTCTCCATCTAACCACCCAGCTCGCATAGGTCCAGTTTCTGTACGAAAGGTGACATATTTCACTTTGAATCACCACTTTTTTTTCTATTTAATATAAAAGTGTCGCTTATCGCTCTCGTATATGATTGACCAGCTAATCTACCAATTGGATTCAATTTATTTGTATTTATTTTCCCATCTTCATATAAGTGGTCTGCAACATTTATTAGTTCAACTTTGCCAATGACTAAGCTTCCTGAACCAGGATGTGATCCATAATGGTGTAATTCATATAATGTACATTCCAAATGAACTTGGCTTTCTTTCACTCGAGGTATATTAACTTTATGTCCAGCCTCTTTTTTTAACCCAGAAACTATAAATTCATCTATCTCATAAGGATATTCTGTTGCACATTCATTCACTTGATTAATGATATCTTCACTTACAATATTTATGATAAACTGCTCAGTTGCTTCAATATTTTTTAAAGTATCCTTTTTAGCTCCATCACTGCCTCGAACCATTGGAGCAAAACAAATGAGCATCGGATCAGCACTTATGCAGGTAAAAAAACTAAATGGAGCGAGGTTTGCACGCCCCTCATGATCAACAGTAGAAACAAATGCAATTGGGCGTGGTAAGACAGATCCAATTAATAACTTATAAGCATCTTTCCAGGGGATCGTTCTGGGTTCAATAATCAAAAAGAATCACCTCCAGTTGTATAAACATCTTTGAATATTGTTCACTTTTTGGGGTATCTATAAATTACCTCTTCTTGCTTGCTCACGTTCAATTGATTCAAATAATGCTTTAAAATTCCCTTCTCCAAATCCTCTTGCACCTTTTCTTTGTATGATTTCTATAAATAATGTAGGGCGATCAACAATTGGTTTTGTAAAAATTTGTAATAAATATCCTTCATCATCACGATCTACTAATATTTTTAATTGCTTAAGTTTCTCTACTTCTTCATCAATTTTCCCAACACGCTCAGATAACATATCATAATACGAATCAGGAGTGTCTAAAAATTCTACACCATTTTTTCTCAACAACCAAACCGTTTCAATAATGTCTTCTGTTAATAGAGCTATATGTTGAACACCTGCCCCATTATTAAATTCTAAGTATTCCTGAATTTGTGATTTTCTCTTCCCTTCAGCAGGTTCATTAATTGGAAATTTTATTCTACCTCCATTTGTCATCACTTTGGACATAAGAGCAGAATATTCTGTACTAATATCGTCATCATCAAAATGAAGGAGCTGTTTAAATCCCATGACATTCTCATAATAACTAACCCATTCATCCATTTCTTCTACATTTCCAACTACATGATCAACAGCTACTAAACCTGTACTCTCATATGGAATGTTCATGCTAATTGGTTCATAACCTGGCAAAAACGTTCCATTATAGTTGGTACGTTCAATTAAACTATGAATGGTATCACCGTAAGTCCCGATAATCGCCTTTTTTATTGATCCATGATCATCTTTCAATGTTGTTGGAGGTAAAATTTCAATGGCACCGCGTTTAACTGCTTCAGTATAAGCGCTTTCAACATTCTCAACGACTAAAGCTACGTCTCTAGCTCCATCACCATGTTTTTTAACAAATGCACTAACAGGGTTAGATTCTTCTAATGTACCAGTTAGAATATAGCGAATATTATTTTGTTGTATAACATATGATACCGTCTCTCGATTACCTGTTTCTAATCCAGAATAAGCAATAGCCTCAAAACCAAAAGTCTTACAAAAATAATGACATGCCTGTTTTGCATTCCCTACATAAAATTCAATATAATCTACGTTACTTACAGGGAAAAATTGTTCAAGATCTTGACTTTCCAGTACTTGTTTCTCCATTGAAAATCCCCCATTATCAAAAGTTTTTAATTATTCACAATTTTATAATAGTAAAATATGGTGTACTTCTCAAGAATGTACTGCAAAGACAAAACGCTTTAGTTTAATGAAGGGATATAGGGGGATTATCACCTAGATAATCAATACTTGTTAAGTTTTCTTACCGCTTGCTGCTATTTTTAGTCTATGCACAATATAAATAATAAATGGAAGGATGAATCCAACAATGATAGCAATAGGGATCCATGTTGTAGCGTCAAAATTGGTTAAGTAGGCCATATTGGGCACAAGTATAATGGCAAGAAAAATGAGAATGATTCCAATTGGAAAAGTGAGTGGTTTGTAAGTTTTTAATGCAAATAATTGTACGATGGAAGCTGCTATGAAATATAAACAGAGAGATAATTTTATGAATATAGTAAGAAACCATACTCCGGCAACGATGACTTCAATCCGGCTAATAAATTCACCAATCGTAATTTTTTTAGCTAGCGCATACGTTGGATATATATGACGTGTCGTACTATCAACTCCTAAAATTAAGATACAAAAAAGAGTAACTACAACTAACATACCTCCTCCTAGAACTGTTCCCACAATCATATTTCTTTTTACACGTGAAGGTTTGTTTACATATGGGATGATCTGTAGAAAGATAATCATTTCTAAGTATGGGAATGTGATAAAAGTAAGGGATGACTTCATAATATGTTTCATTTGATGGTCAAAAACAGGAAACATATTCTTCCATTCAATTTGAGTAGAGACAGAAACTAATAATAATAGTAGTAAAAATATTACCCAAGGATTAAATATCTCAGCTGCTCTACTAAGTACTTCTAAGCCTAGCCTAACACCAATAATTGTTAATATCATGAATACAATCATAATGGCAAGAATAGGTGTGCCAGGAATAATCTGAATCGTCATGAAATCCGCAATATCTCTAACTAGAAAAGCTGCAATAATTAAAAAATATATACATAGAACAATGTTTACAAGTTTACCTATCCACTTCCCTAGTACTATTTCACTATACTGCAATATACCTTGATTTTTGAATTGGAGTGCAAGATGAGCATAAAACCAAGCCACGAACACACCTACTACAATAGCAATCAATCCTGATAACCAAACATCCTGTTCTGAATCTGCTGCTAGAGAAGCTGGAACAAACAAAATTTTACTTCCTATAATGAATTGAACGATCAAAATAGTTAATTGTCTATTCGATATCTTACTTTGCTCCAGCATCTTTTTTCTCACTTCCTTTACATCAACTATTTGTAATTGAGAGTAATGAATTGAGAGTAATTAATCCAATAATCCTAGAATGAAATTAGTGACTGGTTTCAACACCTTTGTCAGCCCATCTAAAGGGTTTGGAATTGTTACTCCAATTGCCAGCATGATACTTAAAACAGTTCCTATCAATAACAGAAAGGAAAAAACCCATAAATCCTTAATTTCTTTTTTTTTTGCCATAGGTGAAATTTCAAAGTATGCAATAAGTGCAACAACAATAAGGATTCCTACTACTTTCAATTTTTAGCCATCTCCTTTAGCATACATATTTTCAGCCTCATATGAGTAAACATCTATTTTTCAACGGGTAACTTTTGGATAAAGCTATTATTAAGCGTTCCTGTTGAACGAAGTGTCACATTTGTCCTTATGCTTACTTCTAAATTAGGAAATTCTTTATCCCAATTTCCAGATAGTTCCTTCCATGCTTTAGGATGTGTTCTATATACAGTATCTCCAAAAGCAAAGACGTCAGAGTTATATTCCTGCTGAGCCTTTTTGATCGTTGTTTCCATGAGCGTTTTGACTTTCTCTCCAACTAACTTTTCTACTGCATTAATATTCTCTGTTTTAGTCAAATCAATTTTACAAGCTACTTCGCCAATATTACCTATCATATCAACCTCTAATTCAAAGAAAGGCTTTTCATTTTGAAGTTTTACGTCTACCTTTGTTTTTGCACTACTAATTTCAATAGCTATTTTATCTCCGTTACCGTTCGGACACTCTATCTGTCCTGCCGTGTATGTAACATTATCAATGATGTAATTAAAACCCTTGCTTTCGACTTCATTAAACCAGCCTATAAGTTTGTCCCCCTTAAACACGCTTATTCCTTCAATGACTAATTTACCAGGGGAGTTAATCTCTTCTACATTTAGTCTTCTCTCAGCGATTTCTAATTCTCCATCAATTCTAATCCCTGAAAGAGCTGCTTCATTCCCATCTGTAACTATCTCATTTATCAGTTTGTCTAAATGTAAACCGTACGTTGGTGCCCAGTTCTGCTCAGACATTCGCAGAGAGTCAAACATATTATTAGCTGGAATCTTCTCTAATGGGGTTAAAACCTTCAGAATATCTTCAGCTCTATGTCCCTTTGCAATCATAACAAAGAAATCAGGACGCATTTCATGATCCCTAGACATAAAATCGATCACATTCTTAATTCCTTCCTTTGCGAGTTCTTCACTAATAATAAGAATACGTATATGTGAAAAATATAATTTACGAGGAATTGTCATCGTAGCTCTCCATGCAGCTTCAAAAAGATTATCTGCCCTTGCTTGAAAAAGAGATACAGGTGTTCTGTTTCCACTACTTTGCCGAGGTGTGTTTTCTCCAGGATCAACAACTTGATAAGAAACTAAGAAGTTATCCTCGTCGGTCTTGTCGATACCCATACCCAAAACAATACCTAATTCTGGGATTTCTTTTCGACTCCAACAACCCGTTAAAGAAGTAATCAAGAGTAACATAATGAATGTACAATTCGCTATTTTGATCAAGTATTACCACTTCTTTCATTTCGTGTCTAAATAGAAGCTGTTGTCGACAGTTTAAAAGAAATACAAGTTCAGCTTATTTTTTTGATTTTGTAGGAACATTATCATGTTGCCTTACTACATTCTTTTGACTAATTAAGTGTGGCCTTTGTATTAATCCCCATATTGGAAATCGTATTAAGCTATCCTTCTGATTCTGGGCATTGTAAGGTGCCATCGGAGCCATATATGGAACCCCAAATGATTTTAAACTACTCAAATGAAGAACTAGTGCGATGAGACCAACAATAATGCCAAACAATCCGAATGTTGCTGCAAGTATCATGAATATAAAACGTAGAAGCCTGACAGAAATAGCCATATTATATGTTGGTAAAACAAAACTAGCGATTGCAGTCATCGCTACGATTATAACCATCACACCCGATATAATTCCTGCCTCCACTGCTGCTTGTCCAATAACAAGTGCACCTACTATGGAAACAGCTTGTCCTACAGCCCTTGGCATACGAATACCTGCTTCTCTTAAAATCTCAAAAGTAATTTCCATGATTAGAGCCTCTACAAATGAAGGAAAAGGTATTCCTTCCCTTTGCGCGGCCAAACTGATTAACAATTGTGTAGGAATCATTTCTTGATGAAAAGTTGTAATTCCAATATAAAGAGCAGGGAAAAGCAAGGTGATAAAAAAACAAAAAAATCGCAAAATTCTAATGGCAGATGCTATATCTGCACGGGAATAATAATCTTCAGGCGACTGGAAAAATTGTATAAATAAAGCTGGAACTAACAAAACGTAAGGAGTTCCATCCACAAAGATTGCAATTCTTCCTTCTAAAAGACCTGCAGTAATGACATCAGGTCTTTCACTATTATAAATAGTAGGAAATGGGGTAAATGTCTCATCTTGAATTAGTTCTTCTATAAACCCACTTTCAAGTATGGCGTCAATATCAATTTGTTCCAAACGGTTTCTTACTTCTTGTACAACTTTATCTTCGGCAATATCTTTAATATACATAATTGCTACATCTGTTCTTGTTCTCTTTCCAATCTGCTTAGTTTCCAGCCAAAGATTTGGATTTTTTATCCTTCTCCTAATTAAAGCTGTATTTGTTCTTAATGTTTCAGTAAAGGAGTCATGTGGTCCTCTTACGACGGTTTGAGATGTTGCTTCCGTTACACCTCTATCTTCCCAACCAGTCGTTGCCAAGTAATAGCCTTCACTATAACCATCAATGAGTAAAAGAGTGTCCCCTGAAAGAATGGCATCAAAGGCAGTCTCAAAATTGTTTACTCCTGTTATCCCACCTATAGTAATCCCATAATTTTCTAAGTACTCTAATATCGTTGAAGATTTCTCCATGGAATTTTGATCATCATCTTTTCGTAAGTTAATCATTAATGTTTCTAAAAGATTATTGATAATTTCTCTATCAACTAAACCATCAGTATAAATGAAAGCTACTTGGTAGGAACCATTCTTCCCTACACGAAACTTTCTAACTTCTAAATCTGTACTACTACCTAACATAGACTTAAATTTTTTGATATTTTGTTCAAGATTAGAGTCAAATTGTGATTTTATAGATTTGTTATCAATACGATCTATTTGTTTTTGTTTATTATTTTTTCTTCTTAGTATCGATTTCAATTTTTTGCCCACAAAGTTTATCTCACCCCTTAACTAATTGAATATACCCATTATTCACTCAAATTAGTAAAATTATGCAAACTTGACAATGAACTCAACTTGTCATGAATCTTTACGTATAAAGTTGTTTTTTAAAATCTGAATTGAGAAAGATACATTTGCTCATACTAGTTACAAACCATCCTATAAGAAATGAAAAAAATGTAAAATCATCTAAATTGAGGTGATCTCTTGCTTAACTTACTTAAAAAAATTCTTTTTAATGATTTACAATCTAAAAATTCTAAAAATAAAGAAATCCAAAAAAATCAAAAACCTACATACTCTCACATTGAAGAAGAATTTTCAAAATGTGCTGATATCACTAAGAAAGAGTATCCTCAAATTCATCTGCAATTAATGTATTTTGAATATATGATTGCAAAAGAAATGGTTGAAAAAGTACTTTTTTCAAAGATTGAAAAATTAAATGCGGAAAATATTAAGTCTTTTTTATCACAACATCAATTTCAGGCTTGTGATGATAGTAAAGAAGCTGTGAATGCACTTCTAGCAGGAAATGTGATCATTTTTCATCAAGATCAAACTTATATTTTTGCAGCTATTAATTTACAAACACGAGCAATACAGACAGCAGAATCTGAAACCATTATTACTGGTTCACATGATGCCTTTAATGAAGATATCAATACAAATTTATCGCTTGTTAGAAGAAGAGTAAAAAGTTCCAAATTGAAGGTTTTAAAATATTCTATTGGGAAAATTACAAAAAACACGGTATATATTTTATATATTGAGGATCTTGCAAAACCAGATTTGGTAAATGAACTTAAAAATAGAATGGAAAACATTAAAGTTGATGCCATTTATGATGTAAATATGTTAGTCCAATTGATTGAGGAGTACCCTACTTCACCTTTCCCACAAATTTTTACAACTGAACGTCCAGATGTGATGTCTTCTAAACTGACCGAAGGGAAAATCATTGGACTCATGAGTAATAGTCCATATGCTTTTAGTGCACCAGCAACTTTTTTTGATTTTGTACATTCACCTGATGATTACAATCAACGTTGGCTCACAGGGTCATTAATTAGAATATTTAGGTTATTTGCTTTTTTTATTACAGTTACCCTTACGGCATTGTATGTATCCATTACTACATTTCATTATGCGATGGTACCTGAATTACTATTGCCTAGTTTAATTAAATCTAGAAGTAATGTTCCTTTTCCTCCTATCATTGAAGCGCTTATTATGGAGTTTACCATTGAGTTGTTAAGAGAAGCAGGAGCACGACTGCCAACAAAAGTTGGGCAAACCATTGGGATTGTTGGAGGGATTGTTATCGGTTCAGCTTCCGTTGAGGCAGGTATTACGAGTAATATCTTAATTATTTTTGTTGCGGTTTCTGCTATTGCCTCTTTTGTCATTCCTAGTTATGTAATGAGTAGTTCAGTTCGAATCATTCGATTTGGCTTTATTATTATGGCAGGTTTTCTAGGTAATCTGGGAATCAGTATTGCACTAGGATTTTTAGTTCTTTCACTTACAAGCCTTACAAGTTTAAAAACCCCATACTTATGGCCAATTTCACCCACACAACCGTCTAATTGGTTAGATACTTTAATACGTGCTCCTTTAGCAAGTTTAAATAATGAGACTAATACAAGTAAAAAGAAAAAGAATTCCAATAAAAATAAACGTTAGGAGGGATTTATGATGAAGGAAAAACTCCATCCATTTCAAATCGCTGTCCTTATATACATGATACAATCAGGAATTACAATATTTAGCTTGCCTAGGATAGCAGCTGGTGCATTTGGTACGAATGGATGGATAGGAGTAGCTATTATTTCAATTATTCCAATGATAAATATATTGTTAATCGCGTTGGTTTTCCATTATGGTAAGGGTAGGTCTATATTTGAGATTTTTGAAGACTTGGTTCCAAAAGTTTTACTGCGACCCTTCTTTCTTTGTTTGGCATTTCTATGGTGTATGCTCGGCATATTAGTTGGTAAGAATTTCGGATTGTTATTCAAAATGTTGTATTTACCTGAGTTATCTCCTACTGTATATTTAATATTCACGTTAATTTTTGTTTACTTTCTTGTGAGTAAAGGTCTATATCAAATCGGTAAAACAACCATTATTTTTTTCTTTATGACGATATGGTCCGTTTCTATAATGGCACTTTACATCGCTGAATTTAAATTAGATCGACTAACACCCTTTATTTTTAAAGGAGAAAAAGAGTTATTAACTCAAAGTTTTGAAATTCTAAATGCATTTTTAGGATATGAAATCATCATTCTTATATTTCCTTACATTTTAAAATCTCGAGCATCGATAAAGGCCATGTTTTACGGAAATCTATTTACTACATTTGTAATATATGTACCCATTTGTTTTATCGCCTTTGGAGTTTTAAGTTTTGATCAATTAAAAAACGAAACATTTCCAGTTTTAACGTTATTTGAGTATATAGAGTTTCCTTTTATTGAAAGGATAGAAAGTTTAATATTTAGTCTCTTCTCTTTGAAAGCACTTATCACTGTTGTTATGTTCTATTGGGCAGGTGATCAAGTCTTTAGATATTCAATACCGCAAATAAAACCAAAAGTGTCAATTGTAATCCTAATCATCATTTCATTTGGTATATCATATATTCCTCAATTTTTATTGGATGTTGGGAATTGGTTAAAATGGATTGGAAGAATAGAAGCAGTTATTGCAATGCTTTTACCAATTATCCTATTGCTTATCATTGGAATTACAACTATAAAAAGAAAAAGGAATGGGTCAAAAAATGGTGAAGTTCTATGAATAGATTAGTTTTTTTATTAGTTTTTATATTTTTTTTAACTGGTTGTATGAATAATTATGGTATTGATGATCTTGCTATGATAAGTGGGGTTGGTTTCGATGTTTCTAAACATGAGGATCATCATCTAGATATCACTGCCATGTATCAGGTTCCAACTGAAACGGATGTTTTCGAATATTTACATGCATCTTCCAACTCATTAGAAAATGCAGATATTGAGATGATGTCACAAACAAAGAGACAAGTAGTTAATGGTCAACTACGTATTAGTTTATTCGGAGAAGAATTAGCCAAGGATGGAATTTTCCCAATTATTTTATCTTTTCTTCGTGATCCTTCTGTTGGACCACTTGTGAGTCTAGCAGTCGCAAAAGGAACTGCCAAAGAGATATTGATTACAAAATTAGAAAAAGAGCCGAATACAGGTTCTTATATTGAAACCATGTTAGAACGGTTAGATGAAGAATACGTTTACCCTTCAGTCAACATATTGCAGTTTACAAGATCTTATTATGATGATGGAATCGATCCTATTTTACCCATGATATTAACTACAAAAAGAAACATACTTTTAGATGGTTTTGCTCTTTTTAAAGATGATCGGATGGTTGCTTCATTAACCAATGAAAAAGCGATATATTTATTCTTGTTAAGTGAAGATTTTAAAAAAGGAGTAATTGATCTAGAAATAGAAATTGGAGGCAAAAAGGAAGATGTTCATTTATCCTACGTACGTACTAAGCACAAAATTAAAGTGAAAAAGGAAAATAACGATTTTACAGTTAATTTTGATATACATATAACAGGCAATTTAGAAGGTTATTCAGGGAAACAAACACTTACTAAAGATAGTGTGCAAAAGGAGTTAGAAACTAAAATTAATAACGTTTTAAATAGTGAAATGAAAGATTTGCTTTCTTTTCTTCAAAAAATGAATGTAGACCCTGTTGGGGTGGGTGAGGCGGTTAGAAATAGTTTATCTTATAATGAATGGAAAAGTTTAAATTGGGAAGAAGTATATCCAAAGATTAATTTCACTACGGAGGTTAATATGAAAATAAGAAATATGAGTAAGTTTCAATGAGTATTTCCTACTTCATCAAATAAAAATACTCGCTACTCCCCCAATAAAAAAACGTCGATTAAATATTTCTTCAGTCATCCCACCTCCAATAATTCCGGAAGTGAAGATACCACAAAATATTAGTCCATTGGAGATCGAGCATAATTAGAATCCAGAAACATCTGCTCGATCCGCTCCTCTAACTATTGTCAATAAGTCACTTAAATATTTAATTTACAAATCAAATACAATAATTTACCATTAGATCATGGACATACTTTTTCTCAATATATAGTATTATCGATTTCTGTTTTGGCATTTACACAGAATTTTACATTCCTTAAGATTGAAAGTGGGGATAAAAATGCAAGAGATTCGTAAACAGCTTATATGTTTTTTAGAAAAGAATAGTTCAACTATTATAGAGTCTTGGAAACAAAAAGCTTTCATCTCTCAGACCGATGTAAATGAAGAGAGAGTCATAAAAAATGGGATTAAAATGTATGAAGTCGTAAAACTAAAGCTTGAAAAGTCATTGAGTGAAGAAGATGTAAGAGAATTTGCATATAACGTTTCTACTGAAAGAACCGAAGCCAAGATTAATATAGAAGATTTTGTACAAAATGTAAACGTCGGGAGAAGCGAAATCATTAATTTTGTGCTCAATTCAGGATTACCTATAGGGAAGTATCCAAACATAATTGAAGAAATCAATACAGTATTTGATCAATTCACTTATTTTGGAATACAAAAGTATACGGAAATAAAGGAAGAACAATTACAAGAAAAAAATGAATTAATTGATCAGACTCATAAAGAGCGGTTGAAGATACTCGGTCAAATGTCTTCTAGTTTTGTGCATGAATTTAGAAATCCTTTGACTAGCCTACTTGGATTTACAAAACTCTTAAATAATGAGTATCCTTCGTTGAAATATATCGATATTATTGAACATGAATTACACCAATTAAACTCAAGAGTTACACAATTTCTTCATGTATCTAAAAAGGAAATCGTGAGCAGTGAAATGAAAAGTAATTCTCTTCATGAATTGTTTGAAGATTTAATTAGTTTTATCTATCCTAGTATTGTAGACGGTAATGTAACGCTTACAAATAAAATTGAATTTGATATAAGGGTCTTTGCAAATAAAGATGAATTAAGACAAGTCTTTCTAAATATTTTATTAAATTCTATTGATGCTCTCCAAAAAGTTAAGCATACAAGAAAGATAGATATTAGTTGTAACATATTAGATGGAAAAGCTGAGATTATCATATCAAACAATGGTCCCGTAATCCCTAAAGAAGTTACAGATGCAATTTTTGAACCTTTCTATACGACAAAGGATCTGGGAACAGGGATTGGTTTATATGTTTGTAGAAATATTATTGAAAAGTACAACGGAGAAATAAGGTGTGTATCAGATGACAGTCTTACATCATTTTTTATTAAAATTCCGATCTAACTCCATTATCTAAATAGATCATCTTTTATTCTCCAGATGATTATTACTTCAAGCAGTTAATTTAGATTAGTCTATTTTTCCATATGATCATTACAGTGGGTATATCCATTTCTACTATAAAATTCTATACTTTGTTCACTTGGCCAAACCAATATAAATTCATAATTCATTGCCTTTGCCCATTTATTCACTGCCTACAATAATTTGCTATCCATTCCCATTGCTAATATTCATCATTATCTCTCCTGTTTTTATCTATGGCTACCAAAGAATGGAGTACTCCATACTTATACCATAAATAAATATCAATATTAAGTTTTAAAAATAATACACCGTCTAAAACTTAAACGGTGCATTATTAATCATCATTCAGAAAGTTGCTTTTTTCTTTTGTTCAGTTTTTTAAATTCTTCATCTAAAACCTGATACTCTACCTCTTCTGGATTTAAACGTCCTAATTCTCCTATGATTTGTATGATACGATTGTCAATAATCATCTTCTCTTCAAATTTATTCTCCTGTTTCTTGAAATCTGAAGTCTTTTCAATTTCAACCTTCTCCAAATAATCTTTATACCCACTTTCAACTTTTTGAATTTTGCTATCCCTAAAAACCAACAATTTATCACAGATCTTTTCTAGAAAATAGCGATCATGGGAAACAATTAACAATGTACCGCTATAAGTTTCTAACGTCTTCTCTAATTGTTCTCTACTTGGAAGATCTAAATGATTTGTAGGCTCATCAAGGATTAATAAGTCTCTGTTTTGATTTATTAGTTGTGCTAGTTTAAATTTTGTCCTTTCTCCCAGACTTAACTGACGAATCGGTTTATTCATCATAGATTCTTCCAGTCCCATACTAATGAGTAAATTTATTGTTTTTTGAGCTTCATTCCGGGTATTATAAGTTTCTTTTATAATTTCATTTATTGTTTTTTCAGGATCTAAATCATTAACATCTTGCGTCAAATAAGAGATCTTCAATGTGGGACTAATCCATAAATCTCCTTCATCTAAAGTTTCTTTTTTACATAAGATTTGCAGAAGAGTTGTTTTACCACAACCATTAGGGCCAATTAATCCAATTTTTTCGCCTCTTACAATACTAAAAGAACTATTTTGGAACAATAAACTATCATTTATCATTTTTTTCATTTGATTAGCAACTATGAAACGTCTTCCACGATGGTTTTGTTCCTCCCAATCAAAATGCACATTCCCCTCTTCTTTTGGTTTGTTTATCCCTTCTGTTTCAATTTTTTCAAGACGTTTAATTCTAGATTTCACCTGTTTATCCATTTTCTTAGCCTTGTTTCTATAGAATTCTTTACCACTTCTCATATCAGCCATTTTTCCTACTTTTCCAGCTTCTCTATGGGCTTTTGATGACCAGTTGTTCAAACGTTCAATTTCTGACTCTATTTTTTTTTCATATTTTCTTTGCTCTTCATATTGTTTCTTTTGGCTTTGGAATCTCCTCTCTTTTTCCTCTCTATAAAAAGAATAGTTGCCCTGAAAGTTATTTATCGTACCATCTTCAATTTCAATGATACGATCTACTGTTTGATCCAAAAAATATCGATCATGGGAGATAATCATTATACTTGCTGTAAAATGCTTAAGTTCACTAATTAACCATTCAACACCTTGAATATCTAGGTGATTGGTAGGTTCATCCAAAATTAGAAGATCAGGTTTAGAGCTGTATACATGTGCAATCGCTAATTTTGTTTTTTCCCCTCCACTCATTCCTGAAATTCGATCACCGTTCCATTCCTGCACTTTCTTTAATCCTAAATGACTTGATACTTCTAGGAAATCATGATGATTCTGTTCAAACATTTGGTTAAAGGATTTAAGGGTATAAGAAGATGACTGCAATAAATATCCAATCTTCATATTTTTAATATATTGCGTGATCATGCCACCATCTGATTCTACTTTTCCAGAAATAATGTTTGCTAAAGTCGTTTTTCCAGCTCCGTTCATTCCTACTAAACCAATTCGATCTCCATGGTTAATTTCAAAATTTACATCTTTGAGTACAGTTTGATCACCATAGTGTTTATTTATGTTATTTAAGGATATCAATGACATAAAATCACCTTCCTTTAAATCAAAAATTAAAGACTTGTTAAAGTATTTCTGTGTCCAGTATTTCAAGTAATTTTAACTTATGTGTATGTGTTTCATATTTTGAATTGTTGATTTTCATTTTTTTCATTTCTAACCTATCAAATATATCTAACTCTATATTTTTTCTAGCTTTTAGCACTTGGAGAGTGCCTTCAACACCTTTAAAACCATGTTTTTTCCCATATCCTTGATTAACATAATAATCAATAAATCCTTCAGACCATTCTCTGGGTCTCTCCTTTATTGCTTTTCTAAAAGAATCCTCAAGATCGTTTTGTTCTATATAAATTAATAATGGATTCAGAGGTTGTATAATTTCTGCCAATCTCATAACATAGTTCATTACTTTTTCTTTTAGTGAATTATATTTAACCATACCTATCGTTAAAGGATTCTGGATAAAACAACATTCAAAGATATAGGTTTGATTGTTATTCAGGGCAACTTCAGTAAACTCTTTCCATTTTTCTTGAATTAGCTTCATATTTTGCTCTAATGGGATTTCATATATATCCTTTTTAAATATAAAATCAAATACTTCTTCAGGTAGTTTCATATTTAACTCGTTTTCAATCTTTCTATAGGGCAAAAAATAATTCTCACCTTTTTTCATGAGATGTTGATTGAATAGATCTTTAAACTTTTTACTTGAAAACAACAGCTCATCATACTCTTTTTTGTTAAAAACGGAAACCCCATCATAATCTGCAGGATGATCTAAATTCCCTTCTAAAAATAACTTTGTTTTAATATTCCTCTCCTTTAGTAGCAGTTCAACAATTTTTGCCGTGGTGGATTTACCAAACCCAGGCAATCCTTCTATAATGATAAGTCTCGAATTCATGATTATAATCTCCTTCTCAAAAACATATAAAGAAAACTCGGTAAAATATTTAATTAAAATACAAAAAAAGCCTCTCTAGAAGCTGAACCCTAGAGAGGCTTTACATGCCATATATGCAAATTGGTAATGAATAAACCAAATAATAATCAACGATAAAACGATATAACCTATTTTTTAGTTCCTTATCCATATGCAAATAGTCAATGATATTCCTTAGATTACCATAAATACTTATTTAAAATAGCTGTTCCTATTACTTTCTTTAGGAAAAGGAAATAATGTTAGATCGATATCATAGTTGAAATCCAAAAAGCATAAGAAAATGGGCATATTAATCCTATTCTCTAAGTTCAATTAGATTGCTTCTAGAAAATAAAAGCAAAGATTTAGTTAGAACTTTAAAATAGATTAATTCCACATTAACTTATTACCTTTCCTTTCCTAATCATAAATTTTATTATATGCAGAATTTAATAAATGGTCAATCTTTTTTACTTTTTTTCATACAAAATATATCAAAATCTTAAGATATGGTACAAAGAGATGTACATGAGTACATTTTTTTAGTTATGGAACATGCGACCATTCAAAACTATTTTTATGAACATACAATATTTAAGTAAATATAGTGAGAGGATGCATTTCTATGAGTACCTATGATGAATCCATTTGTGACTGTTGTACCTGTCCAATGCAATGTAATTTAGAGCAATTGGTGAGTATTGATAATGTGACTATTTTAACTCAGACATTTTTTGGAGAAGTTATAATTAACCGAGTTGAAGATTTTGTCGTTTTCACAAATCAAGGTGTTTTTCCCACTTTGTCAAATTACTGGAGCTGCTTTTTCTGATCCTACAGTTAAAATAAATTTAAAACCATTATCTAATAAAAATAAGGGGGTTTGCGCTTGTTGCGAAAATCCAATCACAAATTTAGCCATGCTGCTGATTGGAAAAGTAGTACTTATTGAACTTATTGGTTTTACTTTAGGATTCATTGAAATCGAAATTATTGATGTAGGCAAAGGGATTGTTGTAGGTAGAAATCCTCTTGTTCCTAATGATATTAACATTTTTTCTTCCTGTGCAATTATAAGAATTATTCCAGCTTCTATACAACAAATGAGCAATCAACCTACTATGTTCTCAAATTTTCGAACACTAATAAAGAATAACTCCTACCAACTATCTAAAAGTAATAGTGTATAATCAAATTTGCAATAAAAAGAAAGAAACTGATCATCTCTGAATAAAGATGATCAGTGTTTATTAATTTTTTGAATATACAATTTTTTTAATGGTTTCTGTTGAAAGATAATATTCATCAGCTAGTTGATTAATGCTTCTTCCCTTCTTAAATTGATTCTTAAGGATAGCATTTCTTTCATCAATGGCTTTTCTTCCACCAGAAAGTGTGCCCCATTTTTGATAATTTTTTTTGGCTTTAGGTATATATAGAGTTTGCCCTTGAACATACTTTTGAAGCTCAATCAGTAGTTTCTCGGGTATTACTTTGTTTGCTTTTACACTTTTCATTTCTGCCCGCCCCTTATCTATATTTTTCAATAAAATATAAGGTGCAAAGCCTAACATATCAGAAATGATAACCTATTTCTTTAGCGATATAATATATCACCTCATGCAAAGTATCGCCTTCCAATACTAGGCTTTGCATGAGGCTGAATCCTGAACGAAACCAAAATTAATACTCATCGAATATACACACTCCTATCTGTCTTCACTAAACTGAGAATCCATCATTGTAAATATTTTATCAGATTTAAATTATGCTGACTATAGGGACACTACCTTTAAGACGTATCTATTTTATCTAGGTGAGATCATGTTTTGAGGATTAACAAACTTATTAAATTCATTTTCAGTTAATAATCCTGACTTTATTGCTGCTTCCTTTAAAGTAATCCCTTCTTTATGAGCTAGTTTTGCAATCTTGGCTGCATGATCATATCCTATATGTGGATTTAATGCTGTCACTAACATAAGAGAATTTTGCAAATTGTATTCTATTTTATTAATATTCGGTTCAATACCTATCACACATTTTTTATTAAAGCTTAGCATAGAGTCCGTCAACAACCTTACAGATTGAAGAAAATTATAAATAATAACTGGTTTGAATACATTTAATTCAAAATTTCCTTGACTAGCTGCTATTCCTATCGTTACATCGTTTCCAATCACTTGAGCTGCAACCATTGTCAAAGCTTCACACTGAGTTGGATTTACTTTTCCTGGCATGATAGAGCTTCCTGGTTCATTTTCAGGAATGGTAATTTCACCAATCCCACATCGAGGTCCACTAGCTAACCACCTGACATCATTTGCAATCTTCATTAAATCAGCTGCTAATGCTTTTAAAGATCCATGTACGTAAACCATTTGATCATGACTTGTTAATGCGTGAAACTTGTTTGATGCAGAAACAAAATCGGAATTGAGCATTTTGCTTATTTCTTTTGCAACCATATTTCCAAACTGAGGATGTGCGTTTAACCCTGTACCAACGGCTGTCCCTCCAATAGCAAGTTCTTTTAAGTGCTTGGAACTTTCAATAATCATTTTTCCGCTTTTTTCCACCATCTCATGCCAACCACTAATTTCTTGTCCCAAAGTTAATGGTGTAGCATCTTGAAGGTGAGTCCGTCCTATCTTAACAATATCTTTAAATTTGCCAATCTTCTGTTTTAAAACTTCTTTAAGTTCTGTTAATACAGGCAGTAATTTATTCTCAATTTCTACAACACTAGCGATATGCAGTGCAGTTGGAAATGTATCATTTGAGCTTTGTGACATATTAATATCATCATTTGGATGAAGAGAAGCTTCAATTTCTTTTTTTTGTAATAGTTGGTTTCCCCTATTCGCGATCACTTCATTTATGTTCATATTTGTTTGAGTTCCGCTTCCCGTTTGCCATACTACTAGTGGAAAATGATCGTGCCATTTACCTGAAAGGATTTCATCACATGTCTCAATTATAGCTTCAACCTTGTCATTTGATAGTTTTCCTAATTTATGATTTGAAATCGCAGCACCTTTTTTAAGAATGATGAAGGCATAAATAAGTTCTAGTGGCATTAATTCAGTACCAATATTAAAATTTTCTCTACTTCTTTGCGTTTGTGATCCCCATAATTTATCTATGGGTACTTTTATCTCTCCCATAGAATCTTTTTCAATTCTGTAATCCATATTCATTCACTCCAATTTGTTATTTCAAAATTAAAATGTTTTTAATTAGTATACATCTTTTGATTTCTCTCAGCTAGATTCACATCCATTATCTCCCTAAACTTAAGGCTTTAATCAATGACATATGGATAAAGCCGAGAGTATAGCGAAACAACTAAAAGTACGTATTTTGAAAAATATTTTTCTAACCCAAAATCTGTAGTTGACAATGTTACAGTTAAAATAATATACTGAAATAGAAATTATTACAGTTTAAAAATAAAAGGAGAAATCATAATGGCACAAAGTAATGAGGAATATTTAAACAAAGTGCAAGAGAACAAAAATAATGCAGAAGCACCCAGAGCATTAACTGACCAAAATTTCTTTACTGTCGCAAAAGAAAGAAGCTCAGTTCGTTTTTACGATTCTAATTTTAAAATAGAAGAAAGTGAAATCAAAGAGATTTTAGAAACAGCTATTTTAGCCCCATCTTCAAGCAATTTACAACCATGGAGGTTTCTTGTGATTAACGATCAAAAATTACAAGAAAAATTACTTCCTATAGCAGCAAATCAACAACAAGTTGTTGATTCATCTGCAGTGATTGCAGTGTTGGGAGATGCAGAAGCTTATAAAAATGCTGAAGAAATTTATGGAAACTTAGTGAACTTAGGTGCAATTCCTGAAGAAACTAAAGACTTCTATGTGAATCAAATTAATTCTTTTTATGCAGATATGTCGCGTGAAGATGCATTACGAGTATCTATGATTGATGGTGGATTAGTATCTATGCAATTCATGTTGGCTGCTAAGGCAAAAGGATATGATACCGTTCCAATGGGAGGTTTTAATAAAGAGCAATTTATAGAGGCATTTAATATTCCTGACAACTTCTCTCCTGTTATGTTAATTGCACTTGGAAAAGCAGAAAAAGCAGGATTTGCAAAAAATCGTCTTCCACTTGATGAAGTAACAACTTGGAATACATTTTAATATACAGTCATTTATATAATAATAACCGTTCCTATAGAAATAAATAACATACAAATAAAAAATATAGTAGATGAGAGGAAATCATTTATGATTATGATTCATGCGATAATTCATGTATATCGTGAAAAGGAACAAGCTTTTTTGAAAGAAGTCCAATCTCTAATTAAGGACTCTAGAGCAGAAAGTGGTAACATTTCATATCAATTATTGAAAGATACAGAAAAAGAAAATGTATATATGATGGTCGAAGAATGGAAGGATTTTGACGCTGTACAAAGTCATAATAGCAGTAAACATTTTATATCCTTTGTTGGAAAATCTAATGAATATTTAAAATCACCATTAGATGTGAAAGTTTATGATGCAAATCTAATTAAAAAATAAAAGTATCATTTTTATAATCTTTACAAATTTTGTAAGTTGATGTATACTACCTGTACAGCTAAAAGCTGGATTGTCTTTCTCTTGGGTTATGAGTCGTTGAGGTCTTCCCACCACCTTCCTCACGGCTCTTTTATTTTTAAAAAGTAGATTACCTTTCCCCTACTCTTGCTTGATTGAAATTATGATTACAGTACTTAATAATGTACTTCGATAAATCAATAGCTGTTTTAATACGTTTTTCTTCTGAATGAAAAAACTTGTGTTTTTGACCAGTTCTAATGTTTATAGCTTCATTAATGATGTTAAGAAATTCCCCAGAAAAGTGCTGCAGAGCATACTCCCCTGCCCCATGTTTTGAAATAATATCTTGTTCTTTTAAGGTATAAAATTGTCTTAACAATCCAAGTACTAACCATTCAATTTCAATATTAATTTCTTTAGTAGGTAATGTAATTACATCTTCAATTGAATTTTCAATTCTTTCTATTCTAGGGGCCCAATAAAAATTCATATTTTTTATTACATAAGAAATTAATTGATCTGTACTTGTATTAAGTTTTATTGTACAGATTTCGGGTCCTACTATTTTTATCCCTTTAGATTTTAATATCCACCAGGTAACAGGATTTAAGCTAGAGTATGTTCCAACACTTAACTTACTTTCATTGTAATAAGGATAACTGTCATTTTTCGATTCTAGTCTCCCCATATCTTCCCAAAGAATATAAACTCCATCTAATTTTGAATGTTGGTATTTTAAAGCAATGATATTGTGAATTTCAGATATTCGTTGTATATCTATTTTGGTTAGATTCCTATTCATAACCGTTATGAAATCAATATCACTTGAACCCTCAATAAACGCATTCAGAGCTATTGATCCGTGTAAATATACTCCTTCTAACGTATTCGGAAAATGTTTTTTTAACAATGAGTTGTACTCGGTTAGAACCTTATGTACTATATTCGGAACTTTTTTCATCTAGTGTACTCCTTTTTATATACTTAAACGTTTTCTTTCCAAATCCGTTCTATACTTATATTATTTTTTGTATTGCTTATATTACTTAAAAGAAATACATCAGGATTACTTAAATTTTTCCAACACTCAAATCCAAATTCTTTATTATATTTCATCAGTAACAAAGACATTAAATTGCCATGGGTGACGATAATTGTGTTTTCAGGTTCACTTGTAAGCACAGAATCCATTACTTCTGCAATTCTATTCATTGCCTCTTGGCTTGATTCTCCCCCTTCATATTTCAACTTCACATCATCAAAAGTGGCTTTCAGTTTTTCAAACCAATCAGGTAAGTTAGCTATACTTAATACTCTTTCCGAAAGACGATTATCAATCTCAATTTGTATTTTCTTATTTTTGCTTATTGGTTTTGCTGATTGAATAGCACGTAAAAAAGGACTTGATATAATTCTATCCACTTTTATATTAGAAAAAAATTCGGGTAAGTATTGTGCCTGTTTAAATCCTTGTTCAGATAATTTAGACTCTGATGATTGACCCAATGCTTTACAATGCCTTACAATGTATATATTTTTTGTCACAATAGATACCGCCATTCTTTTATAATTGTAATCCAACAAATTCAATTACATCACCAACTATGTAATCATTCTCTACCCTAAATCCCTCCTTAGTTTCCCATAATATCTTAAAGGGAATAGAATGAAATGCAGTTTTGATCTCCTCTTCACTTACTCCATATGAGTAGAATATAAATTCTATAGAGTAACTTACCTGTCCACTTTCATTATCTTGTGTATGGGCATTTCCAAACCAGTACCGATCTATATTATCAATTGAGTTAATTGATTTTTTCCAAATATCGGACCAAAATGAAGGAAATTGAACTTTTCTAATGATTTCATCAGAATGAACCATTTCTAAATTAAATGTAAACTTTCGAAAATCATTTTTGCTAGGATTGTCTAAACCAAAGGTTCCAACATGTTTGTATTCTTCATCTTTCAACTCTAACACTTGAACTTCAAGAGAAATAATTGGTTCTTCTGAGTAATTGCATGAAACTGTAATGAAAAGCATCATAATAACAATAACCAATGAAGAAAATAACAAAGTTTGATTGTGTTTCATTAGTAAAGTTCACCTTCTAGCCGTATAGAATATAAGATTTATAATACCATAACTATATTGTTAATGTTGCTATATTGTCGAATTCAAATGCAGTCTAAAACAACTTCCTTTTCTTTTTCAATGATATTTTTTCAAAGTGTTGTCTTAGGTTGGATTTTTAATTAATGATAGATTGGAGGTTTCTATCATTTATGTTATAAATATTTTTAGTGGTCATAAAAAGAAAGGAATAAATAGAAATGAAAAAGAAGATTATATTGATCTTGTTAATGACTATTTTAGTTTTTTACGGTACATTAATTTTGTACAATCAAAACTCAGAGTCATTAGTGAGTGGAGTAAAAGATGAGAAATTAGCTGAATGCCCTGAATCACCTAATTGTGTATCCACTCAGACGGAAGATAATACTAAGAAAATGGAGCCCATTGCTTATATTATTTCTAATGAAGAAGTAATGGAGATTATGGTACAAGTCATAAATGAAATGTCTGGAACTAAAATTATGATTCAAGATTCTAACTACTTACATGTTACCTTTACTACAAGATTTTTGCGTTTTGTAGACGATGTAGAATTTTATTTTGATGAACAGAACAAGTTGATTCATTTTAGATCTGCTTCAAGAACTGGATATTCTGATATGGGTGTGAATCAAGAACGTATGGTTGAAATCAGAGAGAGATTTTTAAATGAGATTTAATAGAAAACGCTGTTCTTTCAATATTCAGAAATATATTTAAAGATACAATAAACAGAAATTATTGTATTGTTTAGTTTTTTAAAAAAGCACCTACTTGTAATTGTAGGTGCTCAATTTGTTTATTAAAACTATTGTTAAAATTCCATATAAAAATGAATGTTATTTCTTAATTTTAAAGTTTTGCTCTTTATATTTTATAATAGAAAACCGCTGTAATCCTCTAGTACTTTCTATTGCATTATCTATATGATTTACAGCTTCAATACTATCCCCTCGTTTTCTACTTAGCTCACAAAGTACAACTTCTTTCATCCATGGTTTTGAAAGTTCTTTCACCATTTCCTGAGCCTTTTCTAAATGGTTGTGTTCAATTTCTAATAAACTTTCATAATATTTCTTAATAGATTCATGTTTGATGTTACTTAACTGGTTTTCAATTGTTGTAAAATCTCTTTTATAGTGAGCATACAATATGGTGTACAAAGATGTCCATTTAGGGTTTTTATACTTCTTCTCAATTTTTAGAATAGCTTCTTTTGCTTCAGTTTCAAGACCATGAAGTAAAGCATAATAAAAATAATAAATTGGATTTTTGCTCTTTTTTAAAAACTTTTCTACTTTTGCCATATCCTTGGTTAAGTAAATAGTTATCATATTAGGGAGAATTGTGATTGATATCATAATTATTACTGTAATACTTAGAATAATCCACAGTTGAATTTCGAATATTCCTCCTACTAATCCCATTAATATCCCAATTATAATGGATATTAATATTTGTTTTGTCATGGTCTACTCCTTAGAAGATGGTTCGTTCTCCATATTTTATTACTTAAATATTTTTTTAGCGTACTTTAACCCGTTTTTCATAGTCGGGTATCGAAATGGCAAATCAAACAGTGTTGTTTGTTTCAAGATGCTTTTATAATGTGAAAATGTTTCAAAGCTATGTTTCCCATGATAAGCACCTACCCCACTATGACCAACTCCTCCAAAAGGAAGATGCGGAGTAGCAATGTGATACATCGTATCGTTAATACAACCACCACCATACGATACATTGTTAATAATGTGATCTTGAGTCTGCTTGCTTTCTGAAAATATATAGAGAGCTAACGGTTTTGCTCGATCATTTATCATATTAATGATTTCATCCACATTGCTATATTCCATTACAGGCAGTAATGGACCAAAAATTTCATCCTGCATGATAGGATCATCCCAATTAATTTCATCAATTATCGTTGGTTCAATGATATGTAAATCATGGTTCACTTTTCCGCCTTGTACGATTTTCCCGTCAGTTAAATAATTCGACAAGCGATTAAAATGACGATCATTGACGATATGAGTGTAATTTTCATTAGAGAGTGGTTCCTCAGTATAAAATTCCTTAATCGTTTCTTTCATCTTTATCATAAGTTCATCTTTTACAGAATAATGTACGAGCATATAATCTGGGGCAACACACGTTTGTCCAGCATTAAAGAATTTACCCCAAACTATTCGTTTTGCTGCTAATTTTAAGTTAGCTGTTTCATCCACAATTACAGGGCTTTTCCCTCCAAGCTCTAACGTTATGGGTGTTAAATTTTTGGATGCAGCCTCCATGACAATTTTTCCAACTGGAACACTGCCAGTGAAAAAAATATAATCAAAAGGTTCTTTTAATAATTGAGTGCTCGTTTCTACACCTCCTTCAACAACAGCTATATAATTTTCTTCAAATGTTGAGGAAATAAGTTCTTTTAGTAAGTGAGATACTTTTGGTGTTAATTCAGAAGGTTTTAATATCACAGTATTTCCAGCAGCAATAGCACCTAAAATTGGAGCCACCGCAAGTTGGAAAGGATAATTCCAAGGAGCAATTGTTAGGGTTACTCCGTATGGTTCAGGTAGTCGATAACTTGAAGAACCTAAGTGAGAAATAGGAGTTTTGACCCTCTTTGGCTTTATCCAGGAATGAAGTCCTTTTGTTATATCAGATACTTCTTGTAAAACAAAACCGATTTCTGATAAATAAGTATCCGTTACTGATTTATTTAAATCTTCCTTTAATGCTACATTAATATTAGATTCATTTTCTAAAATTGCATTTTTTAATTTATTTAAGGCATTTAATCTAAAATTAACATCTTTTGTTGCCCCTGAGAAATAAAACTGTTTTTGCTTTTTTACTAACTGGCTCATTTCCGACATTTTTCATTCTCCTTTTAATTTTATTGGTTATGAGTAGTCATATCTTGTTGTTAATAAAATCTTTATATGCCTTAATTTTATCTTCTAACATTTTTTCGGTAGTTAACAAGTTTTCGATTTGAATTTGAATGGATATCTGATGATTTTCTAATAATTCTAAACGTGCTTGAGTAGTTTGTTCCCCTTCTTTAAATAATCTAGCATATTCTCTTATTTGTGCAATTGGCATCTGTGTTTCTTTTAACTTCATAACAAATTTCAACCAATTAAGGTGTGATTCAGTATATACCCTTTCTTTGTTTTCATTCCGATTTGGAATGATTATATCTTCTTTTTCATAATACCTTAAAGTATGTGTACTAACACTTAATAATTTAGCTACTTCACTTATGGCGTACATAAATACCTCCATAACTTTGTATAATATTAAAGTTACAAATTACAAATTTATCATTTTGGTCTATAAATATATTATATATAACATTTGACTTAGAGTAAACTCTAACAACTATAATTAAAATATGTAGTTGAATAATAGTTTATATAGGAGGATTTTTTATGAAGTATACTGTTATTACAGGGGCTAGTTCAGGTATTGGTTACGAAACTGCACTCGCTTTTGCGTCTAGAGAAAAAAACTTAATTATTGTAGCACGCAGAAAAGAAAAATTAGAGGAATTAAAATCTGAGATCATGCAGATGAACTCAAATCTTGATGTAATCATTCGAACAACAGATTTATCTGTAACAGATAATGTTTATAAATTATATGAAAGTCTTCAAGAGTTCCAAATTGAAACTTGGATCAATAATGCAGGATTTGGTAACTTTGCTTCAATTGCGGATCAAAAATTAGATAAAATAGAAGAAATGTTACATTTGAATATTGAGGCGTTGACATTACTTTCCTCTCTTTACGTTCGTGATTATACAAATGTTGAAGGATCACAATTAATAAATGTTTCATCTGGTGGAGGTTATACTCTTATATCAGATGCGATAACATATTGCGCTACTAAATTTTATGTAAGTTCATTTACCGAAGGACTTGCACATGAATTGAGTGAACAAGGTGCAAAAATGAAGGCAAAAGTATTGGCTCCAGCTGCTACAGAAACAGAATTTGCAAAACGTTCTATGGATGTTGAAGATTTTGATTATAACGGTGCTATTGCTAAATATCATACGGCAAAAGAAATGGCAGGATTTATGCTTGATCTTTATGATAGTAATCAAGTTTTAGGTATTGTGGATGGGATTACTTATGAGTTTGAACTAAAAGATCCAATCTTTAATTATGCAGCGAGATTTAAAAGATAAAACTATAAAGCTCAATAAGAAGTGAAAAAACAGGATCTTTGAGTAAAACAAGATCCTGTTTTTTTGAATGCATATACATGATTTTAAAAGTAATGGTATCACCTAGGAGAAATGAAAAAAAGAACTAATTTCCCTGTTACAGAAATTAGTCTTTTATGGTTTGATTTAAGTTTAATTCATTATTAATCTTCAAAAATCCACTTTTCCCCAAATGGGAAGGATTCATCATGAATATCATTTACTTGATTAATCGCTCTATACCAAGCAATCAACTGAGTACCCGACTTTTCATAAGTAATTTTGTAAATAATATTAGATCTATCACTTTCATCATTGAATGGAGAACTTTTTGGATTAACTTCACTTACTTCATTTACTTTCCCTCCTGTAGATGTAATGACACGATCAATTTCTTCTAGATGCTTCTCTTTCAATTTTTGAAAACCCATGACAAGAGAAATTGATATAACAATTACGATAATAGTAAAAATAATTACTAAGAATTTTGTTTTTTTGTTCATCATTTTCCACCTTATTTAAAAATAAATATAGCTAAGTATCAATAAATTATATCATTTTATCTAATTTAGTGAAAAATAAATTGAGAGATTTCAATTTGAACTCATATTTAATTTCAATTTTGACACTCATCACCATAGTTTATATATTCCCGTTTTTACACTCAAACCCCAACCAAACATACACTCATAATTGATAATTTCTGCACGAATTGTATTAACCCCTTTGCGCCATCGAACAGGTATGGTAACATGATCAGATCGAATTCTTCCATCACTCTCAGGCGGATTCCACAAGCATTCTCCATGATATACCTCAACATTGTTAATCCATAATCGGATCTTATCACTATAACCTAATTGTAAATTTGTATCTACATTCTCTGACAAGGAAAAAATACATTGTAATTGCACAGCAGTACCTTTCTCAGTTAAGCTGTATAATCTATTTAAATTTAATATTCCATTTTCTTCAACAGTTGCTTTTATCCATTCTTTATGGATAAGAGGTGGATCGTGATATAAATAAGGTTTTGATATCATCCATTCGGTAACAAACGTATCATATGCAAGTTTTTGTAAATCAGTTTGTACTTTATCCTTTTGAGAAATAGGATTAATTTCTTTCACTGAAAAATTACTTATATAACAAGGTAAACTTCCCCAAATTCCAATTTTACCTTCTGCTTTTCCCAGCTGAAGTTTGCGTATAACAAGATGTGGAGAAGTTGAATCACCGATATAAACTGAAGCACTATTGGATTGAACTTCCAAGCTAAGTTTCACCCATTCCCCTATCGGTACAAATGCAGGGGCTTGATATGAAGAACCATGGTAGATTTGCCATGTGCTCGATCCTTTCATAATTGGATCATATTGAATTTCTCCCATAGCTGTACCATTACCAGGTGAGATATAAACAAGCTCATAGTTCTTAGAATCACGTGCACCAAAGACAAGTCCAGCAAATCCTATTGATGATGGAAATGCAACTTCTGCCTCCAAACGATAGCAGGTAATATTAATATCATCACTAAGTAAAACAGGGTTAGTATGCAATTCTTCAAAATATAAAGCTTCTCTACCACAGAAAACTTTTGGTTTAGCACCAGACTCTCCAAGGTTGAAATGTTCTATGTTGTCTATTAATTCCCATTTTAATGTAGACATAATAAACACCTCTCTGATAAGAATTAGAACATACTTTTAATATACTAGTAACAATAAAATGAAGCTTGTACAAAAATATGAATTAAAGAGTGAGTAAAATATAAAGATTATAAATGTTGTAACTAAAAAGTTTATTTAATATTAGAGAAGTCAATATAAAAATTAACTTTGAAGGGACTAAGAGAAAGAAACTATATGGTTTTAGAATTGGTTGTGCTGGAGATATCAGTATATTCAGGAAATACTTAAAGCGTCTTTATTAAATCAAAACATTGGAGAAATAAAACAAATGGATTAATCCAACTCTTTAAGCTGGAGCATTTATTGCAGAAGGTAGTAGTGAGAAGAAAATCATACTAGATAATTAAGATCTAAAAACAATTTATAAATAGTAAAATATAGATTGAAATAAATGTACAATTGCATAATACTACTCTATAATGTTATCATATCCATTCAGATAAAGCATCAATATTTTTCTAATTGCCACTTTTTCTTATTTAATATAAAGATAATTTTGTATGTATATATACTCTAAAAATGAGGTGAAATCATGGATTGTAGAATTGGTTGTGCAGCTTGTTGTATCGTCATATCCATCTCCTCCTCCATCCCAGGTATGCCTGAAGGAAAGCCTGCTGGTAAACGCTGTGTTCAATTAACCCATGATAATAAATGTAAACTGTTTGGTAAACCAGAACGACCTGAAGTATGTTCATCACTTAAAGCATCGAATGAAATTTGCGGTGAAAATAATGAAGATGCGTTTAAAAACTTATCTATTTTGGAAAATGATACTAATATTAGAATTTTTAATTACAATACACTTTAGATCACAAGTAGTAACAATTTAAATCTTAATTAGAAAAAATCGAATTTTTATTACTTTTGAGTAATTATAGTGATATTTTAATTAGTATTTGTATTTAAATAAACTTTTAAGACTAATATTCCTAAATCAAATATTAGTCTTAGCATGAATAAAAACATATATCTTATGAATTTACAGGTGAAATGATTTAAGTAGAAAATTAGAAAAATTTGTATTCATAAATTCACTTTTTACTTAAGTAATTTCTTGAATAGTTAACTTATTTATTTCACATTTTTGTTTTCTTTTCCCCATCTCCTCTCATAAAATGCCCACATAATTAATCCATATATTAATCCAATCATGACACCGTTTAATAAAGCAGCAATCACACCAGCAATCATATTTTGTAAGGTGAAAATGTTTGAAAACCCTACTTCTCTACTCATATTAATAACTACAATAAGAATACCTACAGGAATACCATACGTTAATATTCCTTGTTTCCAAATATATTTTATTTTCCCTTTTTTTCTGATGGTTCCCCAGTCGTTTCGTTTATTAGTTACCTTCATATTTAACACCTTTCAATACAATTTATAATGTTATTCACAAATATTTTATCATCGCATATACTAAACACTTATTTTAATTTCAGTTTGGCCAATGCATCAGAAAGCGCTGTATTTATCGGCTCTTCATCTTTTTTATTTTGTTTTTTCATATACTGAGATACATCTCTTTTGGATGCTTTGTTATGTTGTTCTTTTTCTTTTCGTTTCTGGAATGACGATAATTTTTCTCTGTAACTGCAACTACAAACAAAAATTTGACCTTCTCCTTCTCCTCTTAATTCCATCTTTTTCTTACATTGAGGACAACGTGCATTGGTGGTTCTAGCTACATTTTTACGGTGCCCACAATCACGATCTTGGCAGATAAGCATCTTTCCTTTCTTTCCGTTTACAGCTAACATCGGTTTTCCGCAATCTGGACATCGAGTTGTGGTCATATTGTCATGTTTAAATTTTTGTTTACTTTGTTTTATCTCAGAAACAACTTTTTTAGCATAATTTTTCATATCTTGTACAAAAGTTTTCTTTGCTAATTTCCCTTTGGAAATGGACATTAGTTTCTGCTCCCATTGTGCTGTTAATACTGGTGATTTAAGCTCACCAGGAAGTAAATCTAATAACTGTTTTCCTTTAGAAGTGATATGGAGATACTTCCCTCTTTTTTCAATCAAGAATGTACCTAATATCTTTTCAATAATATCTGCTCTTGTAGCAACCGTTCCAAGCCCGCCTGTTTCTCCTAATGTACGAGCTAAAGAGGATTTTTCTTTTTCAAAATTCATAAATTTCTGAGGGTTTTCCATTGCAGAAAGCAATGTACCTTCTGTGAAAAATTCTGGAGGTTTCGTTTCTCCTAATGTTTTTTTCAATTGATGTACGTCCAGTTTTTCCCCTTTTTGAAATGAAGGTAAAGTCTGCTCTTTTTCCTGTTCATTTATCCCCTCGTGATTTAATTCATTTTCATAGTACTTCCCATATACTTCTTTCCATCCTGATGAAAGTACCCTTTTCCCTCTTGCAGTAAATATCGCTTCCCCAATTGTAGCGTATACTACAGTTTGTTCATACTCCATAGGAGGACTTAATACAGCTAGAAACCTTTTGACAACTAAATCATATATTTTCAGCTCTTTTTCATTTAAATCTCTTAAGTTTACTTTTTCCTCTGTTGGGATAATTGCATGATGATCAGATACTTTATTATTGTCAACAAATGATTTGTTAGGTTTAATGTTAGCTTGTAATAGTTTAGAAGTCATCTCTCTATATGGAGAGATGGAACATGCACGAATACGATCTTTTAATGTATCAACGATGTCTGTTGAAAGATACCTTGAATCTGTTCTTGGATAGGTTAAATATTTATGCGTCTCATATAAGCGCTGCATAATGGATAATGTCTCTTTTGCAGAGTAACCAAACATACGGTTTGCGTCTCTTTGTAATTCTGTTAAATCATATAATGCTGGAGCATAACTTTTCTTAGGTGTCTTTTTTACATCTTGTACGATTAACGGTTGATTACCTAATGTAGTTAACAGACGATCTATAAGAGTTTCATCAAAGGATCGAGTGTCTTTTGTTTTATCATCTTGCCAAGTAAACTTAACAGAAGATTTAACTAATGCAGACAATCCATAATACGAATTAGGGCGGAAAGATAGAATCTCCTCTTCACGTTCTGATATCATGGCTAATGTTGGGGTTTGCACTCTTCCACATGATAGTTGAGCATTAAATTTACAGGTTAAAGCCCGGGTACCATTAATACCCACAACCCAATCTGCTTCTGAACGAGCAACTGCAGATGCATATAAATTTTCATACTGTTTTCCTGGTTTCAGATTGCGAAAGCCTTCTTTAATCGCTTTATCTGTAACAGAAGAAATCCAAAGTCTTTGTACCGGTTTTTTTATGTGAGCCTTCTCTATGATCCATCTAGCAACCAATTCTCCTTCTCTTCCTGCATCCGTTGCGATTACGATGTCTTTTACATCTTTTCTGCTCATTTGTTGTTTTACAGATTGAAACTGCTTTGACGTTTTTTTAATTACGACTAACTTTAATTTTTCTGGCAGCATAGGCAAGTCATCCATGCGCCATGTTTTAAATTTATGGTCATAAGATTCAGGATCAGCTAATGTAACTAAGTGGCCTAATGCCCATGTCACGATATAGTTTGATCCTTCAATAAATCCATTTCCTTTTTTATGACAATTTAACACTCTTGCTATATCTCTTCCTACAGATGGTTTTTCTGCAAGTACTAACGTTTTCATTAAACATCTCTCCACAACTTTTGTATTGAAACAATAGACTTACTATACCATATTCTTGTTTATATTTTGAAATCGCATTGAAATCGAAGTGATTGACATAAAATGGTATGATTGTATATACTAATTCAACATACTATCAACCAAAGAGAAAATACAGATAAAATAGTTTGATTTTTTTAAATGGAAAAGCTGAAACATTCAGTACAACAAGGAGAGAAATATGTTAAGTAAGAAAAATATATTTATACAATTATTAGAAACTTCTCATACTGAGGATTTATTGAACCTAGAATTAAACAACAAATCGTTTTTTCAGCTTTATACGCCTTTAAGAAAGGAAAAGTTTTATACACTGGAAGGGCAATTAGAAAGAATTAAAACAAGTATTTTATTTGCAAAAGAAGATGCAGGATATTCATTTGGCATTTTTTTAATAGAGAGTAGAGAATTGATTGGGAATATCTCATTATCAGAGGTGGTAAGAAGTGACTTGCAAAGTTGTTGGTTAGGGTACTATTTAGATAAACATCAAAATGGAAAAGGATATATGACAGAAGCAGTGAATCTCGCTGTAGACTATGCTTTTAAGGAGCTGAATCTGCATAGGATTGAGGCGGGAGTTATGCCGGATAACAAAGGATCAATCAAAGTATTAGAAAAAGCAGGATTCCATAAAGAAGGAATTGCAAAAGAAAATGTAAGAATTAATGGGAAGTGGGAAGATCATCAAATTTTAGCCATTATAAATAATAAATAAAACGACATATCTTGAAACTAAATAATTGATAGTTCGTATCATTTAATAAATTGTGTTTATGGAGATGATACATTATGAAAAATAAAAAAAGAAAGACATCTTGGGAAGAATACCTTTCGTTTTTAGAATTATTAGAATTTATTCCATTTATATTTAGGTTAGTAGGTAAATCAATTGTGAGACTGTTTGATGTAATTTTACATTAATTACATTTACATAATAAATAAGATTAAAAAATATATTCAAAAATAATTTATTATCACATATAGTTTTCGTAACTTTATGGCCATTCATATTTTCTATTTTCTAAATTATTTAATAACCATTCATCTACTGCACTTTTTGAAAAATAATACTGTGATTCAATTTTTATATATGGAATATGGAAAGAATAAGATTCATCCACCAATAACATAATTTGTTCTCTACTAATGTTTAAGTAATCTCTTAATTGATAACTCGTTAGAAGAGGAATGTCAAATTCATCAGCTTTAGCTTCCTTCTCTTCTTCTTTGTCTTTTACTAAATTAACTGTCATATAATCTGTACTGCCATTAGTATAGACATCATGTATTTCTTTTTTTTCAGCTTTTAATCCTTCAGCAATAAACCAAGATCCCATTAAAATACTCAGTCCCAAAAAAATAGTTGATAACCTTTTCTGTTTCAAGCTAAATCCCCTCTTTTTGATAATTAAATGTTAAATAATGAATATCATTTTATCACAAATCATCACATAAAAATATTATTTAATAGATTTGACTACTGTATTATTTTTAATATAATCATTCCAATAATTCAACCGTACCTGTCTCTCCATTTACTCTTACGAATTGACCATCTTTCAACAGATTCGTTGCGGATGGAATCCCTACTACGGCAGGTATACCATATTCTCTTGCTACAATTCCACCATGACTTACAGGACCTCCATATTCCATAATTAATCCTTTTGCTGTTATAAATAATGGGGTCCAAGCAGGGTTCGTGCTTTCAGTTACTAATATTTCTCCTTCTAACAATTTTGAATCCTTTGGATCAAATACAACTCTGACCTTCCCTTCATAAACACCTGCAGATAAAGGCATTCCTTGAAAAACTTTACGATTTGGATCAAATTTTTGAGCTGAATAGTATGTTTCCCCGGTATTTAAAACAATCCTTGGAATGGCAGTTCTAGTTAGTTGCTTATGATAGATTTCTTTATTTTTAACAACGATTGGTTTTAAATTTTGTTTGTATTTGATGTCGTTTACTCTTAAGTAGAAAATATCTTGAGCTTCTTTAAGCCGCCCATCCTTTTGGAATTCTTCACCAACATCAAGCATAACTACCCTAGCTATTGTCATCATTCTTATGATATCAAATTTAGGATATTCTCTCATTCCAGCAGCGATACGATAGTTCATCATCATAGTTCTCATCTTGTTGGCTTTTCTTTCACCTTTATCTTCTTTTATCGTTTGATAGATTTCCTCTATGAATAATTCCGCCTTTTTAGCATTTTCATCGATTTCTGCTATGTTCCGTTCATACATCTGGTCTACCATATAAGATTTAATTAGATTGATTATATATTCCGGATCCTCCCCCCATCTTTTTACACCAAAATCCAGTTCTACCGTACTTCTGTGTCCAAATTTATTTAATAACTCTTTAACTTTTGGATGATGGTCAGTGGGTTCAATTTGCAGTTCATCAAAGTATTTGGCAAGTTTATTTAAAGACATACCTAGTTCAACTGAAATACAACCAGGAAATGATTTGGTTAGAGGTGTGACATCAAATCGATTGCCGTACATTTTCTTTAATTGCTTTTCTATTTTTGGCAGGTTCATATAATCTGTACAATACCATCCCTGCTTGGATACAGATAATATAAAAGCGTTAACCATAATCACTTTTAAAAATTCAAGTTTGTCCTCTAGCTTGTTAAGTTTCATTGCTTTCAATTTATGTTCTTGAATGACTGCTTCCCCTACAGCTTTCATATGATCATAGCGCTCAGTAACTGGAACTTTTTTAGCCTCACGTAAATTTTTAATGCTAGTCAGACCATATTTAAAAATCCCCCATGGTATTTTAAAATTAATGTCTTGATTTGCAAACTGTTTTCCATGTTGTTTGATTAAACGATTCATAGTCTCTTCAAACGGTAAGTCATTTCCAGAAAAAGCCTTGCCAAATTGATTTCCAATCCATTTTTTAGATAATAAATAAGTAATATCGGCAAAGATACGTCCATCAGCATATTTAACAAATCCTTGATCAATTGGTTTTTTACGACTAGTCATAATGTTAATGATAGCCGGTAATGTGTAACTAAACATATCAAAACCTAATGGTGTAAATGGTTCTTTCATACCTAACATGACTGTATTCACACAAAGATAGGCTCTAAGTTTGCCGTCATCCTCAAATTGTTCTATTGGAAATAAAGAAGTGATGTCTCTTGATTGAACGATAAAAAATTCATCATGATCATTGATTGCAAATTCAATATCTTGAGGTGTACGGAAATAGTTTTGAATTTTCTCTGTTTCCTTTACAATCATTTGAATATGGTGTTTTTCTAAAGAGCTTACTTTCTTTTTATTATTTTGTACTGGAATAAATTGAATTCCATTCTCAGCATACTGACAAAAAATTTCTTTTGAGGCAATTTCTTTTTTAATCACTTTGCTGCTAATTTTATCCACAGTATATTGATCAGGATTAACGTTCCCACTGACAATTGCTTCCCCTAAACCATAAGATGAGTTGATGAGTAATTCACTTCTTATTCCATTTAAAGGATTTGAACTAAAAATAATGCCAGATAATTTAGCATTGATCATTTCTTGAATCACAACGGCATGAGTAAAATCAGAGCTGATGTTATTTTTCATTCTATATTCAATCGCTCTTTCGTTCCATAGAGATTGCCAACATAAAGTGACTTTTTCAATGACATCTTTGCTTGTTACATTTAAATAAGTGTTGTATTGCCCTGCAAAACTCATACCAGGTAAGTCTTCCACTGTTGAACTGCTTCTTACAGCCACACGACCACTAGAAATTTTATTCATTTCGATCTGTATTTGTTTTTTTACCTCATCAGAAATCAAATTTTCTGAAAAAAACCTCTTTATAGCTTCTGATTTCTCAAGGGTAGATTGACTGCTGTTAAGAATATCTTTGATCCTATTTTGCAACCCATTACTGTGAACATAATTTTCATAAGTTTCAGATGTGATTACAAATCCATTGGGTACTTTTATTCCTAAGTTGTACATCTTACTTAAGTTGTATCCTTTTCCTCCTACTAAGTTAAAATCTCCCTTCTCAATTGAGTTAAACCATTTCAACATATGTTACCCCTCCCTATTTTGTTCTTTTCTAGTACTTTGAATATAAGCAAGAGCTGGTTCTTTTATGTTAATCTGATGGTTTGAGAGTCCTAATGTTGAATTTAATAAGTTTTGTGTGAAATGTAATAATTGTTTAAAATTTTCAAGTGTTTCTGTTTTTTCTGCATAAATAACTTCTCTAGATTTATTAAAAACCATCATGACTTCTCTCGTCCATAAACCAGCCAAATACTCTGGGTACTCAATGTCAAATATACCCTCTTCATTCCCCTTCCTAAATAGTTTTAAATAACAATCAGTGGTGACAAGTTCAAATTGCTCTGCTAATTTTCTTAAAATAACGTGGTTTCCACTAAAAGAAAATAAAATTTTCATTTTTGGCCATTCTTCGATTTGATCAATCTTATATTCACTTATTTTTAAGAAAACAAGATTTAATAATTCAATTATTGTACGATCTCCTTCTTGTAGAATTCGTTCATATTCCATTACCATATCGTCTATATAATTCATAGTAGTCGCTTCAAGAATTTCATCTTTTGATTTGAAGTGGTGATAAAAACCACCTTTTGAACTCCCGGCCAATTCAATGATTTCAGAAACAGTCGTTTTTTCAACTCCTTTTTCAGTGAATAACTCATACGCGGCTTTAATTATTTTTTGTTTTAAATCCATCTTAAACAACTCCTTTACAAACCGACCGTCGGTCTGTATTATAATGATACTCTTTTTTTGAATTTTAGTCAAAATAAAAATGAAATTATTCTAAACAAAAACAAGGAAAATGATGTAAACTATAGTTAGATATTAATTAGAGGGGGAATTGACCAATGGCAGACTCGTTGAGTTTTGACAATACGTTAGTATCCAATTTAGGAATTGAAATTATTGAAGTATCTGAAGAACGAATTGTTGGAACCATGCCGGTTGATGAGAGGACTCACCAACCTTTTGGAATATTACACGGAGGTGCTTCTGTCGCTTTAGCAGAAACGGTAGCAAGCATCGGTACATTTTTTTTAATTGATCAAGAAAATGAAAACGTGGTAGGTTTAGAAATTAATGCAAATCACATTAAAGCAGTAAGAAACGGGAAAGTAAAAGCTATTGGAACAACCTATCATCGGGGAAAAACAACGATGGTATGGGATATAAGAATTGTGGATGAAGAAGACAATTTAGTATGTATTTCAAGATGCACGATGGCTGTCATTAAAAAGAAGAAATCATAGACTTATCATAAGGGAGAAACCATACATGCAACTGTAAGAAAAATTCGTTAGACTAGATAAAAAAGCCTAATTCCTCAATATTTCAAACGAGAAATTAGGCTTAATGACAGGTTAGGAGCACCATAAAGTTAATTGATCTATACTTTTCCCTTCATTCTTACTTTTTATAATACCTTGAGGATTTTTTAATGCAGATCCTAGAGCAGATGACCGCCAGTATAAAATCCATCATTAGTCATTGCAAATCCCATATAATAGTGGTTTTCCCCATCAACTTCTTGCCAATTCCCCTTTTCATATACTTTCAATCCAATTCAAGTGAAAATCTCCCAATAGAAAATAAAATATTATAGAATAGAAAGATAAATCCTGTTGGCCAGGATGGCCATAGTGGCTGAGATCCATAACGATCATAAGCCATAGTACCTTCCGGATATACTATTCCAAATCCTGAATTGGTTGGAGATCCAAAAGCATCTCCATTCAAGAAACAAGCTATACATCCAACCGCTTACCGAGAATAATAGCAGGAGCTACAATACCTGCAAACTCCCAAAATGAAAGCTTATGAATAACGGGAAAGAAATAAAAACACATGCCAAATTCTTGCGCCGACCATTGCCCCAATGATTACGTAAATAAAAAATGCCTGAAAGAAATGTTCAAGACAAGCTGTATTTTTAGCAAACTAATAAAATAGCAAGAACTATAACTAATCCATAGGACCTTACAGCAAATCCCCCTATTTCCAATAAAATGACCTTCAAACCAACTCTTCTCTTCCTTGATTAATTATTATTGAAATCCGATATTTACATAGATTTATACAATAATTAACTTAACAATAAAATTTGCAGAAAGTTTAAAGATCTCTTTTTATATCAATTTTTTTACAATTTTATTCAGGCTCATTATGATACTCTCCACCAATTTCAAATGGAGAATAGTATCCATTATACTTAACTGCTGTTACCATTCCCCCAGTCGCATGAAGAAGATCATGGCAATGAAACAACCAATCTCCAGGGTTATCTGCAATAAATAAAATTTCATATTGTTCATGAGGTTCTATATTAATTAGATCTTTAACCAATGGATTTACAAGTGATAGTCCATTTTTAGATATCACTTGAAAATAATGCCCATGTAAATGCATCGGATGATCTAACATGCTGTTATTATTTATAGTCACTTTGACAAGATCACCTTTTTTTACTTGTATAGGTTCTGTATCAGGAAAGGTTTCCCCATTAATGGTATAGGACATTCCTCTTTGCATCATCCCCATTCCTGCAGAAAGATCCATTGTATATTCAACATCCGGTTTTTGAATGATATTATCTATAATTGGATTCATATTTCCTTGATTGGTCATGTCAATCATGATTAAATTTTGTTCATCTCGATAAGAAGCATCACTTTTTTCTTCAATTCCGGATATGTTAACTGGAATTTGTATATCTTCTGATTCTTTTACAGCATTAGGACTGTCTATATACCAATCTTTCTTTTTATTTTCAGTAAATTCTAAATCAATTCTTTCCCCAGGGGCAACCATTAATACATCTGAAGTTAACGTGGCATTCGCTAAATCCTTACCATCGATAGCTGCAACACGATATGGATGATCATTTAAATATAAAACATGTTTTTGATAACCTGCATTAATGATACGAAGTCTCACAGTTTCACCAAAATTTACATTAATTGGTTTAATATTCGGGGCACTTTTACCATTTACCGAAAATGTTTGGTACAACATTTGTGAATCCATTTCTCCAGGTGTACCCCCATCCCCCATCATGTTCATCATTCCTCTATTATTCTCACCTATGGTCCATTCATCTAACATCAATACATAATCCTTATCATAACTTTTCTCCTTAGGTTCAACGATCAATGCACCATAAAGTCCACGATCAATTTGCTCAAAGGCATTTTGGTGTGAATGGTACCAATATGTTCCTGGTTCTAAAGCATTAAATTGATACGAAAACGTGTCTCCAGGCTGTACGGCATTTTGAGTTATTCCAGCCACTCCATCCATTACATTTGGTAAAACCATCCCATGCCAATGGATAGTCACTGGTTCATCTAATTCATTCTTAAGGTTAACCTTAACCCAATCTCCTTCTAATACACGTATCTCTTCCCCTGGAATGGTGCCATTATAGGTCCAAGCTTCAAACGATGTTCCTTTTATATTCCATGTTTCTTTTTTTGCAACTAAATCAAAATGTTTGATTTCTGCATCCATTGGCTTTTCAAGAGGAATCTCAGATATACTAATCTGCCCCACTTCAGTACTTTGGTTTTGTTCCTTAGATTGACATCCTACTACAATAGCCATGATTCCTACCGAAAAAATAAACAATAATAATTTATATTTCATTTTTGATATCATCTTCATTCTCATTGTAATTTTTCTTTCATTTGACTATACTCATTTTCTGTAATCTCACCTTTTGCATATCTTTCTTTTAAAATATCAACATAATATTTTGATGAGCTACGACTCCCATTAACAAAGTTTTTCAATAAATAAAATCATAAAAGGATTAGTAATCCCCAGAATAGAAACATACCAACCATCATTATGCCTCCTTGAAAACCAAAAATTCCATCAAACCCATGCATCTAACGTCATCTCCTTTCTATATTGTTATTCTAGCAAGGAATTGTGCAGAAAGTTTTGAGAAATTCATAGGACCCAAAACATCCTGATTTGTTAATCTGCATCATATCTTCATATTTTAGCGTTATGATTTTAAAAGGTATTTAATAATAAAAAAAGGAAGTTATTGAATGAATAAAAAAGTACAAATTTTCAGTATTGTAATTGGTCTAATTATTCTGTTATTAGGAGTACCATTGGGTTTGTATTCAAGTACATATAATGATCAAACAGCCACTTGGGAGCAAAAGAATCAACAACAATTGATAAATGAATTAAATGATCCAAATATTGTCATTGTAGATTTAAGAGAGGAAAGTCTGTATAAACAAGGGCATATTCCAAATGCTATCAATATTCCTTTTACTGAAATAACAGAAAGATATGTTGAATTAAATAAAGATAAAAAAATTGTTTTTGTCTGTCACACTGGATCTATGGGGGAAGATAGTAGTCAATTCTTAATCAACAACGGATATATGAATGTTTCTAACTTAACTGGCGGAATGGCAAAATGGTCAGGTCCCATTTCTTAAGAGGTAAAAAAGTGCCTCCGAAGAATATGATATGCTCCCCTTACGGTA
>NZ_SIJB01000042.1 GCF_009910845.1 Chengkuizengella marina | reverse complement strand
ATTCAGTTTTCAAGGTGCAAAGAATGCTTTATTACCAAGCATTTTTCTTTAATTTTTGTCGTCCGCCTCAGCGGCGACTTTAATAATATAACATGATCCTTTTATATATTGCAAGTACTTTTTATAAAAAAATTGTTCCCACTAAAAAGCGAGAACAATTTTTGCTAAAAATGAAATAACATGGGTGATAAAACTACTATAATTGTTGGAATAAACTTTAACGGTTTTTTGTTTCACCTTTGTTAGCTCTGGCGTCCCCGAAAAGTATTAAGTTTATGCTCCGAAGCCTTTCTTCACTTTTTTAGGTATTTATATTATTTTTCTTTCATCGTTGGAAATAATAATACATCTCGTATGGATGCTGAATCAGTTAATAACATGACAAGACGATCCATTCCAATTCCTAATCCACCAGTAGGTGGCATTCCATATTCTAAAGCTCTAATAAAATCATCATCCATCATATGAGCTTCATCATTACCTTGTTCACGCTCTTTTATTTGAGACTCAAATCTTTCTCTTTGATCTATTGGATCATTTAATTCGGTAAATGCATTTGCATGTTCTCTAGCAACAATAAATAATTCAAAACGATCTGTAAATCTAGGATCTGCTTCGTTCTTTTTAGCTAATGGTGAAATTTCTACAGGATGTCCATAAATAAATGTAGGTTGAATTAATGTTTCTTCAACAAATGTTTCAAAGAATTCATTAACAATATGTCCATATGACATCGTTGGTTCTACTTTCACATTGTGTTCTTTAGCAAGCTGATGTGCTTCCTCATTTGTCATCTGAACACTAAAATCTACACCCACTACATCTTTAATGGATTCTACCATTGAAATTCTTTTCCATGGAGTACCTAGATCCACTTTAACTCCCTGATAATCAACTACTTTAGTACCTAAAACTTCTTCAGCTATATGGCCAATCATTTCCTCTGTTAGTTGCATGATATCTTCAAAGTTTGCATAAGCTTCATAAAGTTCAAGCATAGTAAACTCTGGATTATGACGTGTTGAGATTCCTTCATTTCGATATACTCGTCCAATTTCATAAACTTTCTCCAAACCACCAACAATTAATCTTTTTAAATGCAATTCTATGGCAATTCTCATATATAACTGCATGTCCAACGCGTTATGATGAGTAATAAAAGGACGCGCAGCTGCACCTCCTGCGATGGCATGAAGCGTAGGGGTTTCTACTTCTAAGAATGATTTTTGATTTAAATATTCACGCATGGACTGAATAATTTTTGAACGAAGAATAAATGTTTCTTGTACGTCTTGATTCATAATTAAATCCACGTATCTTTGACGATATCTCAGCTCTACATCTTTTAGTCCATGGAACTTTTCAGGTAACGGATACAAAGATTTGGAAAGAACGGTAATTTCAGTTGCTTTAACAGAAATCTCTCCTGTTTTTGTTTTGAAAACAAACCCTTTTACCCCAACAATATCACCAATATCTAACATCTTGTAGCCTTCAAATTGATTTTCCTCAACCGTATCCTTACGAACGTAAATTTGAATTTTACCTGAAATGTCCTGAATATGAGCAAAACCAGCTTTACCCATACCACGTTTTTGCATAATACGACCTGCAATAATAACTTCTTGATTTTTCTCCTGTAAATCTTCTTTTGTATACTCGGAATAATCAGAAATAATTTCATTTGCTGTATGTGTACGCTCAAACTTACCACCAAATGGGTCTATCCCTAAACTTTTAAGTTCATCTAATTTATTGCGACGTATTTGTAACAACTCATTTAGTTCCAATTCTTGGCTCACTTATAACTCCACTCCTTTAATTTCACTAATATTACACAAAAAAGCTTCCAAAGGAAGCGATTATCGGAAGCTTTTTTGTAAATGGGATAATGAATAAACTATTTCATGATATCAATGATTTCGTATTGTATCACGCCAGCGGGTACATTTACATCTACTACAGATCCTTTTTCTTTACCTAGAATCGCTTTCCCTACCGGGCTTTCATTGGAAATTTTATTTTGAGAAGGGTCAGATTCTGCTGTACCAACGATAGCATATTCAACTTCATCTCCATACTCAACATCCTTTAAAACCACTCGAGAACCGATGTTCACTTTATCAGTACCTACATCATCATTATTAATAATACGTGCATTACGAAGCATTTTTTCAAGTGTAATCACACGTCCTTCGATAAATGCTTGCTCATTTTTTGCATCTTCATATTCAGAATTTTCACTAATATCACCGTATCCGATAGCTACCTTAATTCTTTCAGCAACCTCTCTACGTTTTACTGATTTTAAATTTTCTAATTCATCCTCTAGCTTTTTCAAACCCTCTGGGGTAAGAATTACTTCTTTATCAGACATATTGAAATCTCCTGTCATTTAAGTATTTTTCATATTTGCTTCCACTCAGCAAATAGAAATTGCTCTATTTTAATATATTAAAGTTTCAGCCCATGATGACAGATTCATGATGACTCTTTAATTCAAGGGTTGTTTCATATTTTATTCTAATGGTTGATTATATGGTAAGGATGTTAAAAAGTCAATAAAGGGTTGCTTATTTAAAAAAATCTAATGAATTACGACATTATTATCCATGTTCTCACTTTTTTGCTGTTGAAATTCAACAAAATTTTTAAGAATGGTATTCATGCCCTCTCTTGTGGTTTCCGACATGATTTCATCTTTAACTTTTGCAGAACCACGTAAACCTTTTAAATACCATGCCATATGCTTACGCATTTCTCTTACAGCAACATGCTCACCTTTTAAATCAACTAAACGATCTAGATGTAACATTGCAATACGCATTTTTTCATTTATATCAGGTTCAGGTAATAACTCACCATTCGTTAAATACTCGATCGTGCGATAAAGCATCCATGGATTACCTAATGCCGCTCTCCCAATCATAACTCCATCACATCCAGTATAATCAAGCAAACGTTTTGCATCTTCAGGTGTAAACACATCGCCATTGCCGATTACTGGGATTTGTACCGACTGTTTGACTTCTTTTATAATATCCCAATTCGCTTTACCAGTATACAATTGTTGTCGTGTTCTTCCATGAACAGCTACAGCTTTCCCACCTGCACGCTCAACAGCTTGTGCGTTTTTAACTGCGTATATGTGTTCTTCATCCCAGCCCATTCTCATTTTAACTGTGACTGGTTTAGATACCGCTTTTACAACAGCAGAAACCATCTCTTCTATTTTAGATGGATCTAGTAACCATTTAGCACCAGCGTCACATTTTGTAATTTTGGGTACTGGACATCCCATATTGATGTCTATAATATCTGCATTCGTATTCTGATCAACTACTTTTGCCGCTTCAACAAGCGAATGTTTATCGCCTCCAAAAATTTGTAAACTAAGAGGTTTTTCTCTTTCATCCACAAATAACATTTGCATTGTTCTTTCGTTTCCGTGTAAAATTGCTTTATCACTTACCATTTCAGCACATACTAATCCAACACCAAATTCTTTTGCGATCAGTCTAAATGCTGGATTACAAACTCCTGCCATAGGAGCAAGTACAACATTATTTTGGGTTTGGATATTTCCAATCTGTAACATTTTTCTATTCCTTTCAATTTAGAGTTCACTTTTTAATTCATCAGCATCTATGTATAACGCTTCTGATATTAGTTGAATGGTCTTTTCATCAGGTTTAATCGATCCGCGTTCAATAGAGCCTAATTTACTAATTGAAATACCTATTTTTACTGCTAGTTCATTTTGAGTGTAACCCTTCAGTTTTCTATAAGCTCTAATGCGTTGAGCCACTCGGTTTTTTTCCAAAGCCTTACTCCTTTACTCTCACCCTCAAGTTCCATTAATTGATCCACAGTCATTTGAATTTGTTGTTTTTCTTCTTCTCCTTGAATCACATCCAAGAGTGGGATAAGTACAAACAACCTTTCATTCATCCGTGGATGAGGAACGATAAGTTGATCTGTGTTTATTTGAACATTGTCATACAACAGTAAATCTAAGTCAATGGTTCTTGGCCCCCAATGAACGACTCTTTGTCTTAATAATGATTTTTCAATTCCTGCTAATTGTTGTAGTAATTGTTTGGGAGAAAACGTAGTTGTAACCACAACAACCATATTTAAGAAAGCATCCTGATCTGTATACCCTACAGGATCAGTTTCATATATATTTGAGCATCTTATCACTTCTATAGGAAAATTGTTTAATTGCTGCACTGCATCTTTAAGGTAAGTTTCTCTCTCACCTATATTTGACCCTAACCCTATATAAGCCATATTCTTTTTTTTGTTTTCATTCATTTTTACACACTCTTTCGATGGATTTCAACAGTAACACCTGAAAAATGAATATCAAAAGGTGGATTAGGTTTTGTAACCTTAACTGTAATTTCTTTGATCTTAGTATAAGTTTTCAATACTATACTTGCAATATTTTCTGCTAAAGCTTCAATAAGTTGATATGAATGTCCCTCAACAATACCTTTGATCACATCATATACTTCCGCATAATTAATCGTTTGATTTAAATCATCACTCTTCCCAGCTAATTGTAAATCAAAGAAAAAGGTAGTGTCTATGTAAAATTTCTGGCCTAATTTTCTTTCCTCAGGAAAAACCCCATGATAACCGTAAAACTCCATCTTTTCCATTATCATTTTATCCAATTATAAAACCCCCTCTTCATATTTCAATCACTTTTTAATAACATTGCATCCGTCATTGTTGTTACTCGTTTCATTTCTTTAATATCATGGACACGAACGATTTGACATCCTTGCATCATACCATAAACAATTGTAGTCGCTGTACCTTCAACAACATCGGTAGAAGGTAAATCCAATACATTACGAATCATAGACTTTCTTGAAGTTCCTAATAAAACAGGGTATCCTATTGAAACAATATCACTCAAGTGATTCATTAGAATTAAATTTTCATCAGAAGTCTTTGCAAAACCGATACCTGGATCTAAAATAATTTGCTCATTTTTTATCCCTGCTTGATGAGCAATGTTAATACTTTCATGTAAATCAAAAATAACATCCTGAATAAAATGATCATATCCTATTTCATTTCTATTATGCATGATAATCACTGGACATTGATGTTTTGCAATAACAGAAGCCATATCCCTATCTTTTTTTAAACCCCATACATCGTTCACAATATGTGCTCCAGCATTTAAGGCTTTGTCAGCTACTTCAGCTTTGTAAGTATCAATAGAGATTGGAACATGGATCACATCTTTTAATGTCTCTATAATCGGAATAACACGTTGTAATTCTTCATTTACATGAACAGCCTCGGCATTAGGTCTAGTAGATTCGCCCCCCACATCAATGATATCCGCTCCCTCTTCAATCATTTTCAAAGCTCTTTCTACTGCTGTTTCTTCACTTATATATTTCCCACCATCAGAAAAAGAATCCGGAGTTACATTTAAGATACCCATGATTAATGTTTTTTCTCCTAACGTTATTGATCGGTCCTTACAATTTAATTTACGAGAAGCAACTTGAGGTCTAGATCTCGATATAAATAAATTCCGTCTCATTTGTATCCTCCTATATCTGATTTGTATTTTCTAATCAATTCCTTTGTTTCAAAACCGACTTGTCCTGATCCTACATCCATTTTTTTACCATTCAAATCATATAGTGTTGTAATGGGAACGATCTCTTGAATAGAATTGCTTATAAAAATCTCATTTGCTGCCATTAAATCCTCCCATAAAAATCTACCTTCATTTACAGGAATCCCTATCTTATTCAACCATTTAATTACATAACCTCTTGTAACTCCTGGTAAAATTCCAGTGTCAATGGATGGAGTATACCAAACTTGATCGCGTATGAAAAAAATATTACTTACAATACCTTCAGCTAAGTAACCTTCAGCCGTCAAAAATAATCCCTCAGCTGTTTTATCTTTTGCAATCTCATTCATTTCTTTTTTTGCTAAAATATTATTCATATAATGTAGTGATTTTAAACGAATGTCTGTCTCCGGTGTATTCCTCTTAATATTTAAAAGTTGAATCGCTTTACCATATTTATATAGGTCCACGCTCATATCAGGGAGGGCCTTGATATAAATGATCTCATTATTCTTGGAATATTCATCTATAGGTAATCCTAAATTCCCTTCACCAGCTGTAATGGTATATCGTATATATCCATCTTTTAATCCATTGACTTCAAGCAATCTTTCTATTTGGAGTAGAATACGGTTTTTATCAGGCACCCAATTTATTCCGATCATTTCACAACTTCTTTTCAACCGATTTAAATGCTGCTCAATTAAAAAGGGCATTCCATCATAAGTTCGAAACGTCTCAAATAAACCCATACCGTAAAGAAAACCGTGATCAAATATAGATATCACGGCCTCTTTTTCGTCCTGTATTGTCCCATTTATACTAACTTTCATTTATTTGCTCTCTCTTCACATTTGTTTGGGAGATAAAGTTCTTTAATAATTGTAAACCATGATCTGTAATAATCGATTCAGGATGAAATTGTACACCTTCGATGTTAAATTTCTTATGCCTTAATCCCATTATTTCTCCTGCTTCTGTTTCAGCACTAATTTCTAAACAATCTGGAAGTGACTCTCTACGGACAATTAAAGAATGGTATCTCGTTGCAGTATAAGGAGATGGAATGCCTTCAAATATCGTCTTACCATCATGAAAAATTGGAGAGGTTTTGCCATGCATAAGTTGTTCAGCTCTAACCACTTCCCCACCAAAAACTTGTCCGATTGCCTGATGACCTAAACAAACACCCAAAATAGGAATCTTCCCTTTAAAATGATCAATTAAACTTAAACTGATTCCCGCTTCATTAGGTGTGCATGGACCTGGAGAAATCAAAATATGATCAGGTTGCAACTGTTCTATTTTTGAAATGTTGATTTCATCATTTCTATGAACGATAACCTCTTGTCCAATTTCACCTAAATATTGTACCAAATTGTAAGTAAATGAATCATAGTTATCAATGACAAGTATCATTCTATATGCGCCCCCTTTTTAAACTTGATGGATTAATTCACTGTATTGAATTGCTTTCCATAATGCTTTTGCTTTATTTAGACTTTCCTTATATTCTCTATAGGGATTAGAGTCAATGACAATACCGGCTCCTGCTTGTATATATCCAATATGATCTAAAATAACTAGTGTGCGTATTATTATATTGAATTCCATATTCCCATTATAATCAATCCAACCGATGGAACCTGTATATGGACCTCTCCTAACTGGTTCTAACTCTTCAATTATTTCCATCGTTCGAATTTTTGGTGCTCCAGTAATGGTACCACCAGGAAATGTTGCTGCAATGACGTCATAACCATCTTTACCTTCCGCTAATTCACCTTGCACCTCTGAAACGATATGCATGACATGTGAATAATATTCTATTTCCATAAAATCTTTAACCTTTACTGTACCAAATTTAGAAATTCGACCAAGATCATTTCTTTCTAAATCAACTAACATCACATGTTCTGCACGTTCTTTCTCATTCAATATTAGTTCTTCTGCTAGTTCCTTGTCTTCTTCATTGTTATTCCCTCTGCGTCTAGTGCCTGCAATAGGTCTTGTACTTACAATATTATCCTCAAGTTTAACTAATAACTCTGGAGATGCCGAAACAAGATGAAAATCTGGACATTTTAGAAAACTCATGTATGGTGATGGATTTAATATTCGCAACCATTCATAAAGTTCTTCTGGCGAACTATTTAAACGTCGGTTTTGTCGCAGTGATAAATTTACTTGAAAAATATCCCCTTGGGATATATACTGTTGAATTTTTTTAACTGCTTCCATATACTCATCTTTTGAAAGAGATTTTTCAATTCCTTCAATCGATTCCACATCAATATGCAGTTGATCTTTTTCAACTGAACTTTGAAATATCTTCTTTCTTTCATAAGATGGGTGATTATCGTTTATATTTATGATATCATCCCAAATTTTCTTCATCTGTCCCACTTTTTCTTTAGCCTTTAAATAATGAAAATGAAGCATCTCCTCGTTTATATTCTTGTCTGTTAAAGGAAAATGAATTGCACAATACAGACATTTATTTTTTTGATCTATAATCCATAACTCATCCATCATCATAAAATAATAGTCTGGAAGTTCTAAATCTTCTTTTGATAGATTTGGTATTTTTTCGATTGAGCGAATGACATCATAACTCCAATAACCAACACAACCTCCAATAAACTTAGGAGCCCCTTCAATTTTAGGAGCAACATAATCTTTCATCCAGTTTTTTACTAAATCCAAAGGTTTCCCTTGTAGGTGAGTTTTATTGTTATTTTGATCAGTAATAATGCCTTTATTATTGCTGCCAAATATAGTTGAAAAAGGCTGTAAACCTAAGAAAGTATATTGACCTGTTTTGCCACTTTCTAATACAAACGCATGATCTGAACAATTCTCCCAAGCTTTTTCCCAAGAAATCACATCAACATTAGGTAAAGGAAATGTTTGTATGTATGGGAGCATCGTATATTTATTTGCCCAATATTTCCACTGCTTAAAAGAGGTTAAAATCACGATTACTACCCCCGAGTTTGTTTAATTTATTTAACTCAATGTGTAACTCATATTACTCATATTGATTACTTAGTATATCTGAAAAAGATAAAAATAAAAAGTCCCTCTTGCGAAGGACTAGATAATGAATGATTTTATTATTTCTTGAAGTCTCAATCGATGTTTAATAAATTCCGTTTTCAGCACTATTCGAATTGATATAGTGGTGTGCTTAAATAACGCTCACCATTACTTGGAACCACTGCAACGACTTTTTTACCTTTACCAAGTTTTTTAGCCACTTGAAGTGCTGCATAAATCGCAGCCCCAGAAGAAATTCCACCAAGAATACCTTCAGCTTTTGCCACTTCACGAGAAGTTTCAAACGCTTGTTCATTCTCAACTGTAATCACTTCGTCAAAAATGTCTGTATTTAAGATCTCTGGAACGAATCCTGCTCCAATACCTTGGATTTTATGTGGTCCTGGTTTACCTCCAGAAAGTATAGGAGATGCTGCTGGTTCAACTGCTACAATTTCTACATTAGGGAAGTTTTCCTTTAACACTTGACCCGCTCCAGTAATCGTTCCACCTGTACCTATACCTGAAATAAACGCATCTAATTTTCCATCAAGAGAATGAATTGCCTCTACAATTTCAGGACCTGTTGTTTTCACATGAATCTGTACATTTGCTTGATTGTTAAACTGCTGAGGCATAAAGTAGTTAGGGTTCTCAGCTTGAATCTCTTCAGCGCGTTTAATAGCACCCTTCATTCCTTCTGGACCAGGAGTCAGAACAAGTTCCGCACCATAAGCACGTAATAAGTTACGTCTTTCCATACTCATCGTTTCAGGCATAACAAGGATAGCTTTATAACCTTTAGCTGCTGCTACCATTGCTAACCCTATGCCCGTGTTTCCACTAGTTGGTTCAATAATCGTGTCACCTGATTTTAACAATCCTTCTTTTTCAGCCGTTTCAATCATGTTGATTGCAATACGGTCTTTAACACTTGCTCCAGGGTTTTGAAATTCTAATTTCACATAAACTTCTGCACTATCCTCAGGAACTACTCTGTTTAAACGAACCAAAGGTGTGTTGCCAATGACCTCTGTAATGTTATTTACAATTTTAGACATTTTATTTCCTCCCGTATTTTTTCTAAACCTTACATATGTGATTTTATATAAAAATTTATTTCCGACTAAATTAGTAGGTTTTATAAGATTATAGTATCAATTTGCATTATAAATGTCAATATGAACTATTTGTCTATTTTTGAATTAATTTTTCTAAATCTTCTGCATTAAACTGATATTTTTCATTGCAGAAATGACAAACAACCTCTGCTTGTCCATCCTCAGTAATGATTTTTTTCAATTCAACTTCTCCTAAACTAACTAATGTATCTTGGACTTTTTCCCTGTTACATTGGCATCTAAATTTCACATCCATTTGATCCATGATTTGAACTGAAGGGAGAACCTCTTGTAAAATTTGCTCCAATGTCTTGCTCTCTTCCAGCAATTCTGTTACTGGTTTAATTTGACTTAAACTTTGTTCTATAGTTGTAATTTCCTCATCACTTAATCCTGGCATTAGCTGTATAATGAATCCGCCCGCTTTTCTAATAGATGTATCCTGATCTACTAATACTCCTACAGATACAGCTGAAGGGGTTTGTTCAGATTTGGCAAAATAATATGTAAAATCTTCCCCTAATTCTCCTGATATAATAGGGATGCTTCCTTTATAAGGTTCCTTTAATCCTAAATCTTTTATAATATATATCGCACCTTCTCTACCAACGGCACCTGCAACGTCTAATTTATTTTGAGCATTGCTAGGCAGATGGACATGTGGATGATCTGCATAAGCACGAACTTCACCATGAGCATTCGCATCTACGACAATTTGACCCATCGGTCCATTCCCCTTGATCTGAATTGTCAGCTTTTCTTCATTTTTTAACATTGCACCCATCATAACCCCTACAGACGCAGCCCTTCCTAATGCAGCAGTTGCAGTTGGCCATGACTCCTGTCTTTGACGAAGCTCGTCAACAAGATTTGTTGTATGAACAGCAAATGCACGTACTTTCCCGTCCATAGCTGTACCACGAATAAGATAATCGTTCATTTTGTTAATTCCTCCTAAGAAGTAAATGGCAATTCATTACGTTCATAAATTATTCTTAATCCTTCTAGTGTTAATAGAGGATTAGTACGTTGAATTGATTTAGATTCGTTTGATATTAGTTCTGCTAATCCCCCAGTTGCAATGATATTTGGTTTTGTTGTAAATTCTTCTTGGATTCTTTCCACAATCCCATCAACCTGACCAGCATACCCATATATGATACCCGCTTGCATAGAAGTTACCATATTTCTTCCAACTACATGTTTTGGTTTAACTAGCTCAATTCTAGGTAACTTAGCTGCTTTTTGATACAATGCTTCTGTAGAAATCCCAATACCAGGTGCGATTAATCCTCCGATATACTGAGATTTATCATCAATATAATCAAATGTTGTTGCTGTACCAAAATCAACGATAATGAGTGGAGCACCATATAACTCAATCCCTGCAACGGAGTTGACGATTCGATCTGCCCCAACTTCCCTTGGATTTTCATAACGAATGTTTAACCCTGTTTTGATGCCAGGTCCTACAATCAATGGTTCTTTATTTAAGTATTTTGTACATAATGTTTCTAATACGTACATTAATGGAGGTACAACGGAAGAAATAATAATACCTTTAATCTGATCTTTTTCAATTTTTGCATGATGAAATAAATTATGTATCATAATGCCATACTCATCAACGGTAGCTGAACGATTGGTACTCAATCTCCAATGATGTAATAATTTTTTACCTTCGTATAAACCTAATACAATATTGGTATTTCCAACATCTATGACAAAAATCAAAACGCACTCACCTTCTTTTCGTTTAAATCTAAACTAATGTCTATATTCTGGATTGAAGTTGTTAGTCCCCCAACAGATATAACGTCCACTCCAGTTAAAGCAATTTCTTTAACAGTTTGTAGGGTTACTCCTCCAGAAGCTTCCACAATAATATGAGAAGATTGTTCTTTTATTAAATTTACACTCTTAGTCATATGTTCAATTGACATATTATCCAGCAATATAATATCTGCAGCTAAAGCTTCTTTTATTTGGTCTAACTCTTCAATTTCCACTTCAATTTTCATCGTATGTGGGATTTGTTTTCTTGCAGATTGAATTGCATTTTTCACACTGCCTGTTGCTTTTATATGATTGTCTTTAATCATAACTGCATCATACAATCCTAACCGATGATTGTATCCACCACCAACTTTAACCGCATATTTTTCTAATAAACGATGACCAGGAGTCGTTTTTCTTGTGTCTGCAATTTTAACAGATAAATTATTTACTTCTGTGACATATGTATTTGTTTTGGTAGCTATTCCAGAAAGACGTTGTAATAAGTTGAGAGCTAATCTTTCACCCATTAGTATCTTCCTTGTGTTCCCCTCTACTGTTACGATTGTATCTCCCTTATTTAAAAAGGAACCCTCTGCTGCTTTTTCATTAAATTTTATAGTTGGATCTACAATTTCAAATACTAGTTTCGCGATTGGCAATCCTGCAAGCACTCCACATTCTTTCGCATGAATGAACCCTACAGATTGATGTTCGAATGGGACTGTACATACACTTGTTACATCACCTGTACCTATGTCTTCCTTTAACCATTCTTTTATATTTTCCTTTATTCGTTCCATACTTCCTTCAATCATGCTCAATACACTCCTCTACTATACCTTGATCACGATGATGCAATATATGTTTACGCCATACGATTTCATCTCTTTCAGGAAAATCTTCTCTATAATGTGCACCACGGCTTTCTTCTCTTACCTTTGCTCCTTCAGCTGTTAGCATAGCACAGGTTAATAAGTTAACAAATTCGAATTCTTCTAACTTTGTAAGATGTGATTCAAATACAGGTAATTGCCGTTTTAATTCTGCAAGTCCTTTATCTAATCCTTTTAGCGTTCTTTCTAAACCTACGTACCTAAGCATAATTTTTTGCAGCTTTAATCTTCTTTCAACCACAGCCTGGGTATTATATTTACGATCTGTCTCCACTTTTATTTTAGGAACGTGTTTCAAAGGAGAAAGTTGATTGATTTGGTTTACAATTCTTCTTCCAAAAACAATCGCTTCTGATAATGAATTGCTTGCTAAACGATTTGCTCCATGAACGCCAGTTGAAGATACTTCCCCACAGGCAAATAACCTTTTGACAGAAGTTTCTCCATTTAAATCTGTTTTCACTCCACCCATCATGTAATGTGCAGCTGGTGCCACAGGGATCCAATCTATCGTTAAATCCAATCCATAATCTAAGCAAAATTGATAAATGGTTGGGAAACGATGTTTCACCATGTCTGGAGATTCATGAGAAATATCTAAATAAACAAAGGTAGAATTTGTCTTTGCCATTTCGCTCACAATTGCTCTTGCTACCACATCACGTGGTGCCAACTCCATTTGAGTATGATATTGATCCATAAAACGTTCACCTTTAATGTTTCTTAATACAGCACCTTCTCCTCTAACCGCTTCAGAAATTAAAAACCGGGGAGCTCCTGGGTAATATAAAGCGGTTGGGTGAAATTGTATGAATTCCATATCTTTAATTAGAGCACCTGCACGATATGCCATCGCCACACCATCACCAGTTGCAATAATTGGATTAGTTGTATACCGAAAGAGCTGCCCTGAGCCTCCTGTACATAGAACCACAGCTTTACCCTGTACATAAACCCGTTCACCATCTGGTTTTTGGACAAGTGCCCCACAACATTCTCCATCGTTCGTAATCAAATCAATAACAAAATGGTCATCCCACATTTCAATGTTTTCTCTATCACTGACTTGATTTGATAAAGCTCGTACGATTTCAGCTCCTGTTGCATCACCATGTGCATGTAAAATACGTCTTTGACTATGAGCCCCTTCTTTCGTGAGGGCAATTTCACCATTCTCCTCATCAAATTGAGTGCCTAGTTTCATCAAATCTTTCACACCATCAGGTCCTTCATGTACAAGAACATTCACTGCCTCTACGGAACATAAACCTGCTCCAGCAATTAATGTGTCTTGTCTATGATAAGCAGGAGAATCCTTTTCATTCATAACCGCAGCAATCCCACCTTGAGCATATCGAGTATTGCTGTCTAATAACGTTTTTTTAGTAATCATAACAACATCACTGTCTTTACTTGCCTTGATTGCTGTAAATAAACCTGCAATCCCTGAACCAATTACGATAACATCTGTATGTATATGTGGTATTTGATCTATTGAAAAATCAACTAAATATTGAGGGATCATTCTTATCACCTATTCTCTTCAACATAAATTCGTGCATAAAACAAAAGCCCCAATTGGAGCCTCTCTAAGAGGTTATAAAAAGAAACACCCACAAAAGTGAAGTGAAACGGTTGAAGGTTCATCTTATTACTTTTGCGGGGCTATGAACTATTATAAAAATGGTCAATTATTTAACTTCTAGCATACTCTGTAATGATAATTTTGCTTTCTCTGCTATGTGAGGTGGAACATAAATCTGTGGTTTCATATCCTCTAAAGAACGCACTAATTTTTTTAAATTATTCACTTTCATATTCGGACAAACTAAAAACTTTGTTGCAAAATGGAATTTTTTATTAGGACTATCCTTACGAAGCTGATACCCTGTACCGTCCTCTGTACCAACGATAAACTCTTGACATTCAGATTCCTTACAATACTTTAAAATGCCCGTTGTGCTACCCACAAAATCTGCTATCTCTATAACCTCTGGTCTACACTCTGGATGTACAACAAACTCTGCATTAGGATATTTAGCTTTCATTTCTTCTACATCCTTAACAGTTAACATATCATGAGTATTACAATAACCTTCCCAAAGAATCATTTTTTTGTCCGTAAATTGTGATACGTAATGACCTAGGTTTTTATCTGGTACCCAAATAATTTCATCTGTGTCTAAAGACTGAATCACTTTCACTGCATTTGCTGAGGTACAGCATATGTCAGTTTCTGCTTTGATTTCTGCTGATGAATTAATATAAGTTACCACTGTTGCATCAGGATGTTTACGTTTTAATTCACGTAACCCTTCTACATTAACCATGTCAGCCATAGGACAACCTGCTCTTTCATCAGGTATGATGACAGTTTTATCTGGAGCTAATATTTTAGCACTTTCACCCATAAAATGTACACCACAAAAAACAATAACATCTGCATCTGTTTCCGCTGCTTTTTGTGCTAATAAAAATGAATCTCCACGAAAATCTGCTACCTCTTGTATTTCATCACGTTGATAATAATGTGCTAATATAATAGCGTTTTTTTCCTTTTTTAATTCAAGAAGTCTTTCTCTCAACTGCTGATTCCGTTCCGCTTTTCTCTCTAAAGCCAAAGCTTCCATTTAAATCCACACCCCTCTATATGACTTTGTGAAAAAATGAACAAATAAATGCAAATACTTTTAATTTATTATGTTTAAAACCATGTTACTTTACTAAATCAAATTTTACAACTAATGTACACAACCTGAACCATCATGTCAATAAAAATAGGGAAAGAAAAATCCGGAAGTGTAAAGTACACTCCGGATTTTATCATTAATACTAACTTTTATTTATTTTTATGACTTGTCATCTGTATCGTCTTTATCATCATTATTTTTATCAAATTTAAGTTTATTAGAGTCATCTTGATCATCTTGTTTTTGAATGTTGACTTTAACATCGTCATCACTATCTTTAGAACTATTCACCTGAACATCTTTATGTTCACCAAGTTTACGTTCAAGAATTTTCCCTTCTTCAATAATCTCAGTAATTTGATCTTTATCTAACGTTTCTAAATTTAATAATGATTTGGCAATAAGATGTACTTTATCTTCATATTTGGTTAAAATTTCTTTTGCTTGATCATATCGCTCTCGAATCATGGTTTGCATTTCTTGATCAATTTCATATGCAATAGCATCACTATAGTTCTGTTCATGGCCAATATCTCTTCCTAAAAAGACCTGTCCTTGTGTTTGACCAAATTGCATTGGACCCAGTTTACTCATTCCATATTCCATGACCATGGCTCTAACGATACCTGTTGCTTTTTTGAAGTCATCATAAGCACCTGTGCCAACTTCACCTATAAATAATTCTTCTGCAACCCTTCCACCAAGCAATCCGGTTACTCTATCTAAAAGCTCATTCTTTGTATTCAGCATACGATCTTCCCCATCTTTAGGGATCATCATTGCATAACCCCCAGCACGTCCTCTTGGAACAATCGTAACTTTATGCATAATATCTGCGTTTCTAACAAAATAACCAATAATGGTATGACCTGCTTCATGATATGCAATGGTACGTTTTTCTTTTTCGCTGATCACACGACTTTTCTTTTCAGTACCTACAACTACTCGATCAAATGCTTCATCCAATTCACTCATGCTGATATCTTTACGATTTCTTCGGGCTGCAATAAGAGCGGCTTCATTTAATAAGTTTTCTAGGTCAGCTCCTGTAAATCCAGTAGTATAACGAGCCAATGTTTCTAAATTAACATCTTTTGAAATTGGTTTATTCCGAGCATGTACTTTTAATACTGCTTCACGTCCTCTTACATCAGGACGATCTACTGTAATTTGTCTGTCAAAACGTCCAGGACGTAAAAGTGCCGGGTCTAAAATATCCGGTCTATTGGTTGCTGCAACGATAATGATCCCTTCGTTTGCACCAAAACCATCCATTTCAACAAGAAGCTGATTTAAGGTTTGCTCACGCTCATCATGACCTCCACCTAATCCTGCTCCACGTTGTCTACCAACAGCGTCAATTTCATCAATAAAGATAATACATGGCGCATTTTTCTTTGCATTTTCAAATAAATCACGAACGCGAGATGCACCAACACCCACAAACATTTCTACAAAATCTGAACCACTTATAGAAAAGAATGGAACGCCTGCTTCTCCAGCAACCGCGCGTGCAAGTAACGTTTTACCTGTCCCTGGTGGTCCAACTAATAAAAGTCCCTTTGGAATTCTTGCTCCTAAATTCGAAAACTTCCTTGGATCTTTTAAAAATTCAACAACTTCTACCAGCTCTTGTTTTTCCTCATCTGCCCCAGCTACATCATTAAAAGTTACCTTTTTCTTTTCATCATTATATAAACGGGCTTTGCTTTTACCAAAGTTCATCACTTTGCCGCCACTACCCTGAGCTTGATTAAGCAAGAAGAAAAATATAACAAAGATAATGATAAACGGGATAAGTGATGTCAACAATGTCACCCATACGCTTGGTGTTTCCATCGGTTTGTACTCAACCTCTGTATGCTGTTTCAACAACTCATCAAGTGCATCGGTGTCCGGACCATAAAGCTGAAAATTTTTAGATCCTGTATCACTTATCGGGTTAACAAATGTCCCTTCTAAATTCGTAGTATATCCATCAAATTGCGAAGATACTTCTTGAATATTATTATTTAATAATTGCTCTTCAAATTGAGAGTAGTTCAAAACCTCCACCTGTTCGTTTTGACCACTAATAAATTGAACAATACCAATAATAATTAATACAACTAATAAATAAAATCCAGTGTTGCGAATGAATCGATTTTTCATCCCCTACCTCCTCTACAAAGCACATTATCTATTTTAACATATCCTAACTTTCATTCACAACTTAGCCATGAAATGGTGTGAATAAACCTTTTTGAATTACATCATTAAGAATGTGAATAAACTTCATTTTTTAATATTCCTATATAAGGAAGGTTACGATATTTTTCCGCATAATCCAAGCCATATCCAACAACAAATTCATTAGGTAATATAAACCCTTTATAGTCAACCTCTAGATCTACTGTTCTTCCTCCTGGTTTATCAAATAAAGTCACTATGGTAGTTGATAAAGCATTTCTACCTTTCAGAACATCTACTAAATAACTTAACGTTAGACCGCTGTCAATAATATCTTCTACAATAAGAACATCCCTACCTTCAACAGGGACATCTAAATCTTTAACAATTTTTACAACACCTGATGATTTGGTAGACTGACCGTAACTAGAAACGGCCATAAAATCTATTTCCAGAGGAATGTCTATTTTTTTAACTAAGTCTGACATAAAAATAAAAGCACCTTTTAATACACAAATTACCAAAGGGTTTTTTTCTTTAAAATCTCTTGTAATCATTTGACCTAGGTCATTAATTTTTTCTTGAATTTGCTCTTCGCTGTATAATGTCTTTTTTATATCGTTATGCAAAAAACTAACCTCCTATAAATTAAAGTATGGAATTTTTATATTGAATATGTAAAATACGTGAAGTCTTTTCTTCCAAAACAGCATGGCTGGAAACACGAATTCCAGGAATCCATAGAACTTGCTGTTTTGCATCAACCAATAGTGGAATTTTCTCTCTCTTGGAAGGTGGAATTTTTTCATCAATGAAAATATTTTTTACTTTTTTAGTTCCATTTAATCCTTTTAGTTTCATTCGATCTCCTGGTTTTCGATTTCGAATGTAAAGTGGGAAAAAAAGTTGATTCATATCAAATATGACTTCCGTATTTAATCGACCATTGATTAAATGATCTAGGTCGCTTTTTGAAACTGTTTGTTCTGTAAACTGAAATAATGCGTTTGCTTCCAATACTTCAAGTTGGTTTGTGTTTTCCTCAATTTGATAACTAAATGATAAATCATTGTTCGGTTTTTGATTAGAAAACTCAACTTGATCATATTCTCTTATAAAAAAAATCTGCTCACTAATATCAAGGCTCATTGTGGATGTAGCATTTTGTTCTATTGCAACTCGGCTCATTTCTATAATTTTATAATCAAATAAATAGGGCTCAGAACAAAGATAACTTAATATTAGTTTAATCAGTCTTCTTTGTAAAGCAATGTGTAAGGAAATAAAAGTCTTTCTAGAAAAATAAAAACCATACTGATTTTCCTTTATGATTTCCTTAAAGTATCTATTCGTTTCCTGGTCCAAGAAACTCTGTTCTTCAGACATCATATCTGACAAACGATTTAAGGATTGTTCCAACTTATGATTATATTTCTTTAAATATGGAATTACATCCAATCTAACTTCATTTCTGAAATACTTCCTTTGTTGATTGCTACTATCTAGAGTATAATTTAATTGGTTATAATGACAGTATGAAAGAATTTCTGATTTGTATATATGTAACAATGGACGAATGAGATTCATTTTATTTTCCATTCTTTTCATGGAAATTCCAGCTAATCCTTCAGGCCCTGTACCACGTATCAATCTCATCAATATTGTCTCTGCTTGATCATTAGCATGATGTGCTAAAGTTATTTTCCTGGAACCGTATTTTTTAGCTATTTGAAATAAAAAATCATATCTTTTTTCCCTTGCAGCAACTTGTGCATTTTTTCCTGTTTGTTCTATATAAGCAGGGACATCTATTTTTCCAATTTCACAGTGAACTTTTAAATCATTGCACCACTGTTGAACCAATATTTCTTCTTGATCTGCCTCCGATCCACGAAACTGATGGTTAATATGTACTGCGATTAACTTAAAATTCCACTTTGATGAAAGAGTATGTAAAATATGAAGCAATGCCATTGAATCAGGACCACCCGATAAAGCAACAATGATTGTTTCACCAACTTCAAATAAATGTTTTTCTTTGATGAGTTTCTCTATGTTTTGAACTAACCCCATATGTTCACTCCTTATTACACTGATGAAATGGTGAATTACTGTGTCAGAATTGCCACGTTGTGTTAATAAATAAAACTAAAGTAAACAGTCACAACTAACACAAAAATGGAAGAAGCCAATGCTGGTTTTAACCATGGTAATTCAATTGAATTTGAATTTTCAAAACCATTACCATACATTAGTTTTTTCCATTCCTCACGCGCACATCTCGTTGATGAAAATGTTCCGTTTAACGCTTTCTCTAAAAATGGGATCATACGTTTACAGTGTGGGTTTGTTTTAGCTCTTTTTAATAAATATGAACCACTTCTTTTCTCTGAAGTTAAATTTGAAATAGAAAGCGCACCGGTTAAAATTAAACATAAAATAGCAAAGGAAAAAATATCATAAGCTTCGTCTGCTTTTCTTGTCCCATTTATCCAGTAACCTCGATCATATATTTCTGTAAACTGCTTAATAGAGCGCCCTTTAGGAGTAACTCCCCCATAATCTATTAATGTCACTTTCCCAAACTCAGAAACAATCACATTTTCAATTTTTAAATCCCCAAATATGAAATTCATCTGATGTAGTTTTTGTAATTGATTTAAAATATTTAACCCTACTAAATGAAACCATTGCTGACCATTTGAATTTAAAAACAACTTAGCATCTAACCCTTGAATATATTTCATAATATAAAAAGAGTAGATCTTACCATTCAACTCAAAATCATCAGAATCTATAAATATTTTCTTATCTGGTTCAAGTTTTTTATTTATTTTTTTTATTACATTAATTTCAGACTGAAGACTTATTTCGTCTAATCCGATCTTCATCGCAAATACATTCTGATTATAGTTTACTAAATAGACTTTACCACTTGTACCTTCTCCAAGCAAACGTTGGATTTCATAATTTTTTTTATTCCACTTCCCCTGAATTTTAAAACCCTCATGTAAAACAGTAGTATTTGTTGATTTATACGATGTAGTCACTTAACATCGCACCCTTTTTATGTACGTCTTTCATTCCTGCCAACCTTTTTATTTCATCATCTGAATGTTTATGAACCATATACTCAATCACTTTTAATAGTGCAGGTCCTGTGGGTGTTGCACCCCTCATATTTATTTTATAAAATAACCGTTTCATAATTGCATATTCTGTGGACCAATCCAAATCCATTTCTGCAGGTTCATTTTTATTTTTTGATCCAGGAAAATGAAACAATGAAACCTCACTTTTACCTTCTCTAGCTTGTAAACTTAACATCAAATCATGAACTGCATCTTCAACTGCATTAATTTTAGGTTTCATACTCGCACTGGCATCTACGAGTAATACTACCCGTAAAAGCATATTTTCTTCCAAATCTTCTATTACATCTACTACTTTCTCTCTTTGGTTGGGATGCAAGTCTTCTAATGAGGTTGTTGATCCTATGATATGCTGTAATTCTTCATTCACAACCTGCTGAATTGTATGTACGACTGTTTTACGAGTCATCATTTGAACGGTTTGAGATAATTGTTTTGAATGAACGATTTTACTTAATCCTCCACCAGCTTTAGCCATCTCTTCAATTTCTCTTGTACCTCGCAGTCCAAAATCTCCCTCGTCTACAACACCTATTACATTCACAATGATATTTTCTTCACGAGCTTGGGCTGCTGCCGTCACTGGATCTAATCCCACATTTGAACACCCATCTGTAATGACGATAATTTGTTGTACCATATGATCAAAACCTCCAAACTAATAGATTAATAGAAACAAAGATATTATTTTCTATTATTCCCATTTGATGAAGGTTTAAAACCTAAATTTCCCTCCAAACCAGTTAACACTAGCCTACCGTTTTTGAAGGCCTCTCAATTTGTGTCTGGCCGGTCCAACGAAATGTAGACCATTCAGGTATATGCTGATCAAGTCTAGCTACAACAACGGTCATGTCATCAAGTATCTCTCCATGATTTTGACGAACAATGGCCTCAAATAAACAATCTGCAATGTCCTGGGGATCGTCGGTCTGCATATTTTGTATATTTCGTTTCATCCAAAGTTCTTTATTATTAGCTAAGCCAGGTGCATCATAAATGCCATCACTCATCATAATGATAATATCATTGGGTTGCATCTGCATTTCTATTATATCAACATCTATTTCATGTAAAATACCTACAGGTAAGTTATTTTCAGATATCGTTATCACTTCATCTCCTCGTTTAATGAAACTAGGTGTAGATCCAATTTTTAAAAATGTAGTTTTTGCGGTATATAAATCAATTAATGCCACATCAATCGTTGCGAACATTTCATCAGAGGACCTTAAAAATAGTACCGAATTTACAGATTTAATTGCAATCTTTTCATCCATGCCTGACTGAAGCAATTGTTCAAGAATACTTAGAGCAGTTATACTTTCCTTATGTGCCCGTATACCGTTGCCCATTCCATCACTTATGGAAACGGCAAACTTCCCATTTCCTAACTCTGAGATGCTATAATTATCTCCTGAAAGCAATTCTCCCCCTTTTGCAACTTCTGTTGCTCCTGTAATCACTTCATATCGTTTAGCAGATGCAAAAGTTACTACATGATAACCTTCCTTTACTGACTCCTCTTTTAATACAGCTATATTTTCTCCTAATATATTTGATAAAAGAGGGGCTATGATTTTCCGACTTTCATCAAAACCCTTTGTGTATTGATGTACCATTTCAATATCCACATTTCCTTGATCCAAGCTGATGATATCCACACTATAGATGGATAATCCTAATTCCTCTAATGCTTGACGAATTTGTTCCTCTTGCAAATTTAATTCTTGACCCTCTCTTTTAATTTCATCCGCCAAATCCTCCATCACTTGTGAAACTCCTATAAGTTGGTCTGCAACAATTTGCCTACTATCTTTAATTTGTTGCTTCCAACGTACATCTTGTTTCAACATATCATAATGGTTTTTCATAACATCCAACATTTGTTCTGTTTTTATACAACTATTTTTCCATTCTATTGGGATATCTCTTTTTCCAATATTAGAATTATTTTCTATTTGCATCAACATGTCATTCATATAATTAAAAGTGCTGTTGAACTTTTCTTCCCAGCACTGTTTTTGTCTCCAGCAAGTAGTACAAGTGCGCTGATAAACGGAATCTAAGAGCATTCCTATCTGTTCATCATTACCTTTATTTTTTTCACTTTCACCTAGTTGCACAAAACTGCTGGATAGCTGTCGAAATGTTTCAGAGAATTGCCCTACCCTTTGAGCTGTTAACTCTCTTACTTTTTTAGCATAATCAACCTGAGTTTTAATATGTTCTTTTGTACCAGGTACATATTTCGCAATAGTTTGAATAAAACTTTTCGGTGTTAATATAAACAATACGATTGCAGCTAAAGTTTCCCAAATGGATACCAAAATTTCTGACTGTTCGCTATTATACATTGCTAATATTGAAGTGCCTAACAACATTCCTATAGCAACTGCTATCTTATTGCCCTCTTTTACTAGACCTGCTAATAAACCAGAAAAGGCTAATAAACTAATTTGGTGAACAGCACTTACATTTGCTAGGCTAAGTATAATGCCTGAAACAACACCAATAGATGCACCCAGTGAAGCTCCCCCAACCAATGCGAATAATAAAACGAGATATCTGGATAATACTTGTTCTACTGAAATGTCTGCAATAAACCATCCAACCGCCCCCGTAAGAACAGATGCAATTAATATAGTAAGACAAATCACTTCTTCACTCTTTAATTGATATTTTTTTTTGGAAACTGTAAATATAGACACCGCTTGTATAAATATCAGGGTTAAAATAAAGCTTAACACAGATTCTACAATAACGGACATCCCACCATACCATGTAAAACCTTTAAACAAAAATAGATAAAATCCATGAACAAAAAAACTAGTTAAAAATATAATGATAGGAGAATAAGATAAATCTCTCTTTTCTAATTTCTCAAACCCCATTTGTAAAAAATAAAATACCAACATCTGCACAATAATAGCATTTGAGATCATAAAGGATGATGATATTGCTCCTACACATAGACAAAGACCTGTCCAATACACTAAGTCTCTTCTTAAATAATAAAGAACACCAAAATATGAAATAGCAAAGGGTGAAAATTGCTCTAGTATAACTGAACGGCCTAACAAAAATGCCATCACTAAAAGTAATATCGTTGTCTTTTGATTTTTTAAAATCTGTATTAGAGAATTTTCTGACGTCATTTTGTAAAATGAAGACTTGATCAAGTTATACTTTCTAGATTTCAACTGAACTGAAGGGATTAATTTCATACTTATTGCACCACCTATATAGAGATAAGTGTCTCTAGTATATTAGGTATCTACTAGAAAGTTTGTCAAAATGAGGTAGTAGTTTCAAAAAAAAAACCGACAAAAAAGACCTGATTTCATATCAGGCCCCTGTATAGTTGCAAATTAATCCATCTTAAACACTATTTTATTAAATATTCGTGTCGATAATGATAAAAAAAAGCATAAATAAGAAGTAAATATATACCAAAAAAATAAAAATAAAAAAAGTGCTTTGTGATTAGCACTTTTCAATTTATATTATTAAGAGCGTTTAGCCCCTTTTCTTCCACGTCTGTCATTTTTCTTTTGATTTAAAGAAGACATGCGTTCTTCACTGTCTTTTAAAAACTTTACCATTTGATCTTCAAAGGAAAGATTTAATTTTTTAGGTTTAGATCGAGCACCTCTCTGCTGTGGACCCTTTTGTGCACCTCTCTGTGGTTGTGAGGGTTTATCTACAGCTTTACGAATAGATAGTCCAATTTTGCCATCCTTCACTTCAATCACTTTCACAGTAACAACATCATCTACTTTTAGATGATCACTCACACTTTTCACGAAATTATCTGCAATTTCTGAAATGTGTACTAGTCCAGTGACTCCCTCAGATAATTCCACAAAAGCTCCAAAATTTGTTATACCAGTAACTTTTCCCTGCAACTTGGTGCCTACTTCAATTGACATAAAATAAATTGTTCCTCCCTTAAAAATATAAGAAAACCACCTTTTGGTGACCTTTCAGCGAAGTCTTCCAATCATTCTTTATTGGTGAGACCATTTCAATAACAGATCAAATGTAAGCTTCATATTTATAGATACTTTCAGTAGTATTATAGTATTCAGAGTATATCTAGTCAATAACCTTCGTTAACTCACTTAGTTAATATTAAGAGTGTTTCACCTTCTTGTGTCATTTGTAAATCTTTTCTAACCCTTTGTTCAATATATTCAGGATCCTGTAAACGTGTGATTTCATTATTATATTCATCATTTAATTTTTGTGTTTCTTTTAACTGATCTTCAAGAAGGATACGCTGTTCATTCTTTGCATCCAATACTTGAGCTTGATTCCATATTGTCATTGTTGCCCAGCTCATAAAAGAAATTAAAATCACAATTAATAATTTGAATCGTCTTCTAAATCCAATATTTGGTTTTATTTCCTGAGGATGACGTCCATTCATCTAAAATCCTCCTGATTCATCCATTTTATCTTCTTGTAAATCTTTTTAAAATAGGGCGAAACCATTTTAATATATTTGTTTTAAACGGCTTTAGCAACCATTTTAAAACCCTCCAAATTGGATACAATAATTGTAACATAAATTTGCAAAGGAAAATAGAGATTGCCATAATTATACCTAACAAAATAAGTATACACCTATAAATCATTTTAATAGGAATAATGATGAAAATAGAAAACAATTTTTTGACAAAATGAATAAGTGCTTTTATCCATCTAATGACTAATATTATTATTTTTATCGTTAATGGACTAAAATAAACATAGTGAAAGATGATTCCGAGTGTTAGTCCAAGAAATACATAAAAACGCACTTCTCCTGAATTACTTAAATACAACATTCGAAAGACAAATAAAGTAGATAGTATCCAATATACAACATCTAAAGAGGAAATGAGCCATCGACGAAAATAAATTTGAGACGCTACAACCCGGTATATATCATAAATTATTCCTAACATCATACCGCTTATTATCATCATCAATAGGGATATAAACTGAGAAGAAAGACTCACTTGAATAATTTGCTAATAAAGCTTCTAGGTTTTGAGCTTGTAGCGTCTAAATATGCTGTAGTATTCACTCTGCCTTCTATTGCAACTAAACCTTGCTCTAGGTTTAAGTTTTTAATATGCAAATCCTCTCCTGTTACTGTCAAAAAACCATACTCAGTATCCAACAAAAACTCCTGACTATCAAAACTCTCTACGTTTTTTACTCCAGAAATTTCAAGAAGTTTCCTATTTAACATTTTTATTTCTTGTCTTTTTTGTCCCGTTTGCTCCTTCATAGCATGTACCTCCCTTCTACCATTACCATATGGGACAAAATTAAGTTTTAGAACAACTAAAATAACCTACAAAAGTGAAAACAATGGTATAGGTAATTTAAGATCATGGGACGTGCTGGGACAAACAATTGCACCAATCCACCCATGAACTAGGAGGCACTTAGTTAAATATAAAGTTGGAAAAGTTATACATTCATATAAATAAAAAAAGAGACTAATTAAAAAATCAGTCTCTTCTTCTTATAATATGCCGTCTTTTGGTTTATTCATTTCTTCTTTTAAAACAGTATACATTTCATTCGCTTCATCCTTTCGAGATGTTTCCGAAATTTTATGAATGCGAACTGTCACTGTTTTTTGTCCAAAATGAATGGTTAACTCATCATTCTCTCTAATCGAACTGCTTGCTTTAGCAACCTTCCCGTTAATCCATACTCTTCCTTGGTCAGTTACCTCTTTAGCAACCGTTCGACGTTTTATAAGTCGTGAAACTTTAAGAAACTTGTCTAATCGCATTATTTTACGGCTTCTTTAAGCTTGTTACCCGCCTTAAATGCTGGTACTACAGTTTCAGGAATTGTAATTTCCTTACCAGTTTGGGGATTGCGTCCAACACGACCAGCACGTTTACGAGTTTCAAACGTACCAAATCCAATAAGTTGTACTTTATCTCCAGCTGTTAATGCACTTGTTACTTCTCCAAGAAATCCGTTAAGTACTGTTTCAACATCTTTTTTTGATAATCCACTTTTTTCTGAAATATTACTAACTAAATCAGCTTTGTTCATTTTAAGAAACCTCCTAATATTATACGCCATATCATTTTTTTGAAAGATAACCTTTCCCGGTTTAACTAATTCTTTATTTTTAAGGAAAATCCTGCTGAAAAGTAAATTTTTTTTTAAATATACTACTATTGGACTATTTTTTAACCTTTTGATTTTGCTTTTTGCCAAATTTCTTCCATTACTTGTATACTAGTCTTGTCAATTTTCTCTCCTCTTAAACGTAATTCCTTCTCAATATAGGAAAATCTATAAAAAAACTTTTGATTTGCCAAACTAATGGCTTCATCAGGATCAATTTTTAAAAAACGAGATAAGTTGATCAAGGAAAATAATACGTCTCCCAGCTCCTCCTTTTTCCGATCTGGATCATTAGTATTTTCAATTTCTTCCTTTAACTCTCTAATCTCTTCTGCTACCTTTTTAAATACTTGATCTATTGTCTCCCAATCAAATCCAACTTTTGCCGCTCTTTTTTGATATTCCATTGCTTTCATCAAACTAGGTAAACCACTGGGAACACCTGATAAAAGGGAAAGGTTTTCAACGTCTATGCCTTTTCTCTTCTTCTCTTCTTTTTTCATCTGATCCCAATTTTGCAAAGCTTCTTCTGAATTGCTGGCTGAATTATTTCCAAAAACATGAGGGTGTCTGCGTATCAACTTCTCGTTTAAACCTGAAACAACATTATCAATTGTAAAACTGCCTAACTCTTCTTCCATCTGTGCATGTAACATCACCTGCATTAAAAGATCACCCAGTTCCTCACACATGGCTTCAGAATCTTGTTCATCAATCGTTTCTAGCACCTCATAAGTTTCTTCAATTAAATTTTTCCTTATGCTTTGGTGCGTTTGTTCCCGATCCCAAGGACACCCATCAGGACTCCTTAATATATTAACAATTTCTCGCAGTCGATCAAAGCTTTTATTGAACAACTTTTCATCAGAGCTGGAAGGTACCCAAATAAGAGATAGATTACCGTACGTTTGATCGTGATCTAATTCATACAAAGGAATTTTACGTATCTGTTCTTGCCCTTTAACACCTAACGCATGACCAACCACAACTTCATAATCGTCTGGATAAATCTCCATTAATGTTAATTTTACATCTGAGGCCACAAAAGAATCATAAACTTGTGCAATAATGGTATGTAATTGTGGTTGTAATATGGAAGATTTCATATCAGTGGCATCCAACAACTGAAATCCCTCAATTGGATCGAAACCAAATCTTAAAAAAGATTGGTCAAGAAAGCTCTCTCCACCTAAAATATGTAGTTCTATTTCATACTCCATACATTGTTGTTTTAATAACTGAACTGTAGATTCTGCAAGCATAGGATGTCCTGGAACAGCATATACAACATCTTTTTTGTTAGTTATAACAGTTTGTGTAAGTTCCTTAACAATAGCCTTATATACTTCAGGAAAGGAATCAAAGGATTCATATAGGTGATCAAAAGATTGGAAGTGAATTTTATTTTCTTTTAAAAATTGCACAACCGGATGTTGTTTCGTTCTTAAGTAGAGTTGATCAGATTGTTTAATTTTCCTCCAAATCCCTAAGCTTAGTTGACTTTCATCCCCTGATCCTAAGCCAACAATAGTAATAGATAATGCCATAACTTCACTTCCTCAATTTATTTTTTAAAGAGAAATGGTCTGATTTTTTTCCCTAAACTTGGCATATGTTTCAAATCATCCTCACTAATGGTAAGTGTAATAAAAAGGCTAAATAAATAGATCATCGCGCCTATAGTCACAGAAAATAATGAGATCACTGTGGCATTCAGACGGTGGCCTAATCCCATTATGAAGTTTGAAAAAACAAAATGTAATCCATAGTTCACAAAGTAAATGGACGCACCCATTAAGCCAATAGATAGGATTGGTTTCATCAAATAATTCGACCATTTCAATGAGAACTCTGTTTTTCTCCATAATGTGATTAAATTTAAAATACTTGCAATAAGAAAAGCTATTACTGTAGATAACGCAGCTCCTTCTATACCCCAAACAGCAACAAATAAAACATTTAACAAAACCTTTACGACCGCAGCTATCAAAAGATTTATGGCTGGTATCACTGGTGATCCTAAACCTTGTAATATACTTGTAGAGATGATATTCAATACGCTAAATACAATCGTAAAGGATAATATAGAGGCACTTAACGTACCCAACTCATTTTCAAATAGCATAATGGATATAGGTTTAATACAAAAAAACAATCCAAATGATGCAGCAACTCCGATAAGCCAAGTAAAACGAATCGATAATTCAGTGTGAATCTTAATTTTATCTAATTGACCTTGCAGTTTGAATTGTGCCATTAAAGGTACAAGTGCAACGGAGATAGAGCTGAAAATCATGGAAACTAGTTGTACTAACGTTAATCCACGTGCATAGATGCCAAATTGCTCTATTGCCTGTGATTCATCTAAACCATGGAATACTCTTATCAATCTAGGTAGTGTAAAGGAGTCAACGATACCTAAAATTGGCACCACAATAGCACCTAAGCACACTGGTATGGCATAACGAATGAGTTTTTTGCTAATGTGCAAAACTGAACTTGAAAAACCGGATTTAAATTTAGCATCATCTATTTGCAGATTATTTTTTTCCATTGTCCATATTACCATTATAACCATTAACCCTGCTAAAGCACCTACTGGTGAACCAAAAGTTGCTCCAGCTGCAATCCACTCACTAGAATAGCCACGTGAAGTAAGAAACAATAATAAAACGATCATAATGACAACACGTATTGTTTGTTCTGTAATTAAAGAGATAGCTGTAGGGAGCATGTTTTGTTTACCTTGAAAATAACCTCTAATTGCTGACATTAAGGGTACAAATAACAAGGCTATGGAAATACTTTGAATGGCTTTTACAGTATGCATATTATCAATAGCTTTTGCAATGAACGGTGCCCCAAAAAAAAGAAGTAAAAAGAAGAACAATCCAGAAAGAAATAAAATGATACAAGATACTTTTAAAATTTGAACCGCTTCTGCTTTATCTTTTCTTTCCAGACTCTCAGAGACAAATTTTGAAATAGCAACTGGAAATCCTGCTGTCGCTAGAAAAATAATTAAAGTATATATAGGAAATACTGCACTATAAATACCAAATGCCTCATCTCCACCTATATTTTGCATTGGAATTTTTTGAAGTGTACCCAACAGCTTGGATATAATAGCCGCTGCCCCTAACAGAGTAACACCTCTAAGTAAAGTGGATCGTGACATTTCTATCTCCTAACTATAAAAATCCTTAATGATGTAACTTTTTTAACATAACAAAATTGTTAAACATCCTATATTATATAGGAAAAAAGAAAAAGCTTCCAACTTATAAATAAGCGGGAAGCTTTCACTAATTTAGAAATTAATGTTCTATTTGTTTTCCTAAAAACCCAGCTGCCGTTTCAACCATTTTGACTTCCAAATCACTCATTTTTGAGTCATTTTCTTTACTTGCTAAAATAACGGTTCCAATTGGATCTCCGCCTGTAACAATTGGAGAAATGACGATGGAGGAAAAGTTTTCACGCATATCCTTACATACTTCGTATTCTCCGGATGTATCATGGAAAATGGTTTTACGCTGTTCCATGCTTTCTTCAAGTAAGGAGCCAATACGCTTTTCCAAATAGTCTTTTTTTGCTCCACCAGAGACCGAGATGATCGTATCGCGATCAGAAATGATTGCAATATGATTTGTACTTTCAAAAAGTGATTCAGCGTATTCCCGTGCAAAATCACCCAATTCGCCTATAGGTGAGTATTTTTTTAAGATGACCTCACCATCTCGATCAACAAAAATCTCTAATGGATCTCCTTCTCTAATTCTCAAAGTACGACGAATTTCCTTGGGTATCACAACTCTGCCTAAATCATCTATACGACGTACAATTCCAGTAGCTTTCATGTTCATGATGCCTCACTTTCACGGAAGATTTTATTTAAACTGGATATCTTTTGTGTTGGGTTTACGTCCATAGTATACATCTTCTCCCAAATTCTTATACACAAAAAGTTAACAAATTATGATCATAATTGGTTCATTCACAAAATTCTTCTTATGAATAAATAGAAAAGGAAGATCTTTACTTGTTAGAATGGAGTTTACACAAACCATCAAAACAAAAGATCTTCCTTATATATGCTGTTAATGATATTCACTATTACCTATGGGATGCTTACCCCTGTAATTAAATTAGAAACCTTTTCTGTACTGTAATCTTGAAGTTTTTGCTGTACTAAACTTCCAAGAATTCCTTCTTTTACTTCATCAAAAGATAATTCCGTACGATCTTCTACTCTGATAATATGATAACCATAAACGGTTTTTACAGGCTCGCCGATTTCACCAATAGGCTGTTCAGCAGCTGCCAGTTTAAACTCTTCCACCCAATTATTTATATTAGCATTTTCATAAGTACCACCATTATTTTTGGAACCCTCATCCTCTGAGTATTCTTTAGCTAATGCTCCAAAATCTTCTCCTGCATCCAACTTTGCATTAATCTCGTCCACAATTTTAAGAGCTTCCTCTTCAGTTCTGGTTTCTTCTCCTGTATTAGGGTCATTCGTTTTTACTAAAATATGACTGACAGTTGCTTGAGCAACTAACTCTGCTGGACTTTCAGCTAGAATACGATCATATTCAACTTTTACTTCTTCCTCAGAAATATCTTTACTTAGCACTTCCTGAGAAATGTTAGAAAGCTGAATAAAATTTCTAAAATCTTCCTCTTCGATGCCTACATCTTTTAATCCAGTCTCCCACGAACCTTCTCCATTAGTTGCTTCATATTGTGTTATAAATTCCTCTAAATTTGTTTCTGATATTGTTTGTTGTTCCTTTTTCGTTTCATCATCTGCCTCTGCTTCCAATAATTCAAAAGCAACCAGCTGCTGAATTAAATTATTATTAAACCCTGGCGTTGACTGAAGTTGATCAAAATATTCAGGTGAATATAACAATTTCATTACACCTGTAAAAGCGTTATACTCCTCTAAAGTTATTTCCCCACCTTCATATTCTGCTACATTATTTGTATCCTTTGTTGGTTCAAACGTTTCTACTTGATCTGTTCCTACATCATCTACATCACTTTCTTCTTCACTTTCTTGTCCACATGCAGTAATGATTAACACTAGTGATAATGTGAGCATTAATCCTGTGACCCATTTACATTTACCTTGCTGCATTTTGTAGTTCCTCCTTGTCATTAAACACTTCTTTATATTTTATCAAAAACTGTTCCATCAAATCTAGGACTTGATCAGACTCCAGTCCTTTTCCTTTTATAACAATTTGTATTTTTTGTCCTGGAATAAGTTTTATTTTCCCCTGATATTGTGAACTTAATTTAAGCAGTTTTTGACCATCAATTTTACCATTTTGTGAGTCATCCATCTGCATCACAATATCATCGTTCTTTCTAGTGATAGAAACAATGGAATACATTAATCCATACGCTTTTAGCTTAGCTACTGCCAATAAATTAGAAACTGCATCGGGAATGTCACCAAAACGGTCCACAAGCTCGTCGTACAAATCGGTTACTTCTTCTAACTCCCGCAATGACGCTACTTTTTTGTAGATTTCAATTTTTTGCATATTATCATAAATATATTCTGGTGGAATATATGCATCGATTCCAATATCAATTTGTGTAATGATTTCCTTCACAGGTTCAATCACATCACCATGCAACGCGGCTTTTTTCTTAGCAATTTCATCAGTTAGCATTTGTGAATATAAATCAAATCCAACAGAAGCGATAAATCCATGTTGTTCTGCACCTAATAAATTCCCTGCTCCACGAATAGACAAATCTCTCATTGCAATTTTAAAACCCGAGCCAAGCTCAGTAAATTCCTTAATTGCCTGTAATCTTTTTTCAGCCACTTCGTTCAAAACCTTGTCTCGTTGATAGGTCAAATAAGCATAAGCCACTCTATTGGATCGTCCAACTCTTCCTCTTAATTGATAGAGTTGGGATAACCCCATCTTATCTGCATCATGAACAATCAATGTATTTACATTTGGAATATCTACACCTGTTTCTATAATGGAAGTACTGACCAACACATCATATTCACCATCTAGAAAATCAAGGATTGTTTTTTCCAATTCTTGTTCTGACATTTTACCATGACTAACCGTAACTCTAGCGTCTGGAACAAGGGCAGATATTTGTTCTGCCATTTGAGAAATACCTTGCACACGATTAAATAAATAATATACTTGTCCATTTCTCGCTAATTCTCTTTCAATGGCTTCTCTGACAAGCGTATGACTATGTTCCACAACATAAGTCTGTACTGGAAATCTATTCTCAGGTGGTGTTTCAATAACTGATAAATCCCTAACACCTAACATAGACATGTGTAAAGTTCTTGGAATTGGAGTGGCAGTTAAGGTTAACACGTCTACATTCGTTTTTAATCGTTTCAACTTTTCTTTATGTGATACGCCAAATCGTTGTTCCTCATCTACGATAAGAAGTCCAAGATCTTTAAAGACAATATCTGCGGATAACAAACGATGTGTTCCTATGACAACATCTACTGTTGCATTTTTGATCCCTTTCATCGTTTCCTTCTGCTCTTTTCTGCTTCTAAAACGACTTAACACATCAATTTTTATCGGATATCCAGTAAACCGCTCTTGAAAAGTTTCAAAATGCTGATGTGCTAATATGGTTGTAGGAACTAAAATAGCCACTTGTTTTCCTTCCATGGCTGCTTTAAACGCTGCACGGATAGCAACTTCAGTTTTCCCGTAACCAACATCACCACACAACAATCGATCCATAGGTTGTCTTTTCTCCATATCCTCTTTTATTTCTTGAATGGATTTTAGCTGATCAGCGGTTTCCTCATATGGAAACATACTTTCAAAATCCGCCTGATATGTAGTATCTTTGTTAAAACTATAACCATCAGATTCTTGTCTAGCTGCGTACAATTTAATGAGATCATCAGCTATATCCTTTACAGAACTTCGAGCCTTATTTTTAGCTTTTGCCCACTCTGTACCACCAAGTTTGTATACTTTAGGCTCTTTATCTTCAGAACTCACATATTTCTGTACAAGATCTAGTTGATCAATCGGAATAGAAAGCTTATCATCATTTGCGTACATAATATGAATATAATCTTTATGAATTCCGTTAATCTCCAGTGTTCCAATACCTACATATTTTCCAATTCCATGATTCACATGAACAACATAATCACCTAGTCTTAAATCTAAATAACTTTTAATTTTCTCAGCATTTTGGACCCTTTTATTTGTTTTTCTAATTTTTCGATGTTTTTTATTAAACATTTCCTCTTCTGTAATAACAGCAAGATGCTCAGAAGGAAACTCGAATCCACTTGTTAAATTATGGTTTATAATACTAGGTTCTTCAATATGATAATCGGTTAATACCCGCTTAACCTTTTCAATTCTTTCCTCACCGTTTGCTAGAATAATGACCTCTGTCCCTGCTTTTTTCCAACGTTCAATTTCTGATTTTAGAACATTCATTTGACCATGGAAATTTTGCATGGGACGACAGGTGAAATTCACAATATTTTGTGGATGAGCATGAGGAATCTGTCTTAAAAACAAAGAGAAATAAACCATTGGAAACGGTTTTGATTTCATAAGAGTATTGTATTCTTCTGCAAGAGCAAAAGCAGGAATAGTCCTCCCATGTTCTAGTAGAGTTGTTATGGATTCTGCTTCATCTTTCTCCAGTTGTTTCACTGTTTCAAGCAAACGTAAAGGCTCATCGACCACGATAAGTGAGTCATCTGGCATGTAATCCAATAAAGTTTTTCTTTCTGGATATATAAAAGTACTATATTTGTAAATATCTTTAAAATAAGATTCATTCTTTAAGAAGTCTATTTCGTTAGTAATCGATGAGGTAAGCTTTTCCTTTAGTTGTGAATCATTTATTTTGTTTAAATATTCATCTAATACACTACTTGCATGTTTAGCAGCATTCTGAAATCGACCCTCATCTCCAATTAACTCTTCACAAGGAGTGATTACAATAGTGGATACTTTTTCTATGGATCTTTGATCAGATATATCAAATGACCTTATAGAATCTATTTCTTCATCAAATAATTCAATGCGAAAAGGAGTCGAAGAAGTCATAGGGTAAAAATCGATAATGCCACCACGAATACTCATGTCCCCTTTAGCTTCAACCCGCTCTACTCTTTCATAACCTAGTAAAGTCATTTGTTTTTTAAATACATCCAGATTTAGTTCTTCTCCCACTTTTAATTGAATATGGGCATCCTTCATTGCTTCTGGTGTTGGAAGAAATTTCCTTATCCCAGCATAAGGTGAAATAAGAATTCCTCTAAAACCAAGAGAACATTTTGATAATACTTCAAGTCTTTGCGCTATCATTTCAGGAGAAGCAACTGCAGATTCTGTTAAAGTCAGTTCATTTGCCGGATATAAAAGAAGTTCAGAATCCGAAAAGCACTCTTTAAGATCTTCGTATATTTTTTGTGCTTGAAATAGATTATGTGTCACTATCATCATGGGTTTATTCATTTCTGAATACAATGCTGCTAACACCATTTGTCTCGAAGAACCAACCAAACCTGATACAAGCTGCTCTTTCATATTTGAGTGAATTCCATTAATAATAGACTGTACATTGGTATCTTTAGTAAATGATTGAATAATTCTTTTCAAATTCTACCCCCCTCACACTAAAAGAAGCCTCAGCTGAAAACTGCTAAGACTATAAAACCAGTTTAATCAATGTTCATATTATCCATAAAAAATGACTCTATTGCAATGGGTTGGATATCAATGATAGCTCTGGATTTTTATCTAACGCTTCTTTACAGTAATCACACACAACTTTAACGGTGATATCACCATGTTGATTGTATGAAACCATTTCATTTCTTTCTTCAGGAGTTAACAAATGAAATCCTAGACGCATCTCATTTACATCCCCGTTTGAGATCTCACCTATTTTGGTTTGGCAGTGGCGACAAATATATTTTACTGACATAAATCATGATGCCTCCCGACATGTGAATTATTATCAGTATGTTCAATTCTTTAAATTTTTAGCCAAATTCCGTTAATTAAACTTTGCCATCGTTTTTTCAAATGGTTCTTCTAGTGCATGTGTTAGTGCATCACAAGATTTTGAAATCATTTCATCTAAAGTCTCTAGTTCATTTTTGTTAAAATTAGACAAAACATAATCAGGAATATGTATCCCTTTAGGTGGGCGTGAGATTCCTACTCTTATTCGATTAAAAGACTGAGTGCCTGTATGTTCAATCATCGATTTAATCCCGTTATTTCCACCAGCACTGCCTTTATATCTCAATCTTATTTTCCCAAATTCAGTATCTAAATCATCATATACTACTATCATGTCTTCTAGGTCTACTTGATAATAGTCCATGTAAGCTCTTACTGCTTCACCTGAAAGGTTCATATATGTCATTGGCTTGATTAACACTACCTTTTGGCCTTTTATATTCCCCTCCCCAATCAAAGATTTACATTTTTTCTTTGAGATTTTAATATCATTTAATTCAGCAAATCGGTCGATGATCATAAACCCAAGATTGTGTTTTGTTCTTTCATACAATTTACCAGGATTACCTAATCCTACGATCCATTTCACGCTTTTATACCTCATTTTAATTGTTAGTTTTATTTTTAATACGATTTTTTAACTTACTTGCATATCCTTTTTTTGTCGTTTGCTTTACTCTTGCAATGGCAACACTGTCTTCTTCAACGTCCTCTGTTAATGTGGAACCAGCAACAACATAACTCCCTTTGCCTACTTTTATAGGTGCAATTAAATTAGCATTGCTACCTACAAATGCTTCATCCTCGATTTCCGTTACGTGTTTGCGAAAGCCATCATAATTTACGGTCACTACACCGCATCCAATATTCACATTTTTCCCTACTTTTGCATCACCAACATAACTTAAATGAGATATCTTACTATGATGGTCAACGGTTGCATTTTTAATTTCTACAAAATCACCTATTTTTACATGTTCACCAATCTTAGAACCAGGTCTTAAATAGGCAAAAGGACCTATTGTAGTGTGATTCTCAACAAAAGAATCAATTACTACAGATTGTTTAATTGTAACATAGTCGCCAATTTGTGTGCTTTGTATTTCAGAATTAGGGCCTATAATACAGGAGGAACCGATATGACTATTGGCTGTTATTCTTGTTCCTGGCAATAGTGTTGTATCCATACCGATTAAGACCTCTGCTTCAACATAAGTATTCAAAGGATCAATAATGGTAACTCCATTTCTCATATGTTCTTGAAGGATACGATCTTTCATAATTTTTTCTGCTTGTGCTAACTGAATACGATCATTGATCCCAAAAGATTCATTTGGATCTTTTAAAACGTAACCTTCTATCTTTTCTTTCTGTTGTTTTAATATTCCAATAATATCTGTTAAATAATACTCTCCTTGGGCATTTTGATTTGTTACTTGATTTAAGGCTTGAAACAGTTTTTTATTGTTTACACAATACGTACCAGTATTTATTTCTTTTATTTCATTTTCCTCCGGTGAACAATCTTTTTGCTCAACAATATGAGTAACTTGTTGATTGTCCCCTCTAACAATTCTTCCATAACCATGAGGATTATCTAATTCTGCAGTTAATATAGTAGCTGCTGCATTCGATTCTTTATGAACCTCTATAAATTTAGTTAGTGATTTTGCTGTAATTAGTGGACCGTCCCCATTAATAACGATCGTGGTCGCTTCCTCGTTCTCCAATAAAGCCTTTGCCTGCAATACAGCATGACCAGTACCTAATTGCTTCTCTTGGACAGCATATTCCACTTGATTACCTAAATAGGATTGTACTGCTTCCCCTCCATGTCCAATTACTGTGACAATTCTATTACACTGGATTTCCTTCAGAACATCTATCACATGCCCTACCATGGGTTTCCCACAAACAGGGTGTAATAATTTATGTAACTTTGACTTCATTCTTGTACCTTTGCCAGCTGCCAATACAATTGATAATAGTTCCAAATCAAAAAACCTTCCTTTATTTCGCATTTATAATATAAGATTATAAACCAATTTATTTTTTATGCTCCTTTGTGTTGACCTTACTTTCATGTCCTATTAACTGATCTTATATATCAGTTTATATTATACAAAAAAAGACTGAATAGAATATGAAAATAAGATAAATAAATTGAGTTCATATCAATAATCTTTATTTAATCATAACATAATAAAGCTATATGTTATGATTAAAGTGAAAAGAGAGCACTCAGCTCTCTTTTCACAGCGTTCTTATGCTCCCTCTTCAATTACTCCATCTTCTTCTGTAGAAGCATTGTCATATTCTTCTAATACTGCTAACTGAATCTTCTCACGAGTTGGTGAAGATATTGGATGAGCAATATCTCTAAACTCTCCATCCGGGGTTCTTTTGCTCGGCATCGCTACAAACATCCCATTGTTCCCCTCGATAACACGAATATCATGAACAACAAATTCGTTATCAATAGTGATCGATGCAATCGCCTTCATTCTTCCTTCAGAATTAACTCGGCGGAGTCTTACATCAGTAATTTGCACTTGTGTTCACCACCTTTTATTAAAAAGACTTGGTTAATACTTCCACAAATTTATGATAATTCCTTCTTTTTTTCTAAAAATTTTAATGTTTTTGTGACAAAAACTTAAATCTTCTATAAAAAATGTAAGTTCTGTAAAAATAATAGTTTTAAAATTTCTATCAATAAAATATGTTATACAAAAGCTATCAATTCTATTTCCACTAATACATCTTTTGGTAGTCTTGCGACTTCTACAGCAGAGCGAGCAGGTTTATGATCACCAAAATAAGATGCATAAATTTCATTTACATCTATGAAGAAGTTCATATCTTTTAAAAACACTGTCGCTTTTACAACGTTTTGCAATGATGCCCCTGCTTCGAGTAATACTGCTTCTAAATTTTTAAATACTTGATGAGTCTGTTCTTTAATACCACCTTCTATAATGTTTCCTTTCACATCAAGAGGTATTTGACCAGAGGTATAAATAAACCGATCTACTTTTACAGCTTGAGAATAAGGTCCTATCGCCTTTGGTGCTGAATCAGTATGTACAGATTGTATTGTCATTTTATAGTCTCCTTTATTCATTATCAAAATAATTACCTGGGTAAACAGAGATTTTTTTGGATTTTAATTCTACACTTGTTATTTTAGCAAGAGACACATAGTCTGTGATTAAATGATCGTCGAATCCTTCCTCCCTTGACTCAACAAAAACACCAACACCAACAACTTTAGCATTAAATTCTTCCAATAAATCCTTCATTCCTTGAATGGTTCCGCCAGCTTTCATGAAATCATCAATAATCAGTACCTTTGATTGTTCTTTTAAAGCTCTTCTAGAAAGAGTCATCATTCTTATTTTTTTATTAGATCCAGAAACGTAATTAATACTTACAGCAGAACCTTCCGTCACTTTATTATCTCTTCTAACAATGACAACTGGTAAGTTTAAATAGGAAGCAACTGCATAAGCTAGGGGAATCCCTTTTGTCTCAACGGTCATAATCACATCAATTTCTAGATTTGAAAAAATAGATGCAAACATCTTTCCTATTTCATTTATGTATACAGGTTGTCCTAATATGTCCGACATATATAAATAACCACCAGGCAAAATTCGCCCTGGTTCCTCAAGAAGTTTACAAATCTTCTTCATCATTTCAAGTGATAAGTCTTTAGGGATTTTAGGGATGTATTTCACTCCTCCAGCAGCCCCAGCTAATGTGTGAAGTTTACCCAAACCTTCTGATTCAAACACCTCTTTGATAATTGCAAGATCCTCGCTTACCGACGATTTAGCAGCGTTATATCTTTCTGCAAAGGTGGTTAACGGGATGAGTAAATGGGGGTGGATTAATAAATACTGGGTCATTTCAACCAATCTTGCACTTCTTTTTAACTTCTTCATAACATCCCTTCCTGTATTAACCGAATATTAATTTTAAATATATCATTATTATACGTGTTTTTACTAAAATAATAAACCTATGTTAATATTCTGACCACATATACGTTGTTGCAAAAGCCACGTAAACCATTATATATTTTTTTCACTTTTGATTGTTTAGAAACAAGGCCAAATACAGTCGGCCCGCTACCCGACATCAAAACTCCTTCCGCACCCAAACGTAACATGACTTCTTTTAACTGATTAATCTGAGGATACATAGGGATTGTGACTTCTTCAAGCACATTGCCAAGGGAATGGCAAATCTGCTGAAAATCCTTGTTTTCAATTGCATTTTTTAAAACTTCCGTTGATGGATGTTTATTAATTTTATTTACATCTAATCTTCTATACACATCAGGTGTAGATACATTTATAGGAGGTTTAGCAAGGATAACCCAACATTGAGGAGGAGATGATATTTTTTCTAATATTTCTCCTCTTCCCCTTGCTATTGCCGTACCACCTTCAATACAAAAAGGGACATCTGAACCTAGTTCTTCTGCTAATTTTTTTAAATCGTTTAGTGGAATATTTAACTCCCATAATCTATTTAGCCCTCTAAGTGTTGCGGCAGCATCACTACTCCCACCAGCTAAACCTGCTGAAACAGGTATTTTTTTATCTAAATGGATATAAACTCCCTTTTTCACATCAAACTTTTCCTTTATTAAACGCGCAGCTTGAAAGGCTAAATTTTTCTCATCTAGAGGAATATAACCCGCCTGACTGGTAATGATAATGGTATCTCTTGATAACTCAGACATTTCCAATCGATCTGCAAGATCTACCATTGTCATAATCATTTCAACTTCGTGGTAACCATCCTCTCTTTTTCTTAACACATCTAATGACAAATTAATTTTAGCGGGAGCTTTTTCATATATTTTCATTAAAAACACCTTCTTCAATTACAATAAAGTGAACCTTTTCAATGGCCCTTACTGTAGTTAGTTAAACTTCTAGTCGTGCATTTTATGTACTTTAGGGCCTGTTGGTGTCATCGTCGTTTATAAATAGATGATATATTTCTCCAACGTAATACAACTGGGCGGGAAACATATTATTTATCTTACCCCTTTCTATCAAGGGCTAATAAATCAAATCTCTCACCTTAAAAATGAATTATATTACTCTATATAATATAACAAATGATTTTATAAAAAGCACTATGAATGAATTATACGGGTTCAACCTAATAAGGAAGGTGTTATTGGAGTACAATTGACTTATACAAAAAAACTAAAGCAATAAATAGGTGCTTTAGTTTAATTCATGAACTATGATTGTTTATTAGAAACCTGTTCTGCTATTTGTATAGCTCTTTTTACCATATTTCCAGCATCTTTTGTTTTTATACCTCCCCAACCTTCACGTTGTACAGTTTCATAAAAACCAAGATCTTTTGCAAGCTCATATTTAAACTGTTCTGACATCACATTTCCTCTTCGTCTTCTTCCCATTATGATTACCCCTTTCATAAAAATTAAGCATTTTTTAGTTTTGCTTCCTCAACATATTGGCCTTCTAAGAACAAAATAAAAACTTCTTTGTAGGATAGTATGTGACAAATTGGAGCATAAGATACTCTTGTGTAAAGGAAATATCCACATATCAGTATCCTAATTCATCCAGTAATCATTGAATGGTAAAGCTGTCATCCAAAAGCACAAAAAAAAGCAAAACCTTCACAGGTTTTGCTTATGAATAAATCATATATACTATGCATGCATATGTTACATGTTAATGTTCAATGTAAGTAATTTTAACTTGTCCCTCATCATTGCATACTGTAACTTCTACAGATTCTGTTAATATGTCTGCATAGGAATAAGATACTCTTTTAAAGGCATGTTGTTCCTGATCTAATTTAACAATAAATACAGAAGGGTAGGTTTCTTCTAACACACCTGTTCTTTCAATGGTTTTCTTTCGTCCACCATTTGCTTTTAACATTATTTTAGCCCCAACATGGGTCTCCAAGCTGCGTTTTATTTCTGACAATGAATTTTTTGACATGTCCAACTACCACCTCTTTCCTAATCCATTATATCTAAAGGATTGTGGAAAGTCAAATTAAACAATTATATCAGTGAAACAAAGTTATTGTCAATGATTATTTTCATTGTTTTTAATATTAGGAAGCCCGATTCTATAACTCCCCCTAGATTCAATACCACCTATTCCTTTTATACCACTAATCGTGTAACTAATTACATCTAACATATTCACAGTATCTTTAATTGAGGTATATGAAATTTTGGAGGCTATTTGAACTGGATCTAAAGCGTGAATTAATATTCGTTGGGGTGAACTAGCAAAATTAGCACCTGCTTGTAAAAGAGCTTCAAAATGTGACTGACAAGCACCTGCAACGATCATAAGTGTATCTTTATTTTTTTCATATTCTCTAGCTATTTTTACTGCTTTAGCAAAATTACGAGAGTTTTTATAACTATCTAAACTATAATCATCTCTATTTCTGCGATTTTTAATCATACTATCATGCCCAGTTATCACTAATATATCTGGCTTCACTTTTGGTAATAGTTCATACAATTGTTCAGGCATATCTTTCTCACGAAAATAATGTCCTTCAACTGGAACTCGTAACTTATTATATAATTCAAGACTTTTAGTTAAATAACGTGAATCACCGTCCAAATGAAGCACTTTACCCGGTACTTCAAAGTATGATTTTAATTCCGCTTCATCATCTTGTTCACTTCTGATAATCATAGTATGCAAATTTGCCTCTTGCTGTTCTCTTCTGTACCGCTGGATCATTTTTTGCGTTTGCTCCACTTTAGAATGAGATCTCATGTAATCTTTAGTTAAACGATAATCAACCACTTTATTTAAATCCGTAATAGGAGAGTCTGCTACCAAGCGATATTCAACCCCACTTAAAAATACGTTTTGTCTGTTTATATCTATAATTTCAAATACAACATCTTCACCATAAGACTTTCTAGTTACTAAATCTCCTCGATACATCATCTCACCCCTCCTCATCTATACTATGGAGTAGATGTTATTTTTGTGTATAAAATAAGGGATGTGATTTTATGCTTGTAGGACAGAGGGTAAGTTATACTTTTAAAAGCACATTACTTAACCTTGCATATTCTTCTATGTTTAATGTTTCACCACGTCTTGAGGGATCAATGTCACAGGATTGTAATATGGAAATTAACTTTTGTTTATCATCTTTAGTAAAAAGATTAGAGATTAAGTTGTTAATTATCGTTTTTCTTCTTTGCCCAAAACTAGCCTGAACTACCTTGAAAAAAAATACACTATCCTCTACTTGAACAATGGGTTTCTTACGTCGCTTTAATCTAATCACTGCCGAATCAACATTAGGCTGTGGTATAAAAACCGTGTTTGGAACAGTTAATACCATTTCTGGTTCACAATAATATTGGACAGCTATACTCAAGCTACCGTAATCTTTTCTTCCGGGTGATGCAACCATTCTTTCGGCAACTTCTTTTTGGATCATAACTACAATATTTTCTATAGGCAGTTGTTTTTCCAACAAAGCCATTATGATTGGGGTAGTCACATAATAAGGTAAATTAGCAACTACACTTATCTCTGTTTGATCTCTAAAATGTTCTTTAAAAATAGAATTTAGATCTAGCTTTAACACATCACCATGAATAACTTCAACATTATCATATGGTTGAAGTAAATCGTTTAATATTGGAATTAACCGTTGATCTAACTCAATTGCTGTTACTTTTCCAGCTGAATGAGCCAACGATTGTGTTAATGCTCCGATACCTGGTCCAATCTCCAAAGCACCTTTACTTTGATCCAGTTCTGCTGCATTTACGATCTTTTCTAGAATATTTTGATCAATTAAAAAATTTTGACCTAAACTCTTTTTAAACGAAAAACCATATTTCTTTATAATCTCTTTTGTATTTTTAGGTAATGAAATTTTATCTATACGTATGTTGTCCATCAGCTTAATTCAATCCTTTAACTTAATTTGTCGTAATCCATTGGCAAATTCTTGTTTTGTAATTTGAAACATTTTACATCTTTTATAAAATTGTTTTCCGTTACAATATCCAATCCCTAATATTTTACCCAATTCCTCTCTTCTTTTAGCAGCTTGAGAATGAATGATAAGACCTGCATCAATAAGGTCTTGCCAAGAGATCTGTTCTTCTATATCCGTAAACTCTGTTTTTACATTTTCAAGTGCTGTTTTTATAGCTTTTATTGAAGCATTTTCAACCCCAATATCATCTTTATAACTTGCCTCTTCTCTAGTCAAAAAAGCATGTTTACACCCTTTTACTTTAGAAGAAATGATTTTTCTAATTCGTTCACCTGCATGATCAGGATCTGTAAAAATAATTACGCCTCTTCGTTCCTGAGCTAATTTGATCCTTTGAATCACTTCTTTATTAATTGCTGAGCCACCTGTCTCAATTGTGTCTGCATCAACTGCTCGCTGTATTGCAGTGGTATCGTCCTTTCCTTCAACCACAATCATTTCTCTAATCATCTTTTTGATCCCTTCTTTATTTCTCATCCAAGTATATATGATATGTGTTTCCTTAAACAAGAAAGTCTAAAATTATCAAATTAAATACTTAAAAATTATATTATTGACATACAATGACTACAGTTGTAGTATGTAAATAGACTACAATTGTAAGGAGGAGATAATTATTAAGGATTTACCCAAAATATCAGATGCAGAATGGAAAGTAATGGAGGTATTATGGGTTTATTCACCAAGATCTTCAAGTGAATTATTCAACATTTAAATAGTATGAGTTGGAGCCCAAAAACTGTTCATACATTGATAAGTAGACTAGTAAAAAAAGAAGCTGTTGGAGTAAAAAAGGACACTCGATTTCATTTATATTTCCCATTATTCACTATGGAAGAATGTAAAGAAATGGAGACAGTTTCATTTTTAAAAAAAGTGTACTCTGGATCACTAAAGATGTTTATAACTAATTTCATAAATGATGAGAAACTGACATACTAAGAAATTGAAGCATTAAAAAAGATAATAGAAGAAAAAAGAGAATAGATACTGCAAGTTTACTAAGGATGGTGAAAACAATTGAATCTAACACATATATTTCAAACTATCCTATCCCTATCCCTTATGGGGAGTTTAGTCATTGGAATTATTCTAATAATAAAAAGAGTATTTAAAGACAAGCTAAGTGCTCATTGGCATTACTACATATGGCTTATTGTCATTATAAGATTAATAATCCCTTACTCACCTGAAAGTCCAGTAAATATCTTCAATTTTTTGAATCAAGAATCGCAGCAAACAATTCAAGAAAAAAATCTAAGTAAGATGTATACAAACAACAGCAATGATATTAAATTAACACAAGAGAACAACTTAATTAGTAATTCTTTGTCAACGACGAGTGATAATTCAGAGCAAGGAATAAAAAATCATACAAATTACGAGCAGCCTGTACAACAAAACATCTTACACAAGTTTACTTTTCAAAATATAGGTTATATATGGCTCATCGGAACCCTAATTATTTTCATTTATATTCTTGTAATACATATTCGATTTCACTGGACGTTATCCAAAAAAACCAAATGTGCAAACCATGAAATAATAGAGCTTTTAGAATCGTGTAAAAAAACACTAAAAGTTAAAGCTAAACTTTCAATTATATATGACAAAACATTAAACACACCTTCAATTATTGGTTTGATACGTCCCAAGTTGATCCTTCCAAAAGAAATGATAGAGAGTTTATCAAAAGAGGAAATAAAATATGTGTTCTTACATGAACTTGTTCATCTTAAAAAAAAGGATATTTTAATAAATTGGATAACCCTAACACTTCAAGCTATTTATTGGTTTAATCCTTTCATTTGGTACGCTTTTTACAAAATGAGATCTGACTGTGAATTAGCTTGCGATGCCCATGTTTTATCTCACCTTAAAAAAAATGAGCAAATAGCATATGGAAAAACCATCATTAGTGTTTTATCAAAACTATCAAAACAAAATCTGGTTCCAATATCTGTGGGAATGTCAAAAAATAAATCTAATATAAAAAGGAGAGTATTGATGATAAAAAGGTTTAAGAAATCATCTTGGAGATGGACAATGATGGCTATCATTTTGTTTATTGGGGTTGGAACGGTTGGTTTAACAGATGCGTTAAGTATTAATAAGAATGTAAATAAAGTGAAAGTACAATTTGAAGATACAAAGAATGACGTTTTGAAAACATTCAATTTAACAGATGATTTATCAAAATTTATGAATGATTATATGAATCAAATGGAAGTGAAAATGGAGGAAACAGAGTTTTCTGAACAATTTCCATATTTAAAAGATACAGAATTCATTAAAAATCTAAGAGTTACTGAACTAAATAACGAGGAACAACTTTCCCTCCGAATAGAATGGGATACTGAAAAATTACCTAAAAGATATAGTTATGTATCCTTTAAAGAAGGCGATTCCAATCCTTTTCGTAAATATGAATCTTTTGGCATGCGTAGGTATATTGGATTATCTGATAATGGCAATCCATACTTGTATCATTCAGTACAAGCAGGAGAAACATATCATTTTATCATATTGGCTGCGGATTCTTATGGAAAAGAATATAAAAGTAATGAAATTATAGTGCATATCCCCGACGATATTGAAGTCACTCCTAATCCATCCGATGGGGGTGAACCTCCAAAAATTGAAATAGCAAAAGAAGCTCTTCATGGTTTTGAGGATCTTAAAGATATAAATAATGTACCTGTTAAAGATGAATCAGATTTAATTGTAACTAATATATCCTTTGAAGACAAAGATCCTAGAAAAGGATTTATAGAGGGTACGTTAACCTTTAAGGCACCTTCAACAGAAAATAATATTGACTATTACATGATTGATTTTGTTTATTATCGTAGTCCTAATAGTTATCAAAAAATCAATTTCACGATGAATAGTACACATGACATTTCTATTGTTGACAAAAATTATACAGATTATAGTTATGAACATAATGGTTATAGTACTCGTGTTAGTTCTAAACTTACTAACAACGTAAGTATGAAAATAACTCCAGACGGAAGTTCAACCTATTCTGTAGATTTAAAACTTAGTAATTTACAATATGTTGAAATAAATGAGGATAATTTGATAATATCTGATTTAGTATTCTTAGTGAATTCTAACAGTACTGCTTGGTTTGATGGTGTTTACTTTGAAGATTATGTAAATGAAAGTTAGATAGCAATATAAGATAGACCGTCAATTGGATATACGGTCTATCTTTATTAGAAATCTAAAAAATTACCCTTAAGGTTTATTAGGACCAATAACATAAACAGTATAGCCCCTCTTTGTACCAAAAGCTTCCACAAAATTCTCATCATCATAATAAATATCTACCTTTTTACCTTTTACCGCACTACCAATATCCTCTGCTCTTCTAAAACCATAACCTTCGATATAAATCCACCATCCTAGAGGAATGACATTTGGATCTACAGCAACAGTATGACCTTCCTTCACCGTTGTTCCTGTGTAAGTAATACCATATTGAGGATGTTCTTTCGTTTTACCAGTAGATTTCAATCCAGCATCATAAGCAGTTAATTTCACATTATTTAATACTTTTTTGTAACCAAATGTATTGCCATTTACTGTAATTTCAGCAACATCTGGTGAAGAACTTGTTAATTTAACAATTGGCTTTAAAGTTCCCTTTGCCAAAATTTGATTTGTACTTTCAATTTGAACTACCTCTTGAATGATTTTCTCTGAAATAATTTTACCATCTTTTGTTACTTTTTCTGTTTTTGTAAGAAGTACTCCTTCACTGCCTTCTTGTACAATGACTTCCTTACCTTCTTGTAATGTTGGATCTTCAATCGTAACAACATCGTAAGCAATCGGTGATTGTACAGCTTCAATAGCTGTTTCAATTCTTGTGATTTTTATTTCTAAACTTTCCATTACTTTAGCATCTAGAGAAGTAGATACTTCATCTTGAGGGCCTAATTCAATATTTTGTTCTTCAATCACTTCTTTTACAGTATCAGCTGTCGTATACACCAGTTCACTTTGGCCATCTGCTTTTATTAATACAGGAACTGCGAAATTAATCATAATTTTATCCTGATCTTTTAAAATCGTATCCAATGGTTTTGAAATTTCATCATTTGCTTCAATTATGATATTCTGTTCCTTTAATAAATCCTCTAATACATCCTCTTTTGTTTGAATAACCTTCTCCTCATCATTAATGACTAAATATATTTCTTTTGAATTAAAAACATATAAAACCCAACATAGAATAATCACGACAGTAATTAAACCAGAAGCTAGTAAAGCTGTGAGAGTTTTTTTATTACGGACTCTCATCCAATTCCCCCTTAAAACCTTTGTATTTCAAAAATTTCAAAAAATTGTGAAAACAATAATTATTATGCAATTAAGAAAAAAATAATTCTTAATCAGTTGGAAAAATATATTAAACTATTGCAATTGTTTCTTTAAGATCATACTTAACTTATCCTAAGAATGTAAAACTCCAAAAAGAAAAGATTAGAGGGTTAAAACGGTAAATTCCATGAAAATGAAATGTTTTAACCCCCTAATCTTAAATTTTACACTGATTATCTCTATTTAACTGCTTAATACGAATACAAATTATATTTGAAAACATTTTTTAGCATTATTCGTTGTAATTCGTGCTACTTCATCAAATGATAAATCCTTTAATTCAGCAGCTGATTCTGCAACATATTTCACATAAGCAGGTTCATTTCTTTTTCCTCGATAAGGATGAGGAGTTAAATAGGGACAGTCTGTTTCCACTAACAACTTATCTAAAGGTACATTTTTAAGCACTTCCTTTGGCTGTTTTGCATTTTTAAAAGTGACCGGTCCCCCAAATGATATGTAGAAGTTCATATCCAAGCACTTCTGGGCAATTTCCCAGCTCCCTGAATAACAATGCATCACGCCACCTACTTCAGCAGCATTCTCTTCAGCTAAAATATCTACAACATCTTGATGTGCATCTCTATTATGAATCACGATAGGTTTATTCACTTTACGTGCTAATCGGATCTGTTCTCTAAATACTTCCTGTTGAATATCTTTTGGTGAAGTATCCCAATAATAATCTAACCCTATTTCTCCTATAGCTACTACCTTTTTGTGATTGCATAAAGATTCTATCCAATTCAAATCGTCAGGAGTCATGTGGATGGCATCTGTTGGGTGCCATCCAACTATTGCATAGATAAAGTCATATTTTTCTGACAGTTCAATCGTTTCTGGAATCGTCTCACGATTGAAACCTACATTGATCATTATTGAAACTCCGTTTTGTCTCGCTCTTTCAATGACTTGTTCACGATCTTCATTAAATTGTTCTGCATTTAAGTGTACATGTGTATCAATTAACATTATTAAACTCCCTTCATATAATCCTAATCCATAGTCTACATAAATATATGGTAAAATGAAATATATCTTTTTATTGTTTAAATATTTTTCGACAAATTTCTACATTTATAATGAATGTTTGTCGAATTCAAATAAAAACTATAACGTGAATTTAAATACATAAAAAACTCACTTTTTTTCGTCCTGAAATCCAGATTTGTTGCATAAATATAAAAGTACTATACATTATTTAGAAATTTACAAATTCTTGATTAAAGAAGTATTGACTAATTTGGCAAACATTAGTATCATAAGGGATGAAAATATTGTCGAAAATTGACGTTTAATAATAAAGAGAGGGGAATAAATTTATGAAATCTACAGGTATTGTTAGAAAAGTTGACGAATTAGGCCGTGTAGTTATTCCAATTGAACTACGCAGAACTTTAGGTATTGCAGAAAAAGACGCGTTAGAAATATATGTTGACGGGGAAAAGGTCATGTTAAAAAAGTATGAGCCAGCATGTATTTTTACCGGTAATGCAAATGATTTAGTTTATTTCAAAGGAAAAATGATCAGTAAAGAAATTATTCCTGAACTAATTGAAATTTTTAATGCTAGCAAAAAAGATAATTCAGTGACAAAAGAAATTATTTAGTATATAATAGAATAAGATTTAGTTAATTCTAACCTTTTCATATCTCCTTTGTCTCCTGCCGTTATATAAATAATTATAATCAAACGGCAGGATTTTTTTTCTTAAAGGAGATGATTATATATATCCCTCTTAGATACCTTGCGATCTATCGCGACTTTTTTCATGGCTTCCTTCTTATCAAACCTCTGATTAATATAATGATCCAAATGTTCTTGAATAGATAATAAACTCCACCATAATTCATCTTTCTTTTCTACTTTTTCAATATTCCCTTGAACAACGATGCAATATTCACCTTGAACTTTCATGTCCTCCATATAACTGATACATTCTTCTAATGATCCCCTGACTATTTCTTCATATTTTTTAGTTATTTCTCTTGCAATGGAAATACGACGATCTCCCCACACTTCTAACATTAAGTTTAGTGTATTTAATAATCGATGTGGAGACTCGTAAAAAATAATAGTTCCTCTCGTCTCTAACATTTCTTGAATTTTTTCTTTTTTATCTTTTTTTTCTCGAGGTAAAAATCCATAGAACAGAAAATGATTTGTATATAATCCAGAGATGATTAGAGCAGATAATGCAGCATTTGCGCCAGGAATAGGGATTACTGAAAGATTGGATTCTATAGCTAACTGAACTAACTCATTGCCAGGATCTGAAATAACCGGTAAACCAGCATCACTGACCAACGCAATGTCTTTACCTTGCTGAATAAGGCGTACGATTTCTTTTCCACTTGCATATTTATTATGCTCATGATAACTAATACATCTCGTTGAAATCTGGAAGTGAGACAGAAGTTTTCTCGTTTGTCTTGTATCTTCGCAAGCAATACACTCTACTTCTTGTAATATTCTTAGAGCTCTATAAGAGATATCTTCTAAATTTCCTATCGGTGTGCCTACTAAGTAAAGGCAACCTTTATTTTTTTCATCTTCTAAAAAACTTTTTTGTATGTTCATTTTGTAGCATCTCCATAATATATTTCCATTAACTCATCACAATATTGATTGTGTTTATCATAAACAATCAATGGGTTTAATATGTGCATATCCGCTTTTCCATTTCTTATTCCCTCTACAAGCACCATGTTTGCTTCTTCACCTATCCTTGGATGTATCAATCGAATACGTTTCGGTTCAATTTTGTATTGTCTCATTAAAACAATAATATCCGCTAGTCTAGACGCACGATGTACTAGACCCACCTTACCACCACTCTTAACAAGTTTATTGCAAGCTGAAATAACATCTTCTAATGTACATAAAATTTCATGACGTGCATTAGCAATAAATTCATTATCATTTAGTTTTCCTGAGAATGCTGGAAGATAGGGTGGATTCACTGTAACCAAATCAAACCTACCATAACCCAATTGTGTATGTACCTGTTTTAAATCACCTTGAATGATAGAAATTTGATCGGATAAATCATTCATTTTTATATTTCTTACAGCCATATCCGCTAACTTTTTTTGAATTTCAACTGCTGTAATCTGAGCTTTTGTTCTAGTAGACAACAATAATGGGATTACACCATTACCAGAACATAAATCTAAAATATTCCCTCTTATTGGAACAGAGCAAAAACGTCCGAGTAATACAGCATCCATCGAAAAACTAAAAACCTCTTCACTTTGGATAATCTTTAAATCTTGAGTTAATAAATCATCAATTCTTTCGTCCTTCATTAAAGGTATGTTTTGTTTCATAATTAGTTCCTTTATTTAAAAATCCTTATATTATTTATAATTTGTAAAACCGCAGGAAACGCCCTGCGGTTTTACATTTAATTCTATTTGTTTAAAAATGATAAGCAAAAGAGACAGTCACCTTCTGTTCTAAGGTGTCCATAATATACATTACAAATATGAAATCCTTCATAATACAAACGAGCTAAATTATCATATCCTTCACCTATAACTAGAGAAGGAGGATTTTCCTCTTTTATTTTATCTTTATCAGTCTGGTCTGTTTTCAACATACTTCTTAATTGTTGATTCTCTAAACTTAATCGTTTATTTTCCTCCAACAATTGTACAATTTTTTTTTTCATTTCGCCAATATCTTTATATATATCGCCTAAATGCTGTTCTAGTTCATTGGCCTGTGCATAGATATCCTTTTTCTCCACAATTCCACCTCAGTTTAAGAAAACTGCATTTATTCTTGTTCAACAACATCTTCAAGTGATAATTCTTTCACTTTTTCCATTTCGAAAATTTTAACTTGTACTAAACTTTTTTCTGGATTAATAGAAATAACCTTACCTTCACCCAATGAGGTAATCACAAAACTTCCAACTTTAGGTAGATCGCTTTTAGCACTCTCATATTGATCGTGTTCAAACTTTAAACAACACATGAGCCTACCACATAGACCAGAAATTTTCGTTGGATTTAAGGAGAGTCTCTGATCTTTTGCCATTTTGATGGAAACGGGTTCAAAATCACCTAGCCATGTTGAACAACACAATGTTCTTCCACAAGGACCAATGCCTCCTAACATCTTAGCCTCATCTCTTACTCCAATTTGCCTTAATTCAATACGTGTTTTAAAAATACTTGCCAAGTCTTTAACTAGCTCTCGAAAATCTACTCTTCCTTCTGCTGTAAAATAAAATATGATTTTATTCCTATCAAAAGTATATTCTACATCAATTAACTTCATATATAATTGATGTTGATTAATTTTATCTAAACAAACATAAAAAGCCTCTTTAGCATCTTTTTTATTACTTTCCATCACTTTAACATCTGCTGATTTTGCTATACGAATCACTTTCTTCAAGGGAAGTACAATATCTGACTCATCGACCTGTTTTTCCCCAATGACTACTGTTCCGTATTCTATACCGCGCGCTGTTTCAACAATCACATGATCATCTTTTTTTACGGGATGATTCGTAGGATCAAAATAATAAATCTTGCCCGCTTTTTTAAAGCGAACCCCAATCACTGAGTACATTTCAACCCCCCTTAATTTGAATCATAAATTGATCAAGAGCTAACTGAGGATTTACATTAAATCGAAGTTTCTTTTTTGTATTTACTGTAACCTCCATACATTGAATCCACTCGGCCATCTGACGTGTGAAGGCATTTTTTTCTAACCAAGCAAGCTCGTCTTCAAAAACAAGTCTTTCCTTTCGCCCACTTTGTATGTGAATGATATCTTTAAACCATAGTATAAATAAATCTAAAAGTATATTCAGCTCGTCTGTAAGGTTGGATTTAAATATTTTTTGTTGTGCTGTAATGCTCGCAACGGAAAACTTATTTAAACTTTCCTTAGCTAATTGTATCATTATGCCTCTAATTTCTGCAAACGAATTTAATTGGATAAACTGCCTAGCTTCTTCCAGGCCAGATGTTAAATGTACTGCACTGTAAACTAACTCTCTAGAAAACCCTTCTGAAATTAATTGATCAGCCATCTTGTCTGGAGATAATGGCTGGAATGATATCCATTGTGAACGTGATCGAATCGTTGGTAAAATAGCATGTCCATTGTTTGCAATTAAAATAGCAATCACGTTAGACTGAGGTTCCTCTAAAAATTTCAGTAAACTGTTTGCTGCTTGTATTGTTAATTGATCCGCATGAAATAATATATATATTTTCACTTGATTTTCATTCATTTTATATGAAAAATCTTTTTGTAGATCACGAATTTGTTCTATTTTTATATGATTTCCATCTGGTTCTATAAGACGAAGTTGTGGATGGTTCCCATGTTCAAATTTTTTACACTCAATGCATTGATCACAAGCATCATCTTTATTTTGAATACAAAAAATAGCCTTTGCAAAATTCAAGGCCATTTTACTTTTCCCTGTGCCTGAAGGTCCTGTGAACAAATAAGTATGTGAAATTTTATTCATCCTTAGTCCGTTCTGAAGTTTCTTTTTCACCTTATTTTGATTTAAAATTTCATGAAAAGACATGTTATAACCCCTTAATATTCATTCCCATTAAAATAATATATTGATCAACATTCCTCTTATTTCGCCTACTTTTTCTAATATTTCAATTCTACCTTTTTCACTTTGCAATAAATCGTCTGTCATTTCTAACAATGATTGATCTACTTCTTCTAAAAGTTTATATCTTCTTCCTCTTCCTCGTCGATCTTTGCCTATTTTATCTTTAAGCTGGATTCCATTTCGAACAGTCTCATCCATGAATTGTTTTACGAGTTTCTTATATGCAAATAATTCGCGAACGGTCATGGATTTTGATAATCGTTTACCTTGTATTTCTATTTGAAGAATGGCTTGCTTTAATTGTTCACTTGATGCAAATCTTTCTTGGTGCTGCAACGTTTCGGAAAAATTTTTCATTGTAATTGAATTTTGATTTGCTTGATCTGTAAGCAATGCATTTTTTTGTAAGGAACGTAAACCAGAGTTTATCTTCAATTCATTTTACCTACCTTTAAAAATGTTCAAACTTTTCCACAGGTACAACAAATACTGCAGCTCCTCCTACTTGTACTTCAATTGGAAATGGGATATACGAATCAGTTGTTCCTCCAACAGGCGAAACAGAGGATACTAACTGATCTCTCACCTTACAGTTTGCTTTAATGACACCAATTGCTTCATCTATTTTTTCATCTTCAACGCCGATCATAAAAGTGGTATTACCCGCTTTTAAAAATCCACCAGTACTTGCTAATTTTGTAGCTCGAAAGTTTGATTTAATTAATGCGTTAGACAATCGGTTACTGTCCTTATCTTGTACTACTGCAATAATTAATTTCATTTTAATCCCTCCTACTATTATACTTTAAAATAGTTTAAACTACTAATGATTTTCATCAGAGTGATGACGAGATCCAAAAAAGTAAACCATCTTTAACTGGACATTCTATTTGCTAATAATTTGGTCATATCCTCTAATATTTCCTCTGAGATAACATCAATAGGTTGATTGGCATTTATCAAATATACTCTATCTGGATTTTCCTTGGCTATTTGTAAAAAACCCTCTCTTACCTTTTTATGATAATCATGGGCTTTTTGTTCTATACGATCTAAAATTATTTCACCCTTTTTATTTGTTCTCTGAGATAATCTATTCTTACTTTCCTTCACACTTACATCCATCATATATGTTCTTTTCGGTTGTAATCCAGAACTAGCAAAGTGATTAATTTCTTTAATTGTTTTTTTAGCAATCCCTAATCCAACAGATTGATAAGCCATGCTCGCATCAATATAACGATCGCACAACACAATTTTATTCTGTTGTAATGCTGGAACAATAACTTCATGTACATGCTGTGATCTAGACGCAGCATATAAAAGTACTTCTGTTTGATCTTTCATTTCTTGATATTCTGTTGATAAGAGTATGTTCCTAAGTAGGTCACTGATTCTTGTCCCTCCTGGTTCTCTTGTTGTAATCACGTCATAACCTTGTTTGATTAATGTATTGGCTAGTTGTTGTATTTGAGTGGTTTTACCTGAACCATCTGGTCCTTCAAATGTTATAAATAAACCGTTCACAAAAAACCTCCTTGTTGACTGAATTTTTGTATGTTAATTTAAAATGGATATTTGATGATTTATAATTTCTTTCGAACCTTGAAAATGAGCTCCTGAATTTATGTATTGTTCTATCTTATATATCGCTTCTTGTGTAATGATTTCACCTTGATAAAGTAAAGGAATTCCTGGAGGATAGGGAATAATCATTTCAGCAGATCTTAAATTCAATGCTTCATCTAATTTTACTACCTTCGTATTTTCAAAGTGATTTTCCAATTTTACAGGTAGACTTAAATCTGGGAAAGCCATTTCATTACTTATATTCGTTATATTTTTACTCAGTTCCTTCTTTTTTAAATTAAACTGAACTGATAAATCCTTTAATGCCTTTAGCAGTCTATTTATATCATCTTTTTTTGTAGAAACACTACATACGATTAATATAAACTTAGGATCTGCCATCTCAATCATGCAGCCTCGTTTTTCTAACGACTTTTGCAAATCATAGCCCGATAAAGTTTCTGTAAGATCATGTATTAAAATTTTAAAAGGATCTTGTGTATAATCCTCTCCATAGTCTTTTCCAATATCCACAATCTCAAACCATTGCAACATTTCCATTTCTTTTTTAAAGGTTAGAATAGTGGATTTTACGTTTATTATGTTCTCTCTTCCCTTGGTGTTCATCCATCTTCTACTGATATCAAGTGAAGCCATTAAAGGATACGATGGACTAGAGCTTTGCAGCATGGTTAAAAACCGACCTAATCTTTCTCTATCAATCCTATTTCCTTGAACATGAAGCATACCACTCATTGTCATTGATGTTAGCATTTTATGAGTAGATTGAACAACAGCATCTGCACCACAGGATAATGATGAATCCGGTAATTTAGGATGAAATCCATAATGAGCCCCATGTGCTTCATCTATTAGTACTGGAATATGATATTTATGTACTAAATCAACGAACCTTCTCAACCTCATTCCAATACCATAGTAATTTGGATTCGTAAGCAGAACAGCTTTTGCTTCAGGGTACTGAGCCAATGCTTTTTCTAAATGATTTATTGATACACCTAAATCTAGTCCTGTTTGGGGATCTATATTAGGAGGTAAAAACACAGCTTTTGCTTCAGCTAAAATAAGTCCATTAATTATAGATTTATGTACATTTCTTTGCAAGATGATGATATCATCTCTTCCACATACAGATAAAATCAAGGCAAGATTGCCTACAGTACTCCCATTTATTAAAAAATAACTTTGCTCAGAACCAAAACAATCTGCAGCAAGTTCCAATGCTTCTTTAATAATAGTTTGGGGATCATGAAGATCATCTAAACCAGTAATTTCAGTATAATCAATTTGCATAATATGCTCAAAATAGTATCGTTCTTCTTTATTTAAATCTAGTCCAAACTTGTGTCCTGGTACATGAAAACTAGCATATTGCTCCATATGGTATTGTTTCAACATATCAAATATAGGAGCTTTACGTTGATCCATTTACAAACATTACCTCCATGAAATATTGTAGTTCTTTATAAAATCATGACTATATTAAATAATATCATCCAATACGTCAAAAAAAAACCGCCAAATCTGAGACGGTCACTTATTATATAGAATAGCTCTTAAAGTTAAAAAACTTGTAATTAAATAATATTTTTATACCATATTCTTTTTAACTTTTTAATATAAAATGAATACTTTGCATCCGTTACATCTGTACGTATAATTTCAGATTCACAACGATTACATATAAATTCAGTACATATCATGATGCCATTCTTATTTTGCTTTTCACATACTATACAGGTATAGTCTAACTTACTCTCCATAGACTTCCCACCCTTGCTTTTTCTATCATTATGCCACATTATCTATCCTCTTAAACTTCTAAATTGATCTTAGAAAAAATATTTTTAAACTATACTGATAAAGTTAAATTTAATCTTGGTTGGTTATTATATGTACATTAAAATTAAATGGTGTAAAAATCTCATATTAAAAAAGACACCATAGTGATCAAGTCACTACAGTGTCTTTGGTTCGCTTGGCAACGTCCTACTCTCCCAGGACCTTGCGGTCCAAGTACCATCGGCGCTGGAGGGCTTAACGGTCGTGTTCGGTATGGGAACGTGTGGTACCCCTCCGCCATCATCACCAAACATTCAAGGATATTCCTTGAAAACTAGATGCGAAACAAAGATTAGTTATGGAATTATTTTTTGTTACTGGCCCCGAAAAACTCGGATTTACCTGCGAAGG
>NZ_SIJB01000041.1 GCF_009910845.1 Chengkuizengella marina | reverse complement strand
GGATTCGAAGATTTCTAATACTGGGACTCTCAATGTGCTCATAAAACCTGCTCAATCGCTTCTAACTACTTGGTACGCAGAACAGGTAGTGAAAGGTAAAATCATAGCTTGTAAAGAAGTTATTTTAGCTTGTAAAAGGCACTTAAATGATCTAAAAAGACAAGGAAATGATGATTTTCCATACATTTTTATAGAAAAAACAGGACTTAGACCCATACGTTTTATTGAAAGTTTCTGCAAACCATCTAAAGGTGATTTTAAGCAGTTAATACTTCAACCTTGGCAACACTTCGCTCTAGGTTCCATATATGGATGGGTTCATAAGGGTACAGGACTAAGAAGATTTAGAGAATGTATCATATTTGTAGGTAGAAAGAATGGAAAAACGACAATGATCTCAGGAACTGCAAACTATGGTTGTAGTAAAGACAATGAGAAAGGTGCCGATGTTGTTTTATTAGCAAATTCTATGAAACAAGCGAGATTATTGTTTGATGAATCTAAGAAAATGATTAAATCTTCACCTCAGTTAAAGAAAAGGTTCAGGACATTAAGGGATGCTATTCATTATGATAATACATTTTCTAAAATTGAACCACAAGCAACGGATAGTGATAAGTTGGATGGGCTAAATACTCACCTTGGTATTTTTGATGAAATCCATGAATATAAGGACTACAAATTAATCAATGTCATTAAAAACTCTAGAGGAAGTAGGAAACAACCTTTATTAATCTATATTACCACTGCAGGCTATCAATTAGATGGTCCATTAGTAGATTATTATGAACAAGGTGTCGATGTATTGAATGGTCTTATAGAAGATGAACGAACCTTTTATTATCTTGCTAGTTTAGATGATGAAAGGGAGTTTGAAAAACCTGAAATGTGGATCAAGGCAAATCCTAATCTCGGTATATCGATTCATTTACAAGATATGATAGAGGATTGGAAAAAAGCAAAACGGATTCCTGCAGAAAAGAATGACTTTATAACAAAGCGTTTTAATATATTCGTAAAATCAGATGAACAGTCCTATTTAGATTATCAGGTCATTCAACGAAATAATAAAGTTATGGACATTGAAACTTTAAAGGGGGTGCCATGTATTGGAGGCTTTGATCTTTCAGAATCAGAAGATTTCACAAGTGCCTGTCTTGAATTTCCTCTTGATTCAGCTGATGTTTTTGCTTTATCTCATTCCTGGGTACCTAAAAAAAAGGTATTAGCAAATAATGAAAAGATTGATTACTTGGGGTTAGCAGAACAAGGACTTTTGACAATCGTTGATGAGGAATACATCAAATTGGAACTTGTATATGAATGGTTTGTAAGACAATCTGAGATCTACTCAATCCAAAAAATTATGTATGATCCCGCCAAAGCTTTTAGAATCATTAAGGACCTAGAGAATTTCGGTTTTAAAACTGTGGTTGTTAGACAAGGAGCTTTGACTTTAACCCCTGTTCTAAGAGATTTAGAGGCTATGTTTATTGATGGAAAAGTGATATTTAATCAAAATAAGCTATTCAGATGGTACATTAATAACGTGAAGTTAAAAAAAAATGAAAATGGAAGTTGGTTACCTAAAAAACAAGGTCGCTACCGTAAAATAGACGGTTTTGCGGCTTTTTTAAATGCTCATTTTGAGGTGATGAAAATGTTGGTTGCACCTAAAGGTGATGGAAAAATAAATGTGGTATCTATAAAGGACCTAATGGATTAAGAAAGGTGGTGAAGAATTGCATTGGTTTAAAAGATTCAAAAGCGCTATTTCAGGTGCAGTTGCAGGATGGAAAGGTCAAGGTTTTGATTTTTCAAGTTGGTTTGGCCGCATTTTTTGGGGTGCAGATAATTCAAAACTTGCAACAAATGAAACTATTTTTAGCGTTGTTTCAAGATTATCAAATAGTATGGCTTTCTTACCATTAAAACTACATCAAAATTATGACACAGTAATGAACTCAGCGTCTGATGTCCTTATTAACTCTCCTAATTCATTTATGAGTTCGTTTGAGTTGATTAGGAATTTAGAAACTATGCGGAATGAAACTGGAAATGCTTATGCAATGATTGAACGAGATATTCGAGGGCAAGTTACACGTATGACTCCCTTAATTTCAACTTATGTCGAACCTGTTTTTGATAGAGACAGTGGAGAGTTATGGTATAAGGTGATAGGGGACAATGGAACCTTTTACTTTCATAACTTAAGTATCATACATGTTAAGCACATTGTTGGTTCTGGAAGTTTAAAAGGAATCAATCCGATTAAGGTCCTGACTAATACAAGTGAATATGACAAAGCAGTTCGTGAGTTCAGTCTTAATGAAATGCAAAGTGCAGCCAACTCTTTTATTTTAAAATACGATCAAAATGTGGATCAAGAAAAGCGTGATAGAGTTATTGAAGATTTCAAACGGTTTTATAAACACAATGGAGGTATTTTGTTTCAAGAACCAGGTGTTGAGATCAGTGAGATTCAAAGAAAGTATATTCCAGCAGATACATTTACATCGGAACGTATCACACGTTCACGAGTGGCGAATGTTTATAATGTGCCAGTCACTTTTTTGAATGATACTGAAGGTCAAAGTTATTCAAGTAGTGAGCAGTTAATGCGCGTGTTTGTTCAACTTACATTAATGCCCATTGTTCGCCAGTATGAACAAGAATTTAACCGTAAATTACTCAATGAACATGAAAGACGTAATGGATATTATTTTAAATTTAATGTCGGAGCATTATTACGTGGGGATACTGCTGCAAGAACTGCACTTTATCATAATGGATTAAGAGATGGCTGGTTAAGTAGGGATGAGGTTAGAAGGTGGGAGGACTTACCTCCACGTGGTGGTAAAGCAGATGAACTTTGGGTTAGTGGGGATATGTATCCATTAGAAATGGATCCAAAAGAACGAAAGGGGGTGAGTGAGGGTGGAAAAGTTTTGGAAAGTAAAAGCGATTGATTACAACACAGGAGAAATGCAAATCTATGGAGAAATTTCATCTTATCAGGATGATACGGATACGACAGCACAAAGTTTTAAAGAAGACCTAGATCGTTTAGGGGGTATAAAAACGTTAAATCTGTATATGAATTCACCTGGTGGATCCGTTTATCAAGGGAATGCCATTTATAACATTTTAAAAAGACATAAAGCAAAAATAAATGTTCATATTGATGGAATAGCAGCGAGTATCTCAAGTGTCATCGCAATGGCAGGGGATACTATTTTTATGCCCGTAAATGCCATGATGATGGTTCATAATCCTTGGACGTTTATCATGGGAAATGCTGATCAATTAAGTAAAGAAGCTGAGGCTTTAGACAAAACAAGAGAAAGTATGATTGTCTCTTATCTCTCTAAAACAGGAAAGAAATTAGATCGGGATACTTTAATAAGTATGCTAGATAATGAGACTTGGTTATCGGCTAAAGAGTGTTATGACTATGGGTTATGTGATGTAGTAGAGGAAGAAAAGACCTTAGTAGCAAGTGTAAACACAGAATTCTTTGCAAAATACAAAAATACACCTAAAAAACTATTAGAAATTGCAAATCAATCATATCAAATGGGTATTTCAGAGGAAGAAAAGCAGGTAAGAGAACAGATCAAGAAGGAGTCAGAAGTAAGTATACAAAAATTAAATTTAATCCTTGGAGGGATATAAACATGACTTTATATGAATTAAAAGAAAGTTTAGCCACAGTTGGAAGTGAATTAAAAAAGATCGAGTCAGACATCTCTGCAAAAGCAGCAAATCCTACAATACCTATAGAAGAGATTCAGAGCTTAAAAAGCAAAAAAAAGGATGTAAAAGAGCGGTTTGATTTATTAAAAGAGCAGCATGATGAGCTAGAAACAGAGCAAAAAGCAAAATTAAAAGCTAAAATGAATGCTAATTCTTCAAAAATGAATCCTGATTTATCTAGTCATGATCCTAAATCACGTATTGTAGCTGCTAAAGCAGAATTAATTAGGTCAACGATCCGTAATCGTACGATCTCAGATGAAACAAAGGCTGCTCTTGGGGATAATAACGCAACTGGAGGGGAAAAGCTGTTACCTAAAACGGTAACGAATGAATTGTTGCATGAGCCATTTGTAAAAAATCCATTACGAAAACTTTCCGATTACACAGGAATATCAAATCTGGAAATTCCTAAAATCACATTCACAATTGATGATGATGATTTTATTAACGATGAAGAAACAGCAAAAGAAATTAAAGCTGACGGCGATTCAATTGCATTTGGTAGACATAAGTTCAAAGTAAAAGTCCCTGTTTCTGAAACTATTTTGGCAGGAACAGATACAAACTTAGTACAAACTGTAGATCGTGCTTTACAAAGTGGTTTAGCTGCTAAAGAAAAGAAAGTAGCTTTTGCAGTAACCCCAAAAGCTGGTGAAGAAAAAATGTCTTTTTACAATGTTTCTATTACAGAAATATCTGGTGAAACTAAATACAAGTCTATTAAAGCTGCCATTGCAGATCTTCATGAAGATTTCAGAGAAAATACTTCGATTACGATGCGTTATTCTGATTACCTTGATATTATAGAAACTCTTGCTAACGGAAATACAACGCTCTATAATGCGCCTCCTGAACAAGTGTTAGGTAAACCAGTAGAGTTTTGTGATTCTGCAGTTGATCCTATTATTGGGGATTTTAAGTATTCTCATTTCAATTATGATCCTAGCTTTATATATGATCGTGATAAAGATGTAAATAAAGGGATTGAATTATTTGTACTGACTGCTTATTTTGACCATAAAATTAAGCTTAAATCTGCTTTCCGTATCGCAAAAGTAGTTCCTGAAGTTTAATTAAATAATATGTTAATCAATAAAGGTGAGAATGAATAATTTCTCACCTTTTCATTGAACAAAGGAGGGGAGCAAGATGATTAAAAGTAAAGTAATTAAAGATTTTAGAGATAAATACTCAACAAGTATTTATAAAAAAGGTGACATGTTTACTTCAGACAAAAAAGAAAGAATCGAGGAACTTCAGAAATTAGGATACCTCAGTAAAGAAGAAAAATTAACTGAAAAAGAACAATTTGAAGGTCCTAAACATGTTGGAGGCGGTAATTATGAGTTGCCTAATGGTGAAAAAGTGAAAGGGAAGGAAAAGGCATTTGCTAGATTAAAGGAATTAACCAAAAAAAATGATTGAGGTGAGGGCAAGTGTTAGCAAGTGTTGAACGCCTCAAAAAAATACTGATGATTCCTAATAGTGACGTAAGTCAAGATGAAGAATTATCTATTCTGTTAACTACTGCATCAGAAATTATTGAAAAACGTTGTGGAAGGAAATTTGAAATACAAGAGTATATTGAAAAACATAGTGGAACGGACTGGGATCATTTATTTACAAAAAATTATCCTATTACTAATGTAGATTACGTGAAAATGACCGAAGAAGAGGTAAATGATTATGAAATCATGCCCGAGGAAGGGATATTGTTTCGGGATTCTTGTTGGGAACGAGGCCAGAGAAATATAGAAATTAAGTATACTGCCGGTTATGAAGATAATATCCCAAAATCATTAGAACAAGCTTGTTTGTTTCTAGCCAAAGTCATTTACACAGAAGAGTGGGGAAAGGCTTCTGAACGGATTGGAAATCAATATTCAGTCACTTTTATTCAAGGCGAGTCAAATGATTTACCTCCTGTAGTGTTGGCTTTAATTGGTCCATATATAGGGAGGGCGGTTAGATGAGACGTATATTTAATCAGAAATGCACTGTAAAAAGTTCAAATACACCTGATAAATGGGGGAATCCACTAGAAATTAACCCGATAACTTATAGCTGCAGAATAGAAGAAGAAAAAAAAGTAATCACAAACGATCATGGCGAGGAAGTCACATCCATAGCAGAGATACTTTTTTATGGTCCAGTAGATATCCAATCTCATGATGAAATTCTATGGACAGATTGCAATGGAAACAAACAAGAAAGTACTCCTGAAAAGATTAGTCCGATAAAAAGCAGTACAAAAGTGCGAATGACAGTGGTGTACGTGTAATGGATTTTCAACTAGATACCTCACAGTTGTTACGAGGTTTGAATTTAGCAGAGAAAAACATAAGAGAAAGAGCCATAGATGGGATGCAAAAGGCAGCAGATGATCTATTGAAAGAATCCCAAAAACTAGCACCTAAAAAATCTGGTAACTTACGGATGTCAGCAAAGGTTAAGGTTTTTGTGCGAGGGAATACAGTCACCGCAGAAGTTATTTATACAGCTACAACAACCACAAAGTCAGGATGGAAATATAACTATGCTTTGAAACTTCATGAAATGGGGAAATTTAAAAATCCATCTACACCAGGAACAACACCGAAATTTTTATCACGTCCATTAAAAGCAAAATATGCAAAATATATGAGTGATGTGGCAAATGAGATTAGAAGGGAGACATCATAAATGTTTTCAATAGAATCCCTTGCTGAATATCTTGAAAATGAGGTCATCTATAACTACTTTGTTAATGATTTCCCTATCAACTCTCCTGATCAAACCGCATATTTACGTTTTGATGGGGGATATGCATCCAGTGAATGGACAAGCCTTAAACGTCCATCATTTCAAGTGATTATAAGAGGAGGGAAGAATGAGGGCAAAGAAACAGAACAAAAAGCAAATGAAATATTTCAGTTCTTTCACCAACGTAAAGAATTTGAGATAGAAGGGTATCGAATTGTGATTTGCCTAGCGGATCAGTCGGTACCATTTTTTATTGGTAAAGATGAGAATGATAGACCGTTATATTCGGTTAATTTTTCATTAACAATGATTTAGGAGGGATAATATGCCAACAGATAAAGACACCATCCATTTAGGAGCGTGTAAGGTTACATTCGATATAAATGGCACACCATTAGTACTAGATTCAACTAAAGGTGGGGTTAAATTTATGTATGAGGAAACAACAAAGGAATTGAATCGGGATCAAACAGGTGATACACCAGTGGATGAGGTTGTAATTGGAAGAAAAGTATCCTTAGAAGTACCAATGACTAGAAAAGATTTGGAAGCCTTAGCCTTAGTTTTACCTGGTTCTGAAAAAGTGGGTACTGCTAGGGTAGATGTATATGCAAATAAGGTCATTAGTTTGTTAGATTATGCTAAAACAGTGACAGTCGAACCATTAGCAGAGAATACAACCGATGATGATATGATCACAATTTATAATGCAGCACCTAGAGCAAAATTGAATTACACCTATGATTACAACAATGAGTTAGTTACAGATGTAACATTCAAAGGATATCCAGATGCAGACGGTAAGTTAGTAGGTTTTGGTGATCCAACAGCAGTTTAATAACAAGGTGGGGAGGAATCCCCATCTTTTTTAATGGGGAGGAAGTTAAATGATATTTAAAAAAGACACAGTGAAAATTGGAAATAAAAACGTTGAGATACCTAAACTAACAATTTCGAAGTGGAAGTTGATGTTTGATAATATTCAATCATTACCGCAAATCATTTTAAATATCTTGGCAGTCAAAGGTACAAAAGATTTTTCTTCTACTTTGATAGTGGGCGCAGAAATGGCTATTGATGAAGCAGTTGAAATGGTTGCAGTAATCGCAGGTTTAGATGCTAAGTACATCGAAGAAAATGCAGATATGAATGAACTAACTACATTTATTTATAAAACCATAAAAAAGAATGATCTACAGGAAAGTGTAAAAAACTTCCGAGCCGTCCTAGACAGTATGAAACAGGGAGTCAAGGACGGCAACAAAGACGAGTAACTTTAGATGAATGGCTGATCTTTTCAGCGTTGAAGTTAAATATAACTCAAAAGCAATTAGAACAAGAATATTACATGATCGATTTACCTTTTATACTATTGCAGCTAGAAAAACAGGGTGCAATAAAGACTTTAAAACAAATCCAACTAAATTCTGTTCCTTATATGGAAAAACAGAATGCAGAACGATTTATACAAAGTTTGAAAGAGACAGCAGATATTGGAGAAGTCCTAGAACAAGAATTTGATAGGTCTGCTTTTGATAGATTTAAGCAAAAGTTTGGGGGTGGATAGATGGCAACAGACGTTGGAGCGATAAAAGCAAAACTAGAACTAGATGCACAAAATTTTAAAACGGGTATAGAAAAATCTAAGACAGAAATGAAAACCATGTCCGAGGAAGTGAAGAAGTCTAGGCGAGACTTTCAACAACTTTCTAAATCGCTTATGGATGTTGGTTTAGGTGGCAGAGAAGTTCGTAAAATCCAAACAGAATTAAGAGCAACAAACCCTCAAATTTTAGAGAAACAACTAAAACTTGTTGAAACACAACTCCGAAGAGTAGGGGCAGACAGCAAGCAAATAGAAAAAGTAAAACGTGAGATCATGGACACTCAGAAAGAGACTAAGACAGCAGAAGGAAGATTCAGAGGATTAGAAACGGCTCTTACAGCTATTGGGACTGGATATGCATTACAAGGGATGATAAGGGTTATAAAATCTCTTGCTGATGAAGCAGCACAACTAGCGATTAGTTACGAGGGGTTAATTGAAGTGAGTAAGGCTCTAAACCATGATACAGATACCGTTACAAAGGCAATGGATGATTTAGTGGCTAGAGGGTTTATGAGTGTACAAGAAGCATCGGATGCACTTAAAACAGCCCTTGCAACAGGCTATACATTAGAAGAATCTATTAATTTAATTAACGCTTTATCTGATGCAGCAGCTTACAATCGTGAGAGTCATTTTGAATGGGGTGAAGCAGTAGTACAAGCTATCCGAGGGATTAAAAGTGGAAATAGTACGCTAACAGATGCAGTAGGGATCACAACAAATTTATCTGTTATGTATGATAGGTACGCTAAAACGATTGGGAAGTCTGCTGCCACTTTGACGGATGCAGAAAAAGCACAGGCAGCCTATAACGGTATGTTAGAGGATGGAAAACTATTTGCTGGCAATGCAGATAAAGCTATGCAGGGGTACGCTGGCACACAAGCTACATTTAATCAAACATTAGCAATGGCAAGAGCAGAACTAGGCGAGGCTTACTTACCTGTTTTACAAGACATCATGGAAACGTTAAAACCATTAATTAAAGGGTTCGCAGAGTGGGCGAGTGAAAATAAAGCGACTATAGCAGGATTGACAGCAGGAATTGTAACCGTAACCTCATTAACAGCAGCATTAACAGGTTTGGTAACTGTAGTGGCAATATTAAGAGCAGCTTTTGTTTCTTTAAACATAGCAATGGGCCCCATAGGGTGGACAATTGCTGCTATATCATTCCTTGGAATTACAGCAGGAACATTAGCTTATAAGTCTGCAACTGATGAAGCTAGTGAATCTGTATGGAAGTTTTCTCAAAACCAAGAAGAGTTAAATGAAAAATTAAGTCAGTCACCTTTAAAACGATCAGCACAGGACGTTAAAAATCTGAAGGATGATGTTGAAAAAATAAATGATTTATTAGAAAGAAGAAAAGAAATACAGGTTGAACTTGAAGAAACAAGAAAACAACCTGAAAGTTCTGGAAGAAGTAGATTAGGTGAAACTAGTTTTGAGGACATTGCTAGAATAGGGAGATTAAATAACGAGTTACAGGAACTTGATGAAACGTTATCTACAGTAGGAATCAATACACCTGATGATGCACCAAAAGTATTAGAAGATTTAAACCGTGAAGTTAATGATTCCATTCCTGGACTACTGGAACTAAAAAACGAAGAATTAAAAGTAGGAGCAGCGACCTCAAAACATATTGATGAAGTGGAGTCATTAGTTAATAAATATGAAGAATTAATCGATAAGGAAAACTTAACAACGTCTCAAAAGCAAGAGTTACGTGATGTTGTCCAAAAGTTAAAAAATGAATATCCGAGTTTAATTGAAGATTTAGATGAAGAAGGTAAGTATCATATTATCAATAAGGATGCTATTGAGGAACTAATTACCTCAGAAAAGAACCTGTTTGATACTAAGACAGCAGGTATGAGATTAGAACTTGAACAGATGCGAAAAAGCACTGAAGAAAAGCTAAAACTAATTAAGAAACAAATCGAAGCTAATCAACTACTTATACAATCAGATCCATTTACAGCAGGGATTAAAGGGTTAAATTTAGCAACTGGCGCGCAAAAAGCATGGGGTGAACGGAGACAAAAGGAATTACAAGATCAAAAGAATGCAACAATGGCAGCATTAAATGATATAGATCAGTCTATTGCTTCTATTAAGTCAGGAGACTATTTAAAGTTGCCCGATCAAGAAGTAAACATAAATACGAACACAACGACCTCTGAAAAGACAGCAGCAGAAATCGCTAGTGACTTAAGATCCAAAAACTTTCAAACCGCACTCTCTACAATCCAGTACGTTGCTGAAATGTATAGCCAAACCGAAGAACAACAGGTAGAAGCGCTAGAGAAGTTGAAGGTTAACCATGCGAAATACCTTAGTAAAAACGTTGAAGATGAACGTATGATTAACTTAGAAATCAAGCGCTTAAAAGGTGAAATGTATGCTGATAGTTTCCAAAATTCTATTGATTGGATTGAACGTGAAAGATACTTTAAACGACTATCTCTTGAAGATGAACGAACAGTTTGGCAACGTGTACAAGATAGATACTTGGAAGGCACAGAGGAACGTGAGCAAGCTGAGAGAGAATTCTTTAGAGTTGAACAAGAATTGAATGACCAACGAATTCAAGAAGTCGAGGAAGTGGAAAGAGCAAGGGTTAAAGCGATTGAAGATTCAACAGATTCTGTTTTATGGAATATTCGAAAACAAGAACAAGCTGAACTAGATGCTATTGATCGTAAAAGAGACAAAATTAATGATTATTATGATTTAGTACTCGATGAAATGAACGAGGAAGAGTACGAATACCAACGAAAAAAGCTTGTTGAAGAAATAGAGAAATACGAACAATCCACATCTAAAGAAGGACTTGAAAAACTTGCTAATCTTAAAGAACAGCTTAGAAAACTAGATTTAGACGAGGAGAAGCGACTACTTAGAAACAAGCGTGACGAGGAGCTCCATGCACTTGAAGATAAAAGAAGAGATGTCGAAAAACAATATGATGATTTAGAGGAGGCTTTTTTACGTTATGTAGACGATCTTAAAAATGGTGAAGCTGATTTGCAGGATAGTAGACTAGACTTTTATGCAGATGGTAATAAAGATATCTTAGATGATCTTGAAGATTTTGTTGATGATTACAATAAAATGATTAACGAATTAAAGGATGTTCCTAGTGCTTCATCATCTTCTAGTAGAGGAGGCTCGTCATCTGGAAGGAATTCATCTAGTAACTCAAATGATTCTGTTATAGATCAAATGAAAGATAACTCCGAAGCTTGGCATCATGCTAGTGATAGTGAAAAGAAACGTCTAGCAAAAGAAAATGAAAAACTAGGTAAATCACAGGGTTGGGATCGTGGTAATGATGGCGCTTGGTATGATAATAACGGAGATCGAGTCTATCATACTGGTGGTATTGCGGATATGATGAACTTTAGAATCGAGGATCAATTAATGCCTGATGAATTAGTCGCTATCCTTCAAAGAGGAGAGGTCATATTACAACCAAGTCAAATTAAACATTTAGTTGAAACGGTGGGTTCAAACAAACAAGTCGGAGGGCAGACGATAAACAATTTTAATGCACCTTTAGTTGCACACGAAGGTGACGTAAGACTTGAAGATCAAGCAGATGTTCAATCATACTTTAACGAGCAACAAATTGCAGCACAAAGACTACGAGCAGGGGGTGATCGGTAATGGATCTAAGGGGTGGGGGTAATATTGGCGGTACATCATTTGAATCATTAGGATTGTTACTCACAAAAGCAGATATACCCTTGTTACCTACCACAAGACAAATAGAAGAAGAAATACCAGGTTATGACGGAATACTCGATTTAGGGACTGAATTTGGAGCGAGAATGATTGAGCTGACTTTCAACATGATGGAAAGTGATGAAGTTACATTTCAATCAAAATTGTCAGCCATAGCAAGTATGTTTAATCCAAGAAAAGGGATTCAACCCCTTGTATTAAATCGTTCCAGTGGAAAACAATATTTTGTAAAGTTCAATGGAACAATCCCAATTGAGAGAGTAGCACAATTTGGAACATTTACGGTACCCCTTAAAGCTTTTGATCCATTTGCTTATTCAGTTACGGATACCTCAGAACCATTACAGTTTGGACAAGGATACACTTTTGGTCAAGGCTTGAGAGCAGGAAGTCCATATTCGTTTTCGATTACAAATGAGGTTACAAACTTCAATGTCTATCATGCAGGGAATATGGAAGTAAAACCATTGATTCGCATATCGGGTAAAGGATCAAACATTGTGATGACCAATGACACTACACAGGAAGGGTTTAGTTTGCTAGATTTATCATTAAATAGTGACGATGTACTGGAAATGGATTGCGCTACATCTCGCATACTTCTAAATGGATCGAATGCTTTATACGCCTTCACAGGAATGTTTCCTAAATTGGCAGAAGGCGACAATGCTTTTGAATTCACAGCATCCACCCCGAATATGACAATAGATTTTGTATTCAAGCACAGATATTTGTATTAGAAAGGAGATGAACACATGGGAAGATTTATAGAGCTAGGATTTGATATGGATTTAACCTTTCCTGAGAAATTAAATGAAAACTTTGATAAGACCGATGAAGATTTAGCCGAACAATCACAGAGGATGATCGAAATTGAACAAGCTAGTATAGATCGAGATAATGAGCATAAGAACAGCACTACAGCTCATGATGCTGAACATATCACTTACTCAGGTACGGTGGAAGGAACAAACGTAAAACAAGCTATTGAACACGTCAATGATCGAGTTGGGAACGTACTCACTTCACAAATCACAGGGAAAGATAATGAGGTTATCGATGCTCGTCTGGGGGCTGATGGACTCTCTAGAGAAACAGCAGGGGATTTAATCCGAGAGGTTCATGAGCAGCAGCTACAATCTGACCGTCAAGAAGTCGCTTTAAATACTGGATTGAACCTTGTGGAGACAGATAGAGCAACACCGATGGTTCCAAATATAAAAGGCAGGACATTGGTGAATTGGGGTTGTAATTATGGAGATTTTGAAAAGGATACAAGTGGGGATGGTATCCCCGATGGGTTAAGTACCTTCAATCTACAAGAAGGCGCTGTAAAAAACACGGATGAAGAAAGTGTTGATGGTGGGAAATCATTGCAAATTGATTCTAATGTTGACGATCCATACACTTCGAGAGGTGTTAAGTTACAGCTAGGTAATTCTATTAACGATAAGTATATTTTGGCTTTAACAATGTTGAAATGTTCTGGTGAGAGTGCTGTCGGTAGATTTACTGTATATGACCAAACAGCAGTTAAAACTTTAAATGCATATATAACTGAAAGTAAAGAATGGGAAACAGCCTATGTTACAGTGTTAGTCCCGGAAACCGAAAATCTTGATATTATCCATTATAACTACTCTGATGTAGGAGCAGTCAATTCAGTCTATTTTGATAAAACAAGAGTCTATGAAATCACAGCGGAAGAATACGCAAAAATAGACGTAGACCCCGAATGGACAGGGGATAAACTAGCAGAGAAGTTCCCATATATAGAAGGGGTAAAACATCTGACGAATCCTGTGATTACAAAGGTAGGGAAGAATCTATTACCACCATTTACAGAGTGGAACTTACATGAGGACGCTGCTGTGATTACACCCAATGAATTGGAGTTAAATGCAATAGGAAATTGGAAATCAAGTTATGTTGATGTTCCTGTTATGCCGAATCAGGAGTACACTTTTTCTTACACAGTCGAACAAATTGACGACATAGCTTACGTGTATTTTACTCCTTATAAAACAGACGGTACGATAATAACACCGAATACAACAATATTAACCGGTGAAGATACAATAAAAACTTTTGCAATTCCATCAGGTGTGAACTTAATTCGCTTTTGGTTAGGTAATTCAAACAATCCGTCAAAAATCATATTTAAAAACCCTATGTTAGCAATAGGGGATTCAGTCCAACCGTTCGAACAACAAAACAATGACTATATATACATTGAAACAAAACTAGCATCAAACTTGGATGGAACGGTATCAGACGAGTTTTACTATCGTGATGATAAACCGTATGTACTGAAAAAATGGGAAAAGGACCTTGTGTTG
>NZ_SIJB01000040.1 GCF_009910845.1 Chengkuizengella marina | reverse complement strand
AAAGACGTTACCTAAACCAGACTTAGAGATAGATACAGATGTTGAGAATGAGCTGCCTAGGAATGAAATAGAGAAAAGACTTGCTGGAATTTGGTCTGAAGTACTAAAGGTTGAACAAATAGGCATTAATGATAATTTCTTTTATATAGGAGGTCATTCTCTTAAGGTTTCGACACTTTCATATAGAATACATAAAGAATTTAATACTGCTATGCCTATTTGGAAAATTTTTCAATTAAGTACATTGAAACAACAAGCAGAATACATTCAAGGAGCAAGTAAGAATATGTATTCAGATATTGAGAAAGCACCTAAAAGAGATTATTATCAAGCATCACCAACTCAAAAAAGACTATTCATTCTTAATCAGTTTGAAGAATCAGGCACAGAGTATAATATGCCTGTAATTATAAAATTAGATGGAGATTTAGACACTGGTAAGATAGAAGATATATTTAGGAAACTAATTAAAAGACATGAAGTAATCAGAACATCCTTTGAAATAATAGATGGACAAATTATACAAAAGATACATGAAGAAATAGATTTCACTATTGAATACATTAAAGGTGATAATAAGAATGAACAAAATATAATCGATAAGTTCATTAGACCTTTTGATTTGTCTAAGCCCCCCCTTTTGAGAGTAGCAATATTGGATTCAACTGAAGATAACAATATTTTAATGGTTGACATGCATCATATTATTTCTGATGATAGCTCAATGAAACTCTTGGTAGCTGAATTTATTCAGCTGTACAATGACGAAATACTTGAACCATTGCGTATCCAGTATAAGGATTATGCTGCTTGGCAAAATCAAATGATGTACTCGGAGAAGATGCATGCTGAGCGTGATTATTGGCTAGAGGTTCTTAATGGAGAGATCCAAGTAATAGACTTGCCTATAGACATGAAACGTCAATTGGTAAAGAGTTATACAGGAGAAACACTTTCATTTATGGTTAATCCAGAAATAGCTATTAGACTTGAAGAAATTGCTAGTAGAGAAGGAGCTACTGTATATATGTTATTCTTTGCTGCATTCACAGTGTTGCTCTCCAAATATTCAGGTCAAAATGATATTATCATTGGAACACCATTATCGGGCAGAACACATGATAATTTGGAAGGGATTATGGGTATGTTTGTCAATACTCTGCCTTTAAGAAGTTATCCGAATGATAAAAAGACATTTGTAGAGTATCTTCACGAGGTAAAAGTTGGTACAGTTAGTATGATTGAAAATCAAAATTATCCTTTAGATATTTTATTAGATGATTTAAAAATTAAGCGAGAAGCAGGGAGAAATCCATTATTTGACGTACTCTTTACTTGGCAGGAAGAACAGATTAACCAGTGGAAGATAGAAGGAGCGACTTATAGAGTCGAACCTTACTATAATAAGGTCGCTAAATTTGATCTAACCTTAAAAGGGTATAAAAGTGAGTCAGGTATTAAATGTGATTTTGAGTATAATACCCAACTTTTTAAAGTTGAAACTATTGAATTAATGTGTGAGAGGTTTTCAACATTGTTGGAAAGTATCTCTGCAAAGAGTACAGCACAGATTTATGATTTAGATTGGTTAACGAAATTTGAAAAGCAACTTGCTGTTGTTGAGGATATTAATTTTAATTTTTAAAGTGTGAAGTTGACAGAAAATATTTATCCGGGTGTAATGATATATGAGTAGTTTGTAAGGAGAGGTTGAGATGAACGAACACACTAAAGTAAAAATTATTGAGGAATATTGGCTAAATCGTCTTAATGGACGATTACCTAAAATAAATTTACCTATTTTTCAACAAACTAAATCTAGGAGTGAGAACCTACGGGGAAATGTTAAAATTGAACTGCCAGTTGAGATAAGGAATGTACTAAAAAAGGTTAGCAATGGGTCAGATATAGCTTTATTAATTTTGGTTCTTACTGGCTTGCAAGTTGGACTTCATCGATATACAGGATTAGAAGATTTGGTTATTGGGACTGTTCCACCGAAGAAAGCTTCTGAATCAAGTTCGGTCATTTTTTATCGTAATTTGTTAAGTAAGACTGAGAGCTTTAAGGAATTGGTATCAAATACAAAACAAATCTTGTTGGAAGGATTTGCGTATAGTCAGTACAACTTTGCTGAATTGTTTGCAAAATTACAGGAAAGAAATGCCCCTGAACCTTGCGAAATTTTAAATGTGGCTTTGATTTATAATCGTATACAGAGTCGTGTTCCTGAGCTGGAACAATTTGAGCTGTTGTTTATATTAAATGAAATTGATGAAATACTGCATCTTACAGTAGAGTATAACGCATTGAAATATGAAGAAGAATTGATTAATCTTTTTTGTAATAATTTATTGAAAATATTGAGTAGCATTCCTGATAATTTAGAAAAGTATATTGGACAAATTGATATTTTGAGTGAGGAAGAAAGAAAGGGAATTTTTCATTTAAATAAAACAGAAGGGACTTATCCGTTGAAAACCTTGCATGAGTTATTTGAAGATCAGGTTGAGAAAACGCCTGACCATATAGCATTGGTTTATCGCAAGCGGGAAATGACTTACCGGGAAATAGATGAACGATCTAGTAGGTTAGCAACCATACTAAATGAAAAGGGAGCACGTCCTGGAAAGATTGTAGGACTTTTGTCGAACATATGTCATGAGTTCGTAATAGGTATCTTAGCTGTTTTAAAAACTGGGGGAGCTTATATGCCGTTGAATCCAGAAGACCCTTCTGATCGCATTAATTATATGTTGACTAATAGTGGGGCAGAAATGATCTTATATGAGACAGCATTGAGGGATAAGGTTAATACAAATTCTCTTCTAGTAGAGCTTAAGGATTATCCTAATGCTTTGGAAGTAGAAGAAAATTTTGCAACTCTGGAGAATCTAGCTTATGTAATCTACACTTCAGGTTCGACTGGTCAACCCAAGGGTGTGATGATAGAGCATCGTAATGTTATTAATCAACTGATTGGATTGAAAAAAAGGTACATGTTATTAGATGATTCAAAACATATTTTACTTGCAGCGCCAACTTTTGACCCATCGATCCAGCAGATTTTTTGGCCACTATTAATGGGGGGGCAACTTCATTTGGTAGACAATACTGTGAAAAATAATCCACGGGAGCTATTGAAGTATATTGTGGCAGAAAAAATTGATGTGGTAAATACAGTACCTTCTTTGATGAATCTTATGCTAAACTATGCCGATGCTTATCCGGAAACCCAATTTAAAATGATTATTATTGCAGGTGAGGTCTTCTCTATTGAGCTTTATAAACGGATAAGAGAAAGTTTTAACGTAGACATGCTAATTAATATCTATGGACCTACAGAGGCAACGATAAATACAACGATTTATGAGTGTAATGAAGCTGAGATGAGGTCGAGTATTCCAATTGGTCTTCCTTTGATGAATTACAGTGTCTGGATTCTTGATGAAGAAGCAAATTTGCTCCCCTTAGGTGTACCGGGAGAAATATATATATCGGGCACTGGACTAGCTCGTGGTTATATTACTAATCCAGAGCTCACTAAAGAAAAATTTATTCATTGTCCTTTTAGAACAAGTGAGAGAATGTATCGTACTGGAGATATAGCACGTTATTTACCTGATGGAAATATTGAATTTGTAGGAAGAGTTGATCACCAGGTGAAAATTAACGGGATTCGAATTGAATTAGGTGAAATTTCAACAAATATAGTTTTACATCCTGCAGTGCAAGAGGCAGTTGTTTTAGATTGTAACGGTTCTTATTTGTGTGCTTTTATTATTTGTGATGAGGAAGTAGAAGGACTGAGGCTTAAAGAATTTTTAAGTCAGAGATTGCCTCTTCCTATGGTTCCTTCTACTTATATTAAAATTGATTCCATACCTTTAACTGCCAACGGTAAAATAGATAGAAAGGTTCTATTACAATTACAAGAAGTATCACGATTAAAAACACCTTATTTTGCTCCAGAGGATGAGATAGAGCGAGAGTTGATAATTATCTGGCAACAGATTTTAGAATTAGACCGTGTCGGTATACTGGATAATTTTTATGAGTTAGGTGGTAATTCTTTAAAGACAATTACAATGATTGCTGAGATTCATAAAAAATTTGAGGTTAAATTGGAAGTAGCTGAGATATTTGCTGCTTCAACAATTCGTGAGATTAAGAAGCTAGTTAGTTCTAAAAATAGGACTGAATTTCAAGGTATTCAACCTATTGATAGTCTGGAATATTATGAGATAACTCCTTCACAAAAGCGAATGTGGATTATGGATGAACTTAAAAGTCAAGGTGAAACTTATAATATTTTTGCAGCATATCATTTAGCTGGCCAATTGCAACTCCCCTTTTTTAAAAGATCGCTAAAGACTTTGCTGGTAAGACATGAGAGTTTTAGAACTACTTTTTTAAAGGTGGATGGGGAAGTTAAACAGAAAATTCATCAATCGATAGATGTTCCACTGGATTATTTAGATTTCCGAAATTATTCTGATGCAGAAACACGTGCTAGAGAAGTGGCTGAAAAAGAATCAGTAACAGTTTTTGATTTAGAAACTGGTCCTTTAATTCGCATTAAGCTTATTAGACTTGACGAAGAAAGACATGTCTTTTTACTTACCTTGCACCATATTATTGCAGATACATGGTCAATGAGGATTATTTTTAAAGAATTATTATCACTTTACGAAGCGTTTTCTACTGGAATAAAGAATCCTTTTACTGATTTGCGTTTGCAATATAAAGATTATGCAAATTGGCTCAATAATTATCATACAGGAGATCATTTACTTAAAAATGAATCTTACTGGTTAAAGAAACTTGGGGGAGATTTACCTGTAATTGATTTACCATCCGATCGCTCACGAAAAGAGATTAGAGGCACAAAAGCAAAGATGATATTCTTTACCTTGCAAGAGGAAATGGTGGAAAAGATTGATGAAATATCTCAAAAAAATAACCTGACATTATTTATGACATTATTCACGAGTTACGCTATTTGGCTCTATAAATATACGGATGAACGAGATATTATAGTGAATTGTCTTACTGCTGGAAGGAATCACAAAGATCTTGAGAGTATAGTTGGATTCTTTGTGAACACCTTACCTATAAGAGTGAAGGTTAATCATGAAGATACATTTATAGAATTACTTATTAAAGTGAAGAAGGATACGTTAGGTTCCTATGAACATCAGTTATATAATTTTGATCAGATTGTTGATAAATTAAAGGTCAAGAGGAATTTAAACCGCTCGCCGATTTCCGATATTGATTTTAGCGTAGGAGAAGAGATATATAGAAATGAAATGGATCAATTAACTGAGTTGCAGATTGACAATTTTCATGTGTACAGAAAGCAAGATCAAATTATTAATGTGGATATATCTTTTGAATTTATTCGTACAGAAAAAGAAATTAAAGCTTCTATTAAATATAATACTGACCTTTTTGATAAACCCCGTGTTGAACTAATGAAGAAACGGTATCTGAATCTTTTGGAAAATCTTCTCAATAAACCGGAAGTGAAAGTCGGTGAATTAGATTTTTTGATTGCTGAAGAGCATGAGTTAGAAAGAACAGTGAGTATTGATTTCGATCTTTAATTTACAGCGAGGAGGTATATCTAAATTGGAATGTACACAAATTGAAGAACAATTGATTGAACTAATAGAAGAAGTATTGAATATAGATGAGGTTGAAAAAGAAGATGATTTTTTTGATTTAGGAGGTGATTCCTATGACGCAACAATACTTCTTTCTGCAATACTTGAAAAGTTTGAAGTCGAAATAGAATTAAGTCACCTTTTTAATTATTCTGTTATTGAAGAACTGGCCTCCTTTATTTTAAAACATGCAGATAAGGTTAGTGGGGAGGCATATATACCAATTAAGCCGTTACAAGTTAGAAAAGCTTATGACTTATCCTCAGTGCAAAAAAGAATGTATGCATTAAACCAATTTGAACTAGATGTAGCCGGATATAATGTAAGTAGGGTGAAGCTGATTGAAGGTGAAATTGATTTACAGAGGTTTCAACATGCTCTGGAAGAATTGGTGAATCGTCACGAAATCCTAAGAACCTCCTTTGTCTTAGATGGTAATGAACCCAAGCAGAAAATTCATGACAATGTAGTAATTGAATTAGAATATCAGGAAGTGTCTGAAGAGGAAATCGTTCAATTTGCAGATCAGTTTATAAGACCATTTGATGTTTCCAAAATATCACTTTTAAGAGTTGCCTTATTGAAATGTACTGATGAAAGACATATTTTCATTATTGACATGCACCACATAATTTCTGATAAAACTTCCATAGATATTTTTATCCGGGATTTGATTTATCTATATTCTGGATTAGACTTACCAGAATTAATGGTGCAATATAAGGACTATGCATCTTGGCAAAATAAGCTTTATTCTTCTAATATCCATAAACAGCAGGAAGAATTCTGGATGGAAACCCTAAAAGCTCCATTAGCTGATCTAAAACTTCCTCTCGATCATTCTCGTCCAGTCTTACTTAACTTTCAAGGGGATCGGTTGGATTTCTCAATAGAAAAGGACATGACTAACAGGCTACGTCAAATTGCAAAAGAGGAAAATGCTACACTTTTTATGGTTCTCCTTTCTGCTTACATTTTGCTTTGGTATAAATACACAGGGCAAGAAGATATTGTTATCGGTTCACCTGCTTCAGGGAGATTGCATCCTGATGTACAGGAAATGATCGGAATCTTTATTAATACATTGCCTATTCGTACTTATCCTCAAGGAAAAAAGTCTTATAGAAACTTTTTAAATGAATGTAGAAAAATAAGTCTTAGTGCTTTTGCTAATCAACAGTATCCTTTTGAAAAGATAGTGGAAAAACTAGCTATTCAGCGTGAAATGGGTCGAAATCCTATATTTGACTTGTGTTTCAATATGATTGGAGAAGAGGACTATCAATTTTCGAACTGCTCATTGAGGATAAGACCATATAAATATTTAAGAAAACGTGCAACATTCGATCTAACTCTTGTGGCATGTGAAACAAAGGATACAGTGGAGTTTGAATTTGAATATCGTACAATGCTATTTCAAAAGAATTCAGTTAAAACTTTTGTCGAGGACTATTTGGGGATTTTAAGTCAAATCTGTCTAAAACCAGACAAGATTTTAAGTGATTTTAATATTGTAAATTCTTTAAATAGCAATAACAGTAAATATTTTAAACTTAAACATGAATGTCTAAGTACAGTTAATCTACAGAAAAGTTTGATAAACTATAAAGCTACTAAACTAGATACGTCTAAATCAGGTGTGATGCCATTTAGTAAGCCAGTTCAATATTTTTTTGAAGAACAAGCGGCAAAACATCCAGAGAGAGTGGCAGTAGTGGCTTATGGAAAAGATATTAAATATGGAGAACTAAATAAAAGGGCTAATCAACTGGCTAAACTTTTGAGGAAAAGAGGAGTCAGACCAGATCAAGTAGTTGGACTAATGATGGACCGTTCAATAGAAATGATTACTGGAATGCTTGCAATTCTAAAAGCGGGTGGTGCTTATCTCCCGATAGATCAAAATTCCCCTAAAAATCGTTTCTATGAAATGTTATATGATAGTAATGTTTATATTTTACTGACTAAAGAAAAAATACTAAAACAAAGGCCGTGGATTGTAGATATTGTTCAGACGATGAGTGAGCAGAGGAACTTAGAGGTTGTTAGGATAGATAAACTGATTGATGAACTTGTGGCTGAATCCAGTGTAAATATAGAATCGATCAGTAAAGCTGATCATCTCGCTTATGTAATCTATACTTCAGGTTCAACAGGAAATCCAAAAGGGGTAATGATTGAACATAGAAACTTAATAAATTTAATGAATGGACTTAAAGAAAAAGTGTACAGCCATCATTCAGCATATTTAAAAATTAGCCTTGTAGCCTCCTATGTTTTTGATGCTTCAGTACAACAAATATTTGCTGCACTGACACTTGGACACACTTTATACATTGTACCAGATGATGTTAAATTAGATCCGATAAAATTAGGGGGATTTTACCGTGAACATGATATTGAAATCTCTGATGGCACTCCAGCACATTTAAAGATTTTACTCAGTGCAGAATTGGAGAATGGGGTTAAGATACCAGTCAAACATTTTCTGATAGGTGGAGAGGCACTGCCTGCAAAGTTGGCAGAAAATTTTTTGAGGAAAGTGGTTGAGAATGGGGCGTTGATCACTAATGTATATGGTCCTGCTGAATGTTGTGTGGATGTTACCGCTTATACATTTGATGTAAATTTTAATAAGGTAAATGATTTAACTATTGTTCCTATTGGAGAACCGTTATTTAATATTCAAATCTATATCCTTGGCGAATCTGGTCAGATTTTACCAGTTGGAGTAACGGGTGAATTATATATCGGGGGAAAAGGTGTAGGTCGAGGATATATAAACGGAAAAAATTTAACTGATGAGAGGTTTGTATCTAATCCCTTTAAATTGGATGAGCGGATGTACCGAACAGGGGACTTGGCAAAATGGCTTCCAAATGGAAATATTGAGTTTCAAGGACGAATAGACCACCAGGTGAAAATCCGAGGGTATCGTATAGAACTGGGTGAAGTAGAAAATCAAATTTTACAACATCCTGCAGTGAGAGAAGTAGTGGTGATAGATTTTCTTGATGCGTCTAGTAATAAGAGTCTTGTAGCATATCTCGTCAGTGATCGAGAAATGCCATTGATGGAGTTTAGAGATTTCCTTGGTGTGGCATTACCTGAATATATGATTCCATCATATATTGTTTATATGGCATCTATTCCTTTAACGGTTAATGGAAAAGTTGACCGTCAAAGTTTACCAGACCCACAACAAAATATTAGGAGAATAATTGAATATTCTGCCCCGCGTAATGAAGTGGAAAAAATACTCGTTAAGACCTGGCAAGAAGTTTTGGGTGTTGAACAATTAGGTATCCATGATAATTTCTTTAACCTTGGTGGGGACTCTATTAAGGCAATTATAATTGCAGCTCATTTGCAAAAATATCAGATGAAAGTGAGTATGACCACATTTTTTCAAAATCCAACGATTGCTGAGATAAGCAGTTATGTGAAAGTGAACCGACGTAAGATTGACCAAAACATTGTTGATGGAGCTGTACCACTAACGCCCATTCAACATTGGTTCTTTGAACAGGATTTTGCCATGATGAATCACTGGAATCAAGCAGTATTGCTATTCTCACATGATGAGTTGGTTCCAGAATACATAGAAGAAGTATTTACTAGGATTCTTGAGCATCATGATGCCTTAAGGATGGTCTATTCCACAGAAAAAAAGCAAATACTACAGTGGAACCGTGGAGTTCAGAGTGAACTTTTCCAATTACATGTCTTTGATCTAAAGGAGGAGTTTAACGAAAAAGATGCTATGTCCTTGAAAGAGAAAGAACTCCATAGAAAAATTGACTTAGTGAATGGCCCTCTAGTGCAATTGGGGATTTATAAACTTAATGAAGGTCATTATTTGCAAATTATTATTCACCATCTAGTGGTAGACGGGATATCATGGAGAATTTTACTGGAAGATATTAAGAATGGTTATGTATCTCTTATGAATGGAGAAGAAATTATTTTTCCAGAAAAGACTGATTCTTTTCAAAAGTGGGTAAGTTGCTTAGATGAATATTCAAAGAGTAGAGAATTATTATTAGAGTTAGATTATTGGAAGAGGATTGAAGATAAAATACTGCCAGAAATACCGAAGGATGATCCAGAGCCCAAAATGTTTGAAACAAAGGAGACATCTTTAGACAATACATTTAATATGCTATCAATAGAATTTACATATGAATGTACGGATAATTTATTAAAAAAAGCCAATAAGGCTTATAATACCGAGATTAATGATTTGTTATTAGTGGCGTTGATATTGACAGTACATCAATGGGGTGGAATAGATAGGTTCGCACTTGATCTAGAAGGTCACGGACGTGAAGAAGTTATACAAGACATTGACATCTCTCGTACTGTTAGTTGGTTTACTTCTATGTATCCTATAGTACTAGAATATGCAAATGTAGAACTTCCTGAACAGATTAAGTTAACTAAAGAAAGATTAAGGGAGATTCCAAATAAGGGAATTGGATATGGTATTCTCAAATACTTAACTCCTACTAAATTAAAGATGAGTAATAAGTTTAAATTGGAACCTGAGTTCAGTTTTAATTATTTGGGTCAGTTTTCTACTGAAACAGATGCACAATTTCATTTAGTGCGAATGCCGTATCTTTCTAAAACAGATTTTAAAAATAGTCACGCTTTACATTTCTTTAGTTTTGTCGCAAATGGAAAGTTGCAGATGATATTGAATTATAACATTATTCAGTTTAAAGAGAGCACTGCTCAAAAAATATTAGAGTTTTATCAAGATAATCTATTGCAAGTCATTAATCATTGTCTTGGTAGAGAAGAGTCAGAACTGACCCCTTCAGATTTGACTTATTCAGATTTGTCCATGGAAGAATTGGACGAGTTATCTGACCTAATCAACTAACAAGGAGGACGGAGTAATGCAAAAGAATAAAATCAAAGATGTTTATCCATTGACACCTATAGAGGAAGGGATTTTATTTCACTCTATTCTTTCTGATGAGTCGAGGAACTATTTTGGTCAAATTATACTTGAGTTAAATGGTCGGTTAGAACACGAGAAAATAGAGAGAAGTTTCAACCTGCTTTTCGAGCGGTATGATGTTTTGAGGGCCATCTATGTATACGATAAAGTGAAGCATCCACTTAAAGTCATTCCAACAGAGCGCTATTCCAAGGTTGAATTTTTTGATTTGACCGATCTAGATGGAGAGACACAGGAAGCAAAAATAGAGAAGTACAGACTAAAGGACAACTCTCGTGGTTTTGATCTAGCAAAAGACCCATTGATACGCCTTGCTGTTTTTCAATTAACAAAGGAGCAAGCAAAAGGGATTTTCACCATGCATCACATCTTAGTTGATGGATGGAGTACAGGGATTTTGCTCAATGAATTACAGCAGATTTATCACAGTCTATTAAATGATCTACCTTTGAAATTAAATCAAGTTTCTCCTTATAGTAATTACATCAAGTGGTTAGATAAAAGAAATAAAAAAGAAGCAAGCAATTACTGGAAGAAGTATTTGGACGGTTATGAAAGTTTAGCCCAAGTCCCACCGTCTTATGAAGGTAACTCTGAAGATTATAAACATGGGGAATATTGGTTTCACTTAGGTAAGGAAATAAGCACTACACTAAAATCACTTGCAAACCAAATGCAAGTTACTTTGAATAGTCTTTGTCAAACTGCTTGGGGTATTTTGCTCCAACGATATAACAATACTGAGGATATCGTTTTTGGAGCAGTAACAACTGTGCGGCCATCGGATGTATTAGGAATCACACAGATGCCTGGAGTATTTATCAATACTATACCCGTGAGGATAAACAATAGTGCATCTAAATCCTTTACTACACTTGTGAAAGATGTACAAATGGATCTAAAGGAAGCCGAACAGTTCGCTTATTATTCATTAGCGGATATTCAGTCTGGTTCTGAATTAAAACAAAACCTCTTTGACCATATTATGGTCTTCGAAAACTATCCGATTCAATCTGTTATAGAGTCAATTGGTGAACCTTTTTCACTAAAAAAGGTTAAAACGTATGAACGGACTAACTATCGCTTTAATATTGAGTTTTATCCAGATGAAGATTTGAGGGTGAAAATACTCTACAATACTGAGCTATATGATCATAAATTTATCGAAAGTATAGCTGGGCATGTAAAGAAGTTAATGGCGAGTATAATTGATAACCCAGACATTCCGGTGAATGCCTTTGATTTCATACCCAAAGAAGAACTAGAACAAATTCTCTATGGACTTGGTGGGCCGACGAAAGATTTTCCACAGGAAATGACTGTTTATCACTATCTTGAAAAAGAGGCATTAAAAAATCCTCAAAAGCAGGCTTTAATATATAATGACGAGACTTTGAGTTATAGTGAACTGAATGCCAGAGTGAATAAATTTGCTCGATTCGTTTTGAAATACTTGCTTCAAATGGGGAGATCACAGTTAAACATTGACTTGGACAAGCAGGTACAATCTGCTGTGCGGACAGAACCGTTAATAGCAATCATGCTCGAACGTTCCCCGATGATGGTGGAAGCGATTCTTGCGACTTGGAAAACAGGAGGAGCATATATTCCAATTGACAGGGAGTATCCAGTCCAACGGGTGTTAGATATTCTAACTGATTCAGGAGTAAAAGTTCTTATTACTAAATCATCTTTTGTTAATGAAGAATTACGATCAGCTTTTTTGGGTGAAATTATAGAAATAGACAATATAGAGGGAACTATTAAGGATGCAAATTCGGAAAATCTTGATTTAGTATACAATCCTAATGGGTTGGCATATGTCATTTACACATCTGGCTCTACAGGAAAACCAAAAGGGGCTATGGTGGAGCACCTAGGGATGATGAACCATATGCATGCAAAAGTGAATGATTTAGAAATGACTAAAAATAGTGTAGTTGCTCAAAATGCTTCACATTGTTTTGATATTTCTGTATGGCAGTTCTTTAGCTCTATGCTGACGGGTGGTAAGGTAATTATTTATCCCAAAGAAATCACCCAAGATCTGGAGATATTTATTGAAAAAATAGAAAAAGATAGAATAACTGTTTTAGAGGTGGTTCCTTCATTTATGTCTGTAATGATAGAACATCTGAAACAGAGAATAGAAGGAAATACCTTTGCTCAGATGCGTTATCTCTTAGTTACTGGTGAAGTGATTAAGCCTAATTTAGTGAATAGATGGTTTCAACTATTTCCTGAAGTTTCTGTCCTTAATGCATATGGACCAACAGAAGCTTCAGACGATATTACCCATTTTAAAATGGAGTTTGACCCTAAATGTAATACAGTACCAATTGGTAGACCATTACCAAATTTCAATATTTATATTACCACTCCCGATATGAAACTTTGCCCAATTGGAGTTAAAGGAGAAATCTGTGTTTCTGGTTTAGGTGTTGGACGTGGCTATTTGAATAATCCAGATAAGACCCAGAATGTTTTTATGGAAGATCCATTTTTAAATGAAAAAGGGCGAAGACTTTACAAAACTGGTGATTTAGGTAGATATTTACCTAATGGCAATATTGAATTTTTCGGACGTAAAGATTATCAAGTGAAAATTCGTGGTTTTCGTATTGAACTTGGGGAAATAGAAAGTCAATTGGTCAGAGATTCTGCGATAAAAGAGGCAGTAGTTATTGATCGTGATGACCATGAAGGTAATAAATATCTTGTGGCTTACTATGTCACTGATCAAGAGCTTTCTATAGAGCATATCAAAAAAAATAGTTTAAGTGATCTACCAAGTTATATGATTCCTTCTCATTTTGTACGATTATTGAATATACCTTTGAACAGCAATGGAAAGATTGATCGAAAAGCATTACCTGAACCAAAGACCAGTGAGATGGTAGTGCATGATTCTTTTGCTGGCCCAACAAATGAATGGGAAGAGGACATGTCGGCCATTTGGTCTGAAGTTCTAGGTCTATCTGAAGTTAGTATCTTTGACGATTTTTTTGAACTGGGAGGTCACTCTTTAAAAGCAACACAGGTTGTTTCAAGGGCACGAAAGAAATGGGATATTGAATTGAAGCTGAAGGATTTATTTAACAATCCTACTATTGCTATGTTTTCAAAGCTTATGCAATTCCAGACTTCAACTTTTGATGAAATTATTAGCTTGCCAGAGCGTGAATATTATGAAACATCATATTCACAGAAACGGATTTGGATGCATGGACAGCTTGATGAAGATGTGACCATTTACAATATTGTGTTAGGTTATTTACTGGAAGGAAGCCTTAACATTGATGCACTGAATGAAGCACTTTGTACTGTGGTAGAACGTCACGAAATATTGCGAGCTAATTTTAAAACTTACGATGGTGACTTGAAATTTGTGATTAATCCCAGCCATTCATTTAACTTACAGTGTGAGGACTTACAAAATGAAGATGATTGGGAATTGGTTGTTCAGAGAGAAGCACAGAAGGAACTTAGACGCGTTTTTGATCTTGAAAAGGGTCCATTATTTGTAGTTAAGCTTTTAAAAATTTCTGATAATAAAGCAGTTATTAAGATCATTACTCATCATATCATTTTTGATGGCTGGTCTGCAGGTATTTTAATTAAAGAAATGTTAGCTATATATAGATCTATATTAAATGGTGAGAAGATTGCCCTCTCTGTACTGCCCATAAATTACCGTGATTACGCAGCTTGGTATACCGGGTTATTATCTAGTGATCAGATGAATCGAGAGCGCTCTTTTTGGCTCAATTCATTTAAAGATGGGATTCCACAGCTGAATTTAATGACAGATAAACCGCGTCCATTACAAAAGACTTTTAACGCTCGAAAACTTCGTTATCTTATTTCAGATGAAGTAATAACAGAAGTTAAGGCTCTAAGTCAGAAACTTGGCGTCACTTTATTTATGACTTTGTTAGGTGCAGTACAAGTTCTACTTGCAAAATATACAAAAGAGACAGAAGTAGTTATTGGAACTGACATTGCTGGACGGAATCGTGAAGAGTTGGAAGGTTTGATTGGTTTATTTATTAATACACTCGCTTTACCATTGAAAATAGAACCTGAAGATAGATTTATTGATCTAGTTCCTCGAGTAAAACAAGTTCTTTTAGGAGCATATGAACATCAAAATTATCCATTTGACCAGTTGGTAACTGACTTAAAAATTAAACGTGATCCAGCTCGTTCTCCGCTATTTGATGTGATGGTTTCTATGGATAATCTTCCAAATCATCCGTATAATGCAGGTGGAATTAAAATAAGCGAGTACCCGATTCAGATTGAGCGATCTTATTTTGAATTGTTGTTTATTTTTAAAGAGGGAACCAATGGGTTCACAGGAAGCATTTCATATAATACTGACCTGTATCGTTCTGCAACGATTGAACTAATGCAGCTTCGTTTTCAGGCTTTGTTGAAAGATATTGCTGCTTCTCCTGAAAAGAAAATTGAAGAACTAAATTATTTAACTGAAGAGGAAAGAAGTATATCTAGTACAGCAGATGTAGAATTTGATTTTTAATGGAGGATATATTGGATGATAAATAATACTCAAAATAATATACTTGAACAAATCAGTGAAGAGTACTGGTTACAGAAATTTTCGGATGATATACCTATAACCTCACTTTTAAAGTTTAATCAGGATAAACAAACTCTAGGAGGGAGGAAAAGTTTAACTATTCCTTTGCCAGATAAAGTATATGAGCCACTGATGAAGATTTGTAAAAACTCAGATTTGGGTTTTTACATCTTTCTTTTGACTGCATTAAACGGAGTGCTTTCTAAATATGGTAAGGAAGAGACTCTAGTCGGAAGTACTGGTTTCAAAGGGGAGAAAAACTTTACATCTAATAACTTACTATTTTTACGTAATACAATTTTCTCAAATCAAAGTTTCAAAGAAGTGTTAGGAACTGTAAAAAAAACGGTGTTAGATGCTATGAAGTATCAAATATATCCAACGGAAAATCTAGAGGAGAAATTGAGCCAGCGTGGTCTATATGTGGATGATCTATTCCATATAGCCTTTATTTCAGAGAATATTCATGAACGGTCTGAAGTTCTTAACCGTTTTGATATAGTAATTACTTATATAGACAAACCTAGTCGGGCTCTGGCTGTTAATTTTGTAGGAGATATTTACGAAGAGGTATTAATTACTCAATTTATTCAACATTTTATAAACTATTTACAATTAATACCCGAACACTTTAACTATCCATTGAATGATATAAACATTCTTACGGACGAAGATATGGATCTTATTATCCATCGATTTAATGGAACGAATCGTGACTTTCCAAGCGATACTGTCTTTCAGCAGTTATTTGAAAACCAGGTAGAAAAGACACCCTCTGCAATAGCGGTAGAGTATGAAGGGAAAAAGTTATCTTACGATGCTCTTAACAAAGAAGCTAACAAGCTTGCACATCTATTGAGGGAAAAAGCAGTAACTCGTGATCATGTTGTGGGTATCCTCTTTGAGCGTTCACACGACATGCTAATCGCAATACTTGCTGTCTTCAAAGCAGGTGGTGCATATATTCCGATTGATACTAACTATCCTAATGAACGAATTAAAACAGTTCTTGATGAATCTAGAACCCAATTTCTTCTTACAAATACGAGTGCCATAGAGGACATTAACAATTTTTATGCAGAAATAGCATCTGGAACAACTTTGGAATATATTGTTAGCATGGATAACTTAGAGTCTCTTGATACTTCTAATCAGATTTTCCGTACACATAGAATAGCTGCCTGTTTAATAGAAGGAAAAGATATTAATATTTCAAAAGATATGGTTTTCTGTTACGGGGAATTAGTTTTAAAAGGAGAAGAACTGATTCAAAGAGCAGGAAAACTTGCTCGTTTTTTAAAGAACATTTGTCCGAACACTTTAATCGGGCTTATGATAGAAAACCCAGTCTTTCAGATTATTGCATGTATTGCTTTGAAAGAAGCAAGATTGACTTTTCATGTTCATAATCCACTGTGTACATCTGAGGAGTTGATAAATACTCTTCATGATACATCGATTAAGCTTATTTTAAGCGAGAGTACTTTCTTGGATAAAGTTGACAGAGTACTCTGGGAATCTGAGACTATGGAGAGTTATATATTACTAGATGATTATATATTTACATCTGATCATACGGAATCACAATATAAAGAAATATGGAATCTAGTTGCTGAAGATTCTACTGAAGAGATTAATGATTATGGTTGGTCTAATAGTTATACAGATGAGAAGTTTAGCCATGAGGAAATGAATGAATACATTGAAAATTTTAAGTTTAAACTTCAACCTTATTTGAAGAGAGATACTAAGGTGTTTGAAATTGGATGTGGGCACGGACTTGTGCTTTTTAACATCGCTTCACAAGTAAAATATTATTTAGCTACAGATTTGTCAGAGGTAATTATAGAAAAGAATCGTCAAAGAGCAAGGCGTGAGGGATTGCATAATATCGACTTTCAAGCTATGTCTGCTGCAGGAATTAATCAAGCTAAGGAGACAGGTTTCGATCTCATCATTTGCAGTAGTGTAGTTCACTATTTTCCCAATACTCTTTATTTAGAGAAAGTAATTAAAAGTGCGATTGACCTTTTGAGCGATGAGGGAATTATTTATCTTGATGATGTGATGAATCTGACGAAGAAGGCTGAACTTATTGAGTCTGTTAAAAGTTATAAAAAGCAACATCCAGATGCCCCAGTGAAGCTCGACTGGGATAGTGACTTATTTGTGTCTAAAGAGTTTTTCCATTTATTACAGCACAAATATTCTGAAATTATTTCTTTTGAAGTCAGTAATAAATTTGGGGAAATAGATAATGAGTTAACCCGTTTTAGATTCGATGTGATAATAAAGGTTAAGAAAAATACTGTTGTTTCTACTTCCCAAGGTATTGATTTAAAGGGAGAAACGAATTTCGAGCATGTTATTCCTGCTGTTTATAGTAAAAATCGCTGGACAATACAAGATACATCCAAAACGTCACCAATATCAATAGAATGTTTTAGCTCAAGTATGCCTAGTGTAAATATTGGACAGGTACTTGATTTAAGTATAATGGATAAGTATAGTATGGAAAATCCAGAAATAATAAATAAACCATCAGATTTGAGTTATGTCATCTACACATCAGGCTCCACAGGAAAACCTAAAGGGGCGATGGTTGAGCATATAGGAATGATTAACCATTTGTATGCTAAAATCCATGAGACAAGTTTAAATGATGCGGATGTAGTAGTACAAAATGCTTCACATTGCTTTGATATATCTGTCTGGCAGTTTCTCTCCGCTTTAGTAGTAGGGGCAAAAACAGTGATTTACTCGAATGAGTTGATGTTAAATCCTGATCAGTTAATTAAACAAGTTCAAAAAGATCAAGTTACTATTCTTGAAGTAGTACCTACATACCTTGGAATACTTTTAGATATATTGGAGTATACGTCTGAAAAAAATCGAGAACTAATGAACCTGCAATATTTATTTGTTACTGGAGAAGTAGTTAAAAACTCGTTAGTACAACGCTGGTTTATCATGTATTCAGCAATAAAGATGGTTAATGCCTATGGTCCGACTGAAGCTTCTGATGATATTACACACTATGTGATGGAGCAGGCACCAGAGGAAGAGAGAATATCAATTGGCTACCCATTGCAAAATTTTAACATTTATATTGTTGATGCTAATCTCAAGTTATGTCCAGTTGGAGTGAAGGGCGAGTTGTGTGTGTCGGGCATAGGTGTTGGACGAGGATACTTAAATGATCCTGAAAAGACAGCTAAAGTATTTCTAGAAGATCCTTTTTGTGAAGAAAAAGGTGTTCGAATGTATAAAACTGGGGATCTAGCATGTTTCTTACCAGATGGAAGGTTGGAATTTTTTGGGCGTAAGGACTATCAAGTGAAAATTCGCGGATTCCGCATAGAATTAGGTGAGATTGAAAATAAACTAGCCCAATATGAGAATATTAAAGAGGCTGTAGTCATTGATAAGGAAAATGAAGATGGAAGCAAATATCTTATTGGTTATTATGTTGCGATAGGTGAGCCATCTATTTCCGAACTAAGAGATCATCTTACAATGAATTTGCCTGATTATATGGTCCCAGAATATTTTGTGCAATTAGAACAAATTCCATTAACGCCTAATGGGAAAATGGATCGTAAAGCATTACCAGACCCTAACATAAATGTAACTAGCAGAGTAGAATATGTAGCACATACTAATAAAATTGAAGAAAGCTTAGTTCAAATATGGATGGAAGTATTATCTGTTGAGAAAATTGGAATAAACGATAATTTTTTTGAAATTGGTGGACATTCACTTAGAGCAACAATGCTAGTTGGAAAGATACACAAGACATTTAACATTGATATACCTCTAAGAGAAGTATTCAGATTAACAACAGTTAAAGAGCAGGCAGAGTATTTATTAGGGGCGAAAGAGAGTATGTACAGTTCTATAGAAAAAGCACCTATACAAGAGTACTATGAAGCATCGTCAGCACAGAAAAGAACGTATATATTAAATCAAATTGATAGTGCACAGACAGCTTACAACTTACCATCTACAGTGATATTAGAAGGAAACGTTGATATTTATAAAATAGAAGAAACGTTGAGAAAAATTATAAGGAGGCATGAGAATCTACGTACTTCATTTGAAATGATTGAAGGAAGCATTGTGCAGAAAGTAGGGGAAGAAGTTGCATTTAGTGTTAAATATGAAGAAATTGAAACTAAATCAACCTATGAACAGGATAAAAAAATAAATGATCTAATCAATCAATTTATAAAACCTTTTGATTTATCTATTGCCCCTCTTTTAAGGGTTAATATTGTAAAAATGAATACCGGAAAGTATCTCATGATGTTCGATATGCATCATATTATTTCTGATGGAATATCAACGGGTATATTGATAGATGAGTTTGTTATGTTATATGCAGGTAAAGAACTACCAGAATTAATAATACAGTACAAGGACTATGCAGTATGGCAAAATGAACTTATAAGAAGTGGGGGATTAAAGGAACAAGAAAAATACTGGATGGAAGTATTTAAAGGGGAAATTCCAGTTCTTAATTTGCCATTAGATTATAGAAGACCTGTAGTACAAAATTTTGTAGGTAAAAAAACAGGATTTACAATAGATGTTAAATTGAAACAAAAACTGATGGATTTAGCAAAAATAGAAGGAGTGACAATGTATATGCTGTTGCTTGCAGGATATACAACATTGTTACATAAGTATACAGGTCAAGAGGATATCATAGTAGGCTCACCTATCGCAGGCAGAAGACATGATGATTTGAACAATATTATAGGTATGTTTGTAAATACATTGGCTATGAGGAATAATCCATCAGGGGAGCAGACTTTCAGAGAGTACTTAAGTAAAGTTAAAGATAATGCTCTAAAGGCATTTGAAAATCAAGATTATCAATTTGAAGAATTAGTTGAGAAGGTTGATGCTAATCGGGATATGAGTAGAAATGCATTGTTTGATACAATGTTAGCGTTCCAGAATACAGAAATTGCTGAGTTGGATATTGAAGGACTAAAGTTGTCACCGTATATAAGTGAGCATAACATATCAAAGTTTGATATAAGTATATACGTGGCAGAGTCAATGGATGGATTGGAAATTGTGATAGAGTATAGTACTGCTTTGTTTAAAGGTGAGACTATAGAACGTATGAAAGGACATCTAGTTAATGTTCTTAGAGAAGTAGTAGAAAATCCTGACACAAAGCTAAATAAAATAGAGATCATGACACCAGAGGAGAAAAATAGTGCGTTAAATGAACTCAATGATACCTATGTAGAGTATCCAAAGGATAAGACAATACATGAGTTATTTGAAGAACGAGTAGAGAAAGTACCGGAAAATATAGCAGTAGTATTAGAAGACAATCACCTTACATATAGTGAACTAAACGAGAGAGCGAACAGTTTAGTACGGGTACTAAGGAATAAAGGAGTAGTCCCAGATGAAATCGTAGGGATTATGGTGGAGAATTCAATAGAGTTGATAGTGGGGATTTTAGGCATATTGAAAGCAGGAGGAGCGTACTTACCTATAGACCCTTCACTTCCCCAAGAGAGAATTGAATATATGTTGAATGACAGTAACATGAAGATATTATTATCCCAAAGTGAGTTTTTAGAAAGCATTGACTTCCAAAGAGAAGTTATAAATCTTGAAAATGAAGAGTTGTACAAGTGTGAAAATAGTAATTTACAAAAGCAAGTAAACTCAGAAAACCTAGCTTATGTAACTTATACTCCTGATACAACAGGTAAACCTAAAGGTGTAATGGTTATGAATAAAGGACTGGTTAATTATATTACATGGGCAAACAAGGTTTATGTAAGGGGAGACAACATTGATTTTGCATTATATTCTTCTCTATCATTTGATCTAACAATTACATCCATATTTACACCTCTAGTTTCGGGTAATCGAATTGTGATTTATAAACAAGATGATAACGAAACAGTAATAAGAAAAGTATTTAATGAAAAGAGAGTGCAATTAGTAAAACTTACACCAGCTCACCTGGAGATTATCAAAGATATGGATCATAGTAATTCTAGTATAACTAGACTGATTGTAGGCGGAGAGGAACTAAAAACTAGTCTAGCAAATAGTATACATCTAAATTTTAAAGGTAATGTAGAGATTTATAATGAGTATGGTCCAACAGAGACGGTAGTTGGATGCATGATTTATAAATATAATTTTGAGAAAGACAATGATAAAACTATACCAATAGGAAAGCCCGCTGATAATATAAATATATATATTTTAGATGATAATATGAAAGTTTTGCCGATTGGAGTTTGTGGTGAAATATTTATCGGTGGAGAAGGAGTAGCAAAAGGATATTTAAATAGATTAGAACTCACAGAAGAAAAGTTTGTAGATAATCCATTTATGAATGGGACTAAGTTGTACAAAACAGGAGATTTAGCAAAGCGGTTATCAGATGGAAATATAGAATATATGGGAAGGATAGACCATCAGGTTAAAGTAAAAGGATATCGAGTAGAACTTGGTGAGATAGAAAGCAATCTGTTAAATTATGGAGTTATACAAGAAGCATTAGTTATAACGAGGGAAGATAAAACTGAAAGTAAGTACATTTGTGCCTATATAGTGGCAGAGAGTGATCTGAATGTATCTGAAATAAGAGAATTTTTATCAAAACAGCTACCTGATTATATGATACCTTCCTATTTTATCCAACTCGAAAAGATGCCACTAAATCCAAATGGAAAAATAGATAGAAATGGATTACCTAAACCTGCTGGAGAAACAAACAAAGGTGAGTACGTATCCCCTAATAATGAGGTACAAGAAAGATTGATAGAAGTATGGAAAGAAGTACTTGGAGTTTCCAGAATAGGAATAAAAGATAATTTCTTTGCACTAGGTGGTAACTCGATTAAAGCGATTCAAATTGTAACCAGGGCTAATCAAGAGAATATTATTATCTCTGTAAAAGATGTTCTTAGTTACCCAACTGTGGAGAGTATCATAGAAAATGTGGATTATATTAGAGAAAAAAATCAAGTTTCACAAAGTGAAGTAGTTGGAGAAATCTCATTGACTCCTATACAAAAATGGTTTTTTGAACAAAATTTTGAAAAGCCACATTACTGGAATCAGCAAAACTTTTTCACTATAAAAGACGATGTTGATTTGAACCTTTTAGAAAAGTCAATACAAAAAATTATTGAGCATCATGATGCATTACGAATTAACCTCAATTTTGTAAATGGAGAAGTTATAGCAAGGAATCGTGGTATCGACGAAGTAAAATTTAAGTTAGAAAAGTTCGACTTATCAACTCTCGATGGAAAAAAACAACTAACTGCACTTAAAGAGATTAGTGAAGATTTAAAGGATTCACTTGAACTAGAAAAAGATTTGTTTTTTAAAGTAGTGATCTTTGACTTGGGTAGCAGTGGTAAACGTTTGTTAATGAGTTCTCATCATTTGGTTATAGATGTAATATCTTGGCAGATACTCCTGAAGGATTTGCAATCTCTCTACTTCTCGAATCTTAATGGGGAACTACCAGCTAAAACTGTTTCTTTTAAAGAGTGGAGTGAGAAACTTCAGAACTATGCTAGAAGTAAATTGTTTGAAACCCATTACTGGCATAAAATAGATATTGCAGCTATTAACTCACTTTCAAGAGAATCTGTATATAAATTAAGCAGAGAAGATTATAAGAAGTTTAAAATAGAGCTTTCTGTAGAGTCTACACGAAAATTATTGACAGAAGTTAATTTTGCGTATAATACAGAGATAAATGACATTTTATTATCTGTACTTCTTTTGGCTTACACTGATGTTAGTGATAATAAAAATTTACTTCTTGAAATGGAAGGACATGGAAGAGAAGAATTTGAGCGAGATCTGGATGTATCGAGGACAATTGGTTGGTTTACTAATATTTACCCAGTCTTTTTTGAAAAGCAGCCTACTTTAGGAGAAACTATTAAATATGTTAAGGAAAGCTTGAGAACAATTCCTAATAAGGGTTTAAACTTTGGAATAGGCAGACACATTTTACAAGATCAATACTTAGAACAAATAAACCCTGAGATTTCCTTTAATTATATGGGGGAATTGGATGGTGTGTTACGTGAGAAGGGAGAAGTACTTTTAAGCAGTGCTGAGGAAGATTCCGGTGGAAGTGTGCATCCAGAGAATCATAGTACTCATCTCCTAGATTTGAGCGGCTTCATTATGGATAACAAGTTGCAGATGATAGTCCATTACAATTCACGTTACGTAAATGATGAAATGATGCAAAAATTTGCTGAATGTTATCCTCAGAGATTTGAGGATATTATCGACCATTGTATTGGACAAAAGCAGCAGACATTAACAGCTTCGGATTTCGGAGCGCAGGATAAACTGGATCAAGAGGGTTTTGACCTTTTGGCTCAAATATACGGAAAATAATTGACAGAAAAAATTGGAGGGAGCCATATGAATGATATAGTCAGAATATCCAACCTGACTCCAATGCAAGAAGGGATGTTATTTCATAGTTTATATGATCAGGAGGGGACAAACTATCGCGAGCAATTTGCCTTTTTCATAGAAGGTAATGTAGATACTGATGTGTTAAAACAATCGTGGCAGAAAGTTATTAATCGACACGAAGTTTTTAGGACAGATTTTCGTTGGAAAGAATCAAAGGTTCCTATTCAGATTGTTCTCTTAGAAAAGCCAATGGAGGTATATGAGGAAGATATTACAGGTTTAGAAGAGGAAGCAAAAGAGTCCTATATTGAGAAGTTCAAACAGATTGATTTGAAAAAGCCAATGGATTTTGAGCAAGGGAAACTAAATCGTATTTCTATTATTAAGATTGCACAAGAAAGGTATTTTATCTGTTGGACGTTCCACCACATCCTCTTGGATGGGTGGAGTGTTCCCATCGTTATTAGCGATTTTATTAAGAGTTTTTTGATTATGAGGAACGGAGAGCCGTTACCTGAAAAGCCAAATGCCCAGTTTGGTGATTATATAGAATGGCTTAAACAGCAGGATCAAGAGACAGGTCTTAATTTTTGGAGAGAATATCTTAGAGAATTCAAAGAACCTACTTTAATTACAGGGGAAATGGGTATAAAGAATGGAACCATTCGAAAACCTGAAGTTGTTATAGAGCATTTAAGTGAAGCAACGACCAAAGAGTTAAATTTATTTTGCAAACAAAATCAAATCACACCAAATATCATTATACAATCAGCCTTTGGAGTTTTATTACAAAGATATAACAATACAGAAACTAGTTGTTTTGGTATGACTGTCTCAGGGCGTCCGGCTTCGTTAAAAAATATTGAAGAAGCGGTAGGAATTTTCATTAACACTGTTCCAGTGGTCATTAAGGCAGAAGTTGGAATGAGTGTGTTGGAACTTTTAAAGAAAACCGCTGACAATATGGTTAAAATAAGTGATTTTGAATTTATATCGTTGGCTGATATCAAAGAAGTAAGTAAAATCAAAAACTCAGAGGATCTCTTTGATTCTTTAATTTTATACCAGAATTACCCTGCTGGGGAAGAAGTAGATCAGACTCAGCTGGGAATAGAGGTGAAATTTGATTCTTCCTATGAGTTGACTAATTATGATGTAACTCTTGTAGTTGGCAATAGAGAAAAGATGCAATTTGAATTGGTATATAATTCTGATAGAATCTCTAGATTAGAAGCAGAAACAATGCTGATTCAGTTACGGATAATTATTATTAGTATGCTTTCTAATCCAGATATAAATGTACAGGAACTTGAGTTGATAGAAGATAGAGAAAAGGCCAATTTATTGACATTGGCAAGTGGTAAGGAGGTACCTTTACAGCTAGAGCGTACTATTTCTGAATTATTTCAGGAACAAGTAGAGAAAAATCCTGAAGCTATTGCAGTTTCTTTTGCTGGTCGTACCATGACTTATAGTGAACTTAATATAAAAGCAAATCAGCTGGCGCACCTGCTGCGGGAAAAAGGTGTTAAACGCAATATCATTGTGCCAGTTCTCTGTGAACGTTCACCTGAAATGATAATTAGCATTTTAGCTGTGTTAAAAGCTGGTGGAGCTTATGTCCCATTGGATATAGATTATCCAGCTGAACGGATTAAATTTATTTTAAAAGAGTGCGATGCAAAGTTATTTATTTCCACACTACCAAAGAAAGAAGTACAAAGTTTACGACCAGAATCAGAAGTGATTTACCCTGAAAATTGGAGAAGTGACCATAGTGGCCAAAACTCTAGTGAAAATCTGGTGAATGTTAATTGTTCTTCCGATTTGTGTTACGTCATTTTCACCTCTGGTTCTACTGGAAATCCCAAAGGTGTAATGATTGAACATGCAAGTGTTTTAAATTTCATCAATGCTATGAACCGAAATGGGTTGGTTTCTGTAGATGATTGTATCTTGAATATCACAACGATAAGTTTTGATATCGCATTTCTTGAAACTATATTGCCTTTGACAATTGGAGCACGGGTTTTGTTGATGGATCGTGAAGAACTGTATAGCTCTGAAAGATTAGTTAGTTCCATTAAAAGCCAAGGTGTAACTGTTCTACAGACAACTCCGTCGGTTTATTTAACGTTATTTAAAAATGTTCAAGCAAGTGAACTTAAAAATGTACAGAAAGTTCTTGTAGGTGGTGAAGTATTTCCCGAGAGCCTTTATCATCAATTAAAGCAAATCAAATCAGCAAAAATTTTTAACATGTATGGTCCAACGGAGACTACAATCTGGTCAACATACAAAATTCTTTCCAATGATGGATTAATAGATTTGGGTCATCCTATTGACAATACTCAAGTATATGTTTTAGATGAGAAAAATGAACTATTGCCAGTAGGTATACCTGGAGAAGTTTGTATTGCAGGGAGAGGGCTTGCAAGAGGATATCTAAACAATAGAGAATTAACGGAAAGTAGATTTATCGTTGATCCATTTAATCCGAGTGCAAGGATGTATAAGACAGGGGACCTGGCTCGCCGCTTGTCAGATGGTAGGTTAGAGTTTTTAGGGAGGATGGACGATCAAGTAAAAATTCGTGGTTTTCGAATAGAACCTGCGGAGATTGAAAATAGTCTGAGAAGTCATCCTGCAGTAAATGAGGTCGTGGTTATGGGTTTGGAAGAGGATAGTGAAAGCCAATTCCTAACCGCTTACTTGGTTGCTAACAATGAACTATCTAATGAAGAGCTACGTACTTTTTTAATGAAAAGGTTGCCTGAATATATGATTCCAGGATACTTTATACAAATTGAGAAGGTTCCCTTGACTCCCAATGGGAAAATTGATCGTCATGCCTTACCGAAGCCTAATAAGAATAGTAAACAAGTAGTTTATATTGCTCCTCGCTCTCTAGAAGAAGAACAAATGGCAGCTATTTGGAAAGAGGTTCTAAAGGTGGAACGTATAGGGATCAATGATGATTTCTTTGATCTTGGAGGTCATTCGTTAAAGGCAATCCAACTTATAGCTCAAATGAACCGAGCATTGAAGACAGATTTTACTTTAAATGAAATTTTTCAATATCCTACAATAATGAGTTTGATGGATAGTAAAGCTCAAAATAATTTTAAAAGTGCCATATGTTTAAATAAGTCAAATAACCCAAAAAACATTTTTTGTATTCATGGTGGAGGTGGAGCGGTATCAAACTATAAAGTTCTGGCGGAAAATTTATCTCACTATAATTTTTATGCTTTACAGGCCAGTGGACTAGTAGATGAAAAATACCTTCATAAATCAGTTGAGGAGATGGTTAGAGGATATTTAAAAGAAATCCGTTATCTTCAAAAAACTGGACCTTATGTTTTGATGGGATATAGTTTTGGCTCATATATCGCTTATGAAATGGCCTATGAACTTTATTTACAAGGAGAAAAGGTAGAAAAACTTATTCTTATTGATAGCCCTCCTTTTGACAAAGAAATTTTAATTAATCCAGAGACAATGCTTCATGAGATGATGTTAGAAATGGTTAGGGATTCAGGTATTTTGGGAAATGAATTTGAGAAAATGTCTGTTGATGAAATTTTACAAAATATCTATACAAATAAACAGTATAGAAATCTTGAACCATTTAAGTCAGTACCTTTTACAGAGGTTAATAAGATTAAATCAGTTATTAAAGCAAATCTTATTATTAGTCAGGGATTGCAATTGAGATCGAATGAGAACCTATTAACTTCGGATATATATTATATTAAAGCTCATAGAACTAACTCTAGAGGAGATTGGCAGCAATGGACAACAGGAAAGGTTAATAACTTTGAAGTAGTTGGTGACCATAGCTCAATATTGCAATTGCCGGATGTAAGAGCAGTAGCACAATTGATTGATGAGCTAATAAAAGGGTCCATCATAAAGAAACCTGTGGTGTAAAAAAAGTTAAGAGAGGGGGAATCTGAAGCATGAATAAATTTGGAGTTCAATATTTAGATAAAAAGATGAGAATGCATTTAAGAGAAAAAGACATACTTCACGATTCAACTGAGCAGCATCAAGAAACTAGAGAAATTCTTCGACAATTTCAGGATGGATATACTGAACGGGATATAGATAATGTAGATTCTTTTGTTGAAAAGCTGTTTTTTACTGGAGAGGACATATGTGTTCTTGGTACTGGAACTGGAGAATTGTTTTTAGGTAGTGAACAAGTAAAAACATTGGTTAAAGATGATTGGGAAAATTGGGGTAATGTCAATATCGACTGTGAAAACGCTAGTATTTCCGTTGAAGATGAGGTTGCTTGGTTTGCAACTACAGGTTCTGTCAAATTCACTTTTGAAGATACGCTTGAAAGGTATGATAGATATCTTAATTTTATCCAAAAGAAGGTTGAGGAGACTGGAATTACATCCAGACAGAAAATTTCTTTTATCAATTGGGTATTGTCTCTAACATATCACCAGAGGATGGAGAAAAAGAGAGAATATTTATGGCCACTACGTCTAACTGGGGTTCTTATAAAAGATGCTAATAAGTGGAAAATTGTTCATCTTCAATTTTCCATCCCAAAAGGTAACTTCCCTGATGAACGTTTCGAGAATTCCAAAAAACATCTGGAGAGTTACAATAAGCAGAATGCAATGCTTGATAAATATAGGAATAACCAAATGACAAAGGAACTTGTAACACTACTGAAGAGTTTAGAGACAAAACTCATAGGGAATAAGGATATTTCAAAAGAAGAGGTGAACAAGTTTTTTGCAGAAGGTAGCCACCCATATATGATTGGACCGAATGATCAGTGGTGTAATGGAATAGAGGAGTTGAGGAAATATTTTGTTCAAAACAGTGACTTAAACCTTACTCTAGATCTGGAACATTCAATAGCCTCGAAATCAGGAAAAATCATCTGGGTTACTGTTACTGGTATATTAAAAAAAAATTTGACTGATAATGAACTGGCTGAACGTACTCTGGAGGAATTGGAAAATCTATTTCAGGCTGATCTTTCTTCAAAAGAAAAAATATTTGCTGCACACAGAAGTAGTGCATATATGTTAAAGGAGAGTGCTACAGGTGTAGATTATACCTGTCCACTTAGACTGACTGCAGTAATATTAAACCGAAGTGAGGGACCTGTCTTTCATAATATACATTTTTCATTTCCACATTATTGGCTACTAGAGGGAAAAGTAGATAATGTGTTCGATTATGAGAAAGAGTTTAAATAAAGTAACGATAAGTAAACACAAATAGGGTTATCTCCCTTTTCAAAGCTAATAGAGTCATTGCGAGGAGCATTTCATTAAAATCAGAATAAGGTGGGCCACTAATATGTTATTAGATAATTTGAAAAATAATGTAAAAATAAAATGTGAAAGTGAGTATGGACAGTTATGTCGAGTTGTTATGTGTCCACCTACATTTTTACAAATAAAGGATATTATAAATGATGTACAAAAACACTATTATAAAAAGAATATTGACATTGAAAAAGCATTGGGGCAATTTAATGAACTATTTGATTTTATGAAAAGAAAAGGAATAGAGATAGATTTACTTCCATCAGATTCTTCTTTACCAGAACAAGTTTTTACAAGGGACATAGGTGCAGTGATTAATAACTCTTTTATTAAGAGTAATATGAGCACCTCTGTTAGATGTGGAGAAGAAAGAATATTAAAAGAATGGCTTGATAATATGAAAATTCCACATAATACACTTGATAGTGAAAATATTGAAGGTGGAGATATTATTATTGATCATAAAGATTTATGGGTTGGAATTGGTAATCGTACTTCTCCTAATGCAGTGCAAATATTAGAAAACCAGTTTCCTTCTCATCATATACATCCGATTAATATTACTGATCCTTATTTACATTTAGACTGTATATTTAATGTGATTGCTCCTAATATTGCTCTAGTCCTTCCAAAAGCTATAGAGAGTAAAAATTTACAATTTTTGAGTACGAAATATAAATTAATTGATGTTTCAGAAGAAGAACATTTTCATATGGGAATTAATGTACTATCTATAGGAAATAGAGAGATTTTGAGTCTACCTCAAAACACAAAAGTAAATGAAAAAATGAGGGAATCTGGATTGCAGGTGTATGAAATTGATATTTCAGAAATCATTAAATCTGGCGGTTCATTTCGATGTATTACACTTCCACTTAATAGAGAAGATTAGAGATGACATAATAATTTAATTTTAAAAAAACAAAACTCTTCTAAAAGAGAGAAAATTATTAAAGGTTGGATAATAGAACAGTCTCAGTCCTCCCATACTTAGTAAACGTGAGAAAAGGTACAAAATTTTGAAAAGAATAAGGACTAATCCAGTTGCTATTCTTCCATTGCAAAGTAAGAATACAGTTAATTCATATCACTGTGTTTGATGGAAGATTATAGAGATGGATAAGTCCTTATTAAATTTGGCTTTATTTGAAATCTTCATATATTTTAATGGTTCTATCAGATAAGAAATCTATTTCCCCTGTACTATCGTATTCCAGAAACTAGCCGGTTCTTGCCCTAATCTCCAAGCTGCAACTCCACCTAGAGAGTACTTTTTAGCTAATTCTAATCTTGCTTCTACTGTTTGTTCATCCTCTAACCAGAACACATACGTAAAACCATCTTTTTTATATTCAATTTTATATTGATTAAATCTCTCATCCCAAGTTGAAGTATATTCGTTTTCATTTAATAGATCTTCTACACCAAATGAATAGATGGCTCGATTTCCTACAAGAGTACCATTGCTGTCAAATTTCCACTCACGGATATAAAAAGGTAATCCTAAAATTAACTGTTCTCTGGACATACCATAAGACAAAAATTCTTGGATACCTTCCTCTGCCCATTGAAGACCAGAAACAGAACCAGCTACATCACTTCCAGACCAGTGTTGGTCGTATGCCATAATCACAATATAATCTACGATTTTTGCTAATGCCTCATGGTCGTAAGCAGTTTTATGGTTCCAAGCTAAACTGCCTCTTGGCAAATCAATAGAAATTGTCAGGTTTTTCTTGTGCGCTGCTTCAGTTAGTTTTTGAATGAAGGAAGTATAGGCTGCACGATCACTACCATACAGGGCTTCAAAATCGATATTAAGCCCATCTACTCCAATTTCAGCACTCTTTGTTATTAGTTCGTTGATAAAATGAGTTTGAGCAGTTTCATCTGCTAAAAATGCGGATGTCAAATTACCATCAAATTGATTGTGAACTAGTGGATGTACCTCAATGCCCTTTTTGTGTAACATTTTTACGGTTTCTGCATCAGAAGTATCCTCAATTTCACCATTTTTACTTTTTAATTTAAACCATGTTGGAGAATCAATATCCAATCCCACGGCTTGATTTACATGATCTAAAATAGTAGACTGATTAGCTGTTCCATTCCAACCCCATACTTTCAGTCGAGAACTGTTGTCCCATAGCACTTTTTTGCTACGATCAATAATTTTGGTTTTTTCTTTTGTTAAAGCAAATTGAACAGCTTCCTGAATGGTATTGAATTTGTTTAAGCTGCTATTTTGTTGTAGAACTTCATAATTAGGTTCATTAAACCAAAGCTCATTCCCTTCATGTTCAATGGAAGTGCGTACAAAGTATTTAGCATAAGAAATAGCTTCATCTAAATGATAGAAAGCATTGATTTCCCTGCCGCTTTGATTAACGACAAAGGTTTTTTTATTGGAATACACTTCTTTATTGGTCTTTGTGTTTATGATTAAGGAATCTTCTATCTTTAAAGCTTCGTTCATTGCATCTTCCAGATATGACATTTTGATAGGAGCCTCAAGAGATGGTGCATTGATCTCATAGATAGGACTTTGTAATCGTAAAGTTTCTTTTTTCTCGTCTGAAAAATCATCCCAAACCCATTCGTTAGTAGTGAGATCTATAATATGCACATTTCCCCATTTATAGGTTTCTTTTTTTGCATCTTCTAGTGTTTCGAAGGTCCATTCAGGTAATGTTTTATTATCTCCTTGAATAAGCATGTAATTTGCAAAGTTATTCCATACAATTCCTGATTCCTGAAGGTTCTTGATGATCGCCTGTTTATGTTTTTTAGCTTCTGTTAGTGCTTCTTCATAAGTATTATATTTTTTTTGAAGGGGTATCCCTTTTACAATGACTTCATATTGGGGGAAATTGCTATAAACCCATTCACGTGTAGTAATGTCTTCTACATAACTATTGGAAAAACTATTAGCATACATTTTAGCTTGATTCAGGTTAGAAAACTCTTTAAGCTGGTTGTCGTTTTGATAGACTCGGTATTTCGTAGTTAAATCTTGTGCAATGACGGTGGTTAAGGGGGAAATCTGTAAAATGAATACGGTCATAAGTAATAAAGTTAAGCTTCTTTTCATATAAATCATCTATCATTCCTCTTTCTGCTAGATTCTATTAATTTAGACGAATGATAAGAGAAAGAGTTGCGTAAAAATTTGTAGTTTTTATTTTTATTAATAGAGTGAAAATAGATAGAATCAGATTTTATTTGGCTTTGATGTATTGTTTTCCAATAAACGCTGTTACAATAGAGACAATTAGTAGAAGACTTAATATGGATACGGCAGGAATTGCTCCTATTTTGGGAATCATTACCGTAAAAACTCCTAATAAGGTAATCTGCAATGCAAGACCTATTGATCGAAATAAACTTTCAACACGTCCCATCTTATCGTTAGGAATAATTTCCATCATCAGTATATTTCGAGTTATCCTTGTAATAGCATGTCCTAAACCAAATGTGATAGAGATTAACAAGAACAATATAATAACAGGAAAAATAGCGGTAAGGATCATAGATATGGTGAACATAAATATTCCTGCAAGTAAGATTTTTATATTGCCAAACTTATGAATAAGTAGAGTTATGATCATCCCAGCTAGAAGTGATCCAATCCCATATAACATTTCATGAATACCATATATTTTACCATCTGCCTGCAAGGTTGCTTCAATATAAATTGGAAATACATAATTTGTAACCATAATAACAATATAAGGGGTAAATGCAGAAAATAATAACAAAAATAAAAGTGGACGCTCTTTTAAGTAAACGTATCCTTCACGCATTCTTTGCCAGAAGGAAGTGTCTATCATTTCATGTTTGAGTTGTTCTTTTTGAATGTAAGGTATCGTTGACAAAATCACAAAAGCAATCACGTAAGTGATCGCATCGATGATTAATATCCATTGAAGTTCAATTTTTTCAATTAATATACTGGCAATGCCTCCTGCAATAACAGCAGATAATTGTCCTTGAATTTCCATTAACCCGTTTAAGGTTTTATATTGACTGTGGTCAAATATTTCTTGATTCATGGCAAACATCGTAGGATAAAATAATGAATCATATAACATGCCGATGGAAAATAAAACAACAAGATGCCAAGTATTATAATTTCCATTTATAAAACCTATCAAAACGAATAAACTGATAATGATAAATCCAATCATTTCAGAGTATAATAATAATTTTTTGCGTGAGTGTTGATCTACTAGATTTCCAATAAATGGAGCTATTAAAAATAAAATGATGGTTAATAACAGGGTAACATATCCCAAAGTACTTGCTCCATTTTCTCTGGTCACAATCATCCAGGGAATTGCAATCATAGTGATACCAGAACCAATAGATGAAAAAATATTTGCCGCTAATATTTTAATAAAACGTTTATCTCTAACAATTAGACTCATTATGAAATTGATTCGCCTTTCAGTTAAGTAGGCTCCATAGGAGCTTTTTCATTATGTTATAAATATATGATTAGGTAATGGAAAAAACGGAATGATTAGATTCTAAATTTCTTATTTTATAGTAATCTTCTTCAATTTGTTTAGAATTAGCACTAGTTAAATAAATAAATCCTGGATGATCAATGGCTTCCTTTGTGATAGAAATATGCTCTCCTATCTTCTTTTTCATTTCGATATCTGTAAAGGATGGCAAGTTTTTAATATCATTTAATCCAGGATAGCTATGTATAGTGCCATTTTCATTGGATATTAAATTTACTATTGTTAAAAAATGATTTAGTTTGTAAGGTTTATCCATAAGGCTTTTTATTTTTTCAGGTTTAACATAACAATCAGCAGTTAATGAAGCATGACTATAATTCAAAGCACTCATCATAATATCTTCTTTATATGCCATTCCCATTATTCTTGCACCTGTCTCTATTAATACAGGGCCTTCTTTAGTTAACATCACTTCAGTATGAGAGGGTCCATGTACAATTCCTAGTGCAGTAAGCACATGTTTCACATAAGGAATGAGCTGATCTTGAACTACTCCTTCAGATTCTAAAAGTTCCGATTTGTCATAAATCGTATATTTCCCATCAATTAGAATCATACTTTCTTGCCAAATATCACTTATGTAATGCTGGCCATTAAGGCTAATTGCGTTAATAATGTATTGAGTTCCTTCTAAGTATGTTTGAGCAAGTACTTCATCATTTTTAAATCCTAATATATTCGTTTTATTGTATATATTATGGAAAGCTAAGTAAACTTCCTCTTCTGAGTTACAAAACCTCACGCCATCAGAACTAGCACTATTGATAGGTTTTATTACAATAGGCCACTTGTTTATATTTCTGATCCATTTTAGTATTTCACTATATTGATTGGTTTTAAAATGGTCTACAGTTTTAATACCTTGAGATTTTACTGCCTCAGTCATCAAGAACTTATCTCTTCTAGATTTACTAAGTACTTCTACATTTCTTATTAAATCTAAATGATAAGATAACAAATCTGAGAGTTCTACTCCTTCTTCTGCTCCAGGCAGTACAAACTCAGGATGATAGGGTTTTAATTTTAAAATTAGTTTTTCTAAATCTCCATCATAAATAAAACTCTCTTCAAACTGATATTTATGTATATGAGAGGCATTGACATCCAGTTCATCCATTGTACTTCGTACATGAATCACTTTGTATCCGTATTTGTCAAAGTGATAAGGAAGCTGGCTTCCACTTGAATAAGCGTCAACGATTACACAGCTTTTCATATGTCATCTCCATTTCTTCTAAGATTAAAGGGATGCTAATTAAAACAATTCTATACTTCTAATAAACTAGCAATGAACATAATTCCCTTTGAAATTTGTTCTTCATCTGCATAACTGAAAGAAAGTCGCAAAAATTCTGATCCATCACAGGGATCGATAAAAAAATGCTTTCCAGGAATGAAACTAACCCCTATAGCTAGAGCTTTTTTCAGTAGTTTATCAGTATCTATAGTAGGCAGATGTACCCAAATAAAAAATCCACCACTAGGTTCAGTCCAATGGATAGTTGTAGGCATGTATTTTGAAAGGGCCTCTTTTATAAATAAAAGTCGCTTGCTGTAATCGGATCTAACTTGTTGAACATGTGTAGAAAAATCACAATGTTTTAAATAGTACGCGGTGACTGCCCAGGAGAAAGCATGATCTGCATCCTTCTTAAAATGAGACATTGCTTCAACCATTTTTTTTGGTGCTACTGCCCATCCAATTCGTAAACCTGGTGCTATTACCTTAGACATGGATGATAAATAAATAACTCTATCAAATTTATCAAAAGATTTAATAGGTGGAAGCTCTCCTTTAGATGCAAGTTGACCATAAGCATCATCTTCTACAATCAGAAAATCATACTCTTCGGCAAGTTTTAATAACTGAGTTCGTCTGCTCAAATCCATTGAAATACCAGTTGGATTGTGGAAGGTTGGCACCGTATAAATCAGTTTTGGAAGTTGAATTCTATTTTTTTGCCTATACGCCAAGTCCTCAGCTAGAAAATCAACATCTAGACCCTTTTGATCCATTGGGTAACTTATAAAGTTGGACGTATAGTTTCGAAAAATTTCTATCGCTTCCATATACGTTGGGGATTCCAAGGCAACTAAATCACTTTCATGCAACAATACTTTAGCTGTAAGATCTAGTGCTTGGGTACTCCCAGCGGTGACGATCATTTTTTGATTATCTAAATGAATCCCACGAATGTAACTATTTTCCTTCAATAATATTTTCAAATTCTTTTTTGATGGACTTCCTTCATACTGAAAAGGCAGATCTCTTTCTTTGTTTGATAGATTTAATGCAGCCTTCATTAAATCCTCAATCGGAATTGCGTTTGGATGAGGATATCCAGCATGCAGATTAATATTTTGTGAAAAAGGCTTAGGCGCCCATTGGCCTGGTGGTCCAACTTCGAGCGCCTTGTGAATAAGAGGTGGAAAAAAACGTTCAAAATTCATTTAAACACCCTGCAATTCAATAGTTTATGTTTATTTTAACATGATAGGAGAGGGGGAATCCTGATTTACCTCTTTGGCTATTTTTTGTATTGTATCCCATAATGTTTTTATATCATCTAAATTTTGTTTTATATTCCCTATTGAAATTCTAATAACATATCCTTCTCGTATTACCGCGTGTGATAGGTAAACGAGTCCCGATTGATTTAGTTTTTGCATAATTTGAGCATTTAGCTTATCTAAATATTTCTTGGATTCCTCATTTTCATCTAACTTCAACTCTGTCCAAATATTTTGTAAATGTTCAGGAACATAACGAATGCATAAAAGTGGAAAATGTGAAGTTGTTACACATTCAAAATCAGGGTGTAAGTTAACTTCTTTTTCTAACCATTCAGCAAGTTGGATGCTTCTTCTCATTCTACTAGTCAAACCCTCTAATCCAAAACTACGGATGATCCACCATAGCTTTAATGATCGGAAGCTGCGCCCTAGTTGTAACGAGAAATCCATATAATCGATGCTGCCATCTTCATTTTCCGTTTGTAAATATTCTGGAACTAAACGAAAACTATTGGAAAGTGCTCCCTGTCTACGACAAAACATAGCTGTAACTTCAAGTGGAGTATAGAGACATTTATGTGGATTGACCACAATAGAGTCACCAAGCTGTAAATCCTCAGACTTATTCTTAATTTCTGGAACTACATTCCAAAAACCCCCATAAGCTGCATCAATATGCAGCCAAATTCCATGCTTTTTGCAAATATCTGAAATAGAAGACAGTGGATCTACTGATCCTGTAGCCGTAGTTCCCACTGTTGCAACTACTGCCATAGGTCGAAATCCTTTTTCTAGATCGGATAAAATCACTTTTTCTAATTCCTCAGGAATCATTTGGTAATATTCATCTGTAGGAATTCGAACTGCATGATCTGTTCCTATTCCTAGAGCTATAGCAGCTTTATCCACTGAACTATGTGCTTGATCGGAAGTATAAATTCTTAAAGTTGGTAGCACTCTTCCAGTAAGGCCTTTGGTGCGAACCTCCAAATCAGTTAAGGCATCTCGTGCTGCGACAAGCGCGTAAAAAGTTGCTAAAGAAGCATTATTTATTAAAACACCATCTGAAGAAGGATCATAACCTACCATTTCTGTAATCCATCTAAGTACTATTTTTTCGAGAGCAGATGCAGCTGGAGAAGCCTTCCAAACCATAGCATTTACATTTAATGAAGATATGAGAAGATCAGCCAAAATACCTGGGAAACTTGCTGTAATACTAAAATAAGCATGAAATGATGGATGATTCCAATGTGTTAAATGAGGAATGATTTTTTCCCATGTTTCATCCAATGTTAAATCAAACGATTCTGCTTTGTTGGGTATAGGTCCATCTAACATATTTAATAATTCTTTTGGGGTTATGTCTGTACTGACAGGGGTTTCACGTATGTTTTCAAAATACTCTCGAATTAATTGAATCAGTTTTTGTCCTTGTTCTTCGAACTCATGTGGAGCCCAATCTCCCAAATTCAAATTTTCGTTATCCGGTTTCATTTTATACCATCCTCTACAAATAATTCATGGACAATATGATCATGATCAGTTGGTCGATCTTCCCAGTCCCAAGCACCAGAAACACTCAAATTAGCTCCAGATATATAAGAAGCACGTTCGGAAACTAAAAAGGCAACTGAATCAGCGATCTCTTCTGGTGTTCCCAATCTCTTCATAGGAACACGTTGACGCATCCATTCCACTTGTTCAGGTGACTGATATCCATTTTCAATGAGCCCTGGTGAAATACAATTCACTGTAATTCCGTAGGAGGCTTCTTCAACTGCTAAAGAACGAGAAAAAATGATAACACCTGTTTTGGCAATGGAATAAGCAGCAACATTAGGTGCACCACGAACGATATAGTTTGGACTTAGACCTATATTTATAATACGCCCCATCCGACGTTTGCGCATTCCAGGTATAACGGCTTTACACATATAAAAAACACTGTGTAAGTTGCTTTTAAATACTTCATCCCACTCGTTTACAGCAATTTTAGAAATCGGTTTTAGATGAAATTCACCAACATTATTAACAAGTATATCTATGGATCCTAGTTGATTTGTAACTTGAACAACAAGTTTATCAACGTCATCAGGATTCGTTACATCCGCTTGAAAAATCATTGCTCTTCTACCTAGCGAATCAATTTGATTCATTACTTCAATTGCTTTTTCTTTTTGTCCACGATACACAATAGCCACATCCGAACCCTGCTTAGCAAGTTCTAAAGCAATGGCCTTTCCAATACCTCTAGAGCTACCTGTAACCAATGCAACCATATTAGTTAAACTCATATCAAACACCTTTCTATTATCTTATTTGATGTGACTATGACTATGACTATCATGGTCATGTTCTACTTCTACTTCTAATTCATGAAAGTAAATAATGTTTCGTGGTTTTAAGCAATATTTGGCATAAAATGCTGTTAATAGAGATTCCTCTTTATCTCTGAGATCAACATGGAGTTCTTGACTTTTCCAAGGGTATTGCATGATAACTTCATTTGGCTTCTCTGAATTCTGATAAAATGAAGCATGACCGCACCAGCCTGGATGTTCATGAGCACCTGGACCTACTAAATCATCCATTTCCTGCATTAGTTCCAAGGCTTGCTTTTCAAGACCATTTTTTAAATACCAAGTTTCCATTACTGTAATCATTTAAAATTCCCCCTTATTTATTTGTTTTGCGTTTTTCTTTATAAAAATTTTGCATGAGAGAGACCCCATCATCAACAAAATGCTGACATACCAATCCATGGTGCTCACGATTATGAGCTTGAGTATCCATAAATTGATTCCAAGATTTCGTAATCAATGAAGGCCATTGATGTTTATCTCCTAATTTCTGTACCATTAGATCACGCAGTTTGCGAAATTTGTTCAGCATTAATTTATGATCAATGTTTAATACCCCGCTGAAACCATCACTAAGAAACGGAGGCATCATCGAGGGTCTGATTAATTCCTCATAAGATTTGGGCGAGAAGTCCGACGTATACTTCATAGTAGCAGTGGAAGCTTTCATTAGATTAGAAAGTCTATCAAGTGATTTAGTTAGCAAATTCCATTCTCTTTGATTCAAAGCTTGAATACTCGAATCCAGTAATGTATTCATAGTAATGATAATAATTTGAAACGATTGGTGTCCTTGTTTCCAGCGCAATACTGCTTGCTGGTAAGCTGTTGAAATAGTGTCTACCGAGTTTGTTTGCATAACTTAACTCTCCCTTTGTTCACTTTGAGAAATATCCACCCATTTTTCCAATGTAACTTGGAATACATTTAACCAACCCTTAAGAATTTCATATTTCTCTATTGCCTCCAAGCTAGTACCATCTAGGTCATGTAATTGGTCTTCATATAAAAGAATACAATTTTTAGACCAGTCAATCAGATCAGGATTGTTTCTTTTTAATCGAAAATAAAGATCATATTCTTCTTCAGAGGACCTTCCTGAAAATAAATCTGGTACTTTTGAATTTTTTGGAATGGATAGAGGTTTTATTAAACCATAGTCCAGATCTAGTTCACTACTCATCTCAAAACACCTCCTTATATAATTCTTGAAGGCAATTAAATAAACTATAAATTTCTAGAAATTACATAAGATTATATTCTAGAAAATAAATCAAATACCTTCAAATAAATGGATATTACTTGCTGATTGAATCACCATTCATAGTTATCATTTCTTACAACAGAATGCTTCACAACACTTAAAAAAGGAGTAGATCACCAATTCTGTTAAGTAAAAAAATTAAAACCTGAGACTGGAAATGATTCCCTATGTATATTACATCATTCACTTTACATAATAGATCTAATTAATAAAAACACTGTTTATGTTCATATTTAATTAAAAATTGGGAAATAATCTATTTTTCTCCTATATTCCAGATATTTTCATAAAACAATATACATATATGTATATTTTATGTAAGCGGGGATTGCCAATCAGGTCTCTATCTAGAACTGACCTAAATATTCATTTAGTCAAAAAAGTGATATTATTATATAATAAACATATATTGAAAGTGCTTTCTTATTTATTATTTTGATATAAAAAAAGAGGAGGAATATGTATGCAGACTGAAAAACAATACATACCAGGTTTAGAAGGGGTGATTGCTTGTGAGACGAATATCTCCTATCTAGATGTGGAAAATGAGGAAATTGTGATTCGCGGTTATGATTTGATTGAGCTAGCAAAAAATGTGAAGTATGTAGATATCATCACTCTTCTATTAGATGGTTATCTACCAGAAAATGAACAGCGAAAGGAACTAGAGTCACAACTTCAAAAAGAGTATCAACTACCAGAAAATATTTTATCTATTCTGAAACTATTACCTTCTAAAACTCACTCCATGGATGCTTTACGTACAGGGATTTCTGCTTTAGCTGGTTATGAAGACGATCTTGAAGATCGATCACAAAATTCAACCCGTGATAAAGCGATTCGATTGTTAGCAAAAGTCCCTAATATCGTTGCTAATAGTTACCACGCAAAAGTAAATCAGCCCTTTATTGAACCTAGACAAGATCTATCATACAGTGCTAACTTTTTGTATATGATTACTGGTAAAACACCTTCTGAAAGTGAAGTTGAAGCTTTTGATCAGTTATTGATGGTGTATAGTGAACATGAAATGCCGAATTCCACTTTTGCAGCTAGAGTCATTACATCAACACAAGCAGATATATATGGTGCGTTAACGGGAGCTGTAGCTTCACTAAAAGGAACCCTTCATGGTGGAGCAAATGAAGCAGTCATGAAAATGTTGTTAGAAGCAGAAACAAAAGATAAAATTGAACCGATGATTTTAGAGAAGCTAGCAAATAAAGAGCGCATTATGGGATTTGGACACAGAGTTTATATGAGGAAAATGGACCCACGCGCATTATTAATGAAGGAAGCATTATTGAAACTCGTTGAAGAAAAAGGGAACCGAGAATTATATGATATGTGTGTCATCGGTGAAGAAGTAATGAAACGAGAAAAAGGTCTGTATCCAAATTTAGATTATTATGCTGCACCTGTATATTACTTATTAGACATTCCGATTGATCTTTATACACCCATCTTTTTATCTTCTCGTATCGTTGGCATTAGTGCACATGTAGATGAACAAAATCAAAATAACCGATTGTTTAGGCCTAGAGTAAATTACTTAGGACCTCGTAATCTTCATCCATAAGTACAAGGCGGAAGTTTATTAAAATAGATTTATCCTTATCTCTCTTATGATAAGATAATAATATATTAAATAACATAATTGAAAGGAAATCATAGTATGAGTCAAATTTCATCTGAAAGTACAGATACACAAAGCTTTGATCAGTTAATTAAAGAAATAGCAGAATATGCCGTAAATTACAAAGTAAATAGCACTGAAGCCTACGATACCGCAAAATACGTTTTAATTGATTCATTAGGGTGTGCAATGCTTGCTTTGCGATTTCCAGAATGTACAAAACATCTTGGTCCCATCGTTCAAGGAACAAATGTTGAAAATGGTGTTCGTGTTCCCGGCACACAATTTGTGTTAGATCCTGTTCAAGGTGCTTTTAATATAGGAACTATGATTCGCTGGCTGGATTATAACGATACTTGGTTGGCGCAGGAGTGGGGACATCCATCAGATAATTTGGGTGCTATATTAGCTGTAGCCGATTATATGAGTCGTCAGAGAATAATCGAAGGCAAAGAAAAACTATTGATGAAGGATGTGCTAACCGCCTCGATTAAAGCACATGAAATTCAAGGTGTGCTAGCGTTAGATAATAGTTTAAACAGAGTTGGGCTTGATCATGTCTTGTTTGTAAAGGTTGCTTCTACCGCTGTTGCCGCGGCAATGTTAGGTGGTACATTAGAGGAAGTGATGAATGCGGTTTCAAATGCTTGGATTGATAATGCCAGTCTTAGAACCTATCGACATTTTCCAAATACAGGATCAAGAAAATCGTGGGCTGCAGGGGATGCAACAAGCCGTGCTGTATGGTTATCATTGATCGCTAAAAAAGGAGAAATGGGTTATGCGACTGCATTGACAGCTGAGAAATGGGGTTTTCAGGATGTTTTATTTAAAGGTGAGCAATTAACACTTGCCCGTCCTTTTGATTCCTATGTGATGGAACAAGTGTTATTTAAGGTTTCATTCCCTGCTGAGTTTCATGCACAAACGGCTGTAGAATGTGCAGTGAAACTCCATCATGAAATTAAGGATCGTTTACGTTTAGAAGATATTGATAAAATCACAATCAATACACATGAAGCTGCGAGTCGAATCATTGATAAAAAAGGTCCGTTGAAAAACCCGGCAGATCGTGACCACTGTTTGCAATATATGACTGCAATTGGTTTAATTTATGGAGATTTAATCGCAGAGCATTATGAAGAAGAATTCGCTGTAGACCCTAGGATTGATGCCTTACGTGAGAAAATGATTGTCGAGGAAAATAAACAATATAGTATGGATTATTTAGATGCAGATAAACGTTCCATTGCCAATGCTATACAAATTCACTTTAAAGATGGCAGCAAAACAGATAAAGTGGAGATTGAGTATCCAATTGGTCATCGAAAAAGAAGAGCTGAGGCTAAGCCAAAACTATTAGAGAAGTTCGAAAATAATTTAGCTACTAGATTTCCAGCGAAAAAAGTAGAAAAAATAGTTGAACTTAGTATGGATCAGAAAAGGTTGGAAGAAACGGCTGTACATGATTTTATGAATTTATTAGTCATTTAAATTTAATATTATATAAAATATCCTTCGATTCTTACATGTAATCGGAGGATATTTTTAAATTGAAGATAAGAAACAAGAAGCATATAATATTTAGCACTTTCATAGAAATTTAGATATAGGAGGAGATAAAAAATGAATGAGCAAAACTATCGAAATCATGCTCGGTTGCATCCAATGTATCATTATATTGGTGCGCCCTTAGTACTATTGGTTTTTATTGGTACAATCATTTATTTAGTTTTATCTATTTCATCAGGAGAAAATATTTCAATTGCTCTTCTGTGGGTAGGGGGTTCTGTTGGTCTTTTTATAGTTTTTGGACTTGTTAGGGTATATTCCATCAAGGTACAAGATCGTGTAATTCGTTCAGAAGAGAATTTGCGTCATTATGTTCTTACTGGGCGTTTGTTAGATCCAAGTTTAACAGTGGATCAAATTATTGGTTTGCGATTTGCAAGTGATGAAGAGTTTCCAGCATTATGTGAAAAGGCAAGTAAAGAAAACTTAGATAAGAAACAAATTAAAAAAGCAGTGAAAAATTGGCGTGGGGACTATTATCGTGTGTAATTGAAAAAAGAAGGTAAACAGAATGAATCAAGTAGGTTTCATATAAATGTGAATTTAATTCAAAATAATGAAGGTATACTCAAATGGATAAAACTAAAAAAGCGCTCAAAGTAGCGCTTTTTTAGTTTACTACCAAGTAAGACATTGTAAGTAGCAGAATCTATTTAGTTTTTGTAAGATAATAGTTAAGAAAATCAAAGTATTTTTAGTTGACATTAAAAGTATAGTCTATTATTGTTTAATTAAATAGAATATTTAGTTAATTTTTTCCACAGATTCTATTATTTCTGTTTAAATTTACAGAAGTTTCTACGTTTTTTTCTACAATCTGCTATTTTACTCATATTAGTAGGGATACTACTTATAATAAATGATTTTAAATGATGATACCAATTAAGAAAATTCACTATCATCTATAATCTACAAGCTAGTATTCTATCCTCTACTAAAAGTTGATAACTTCACTTACAAACTTTCACATTAAATTCAGTTGTTTCTTTGTTTTATCACTTTCCACATACAGATTGTTTTGTTGAATCTAATTTTGATTGTAAAATACGTTCTTAGGATATAATCTCTATTTTCAAGTGAATAATCGATTTAGTAATAGATTATATTGTCTCTTTTCTAGGTAATTTCAGTCATAATTTAGAAGTTTACTTTAAAAAGGAGGTGTATTTGGGAGCGGTCTCATGTGGTTTTAGGAAAATTTTATAATCAGGAGGAAGGTGCAATGAAAATCTTTCGAAGTATGACGCTTATTTTTCTGTCACTACTGGTATTGTTTTCTGGTATGTTTGAAAGTTTTCAAAAAGGCAACGAAGTGGACGCTGCACCAAGTACGTATAATTACGCAGAAGCACTTCAGAAGTCTATTTATTTTTATGAAGCACAACGCTCTGGTGAATTACCTGATAATAACAGAGTAGAGTGGCGTGGTGATTCAGGCTTAAATGATGGTGCAGATGTAGGTTTGGATTTAACTGGAGGATGGTATGACGCTGGGGATCACGTAAAGTTTGGATTTCCTATGGCAGCAACTACAACAATGTTGGCTTGGTCAGTTTACGAATATAAGGATGGTTACATACAGGCGGGCCAATATGAAGAAATATTGGATAACATAAAGTGGGCTACAGATTACTTTATTAAAGCTCACACTGGACCTAATGAATTGTATGGTCAAATAGGAACTGGTGGAGTGGATCATGCATGGTGGGGACCTGCAGAAGTTATGCAAATGGCTCGTCCATCCTACAAAATTGATGCAAGCTGTCCAGGTTCTGATTTAGCAGGGGAAACTGCTGCTGCTCTAGCGGCTTCATCCATCATTTTCAAAGAAACAGATCCGACTTATGCGTCTACTTTATTACAACATGCAATCCAGTTATATGATTTTGCAGATCAATATCGAGGAAAATATTCCGATTGCATTACAGATGCTGCTTCATTCTATAACTCTTGGAGTGGATATGAAGATGAAATTACTTGGGGAGCGGTTTGGTTGTATTTAGCAACGAATGATGAAACTTATTTAAATAAAGCCATTGCTTCTACAGCAGATTGGGGTACAGAAGGTCAAACACCATATTGGGGTTATTTATGGACACAAGCTTGGGATGATAAACATTATGGAGCGCAAATTTTATTGGCTAGAATTACTGGAGATAGTCAGTTTATCACTTCAACAGAACGAAATTTAGATTATTGGACAACTGGAACTGAAGATACAGGACAAAGGATTACTTATACACCTGGTGGTTTAGCTTGGTTAGATACTTGGGGTGTTTTAAGATATGCTGCAAACGCTTCCTTTTTAGCATTTGTTTATTCAGACTGGTTAGAAGCAAGTGATCCAGCCAAAGCACAAAAATATCGTGATTTTGCAGTAGATCAGATCCTATATATGCTTGGTGATAATCCTCATAACCGCAGTTATGTAATCGGTTACAGTAATAATCCGCCAGAACATCCTCATCATCGTACTTCTCATGGATCTTGGGCAGATAGCCAATCTGTTCCTGAATATCATCGTCATATTTTATATGGTGCATTAGTTGGTGGTCCCGATCTAAATGATAATTACACAGATGACATTGGAGATTACGTTAGTAATGAGGTTGCTACAGATTATAATGCTGGTTTTACTGGTTCTTTAGCAAAGATGAATTTAATGTATGGTGCCGGTCAGCAACCACTTCCAAATTTCCCTCAGCCAGAAGTGCGTGAAGATGAAATGTTTGTAGAAGCATCAGTAAATAGTTCAGGAGCAACTTATACAGAAATTAAGGCTTTGTTAAATAATCGTGCAGGTTGGCCTGCAAGAATGGGAGATAAATTATCCTTCAAGTATTTTGTGGATCTTTCCGAAGTGTATGATGCGGGTTATACAGTAAATGATCTAACCACGTCAACAGCTTACAATCAAGGCTCATCAGTATCAGGTTTTATCCCTTATGACATCGATAACAATGTATATTATGTTCTAGTAGATTTTACGGGTGTTGACATTTATCCAGGTGGACAGTCGGCTTATAAAAAAGAAGTGCAGTTTAGAATGGCAGCCCCATCAGGAACAACGTTCTGGGACCCAAGTAATGATTATTCATATCAAGAGTTAACTTCAGGTTCTTCAGTGATAAAAACACCATATATCCCTGTATTTGATGATGGATTGAAGGTATTTGGTGACGAACCTGGACCAGCACTTCCTCCAAGTACACCTACAAATGTTACTGTAAATGAAGGGAATGAACAGATCACTTTAAGTTGGAATCATGCAAGCGGAGCAAATAGTTACAATATTAAAAGATCTGAATTCAGTGGAGGTCCTTATTTAATTATTGATTCAACTTTAAATAATAATTATACAGATACAGGTTTATCAAATGGGGAAACGTATTTCTATGTGGTCAGTGCATCTAACAATTCTGGGGATAGCCCAGATTCATCTGAAGTAAATGGAACACCATTTTTACCTCAACCTGGAACATTTACTCTATCAGCTATTACAGGTGATGGACAGGTAGATCTAAGTTGGAGCTTATCTAGTAATGCTGACGATTATGATGTTATAAGGGCAGAAGTAAGCGGAGGACCATATACCACAATTGCAGATGGTATTTTATTAAGAAATTATACAGATACTTCCGTTTCCAATGGAACGACTTATTATTACCAAGTAGCAGCAAATAATGGAGCGGGAACAGCTACCTCGAATGAAGTTCAAGCTCTTCCACAATTACAGCAGCCAGGCAGCTTTACTTTGTCTGCAACAGCAGGTGATGGGCAAGTAGAGTTAAGTTGGACTGCTTCTTCCTATGCAAACAGTTATGAGGTATTACGATCAACATCTATGAATGGACCGTTTGATAGTTTACAATCAGATCTTTCAACTACTTCTTTTACAGATACAACAGCTATTAACGGTACAACTTATTATTATCAAGTAGTGGCATCAAATAGTGCTGGAGATAAGGAGTCTAATGTCGTAGATGCGACTCCAAACGTGCCGGTAGTTGGAGATTTAGTCTTACAATACAAAGCAGCGGATACC